>NZ_JBICUM010000008.1:0-216784 GCF_043198155.1 Micromonospora sp. NPDC048871 | reverse complement strand
GTGGAGTACTCGGGGTCGGTGATCTGCTCGACCGTGCCCCAGCCGCTGGAGGGGCGCTGCTGGAACAGGCCCTGGGAGTCGTGGTCGTTGCGGTCACCGAGGTGGCCCAGGTTCTCCAGCTTCGACTCCTGCAGGGCGGTGGCGATCGACACGACGGCGGCACGTTCGTCCATGCCGTTCTTCTTGGTGGCGGCGATGATCGCCTTGGTGTTGGCGACCTGCTCGTCGTCCAGGTCGATCCGCGACTGGGCGCCCTGCACACCGTGCGGGATCAGCTCGGTGGTGTCGGGCTTCTCCGCCTGCGCGGCCGTGGCCGTGGCCGTGGTGGCGGTGGTCGGGGTCGGGTCGGTGGTGTCGGCGGTGCCGTAATTGAGCGGGCCGGCGGCCAGGCCACCGGCGACGGTCAAACCGGCGAGGGCCAGGACGCTCTTACGCAGCATGGTGTTCATGGCGAAGCTCCATTCGGGGGTCGGGCGTCGCCGACGCGAAGGGGGATCGGCGGGCGACACCAGCGCCGTCATGGCGCACAGAGCAGGACAGCGGGATCTCCGGCGGCGGACCAAGGGGTCTTCGCGGCACCGGATCAGGTGCAACGACCTGCCGGGGCGGGTCATTCCCGCAGGTCGTAGGCGCTCGCGGCCGAGATAGGGCGGGCGGTCACCGGCGGCGGCGAGGGGAAGGTACCGCATGGGGTGCGGTGACCGCTGCCGCTTGCGTGGCCCTACTTGCTCGGCCACCGATTTCAACGCCGGGCACCCGCCCGGCATTCCGCCGAGCCGACCCGACGAATCCGGCACCACGCCCGAACGGTCCACCCGATACCAGGGCCCCAAACCCGGCAACCTCGCAGTCAGGTGGACAGGGCTCAAACCCCCCCGGACGGTACGACCGGCGCGGGAAACCCACGAGCGACCTGACCGGGTACGGCGGTGCCAATGGTGCCGACGGTGTGGGAGACCACCGGTGAGCGTCGGCGGCCTAGGGTGGGGTACGTGGCGACACTTCTGCTTCTGCGGCACGGACGCACCACCGCGAACGCCGATGGTGGACTGGCCGGCCGCCAACCGGTCGATCTCGACGAGACCGGTCAGGCTCAGGCCACTGCGGTGGGTGAGCGGCTTCGCGCACTGCCCCTGGCGGCCGTGGTGAGCAGCCCCCTGGTCCGCTGCCGGCGCACCCTGGAACTGGCCCTGCCGCAGGTCTCGCCGGTGCTCGAGGAAGGGCTCATCGAGTGCGGGTACGGCACCTGGGAGGGACAGCCGCTGAAGAAGCTGGCCAAGGAGCCGCTCTGGCCGGTGGTGCAGCAGCATCCCAGCGCGGCGGTCTTCCCGCAGGGGGAGGCGATGGCCCAGATGGCGGCTCGCGCCGTCGCCACGGTACGCGACTGGGACGCCCGGGTGACCGCCGAGCACGGCCCCGAGGCGGTCTGGTTGGCGTGTAGCCACGGCGATGTGATCAAGGCGATCGTGGCGGACGCTCTCGGCGTACACCTGGATTTCTTTCAGCGGATCGTGGTGGACCCGGCGTCGGTGACCGCGATCCGGTACACCCCGCTGCGCCCCTTCCTGCTGCGCCTCAACGATGTCGGCGGAGACCTGGCCGGGCTGGTCCCGCCGCAGCGTAAGCGGCGTCGGCGGACCAGCCGACCCACCGACTCGGACGCCGCGGTCGGCGGTGGCGCCGGAGGCGGCCGGTGAACCGCCCGCCCCGCCCCGGTGACCGGCCGAGGAACCGGGGCGGCGGACGGGCCGCCAGGCGGGTCGGGGAGCGTACCGGAAATCGGGTCGGTGGGGTGCGCGGTGCCTGGGGCCGCCGGATAGGGTCGTGGGTATGACGCACCAGGTGCACGCCTTCGAGCCGCCGGAGCGGTTCGTCGCCGGGACCGTCGGGCCGCCGGGGGAGCGCACGTTCTTCCTCCAGGCGCGCGGCGGCGGCCGGCTGGTCAGCGTCGCGTTGGAGAAGGTCCAGGTCTCCCTGCTGGCCGAGAAGTTGGAGGAGCTGCTCACCGAGGCGCAGCGCCGGTTCGGGGTGGAGCTACCCGAGGCGCCGGCCTCGATCGGCGACAACGAGCCGCTGGAGACCCCGGTCGACGAGGAGTTCCGGGTCGGCACCCTGGGTCTCGCCTTCGACGCGGACACCGCCACCGTGGTGATCGAGGCGATCGCGGTCGGTGAACCCGAGGCCGAGGCGGAGTTGGGGGAGTCCGAGGAGGACGAGCCGGAGGACGTCGAGCCCGACGAGGACCTCGACCGGCTCCGGGTGCGGCTGACCCCGGAGGCGACCCGCGAGTTCATCGAACGGGCCCGGCGGGTGGTCAACGCCGGTCGTCCACCCTGCCCCCTCTGCGGCCAGCCGCTCGACCCGGCGGGCCATCTCTGCCCCCGAAACAACGGCTATCACCGGTGACCTCGTCCGGCGTGACCCCCCGACAGGACGGTGGCGCCGCGTTGCGTCTGCTGCGCGACGGTGAACTGACCGTCGAAGGGCGACTGGTCGACGCCTCCAACACCACCCTGCGGGCCGTGCTCAGTCTCGACGACGTCACCGCGCGCTGCGTGTACAAGCCGGTGCGCGGCGAGCGTCCGTTGTGGGACTTCCCGGACGGGACCCTGGCCGGCCGGGAGGTCGCCGCCTACCTGGTGTCGGCGGCCACCGGCTGGGATCTGGTGCCGCCGACCGTGCTGCGGGACGGGCCCTTCGGGCCGGGTTCCTGTCAGCTGTGGATCGACGAACCCGACGAGGTCGAACCCCTGGTCGGGTTCGTGCCGGCCGACGCCGTACCACCCCGGTGGATCCCGGTCGCCGCGGCCCGTGACGACGACGGCACCCCGTACGCCCTGGCCCACGCCGACGACCCCCGGCTGGCCCGGCTGGCCGTCCTCGACGCGGTGATCAACAACGCGGACCGTAAGGGCGGGCACGTCCTGGTCGGTCCCGAGGACCGGATCTACGGGGTCGACCACGGGGTCAGCTTCCACGTCGAGGAGAAGCTGCGTACGGTGCTCTGGGGCTGGGCCGGGCGGTCCCTGCCGGCGGACGCCGTCGAGGTGCTCGATCGGCTGGCCGGTCAACTACGTGGCCCCCTCGGCGCCGAACTCGCCGAACACCTCACCCTCAGTGAGATCGCCGAACTGGCGGCCCGGGTCGACCGACTGTGCCGGCACGGTCGTTTTCCGCAGCCCTCCCGGGACTGGCCGGCGGTGCCGTGGCCCCCGCTGTGAGCTGAGGTGTTGATCACCCCCGGCTGGACGTGGGCGGGACTCCGGTCTGGTTAGGCTGACGGTCATGGAGTCTTGGGTGGGGCACGAGGTGCCGCGTTTGCCGGGCAGGAGCAGGGCGCTGAGGTTGTACGACACGGCTCGGCAGGCCGTGCACCCGACCGAACCGTCGGGCCCGGCGACCATGTACGTCTGCGGCATCACCCCGTACGACGCCACCCACCTGGGCCACGCCGCCACCATGATCACGTTCGACCTGGTGCAGCGGATGTGGCGGGACGCCGGCCACGAGGTGCGGTACGTGCAGAACGTCACCGACATCGACGACCCCCTGCTGGAACGCGCCGAGCGGGACGGCGAGGACTGGAAGGTCCTGGCCATGCGGGAGACCGCCCTGTTCCGGGAGGACATGGAGGCGCTGCGGATCATCCCACCGGCGCACTACGTCGGTGCGGTCGAGTCGATCCCGGAGATCGCCGAGAAGGTGCTGGAACTGCTCAAGGACGACGCCGCGTACACGCTGGAGGACGGCACCGGCGACGTCTACTTCGACATCACGGCCGCCCCCCGGTTCGGCTACGAGTCCAACCTGTCCCGGGCCGAGATGCTGGAACTCTTCCCGGAGCGCGGCGGCGACCCCGACCGGGCCGGCAAGCGCGACCCCCTGGACCCGCTGCTGTGGCGGGGGGCCCGCGAGGGCGAACCCTCCTGGCCCGGCGGGGACCTGGGCCAGGGTCGGCCGGGCTGGCACATCGAGTGCACCGTGATCGCCCTGGCGCTGCTCGGCAACACCGTCGACGTGCAGGGCGGCGGCAACGACCTGATCTTCCCGCACCACGAGTGTTCCGCCGCGCACGCCGAGCGGCTGACCGCGGCGGCGCCCTTCGCCCGGCACTACGTGCACGCCGGCATGATCGGCCTGGACGGCGAGAAGATGTCCAAGTCGCTGGGCAACCTGGTCTTCGTCTCCCGGCTGCGCGCCGACAAGGTGGACCCGATGGCGGTACGCCTGGCGTTGCTGTCCGGCCACTACCGGGCCGACCGGTCGTGGACCGATGACCTGCTGACCACCGCCTACCAGCGCCTGGACCGTTGGCGGCAGGCCGCCGCCGCACCCGCCGGCCCGTCCGGGGAGGCCTTCTTGGCAGCCGTACGCGACCGCCTCACCGACGACCTCGACTCGCCCGGTGCCCTCCGACTGGCCGACGAGTGGGCCGACCGGACCCTGGCCGCCCCGGCGGACCCCTCCGCCGACCCCACCGCCCCCGCCCTCTTCGCCACCACCCTGGACGCCCTCCTCGGCATCCACCTCTGACCCCCTCCCACCCGCACCCCGCGTGCCCCGCCGCGCCCCTGTCCCACCGCGCCCCCGCCCGTCGATCTTGCACTTTTGGTCGCCGATATGGGATGTTCTGCGGCTTATGCGGCGACAGAAAGTGCAAGATCGACGGGCAGGGCGGGCAGGGCGGGGGCTGCGGGAGGGTCAGCCCAGGACGAGGCCGGGGTCGGGGTCCGGGTCTGGGGTGGGGGCGGGGATCTTGTACTCCTCGGTGAGGGTGGTTACCGGGCCGGGCCAGGTGGCCTGGGCTACCTCGATGGGTTTGCGGTGGGCGTCGTAGGCCACGTGCAGCAGGTGCAGGACCGGGGTGTCGGGGCGGATCTGGAGGGTTTCCGCCTCCTCCCGGCTGGGCTGGCGGGCGGTGATCGTGTCGGTGGCGGTCGCGTACCGCCGTCCGGTGGCCTCCTCGGCCTCCTGGTAGAGGGGGCGGCCGAAGGCCTCGGCGCGCTCCAGGGTGGTGCCGGCGGTGTCCGCGGGTAGGAACCAGGAGGCCCCGACCTCGACCGGGGAGTCCTCGGTCCGCACCAGGTGGCGGCGGCAGAGCAGTTCGGTGCCGTCCGGTACGCCGAAGGCGTCCGCCACCTCCGGTGGGGCGGGGGAGCGGCCGACGGAGACGAGTTGTTGGCGGTACCGGGCGGCCAGGTCGGTGTGGTAGCCGCGGAAGCCGCCGTAGCGCCCCCGGGACAGCCGGTTGAGTCGCCGCCGGGTGCCCCGGACGTACGTACCGGAGCCGGGTTTGGTGATCAGGATTCCCTCGACCCGCAGCTGGTCGACGGCGCGTTGCACGGTCTGCTTGGCCACCCCGAACATCTCCGCGATGGCCGGGATGGACGGCAGCCGCTCACCCGGCCCCCAGTCTCCGCGCCGGATCTGTGTCTTGAGCTGCGCGGCGATCTGTCGGTGCGGAAACTCCGCCGCCCCCGGGTTGATCTGCATCCGGACCCCCTATCAGCTAGGTTCCTAGGATGCCCTACGCGGGGTGACCCTCGCCACCCCTGTCGGTGAATACAAAAGTAGGCCCCGGGCGATGTCGCCCGAGGCCTACGAAAACGGTGTGGTTACCAGGAGCCGGCGGTGGGGCCGGCGGAGCCGCCTCGGCGGCGCAGGTACTTCTCGAACTCCTGGGCGATCTCGTCCCCGGTCAACGGGGTGATGCCGGCGTCGCCGACCCGTTCCTCCAGCTCACGGACGTACTCGCCGAGTTCGGCGTCCTGCTCGGCGGCGCTGCGTACCCGCTGCTCCCACTCGGCGGCCTCCTCGGCCAGGTCGGCCATCGGCACCGGCAGGTCGACCACCTCCTCTACCCGGTGCAGCAGGGCCAGAGTCGCCTTGGGGCAGGGCGGATTGTTGGCGTAGTGCGGCACGTGCACCCAGAAGGACACCGCGTCGACCTCGGCGCGGGTGCAGGCGTCGTGCAGCACCCCGACGATGCCGGTCGGCCCGTCGTACCGGGTGGGAGTCAGTTGGTAGCGCTTCGCGGCGTCGGCGTCGGAGGCGCTGCCGCTGATCGGCAGCGGTCGGGTGTACGGGACGTCGGCCAGCAGCGCGCCGAGCAGCACCACCCGCTCGACCTCAAGGCTGTGGCAGATCTCCAGCACCTGTTCGCAGAAGGTGCGCCAGCGCATGCTCGGCTCGATGCCGCGGATGAGCACCACGTCCCGTTCAGTGCCGGACGGGCTGGCCACCGCGAAGCGGGTCGTCGGCCATTCCACCCGCCGGGTGGCCCCGTCGGACATCGTGATGGTGGGCCGGCTGACCTGGAAGTCGTAGAAGTCCTCCGGGTCGAGTTCGGTGATCGGCTTGGCCTGCCACACCTGTTCCAGGTGCTCGACTGCGGCGGTCGAGGCGTCGGCGGCGTCGTTCCAGCCTTCGAAGGCGGCGATGGCCACCGGAGACCGCAGCACCGGCAGCCCGTCGAAGTCGGTCACGCCGTCACCTCACCCCGCGCGTCACCGGCGCCACGGGAATCGGCCCCGATCGTTCGCCAGTCGTGCATGGTGATGTCGCTGTAGTCCCTCACATCAGTCAGCCTACGTGCCGTGTCCGGATGGGGCCCGTCGGCCGCGCCGGATCGCGACCGACACCCGTGCGGCGGCCGGAGTCAGGGGGATCACGAATGCCGGTGACGTGGAACCGACAGGCACTGCGCGACCTGCACCGATGACCAGTCTTATCAGCATATAACCCTAGAATAGGACAGGAGCCATCGATGGCACGATGTGGGATTGCGCGGCGCAGGGGTTCAGTTCATACCGGAGCGGACTAACCTGACAGCGTGCGGACTTCGTTACTCGACGCGCTGGCAGACCGGATCCTCATCGCCGACGGGGCGATGGGGACGATGCTCCAGGCCGCCGACCTGACCCTGGACGATTTCGACGGCCTCGAAGGCTGCAACGAGATCCTCAACGTCACCCGACCGGATGTGGTGCGCGAGGTGCACGAGGCCTACCTCGCCGCCGGTGCGGACTGCGTGGAGACGAACACCTTCGGCGCCAACCTGGCCAACCTGGCCGAGTACGACATCCAGCACCGCATCCGAGAGCTGTCGGCGGCCGGTGCCCGCATCGCCCGGGAGGCCGCCGAGGCCTACTCGACCGCCCAGCGCCCCCGGTTCGTGCTCGGCTCGATCGGCCCCGGCACCAAGCTGCCCACCCTGGGGCACGCCGCCTACGCCACCCTGCGGGACGCCTACCAGGAGAACGCCGCCGGTCTGATCGAGGGCGGCGCGGACGCCCTGATCGTGGAGACCTGCCAGGACCTGCTCCAGGTCAAGGCGGCGGTGGTCGGCTCCCAGCGGGCCATGGTCGAGGTGGGCCGCAAGGTACCGCTGATCTGTCACGTCACGGTGGAGACCACCGGCACCATGCTGCTCGGCAGCGAGATCGGCGCGGCACTGACCGCGATCGAACCCCTCGGGATCGACCTGATCGGGTTGAACTGCGCCACCGGCCCGGCGGAGATGAGCGAGCACCTGCGCTATCTCTCCCAGCACGCCCAGGTGCCGCTGTCGGTGATGCCCAACGCCGGGCTGCCGCAGCTCACCGCCGACGGCGCGGTCTACCCGCTGACCCCGGTGGAGCTGGCCGACGCCATGGAACGCTTCGTTACCGAGTACGGGGTCTCCCTGATCGGTGGCTGTTGCGGCACCACCCCGGAGCACATCCGGGTGCTCACCGAGCGGCTGGGCGGTACTCGGCCGGGCCGGCGCGAGCCGCGCACCGATTCCGGGGTCTCCTCGATCTACCACCACGTGCCGTTCGCCCAGGACGCCAGCGTGCTGATGGTGGGGGAGCGGACCAACGCCAACGGTTCGAAGGCGTTCCGGGAGGCGATGCTCGCCGCCGACTGGCAGGCCTGCGTGGAGATCGCCCGGAGCCAGGCCCGCGACGGCTCCCACCTGCTGGACCTCTGTGTCGACTACGTCGGCCGGGACGGCACGGTCGACATGCGGGAGCTGGCCGGCCGGTTCGCCACCGCCTCGACCCTGCCGATCATGCTCGACTCGACCGAGCCGGCGGTGATCGAGGCCGGGCTGGAGATGCTCGGTGGCCGGTGCGTGGTCAACTCGGTCAACTTCGAGGACGGTGACGGCCCCGACTCCCGGTACGCCCGGGTGATGCCGGTGGTCGCCGAGCACGGCGCCGCCGTGGTCGCGCTGCTCATCGACGAGGAGGGCCAGGCGCGTACGACGGAGTGGAAGGTCCGGGTAGCCGAGCGTCTGATCAATGACCTGACCGAGCGGTGGGGGCTGCGCCGCGCGGACATCCTCATCGACGCGCTCACCTTCCCGATCGCCACCGGGCAGGAGGAGACCCGCCGCGACGGCATCGAGACCATCGAGGCGATCCGGGAGATCGCTCGCCGCTGGCCCGGGGTCAACTTCACCCTGGGCATCTCGAACGTCTCCTTCGGCCTCAACCCGGCCGCCCGGCAGGTGCTCAACTCGGTCTTCCTGCACGAGTGCGTGCAGGCCGGGCTCACCTCGGCGATCGTGCACGCCAGCAAGATCCTGCCGATGGCGAAGATCCCGGAGCAGCAGCGGGAGATCGCCCTCGACCTGATCTACGACCGGCGCCGGGAGGGCTACGACCCGGTGCAGCGGTTCATCGAGATCTTCGAGGGGGTCGACGCGGCCTCCGCGCGGGCCACCCGGGCCGAGGAGTTGGCCGCCCTGCCGCTCAACGAGCGGCTCAAGCGGCGGATCATCGACGGTGAACGCAACGGCCTGGAGGCCGACCTGGACGCCGCGATGGCCGCCGGCACCGCGCCGCTGGCCATCATCAACGACATCCTGCTCGACGGGATGAAGGTCGTCGGTGAGTTGTTCGGCTCCGGGCAGATGCAGTTGCCCTTCGTGCTCCAGTCCGCCGAGGTGATGAAGACCGCGGTGGCGCACCTGGAACCCCACATGGAGAAGGCCGACGACGGCGGCAAGGGCCGCATCGTGCTGGCCACCGTCAAGGGCGACGTGCACGACATCGGCAAGAACCTGGTCGACATCATCCTGTCCAACAACGGCTACGAGGTGGTGAACATCGGCATCAAGCAGCCGATCTCCGCCATCCTCGACGCCGCCGAGCAGCATCGTGCGGACGCTATTGGCATGTCCGGCCTGCTGGTCAAGAGCACGGTCATCATGAAGGAGAACCTGGCCGAGATGGCCACGCGCGGGGTCGCGGAGCGCTGGCCGGTCCTGCTCGGTGGCGCGGCCCTGACCCGGGCGTACGTCGAGGACGACCTGCGGTCGGCGTTCCCCGGCCAGGTGCACTACGCCCGGGACGCCTTCGAGGGACTGTCCCTGATGGACCGGGTGATGACCGCCAAGCGTGGTGGCGCTCCGGTCATCGACCCCGAGCGGGAGGCGGCCCTGGCCGCCCGCCGGGCCCGCCGGGAACGGCAGCGCGCCATGGTCGCCGAGTCCCTGCCGGAGCTGACGGACACCTCGGTCCGCTCCGACGTGGCGCTCGACGTGCCGGTGCCGACCGCCCCCTTCTACGGCACCCGGGTGGTCAAGGGGGTGCCGCTGGCCGACTACGCGGCGCTGCTGGACGAGCGGGCCACCTTCATGGGCCAGTGGGGGCTGCGCGGTGCGCGCGGTGGCAAGGGCCCCTCGTACGAGGAGCTGGTGGAGACCGAGGGCCGACCGAGGCTGCGCTACTGGTTGGACCGCCTGATCGCCGACCAGGTGCTGGAGGCGGCCGTGGTGTACGGCTACTTCCCGGCGTACTCCGAGGGCAACGACCTGGTGGTGCTGGACGAGAACGGGAACGCCGAGCGGGCCCGGTTCACCTTCCCACGGCAGCGGCAGGAGCGGCGGCTCTGCCTGGCCGACTTCTTCCGCCCCCGCGGCGAGGAGCTGGACGTGGTGGCGCTGCAACTGGTCACCGTGGGCCAGCCGGTCAGCGAGTACGCGGCCAAGCTGTTCGCCCGCAACGAGTACCGCGACTACCTGGAGGTGCACGGCCTGTCCGTGCAGCTCACCGAGGCCCTCGCCGAGTACTGGCACAAGCGGATCCGGGCCGAGCTGACCCTGCCCGACGGCCGTACGGTCGCCGACGAGGACCCGGCCGACCTGGCCGGCCTGCTGCGCACCGACTACCGGGGCTGCCGGTACGCGTTCGGCTACCCGGCCTGCCCCGACCTGGAGGACCGGGCGAAGATCGTGGAGTTGCTCGGCGCGGAGCGCATCGGGGTGCAACTGTCCGAGGAGTTCCAGCTCATGCCGGAGCAGGCCACCGACGCCATCGTCGTCCACCACCCGGAGGCGAGCTACTTCAACGCCAAGTAGGGGGCAAGGGCGTCACCGGCGCACTGTCGAGCTGAGTGCCTGACCGCACCAGGCGGTGTGGTCAGGCGTGGTCGCTGCTGTGGTTCGGGACGTCCGCGCGCGTCGATCGGATCTTCACGGCGGTCGGCGGGTCTGGCACACT
This sequence comes from Micromonospora sp. NPDC048871, assembly GCF_043198155.1. Lineage (NCBI taxonomy): Bacteria > Bacillati > Actinomycetota > Actinomycetes > Micromonosporales > Micromonosporaceae > Micromonospora > Micromonospora sp. NPDC048871. The sequence goes on along the minus strand of NZ_JBICUM010000008.1, from coordinate 206,294 downwards.
CACCCGCCGTGACGATCTTTCCTGCTCGTGTGGCGCTGACCGTGGTGGCCGGTGCGGTGCTACCGGTTCTGTTGCTGACGGGCTGTGCCAGTGACGGGGTGCCGGATGCGACGGCGTCGTCTGACGCGATTCGCGCCGTGCCGGACGACCTCTGCGACCGTGTCGACTACGCGCTCGCCACGCCTGCCTTCGACGGCGGGCCGACGCCGATTCCGCCGGTGGATGACGATCGTGGCCCCAACTTCCGGTGCGCCAAGAGTTTCTTCGAGGGGGATGAGTTCCGCGGCGGGTTCGTGTTCTTGAAGGTGCAGAGCTTTGGTGGGGTGGGCGAGGCTGGTGCCGGGTTCGAGCGTTCCGCCACGGTGACTTCGGCGGAGCCGTTCGAGGGCGGTTCGGAGATCGTCGCCGATGCGGTCCGCTATCAGCAGCTCCGGGACGATGTCAGGATCGAGATCCTGGACGCCAACGTGATCATGGAGGTTCGGCTGACAGTGGTGAGTTCGGTGAGCGACGAGCAGGCGGCGGCGATGCGGCCGACAGCGGTCCGGCTGGCGGTGCACGCGCTGGATCTGATCCGCGCCGGCTGATCATCGCCGGGCTGTACTCGCCGAGACCGGCTGGCGGCGGCCCTTGCCCGACGGCCGTACGGCCGACGCCGACCGACCTGGCGGGCGGCGGACCGAAGTTGGCCGCTGACCCACGATCCGCCGGATGATCGACTCCGTTTCGGCGTAACGGTGGTATCGGGGACGGGCGGTAGGCGCCGTTTCGGCGAAACGGTGGGCGGCGGCTGGGCCGCCCGCCGGGCGTCGTGGTGAGCTGGATGGGCCGGTCGCCGGGGGTCGTGGTGGGCCGCGCGGACGGGGGACTGTGGGGAGGCTTCGCCGTTGATGATCATGATGGCTGGCAGGATGTAGATCATGCTCGCCCTGCGCCGCACCCTGACCAGCTGGACCGTGTTCGTACCGATCGCTGCCCTGGTGGTCCTGGTACTGACCTGGGGGCAGAAGCTCGACGGCGTCATGGTCGTGATCGTGGGCCTGTTCCTGGCCGGCGCGGTCCTCGCGGCCGTGCACCACGCCGAGGTGGTCGCCCACAAGGTCGGTGAGCCGTACGGATCGCTGGTGCTCGCGGTGGCGGTCACCGTGATCGAGGTGGCCCTGATCGTCACGCTGATGATCAGTGGTGGGGAGAAGACCCAGTCCCTGGCCCGGGACACGGTCTTCGCCGCCGTGATGATCACCTGCAACGGCATTCTCGGGTTGTCGTTGCTGATCGGGGCGCTGCGCCGCCGGCTGGCGGTGTTCAACCCGGAGGGTACGGGTGGCGCCCTGGCCACGGTGGCCACCCTGGCCACCCTCAGTCTGGTGGTGCCGACCTTCACCACCGGGCGGTCCGGTCCGCAGTTCAGCCCGGTCCAGTTGACCTTCGCGGCGGTGGTGTCGCTGGCCCTGTACGCCCTGTTCGTGATGGTGCAGACCGGTCGGCACCGGGACTACTTCCTGCCGGTGGGCAGCGGAGGGGAGACCCTGCCGGAGGAGGTGCACGCCGACCCGCCGTCGACCCGGCAGGCGCTGATCAGTCTCGGGCTGCTGCTGGTGGCCCTGGTGGCGGTGGTCGGTGACGCCAAGTCGGTGTCCCCGGCGATCGAGGCGGGGGTGGCCGCGGTGAATCTGCCGCCGGCCTTCGTCGGGGTGATCATCGCGTTGCTGGTGCTGCTGCCGGAGACCCTGGCCGCGGCCCGTGCCGCCCGCCGGGACCGGGTGCAGATCAGCCTCAACCTGTCGCTCGGTTCGGCGATGGCCAGCATCGGCCTGACCATCCCGGCCATCGCGATCGCCTCGATCTGGCTGGAGGGGCCGCTGCTGCTCGGCCTCGGCGGTACCCAGGTCACCCTGCTGGCGTTGACCGTGGTCACCGGGGTGCTGACCGTGGTGCCGGGGCGGGCCACCCTGTTGCAGGGCGGGGTGCACCTGGTGCTGTTCGCCGCCTTCATCTTCCTCGCCGCCAGCCCGTGACGCCCCGCCGGTGCAGGGTCGCACCGCCCGTGAAGCCGCGCCGGTGAACCGGGGAGGGCGGCACGGCGTACGAAACGGCGAGGGGCATGTCGGTCGTACCGTGGGGGTATGACATCCGGCATCGCCGAGGCGGGAGGATGCGGTGGCGGCAGGCGAGCGGCAGGGGCGTCGGGGGAGGTTCATCGGTCTGGCGGTGGCGCTGGTGGCCGCTGCGGCGTGCATGGTCGATCCGGTCGGCCAGCCGGGTGCGCCGACCGGGCAGCGGGAACCGGCGTCGCCGAGCGGGGAGGTGACCACCCGGGCCGACGGCACCGACACGGTCGAGGAGTTCCAGGAGGACGTGGAGACGGCCCGCCGCACCGCCGAACGCTTCTGGGCGGCGCAGTTCGAGGCGTCCGGGAGTTCGTTGCGGCCGATCCGGCGGGTGATCGCGTACCAGCGGGACGGTGAGGTGTCCTGCGGTGGGCAGGAGGTGCCCCGCAACAACGCGGTCTACTGCACGGTCAGCGACTTCATCGCGTACGACATCAACTGGTCCTTCGGGGCGTTCCGGCAGGTGGGTGACGCCTTCGTGTACTACCTGATCGGCCACGAGTACGCCCACGGGATCCAGACCCGCCTGGGGGTCCAGTACAACTTCACCATCCAGCAGGAGTTGCAGGCCGACTGCATGGCCGGGGCCTACCTGGGTGGTGCTGTCGAGGCCGGGTGGCTGACCCTCGACGAGGGTGACCTGGACGAGTTCCGCGAGGGCCTGCTCGCCGTCGGTGACGATCCCGGTCAGCCGTGGTTCGCGGAGGGCTCGCACGGCACCCCGGAGCAGCGCGCGGAGGCGTTCTTCCGGGGCTACGAGCGGTCGCTGTCGGCCTGCGGGCTCGGTTGAGAAAGGTCACCGGGTCGGGCGTACGGTGGCGCGGGGCTGACAGGATTCACCGGGTACCCGATGCGAGGAGGATCCGGTGACCAGTCACCCCGCCGCCGTGCTGTTCGACATGGACGGCACCCTGGTCGACAGCGAGCGACTGTGGGATGTGGCGTTGGCCGAGCTGGCCGAGACGTACGGGGGCAGCCTCTCGGCCGAGGCGCGGCGGGCGATCGTCGGCACCGGGATGGCGGACTCGATGCGGATCCTGCACGAGGACCTGGGCCAGCCGCACCGGGATCCGGTGGCCAGCGCGGCGTGGATCGACCGGCGGATCCTAGAACTGTTCCGTACCGGCCTGCAGTGGCGCCCGGGTGCCCTGGCCCTGCTGGAGGCGGTACGGGCGGCCCAGGTCCCGACGGCCCTGGTCACCTCCAGCGGCCGGGCGCTGGTCGAGATCGCCCTGGACACCCTGGGCCGGTCCAGCTTCGACGTGGTGGTCTGCGGTGACGAGGTAGAGGCGACCAAGCCGCACCCGGAGCCCTATCTGACGGCGGCGCGGCTGCTCGGCGTACCGATCGACAGGTGTGTGGCGATCGAGGATTCGGTCACCGGGGTGGCCAGTGCGGTGGCCGCCGGAGCGGCGGTGCTGGCCGTGCCGGCGGAGGTGCCGCTGGCGCCGCGTGACGGCGTACATCAGGTGGAGAGCCTGCTGGCGGCGGACCTGGAGCTGCTGGCCGCCCTGCTCGCCCGCTCCGCCGCCTGACGTCCGCACCCGCCGCCGTCCCAGCCCGCGGCTGCCTGCGCCGGCGGCCGCTGGATGTTAATAAGGGCCCCCTGTACCGCACCAGGCGTTAACAGGGGGCCCTTCCTTACACCTCAGTCGTGGGCGATGGCGCCCAGGACGTTGATGCGGGCGGCGCGGATCGCCGGCAGCACCGCGGCGATCACCCCGATCAGGGCGGCCAGGCCGAGGAAGACCCCCATCTGGCCCCAGGGCAGCACCAGGTCGGTGATGCCCTCGTCGCGCAGGGCCTCGACCACGGCGGCACCCAGTCCGGTGCCGACGACCACGCCGAGCAGCGCGCCGAACACCGAGATCACCACCGCCTCCACGGTGATCATGCCCATGGTCTGCGACCGCTTCAGACCGATGGCGCGCAGCAGGCCCAGCTCCCGGGTCCGCTCCAGCACCGACAGGGCCAGGGTGTTGATGATGCCGAGTACGGCGATCACGATGGCCAGCGCCAGCAGGATGCGGATCATCGTGAGCAGGCTGTCGAGCTGACCGGCCTGCTGCTCGATGTAGGCGTCGAGGCTGACCACGGAGACCTCGGGGCTGTTGGCCAGCAGCGCCTCGACGCGCGGCTGCACCTGGTCGACCGAGGTGCCGGACTCCAGTTGGACGAAGCCCTGGATGGGCTGCGGGATGGTGAAGTCGGCGGCCGACTGGGTCGGCACCACCATCTGCACCCCGGTGAACAGCGGTGAGTCGTCGAAGACGCCGGTGACGGTGAAGGTCTGCACCTCACCCCGGGCGAACTGGATCGGCACGGTCGAGCCGACCGACAGGCCCCGGTCCTTCGCGGTGTCCGTGCTGACCAGCAGCTCACCGGGGCCCAGCCGGTCGATGTTCCCGGCGGAGGCGGTCAGGCTGTAGACCTGACGCAGGGCGGCCGGTTCGGTCACCGCTCCGGTGTAGGTGCGCTCGCCGTCGACCAGGGACATGTCGCCGTAGAGGCCGTCGACCAGCCGTACCCCGGGGATTGTCTTCGCCTCCTCCAGCACGGCGGGGTCGAAGGTCGGGGGGCGGGGGCCGGACTGCGCCCCGGCGATCACCAGTTCCGCCTTGACGGTGTCCTGGGCCAGGCCGCTGATGCTGCTCTTGGCCGAATCCAGGATGACGGTGATGCCGGTGACCAGGGCGATGCCGACCATCAGGGCGGCGGCCGTGATGGCGGTACGGCGGGGGTTGCGGCCGGAGTTGAGCCGGCCCAGCTTGCCGGGCACCCAGCCGGAGAAGATCGCCCCCAGGGCGGCCACCACGGGCTTGCTGATCAGCGGGGTCAGCAGGGCCACCCCGATGAAGGCGAACAGCACCCCACCCAGGATGGTGGCCAGGGTGTTGCCTCCGGCGTATCCGCCCAGGCCGAGGAAGAGCAGGGTGGCGCCGATCGCGGTGACCACCGCCCCGGCGATGGTGATCTTCGTAAGGGGGCGGTCCGGGGTGGCGACGTCCTGCATCGCCGCGATCGGGGGGATCCGCGCGGCCCGCAGCGCCGGCAGCAGCGCCGCCAGCACGGTGATGACCAGGCCGACCCCGAAGGCGCCGATCACCGCGGAGGCCGGAACCCCGATCCCGGCCAGGTCCATCCCGCCGGCGAGGTTGCTGAACAGGGCCGCCAGCAGGGCCCCGATGCCGATGCCGGCGGCCAGGCCGAACACCGCGGCGATCAGGCCGATGGCGATGGCCTCCAGCACCACCGAGCCGATGATCTGCTTGCCGCTGGCACCGACGGCCCGCAGCAGAGCCAGCTCGCGGGTGCGCTGCGCCACGATGATCGAGAAGGTGTTGAGGATGAGGAAGGTGCCGACCAGCAGGGCCACCGCGGCGAAGCCGAGCAGGATCCGGTTGAAGAAGGAGAGCCCCTCCTTCAGCCCGGCGGAGGCTTCGGCGGAGAGCTGCTCACCGGTCTTCACCTCGTAGCCGTCGCCGACCGCGGCGGCCACCGAGTCGCGCAACTGGGTGTCGGAGACCCCCGCTGCGGCGGTCACCACGATGTTGCTGTAGACGTCCGGCTCACCGAGCATCAGCTGCTGCGCCACCGGGGTGGTGAACAGGATCTCGTTGGCGCCACCCATGGAGTCCCGGTCGCCGCTGTAGCCGAAGATGCCGACGATGGTGAAGTCCTTGCGCGGGGCCAGGGTGAGCACCCCCACCCGGTCGCCGACGGCCACCTTGGCCGTGGTCGCCAGACCCTTGTTGATCACGATCTCGTCGTCGGCCTGCGGTTCCCGGCCATCCCGCAACTGCACCAGGTCGCCCTGGCCGACCCAGTTGCCGCCCATCTGCGGCGGCCCGAAGGAGGCGACCACCTTGCCGTTGCTGCCGATCAGTCGGGCCCCGTCGGCGACCACCACACCGGTGGCCTCGGCCACCCCCTCGACCGCCTGGACCGTCGGCAGGGCGGCGGCCGGCACCGGGCTGGCCAACTGCATGCCCTCCATGCCGTTGCCCTGCACCTTGGGCTTGGCGGCCACACTGACGTCGACCTCTTCGTAGGCGTCGGCGAAGATCTGGTCGAAGGTACGGCCGAGGGTGTCGGTGAGGACGAAGGCACCGGAGACGAACATCACGCCCAGCACCACGGCCAGGCCGGACAACATCAGCCGGACCTTGCGGGCCAGCAGGCTCTTCAATGTCGCCCGGAACATCAGCCGGCCACCTCGGTAAGGGTGTCCAGCTTCTTCATCGTGTCCAGCACGGTGTCGGCGGTCGGCTCGATCAGCTCGGAGACGATCTGCCCGTCGGCGAGGAAGACCACCCGGTCGGCGTACGCGGCGGCGGTCGGATCGTGGGTCACCATGACGATGGTCTGACCGTGCTGGCGTACGGAGTTGCGCAGGAAGTTGAGCACCTCCGCGCCGGCGCGGGAGTCCAGGTTGCCGGTCGGCTCGTCGGCGAAGATCACCTCGGGGCGGGCCACCAGCGCCCGCGCGCACGCCACCCGCTGCTGCTGGCCACCGGAGAGCTGGGCCGGCCGGTGATCGAGGCGGTCCCGCAGCCCGACCGTGTCGATCACGGTGTCGTACCACGCCGGGTCGGGTTTGCGACCGGCGATGGACAGCGGCAGCAGGATGTTCTCCTTGGCGGTCAACGTCGGCAGCAGGTTGAACTGCTGGAAGATGAAGCCGATCTTGTCCCGGCGCAACTTCGTCAGGCCGGCGTCCCCCAGGCCGGTGACCGTGGTGTCGCCGACGTGCACCGTGCCCCGGGTGACCGTGTCCAGCCCGGCCAGGCAGTGCATCAGTGTCGACTTGCCGGAGCCCGAGGGGCCCATGATCGCGGTGAACCGGCCACGCTCGAACTCGGCAGTGACCCCCCGTAGCGCGATGACCTGAGCCTCGCCGCTGCCGTAAACCTTCCACACGTCGCTCGCTCGGGCTGCGGCCTCTGCCGATCGGCCTGTCGTAGCGGTCACGTCAAGAACCTCTCCGTCGCTGTTCATCTCGTGCCGCCCCCGGTGGATCTCGGCACGCCTTCAATCATCTGCGCCAAGCGCCGTGGTTCCCTACAACTCCGGGCGGAGATGCGGCGGATCTCAGACTGCGGGTAGCCCCCCACTCGGGGTCAGGGTTAACCCCGACCAGCACGATGAGCGTCGATGAGGCTCGTCGTCCCGACGACGATCCGCGACCTTACCCCCGTGAACGGCAACCGTCTTAGGTGCAGAACGTCACCCTATGTGATCGCCGCAACGGTCACGTTACGCCCCCGGCCGGACCAGACCCGACTCGTACGCGAACACCACCGCCTGCACCCGGTCGCGCAGCCCGAGCTTGGTCAACACATGTCCGACATGGGTCTTGATGGTGGTCTCGCTCACCGACAGGGTCCGGGCGATCTCCGCGTTGGACAGCCCTCGGGCCACCTGCACCAGCACCTCCCGTTCCCGGTCGGTGAGCCTGCTCAACGCCGGCGGTGGGGCGGCCGCCGGATCGGGCAGCACGTCGGCGAAGCGGTCCAGCAGCCGGCGCAGGATGCGGGGGGCCACCACGGCCTCACCGGCGGCCACCGTGCGGATCGCCGCCACCAGGTCCTCGGCCGGCACGTCCTTGGCCAGGAAGCCACTGGCCCCGGCCCGCAGCCCACCCACCACGTACTCGTCGAGTTCGAAGGTGGTCAGGATCAGCACCCGGACCGGCAGTTGGGCCTCGACGATCGCCCGGGTGGCGCTGACTCCGTCCATCCGGGGCATCCGCACATCCATCAACACCACGTCGGGCAGCAGCCGACGGGACAACTCCACCGCCTCCGCGCCGTCGCCGGCCTCGGCCACGATGTCCAGGTCCGGCTCCGCGCCGAGCACCATCCGGAATCCGGTACGCAGCAACGGCTGGTCATCGGCGAGCAGAATGCGCACCGGTCGGGTCGACGTCGTCGGCTCGGCCATCTCATCCTCCGGGGTCAGGGTGCCGCTCGCCGGGCGTCGGCCAGGGGTTCGACCGGGATGCGCGCGTACACCCGGTAGCCGCCGCCGGTGCGGGCCCCGGTGCGCAGGACACCACCGTAGAGGGCGACCCGCTCGCGCATCCCGACCAGGCCGTGCCCGACCCTGCGGTGCCCGGGTGCCGGTCCCCGGCCGGTGTCGGTGACCTCCACCTCCACGGCGTCGCCGGGAAAACCGACCCGCACCTGGGCGGTGGCCTGACCGGCATGTTTCAGGGCGTTGGTCAACGCCTCCTGCACGATCCGGTACACGGTCAGCGCCACCCCCTGCTCCACCGGCCCCGGGGTGCCGGCCACCGTCAGGGTCACCGGCAGCCCGGCTTCGCGTACCTGTTCGACCAGGGTCTCGATGCCGGCCAACCCCGGCTGTGGGGCCAGGTCGGCGGCCGGCTCCGCCTCGGTACGCAGCACATCGAGCAGCCGTCGCAACTCCCGCAGGGTGGCCCGGCTGGTCTCCTCGATGGTGGCGACGGCCTCGTCGGCGGCGTCCGGGTCACGGCGCAGCACCCGCCGGACCCCGGTGGCCAGCACCCCCATCACGCTGACGTGGTGGGCCACCACGTCGTGCAGTTCCCGGGCGATGCGGCGCTGCTCGTCGGCGACCGCCTGCTCGGCCAGGGCCCGCTGGTTCGCCTCGGCCACCCGGGCCCGCTCCCGCAGGGCCTCGATCGAGGTACGTCGGGCGTGCACGGCCCGACCCACCGAGAAGGACACGATCCCCACCAGCAGGTTGTTCGCGATCAGGTACGCCGAGCTGAGCTGGGGCAGCGACTCCGCCGGCAGCACCAGCGCGTTGACCAGGGACACCGGCACCCACAGCAGCACGGCGGCCAGCAACGCCGGGCGCATCGCGTGGTGGGCGGCGAGGGTGTACGTGAGCACGGCGAAGGTGAAACTCTGCGTCGCGACGTTCGCCTCGAACAGCATCGGCAGGACCAGGGTCGCCACCGCGGCGGTCACGGCGGCCCAGGGCGCCAACCGGCGCAGGATCACCGGAGCGGCGCACAGCAGGCTCCAGCCCAGGGCCACCGGCAGGGACCGGGGCCAGAACTCCCGTGGGGTCAGCAGGGTGAGCAAGGCCTCGGCCAGGACCAGCCCGACCGCCAGCAGGCCGTCGGCGACCAGCGGACGCCGGCGCAGCCGCTGCCTCAGCCCTGTGTACACAGCCCGACGCTAGCCGTTCCGTCCCCAGGAAAGATCATCCCGGGTGGTGACCCCGGGCTCCTCCCTGGGGACGAGGGTCACTCGTCCGCGCCGGGCTGCGCCGGACGGGACCGGGCATCACGTAGCGGGTCGGGTATCGCGGCCTGCTCCGGAAACGGCGGCGGGGTGCCGCCGTAGCTGGGACAGAGGGACTGATGGCTGCACCAGTCGCAGAGCCGGCTGGGACGGGGCCGGAAATCCTGCGCGGCGGTGGCCTGCTCGATGGCCCGCCACAGCGCCACCACGGTGCGTTCGAAACGCACCAGTTCCTCCTCCTCCGGGGTGTAGTCGCACACCTCGGCGTCGCGCAGGTAGAGCAGCCGCAGCACCCGGGGCACCACCCCCCGGGTACGCCACAGCACCAGCGCGTAGAACTTGAGCTGGAACAAGGCCCGAGACTCGAAGGCCTCGCGGGGCGCCCCGCCGGTCTTGTAGTCCACCACCCGCAAGGCGCCGTCGGGGGCCACATCCAGCCGGTCCAGGTAGCCGCGGATGAGCAACTCGTCGTCAATCACCGCGGAGATCAGACTCTCCCGCTCGGCCGGCTCCAACCGGCGCGGATCCTCCACCGCGAAGTAGCCCTTGAGCAGGCCCGCCGCCGAACGCAGGAACTCGGCCGGGTCGACCTGCCCCTCGTCGGTGAACAGCCCGGCCAGCTCCGGCTGCTCGGTGACCAGCCGGTCCCACTGCGGGGCGACGAGATCACCGGCGGCCTCCGGGGTGCGGCCGGCCGCCGGTAGGTCGAACAGCCGCTCCAGCACCGCGTGCACGAGGGTGCCGCGGGCCTGCTCGACCGTGGGCCGCTCGGGCAGCCGGTCGATGCTGCGGAACCGGTAGAGCAGGGGGCAGGTCTTGAAGTCGGCCGCCCGTGAGGGTGACAGCGAGGCCCGCACGGTCGGCGGCAACGGGGCCGCGGTCGCAACCTGCTGTGTGATCACCGGATCCGCTGTCATGCCGTGGAACATTAAGGCACCGGTACGACAGTGCAGCCGCCGCCGCACCGAACAGGTGATCTCCGGCCGCGTAGCATCGGCTCGGTGGAACAGAGCAGGCAGCCGCGGCCAGGCCGGCGTTCCGGCCTACAGGTCGGTCGGATCTTCGGGGTGCCGCTGTACCTGAACGCCTCGATCCTGCTGCTGGCAGTGCTGATCATCGTGCTCTACGGCGAGTTGGCCGGCCAACGGTTGCAGCTCTCGCCCGCCGCCGGCTACCTGGTCGGCGCCGGGTTCGTCGGTGCGTTGCTCGGCTCGGTGCTGGCCCACGAACTCGGCCACGCGCTGACCGCACGGCACTTCGGCATCGGGGTGCGGGGGATCACCCTGGAACTGCTCGGCGGGTACACCGAGATGGACCGCGACGCCCCCTCACCCCGGGTGGACCTGCTGGTCTCCCTGGCCGGGCCGGCGGTCTCCGCGGTGCTCGGCGGGGCCGCCGTCGCCGCCACCCTGGCCCTGCCCGACCGCACGGTGGCCCATCAGCTCGCCTTCCAACTGGCGGTGAGCAACGTCATCGTCGCCCTGTTCAACAGCCTGCCCGGCCTGCCCCTGGACGGCGGGCGGGCCCTGCGGGCGGTGGTGTGGGCGATCACCCGGGACCGGCACCGGGCCACCGAGGTGGCCGGTTGGGTGGGTCGGGTCCTGGCCCTGGGCACGGTGGCGCTGGTCGGGCTGCTCTACGCCGCCGACATCCTCAGTCTGCTGGCGCTGCCGTTGACCGGGCTGGTCGCGCTGACCATCTGGCACGGTGCCGGGCAGTCGATCCGGTTGGCCCGCATCGGCCGGCGGCTGCCCCTGGTCGACCTGGCCCACCTGGCCCGGCCGGTGCTCGCCGTGCCCACCGGCACCCCGTTGGCCGAGGCCCAGCGCCGGGCCGAAGAGCTCACCCCGCGACGGCCGGTGGCCGTGCTGGTGACCGACGGCTCAGGCCGACCGGTGGGGGTGGTCGACCCGGCCGCGGCGGCCGCCGTACCGCCGCACCGCCGACCCTGGCTGGCCGTGGACGCCGTCGCCCGCGGGGTGGCCGACCTGCCGAGAATGCCGGTGGACACCGACGGGGAGCGGGTGCTGGAGACCGTGCAGGCCCACCCGGGCGCGCAGTACCTCGTGACCGCAGGCGAAGATGTCGTCGGCATTCTGCACATCGCGGATCTGGCGCAACTGCTCGAACCTCACCGGAAGATGAACACGTGACCGTGACCCACTCGAACCCGGCCACCCCGGGGGACGCCGTGCCCGCCCAGACACCGGAGCTGACCCCGGTGCACCGGGGGCCGTTCCGGCCCGGCGACCGGGTACAGCTGACCGATCCCAAGGGCCGGATGCACACGGTCACCCTGGAGCCGGGCAAACAGTTCCACACCCACCGGGGCATCCTGGCGCACGACGCCCTCATCGGGCTGCCCGACGGCAGCGTGGTCACCACCTCCGGCGGCGGTACGGCCTTCCTGGCGCTGCGTCCCCTGCTGTCGGACTATGTGCTGTCCATGCCGCGTGGCGCCCAGGTGATCTACCCCAAGGACTCCGCCCAGATCGTCGCCATGGGGGACATCTTCCCCGGCGCCAAGGTGCTGGAGGCCGGAGCCGGTTCCGGGGCGTTGAGCTGTTCCCTGCTGCGGGCCGTCGGGGCCGGGGGCGAACTGCACTCCTATGAGCTGCGCGAGGACTTCGCCCAGATCGCCCGGCGCAACGTGGAGTCCTTCTTCAACGGGCCCCACCCGGCCTGGCGTCTGCACGTCGGTGACGTCGGCGAGTGCACCGAGACGGGTTTCGACCGGATCATCCTGGACATGCTGGCCCCCTGGGAGAACCTCGACATGGTCGAGCGGGCCCTGCTGCCCGGGGGTGTCTTCATCGGCTACGTCGCCACCACCCCGCAGCTGTCCGAGCTGGTCGAGGCGCTGCGGGAGCGGGGCGGCTGGACCGAGCCGAGGGCCTGGGAGTCCCTGGTGCGGGACTGGCATGCCGAAGGGCTGGCGGTGCGACCGGACCACCGGATGATCGCCCACACCGCCTTCCTCGTCTCCGCGCGTAAGCTCGCCCCCGGAGTCACCGCACCGCCGCGCCGCCGCAAACCCAGCAAGGGCACGGAGGCGTACGTGCAACGTCGCCAGGCGCTGCGGGACGCGGAGGCGGCCCGGCAGGCGAGTGCCCTGTCGCAGACGCAACCGGACACGACGCAGGAGACGGGCAGGCCGTGACGGCGGAATGGGGCGGCTGACAGTGAACGGGCTGAACCTGGCTGCGGGTGGGCGGTGGCCGGGGGTGACTGCATGAGTCGTCCCGGTTTCGGCGGCGGCGACCTGCCGGCGGTCTTCCCGGACTGGTCGCCCTACACCGACCTCGAATCGGCGGCGCGGGCCTACCTGCGTGACCCGGACGTCGCCCTGGAGGCCCTCGGCGGGGTGCTGCGGGGGGCCTCCGTGCTCGGCTTCACCCTGGAACGCTTCGTCAACGAGGTCAACGGGGTGTGGCAGGAGGTCGTCGTCTGTGACGGCAGCCGACTGGTGCTCTGGCACGGCGAGGACGTGCCGCCGGGGGAGGGCCCACCCGGGTCGATGACCTCATCGCTGCGGGTGGTGCCGGTCTCCTCGGTCACCGAGGTCGGCTGCCGCCGCCGGCTGTTCCGCCACGACAACGGCGAGATCCGGGTGGACAGCATCGACGTCTATCTGCTGCTGACCTCGCTCGACGAGGCCACCCCCAGCGAGGAGGCGGCCGGTGGTCCCCGCCATGACGCGCTGCGCTTCGGCAAGACCCTGGACGACGGCGGGGCCGGGCAGATCGCCCGGTTGGAGGAGTTCGCCCGGCTGGTCGCCTCGGTGGTCGGTCGACCGCTGCTGTGAGTAGCGGGGTGGGTCAGTCCTCGGCCTCCGGGCCGGCCACCTCGACGCCGTCGCTGCCGCGTACGACGTGGATGCACTCGCCGGGGCACTCCCGCGCCGAGTCGATCACCTCGAGGCGCAGGTGTTCCGGTACGCCGACCCGGGCCCCCGGGGTCTGCTGAAGTTCACCGTCGGGGCCCTTGACGTAGGCCAGGCCGTCGACATCGAACTCGAAGACCTCCGGTGCGTACTGGACGCACAGCCCGTCACCCGTGCAGAGGTCCTGGTCCACCCAGACCTGCAACTCGTCGGTCGCGACCTCGGCCACCGGTGCACCCCCCATGTTCTCGCGTCCCACCCCTCGACGGTACCCGAATGCCCGTACCCGCCCGCCAACCCACCCTGGCGATCAAGCTTCGGTGACGGGCGCGTTGCGGAGGACCGAATCGGGCTCATAGCGGCTAGTGTTAGGTCAGAACGTTCAAGCCCCCCGGGGAGGTGGGACGTGGCACGCAGCGACGACGCGGACTCGCGCGCCGCACGGTGGGAGAAGGAGGCCCACGATCTCTCCACGCAGGTCGCGTTCCTTCAAGAGGAACTCGCTCTGGTGCGGCGCAAGTTGACGGAAAGCCCCCGACACGTGCGGCAGCTGGAAGAACGGCTGGCCGCGACTCAGGCGCAGCTGGCGCGGCTGTCCGAGAACAACGAACGCCTCGTGAGCACCCTCAAGGAGGCTCGCGCGCAGATCGTGACGCTCAAGGAGGAGATCGACCGGCTGGCGCAGCCGCCCAGCGGGTACGGCGTCTTCCTGGCCCGGCACGACGACGGCACGGTGGACGTCTTCACCGGCGGACGCAAGCTCCGGGTGGCCGTCTCGCCCTCGCTCGACGTGGGTGAACTCCGTCGCGGTCAGGAGGTCCTGCTCAACGACGCGCTCAACATCGTCGACGCGTTCGGCTACGAGCGGGTCGGCGAGGTGGTCATGCTCAAGGAGATCCTGGTGGGCCCCGAGGGGGCGCCGGGTGACCGGGCACTGGTCGTCTCGCACTCCGATGAGGAACGGATCGTGCACCTGGCCGAGAGCCTGATCGGCAGTGCGATCCGGGCCGGCGACTCGCTCATGATCGAACCCCGCTCGGCGTACGCCTACGAGCGGATTCCCAAGAGCGAGGTCGAGGAACTGGTCCTGGAGGAGGTGCCGGACGTCGACTACGGCGACATCGGTGGCCTGCACTCCCAGATCGAGCAGATCCGCGACGCGGTGGAACTGCCCTTCCTGCACGCGGACCTGTTCCGGGAGCACCAGTTGCGTCCGCCGAAGGGCATCCTGCTCTACGGGCCGCCAGGCTGCGGCAAGACGCTGATCGCCAAGGCGGTCGCCAACTCCCTGGCCAAGAAGATCGCCGAGCGGCGGGGCGAGGAGAAGCACACCAGCTTCTTCCTCAACATCAAGGGCCCGGAGCTGCTCAACAAGTACGTCGGCGAGACCGAACGGCACATTCGGTTGATCTTCCAGCGGGCTCGGGAGAAGGCCGGCGAGGGCACCCCGGTCATCGTCTTCTTCGACGAGATGGACTCGGTCTTCCGGACCCGTGGCTCCGGGGTCTCCTCCGATGTGGAGAACACCATCGTTCCCCAGTTGCTCAGTGAGATCGACGGTGTCGAGGGCCTGGAGAACGTCATCGTCATCGGCGCCTCCAACCGGGAAGACATGATCGACCCGGCGATCCTGCGCCCCGGTCGCCTCGATGTGAAGATCAAGATCGAGCGTCCGGACGCCGAGGCGGCCAAGGACATCTTCTCCAAGTACATCCTCCCCGGCCTGCCGCTGCACGCCGACGACCTGGCCGAACACGGTGGAGACCCCCAGGCCACCGTCGCCGCCATGATCGACGCGGTGGTCCTGCGGATGTACTCCGAGACCGAGGAGAACCGCTTCCTGGAAGTCACCTACGCCAACGGTGACAAGGAGGTCCTGTACTTCAAGGACTTCAACTCCGGCGCGATGATCCAGAACATCGTCGACCGGGGCAAGAAGATGGCCATCAAGGAGTTCCTCACCTCCGGCCGCAAGGGGTTGCGCCTGCAACACCTGCTCGACGCCTGCGTCGACGAGTTCCGCGAGAACGAGGACCTGCCCAACACCACCAACCCCGACGACTGGGCCCGCATCTCCGGTAAGAAGGGCGAGCGGATCGTCTACATCCGCACCCTCGTCTCCGGCGGCAAGGGCACCGAGGCCGGTCGCTCCATCGAGACCGCCAGCAACACCGGCCAGTACCTCTGACGCAGCGCCCGCAGGGCCCGTGACGACAACCGTCACGGGCCCTGCGTGTGTGCACCTCGCCCACTGAGCGGAAACCGGACCTCGGCGCTAGACTCCGGACAACCCTCCCCGTATGCAAGGATTTCGCGTGCCCGCCGAGCAGAGCACCATGGCCCCGCCGGCCGTATCGAGCCCCACCGTCAGCCCCGGCGCGCCGTACCGTCGAGGCAACCTGGCCCTGCTCGCCGCCCTGCCGGCGGCCTGGCTGCTGCCGCTGGCCGCGGTCGCCCTCGACGCCCGCTGGGTGCTGCCCCCGCTGGTGCTGCTGGCCACCGCCAGTCTGCTGCGCGGCGGACGGACCCTGCTAGACCGGCTGCTGCTGGCCACCGTCCTGCTGGTCTGCCTCACCACCGCCGCCGGTCTGATCTTCGCGGTCTGGCCCTGGGGGATGGACCCGGTAGCGGTCAGCGGCACCGCCCTCACGGCCCTTCTGCTGACCGCCGGGATCACCGGGCGGCGTCCCACCCTGCCGCGCCCGGCCTGGACCGACCTGCTGCCCATCCTCGGCACCGGGGCCCTGCTCTGGTATCTGGCCCAGCCCCTGATCCGCGCCGGTGAACTCGGCAGCCGACTCAGCATCCTCAACCGGGGTGAGGACTACCTGCGCCACCTGAGCCTGGTGGACGTCATCGGGCGACACGGGGGTTACCTCTTCGTCGACCCCGGCTCCGTGCGCGAGGACCTGTTCTCCGCCCTGGTGTACTACCCGCAGGGCTGGCACCTGCTGGTAGCCCTGCTCGACGGCCACCGCAGCCCGCCGGGCGGCGGACCGGCCGGGACGGCCGCGGTGGAGCCCTTCCTCTGGTGGAACCTGGCCACCTTCGGTCTGCTGGTCCTGGCCCTGCTCTGGGCCGCACAGCGCCTTCCCGGCCCGCTGCATCCGCTGAGCCGGGGCGTGCTGACCGTCGTGGTCGGGGCCCTCATCCTCGGCAGCCAACTGCCCCGCATGCTGCTGTCCGGCTACCCTACCGAGACGATCGGGCTGACCCTCACGGTCGTACTCGCCGCGCTGGTCGCCCGGCCACTGGCCGCCCCCCGGGAACACTTCCTGCTGCTCGGTGCCCTGCTGGTCGGCATCGGCTACACCTACTACCTGTTCCTGCCCGCCGCGGGGGTGCTCGTCCTGGGGGCGCTGCTGCTGCGCCACCGGGAGGTACGCCGACTGCGCCGCAGCACCCTGGTCATCGGCCTGACCGCCGCCCTACTGGCCCCGGTGCCGATCCTGCTCGGGGTGTTCCGTGCCAACCAGACCGAGTCCCTGGCCGCCACGGTCGGACCGGACCTGACCGAGACCTGGCTGGCCCTGGGCGGCCTCGGGGCCTTCGTGGTGCCCGCCCTGCTGCTGCACGCCGTACGGATCGGCCGGGCTGACCCGGCCTGGCGACGATGGCTGTTCGTGCTGCTGGTCAGCGTGGGGCTGACCCTGGCCATCGGTCAGGCCAGCATCAGTCTCAGCGGTCAGGCCGGCTACTACTTCAACAAGGCCGGTCACCTCACCACCGTGCTGCTCATCGTCGGCACCGCCGCAGTGGTGCGACTGCTGCCGGTGCCGACCCGTGGCCGTGCGGTGCGTACGGTCGTGGCCGCCTGCACCGCCGTGATCGTGGCCGCCGCCACGGTCTGGTTCGGCGGGGTCACCGGCTGGCAGCGCAGCCTGCTGGTGGTCGAACCGGACAGTTGGGCGCAGCGCTGGGTCCACCAGCACATCGATCCACCCACCCGGTCGGCCGCAGTGTGCGAGCAGGTCCACCAGCGCTATCCGGCCGTCGAGGGGGCCACCACCCTGATCCTCGACCGCCGCCCGTCGCAGTCCTACCTGGCGAACATCTGCGTCTCCACCCTGCACGGCACCACCGGTCAGACCGAGGCCGGCATCTACGAGATGGTCTTCCTGGAACCGGGTCGCACCTGGCAGATGCTGCACCGGGTACCCGGCGAGATCCGGCTGGTGGCGGTCACTGACGGAGCCCGGGTACGGGTCAACAGAATCCTGCGCGCCGTGCCGGAAATGGCCGGGCGAGTGACCGTCGAGACGATGATTATCGATGATCCGCCGAGTTGATCCGGCCGACCCGCGGCACACCGACCACCACGGCAGGCCCCTCTGGCCCCCGCAGCGGACTACCCTCGGACATGACGGGGATCGGTCGGGCAAGCGAAGCGGGTAGGTCGATGAGCGTAAGACGGATCATGGGCACCGAGGTCGAGTACGGCATCTCCGTGCCCGGTCAGGCCGGAGCCAACCCGATGGTCACCTCCTCCCAGGTGGTGAACGCCTACGGCGCCCGCCCGGAACTCAACCGGGGTGGCCGGGCGCGTTGGGACTACGAGGAGGAGTCGCCGCTACGTGACGCCCGGGGGTTCACCTACTCCGGCGCGGTGTACGACCCGGCCGAGGCCCTCGCCGACGAGGATCTGGGGCTGGCCAACGTCATCCTCACCAACGGGGCCCGGCTCTACGTGGACCACGCCCACCCCGAATACTCCACTCCGGAGGTCACCAACCCCCGGGACGTGGTCCGCTGGGACAAGGCGGGGGAGCGGGTGATGGCGGAGGCGGCCCGGCGGGCCGCCACCATCCCGGGCACCGCCCCGATCCAGCTCTACAAGAACAACACCGACAACAAGGGCGCCAGCTACGGAGCCCACGAGAACTACCTGATGCGGCGGCAGACCCCGTTCGCCGACATCGTGGCGTACCTGACCCCGTTCTTCGTGACCCGCCAGATCGTCTGCGGCGCCGGGCGGGTCGGCATCGGTCAGGACGGCGGCCAGAACGGCTTCCAGATCTCCCAACGTGCGGACTTCTTCGAAGTCGAGGTGGGGCTGGAGACCACCCTGAAGCGGCCGATCATCAACACCCGGGACGAGCCGCACGCCGACGCCGACAAGTACCGCCGGCTGCACGTCATCATCGGTGACGCCAACCTCTCGGAGATCTCCACCTATCTCAAGGTCGGCACCACCGCGCTGATCCTGACGATGATCGAGGAGAAGGCCCTCGGCTCGGATCTCGGCATCGCCGATCCGGTCGGTGAACTGCGTGCCGTCAGCCACGATCCCTCGCTGACCCATCGGATGCGGCTGCGTGACGGACGCCGACTGACCGCGTTGGACGTGCAGTGGGCGTACCTGGAGCGGGTGCGCGCGTTCGTGGATGACCGCTACGGCAGCGACGTCGACGAGCAGACCGTCGACGTACTGGACCGCTGGGAGTCCGTGCTGGACCGTCTCGGCCGCGACGTGATGCTCTGCGCGGACGAACTCGACTGGGTGGCCAAGCTGCGGTTGCTGGAGGGCTACCGGGACCGGGAGAAGCTCGCCTGGGGTTCGCACAAGCTGCAACTGGTCGACCTGCAGTACTCCGACGTACGCCCGGAGAAGGGGCTCTACCACCGGCTGGTCTCCCGGGGGGCGATGAAGACCCTGCTCAGTGACGAGGAGACCCGCTCGGCGATGACCGCGCCGCCGGAGGACACCCGGGCCTACTTCCGGGGCCGCTGCCTGGCGCAGTACGCCTCCGAGGTGGTCGCCGCCAGCTGGGACTCGGTCATCTTCGACGTCGGGCGGGAATCCCTGGTGCGGGTACCGATGATGGAGCCGGAGCGGGGCACCCGAGCGCATGTCGGGGCCCTGTTCGACCGGTGCGCCAGCGCCAAGGATCTGCTGGAGAGCCTGACCGGCGGCTGACCGGCCGCCTTCGTCGATGTCTTCGGATGCGGGGTTTACATACCGGCGCGGGTGGGCGTTTCGTCGTCCCCGCGAGGTAAGTTCATCGCAGGGAGATCGTGGAGGAGGCAGCAGTGGCCACTCGTGACAGCGGCGGTCAGTCGCAGTCGGGCAAGTCCCGTCAGGGCGAAGAGGTCGAGGACGTCACCGTCGAGGCGAACCCGGAGGTCGCCGAGCGGCACGCCGAGATCACCGAGGACGTCGACGATCTGCTCGACGAGATCGACTCCGTCCTGGAGGAGAACGCCGAAGAGTTCGTGAGAGGATACGTGCAAAAAGGAGGCCAGTGAGGCATACGTCCGTTTAGCCGGTTGAGGGCTGGTGGACGGAAACCTGCCGGACCCGCCCTGTGCGGCGGTCGCTACCGCACGCCTGCGAGGAGCCATGGCCCTGAGCAGGTGTCTTGGCGGGTGAGCCTGACCCCGATCCGGAACATGTGGACCACGATCATGCCACCGGGTGGGTGCGCGGGATACTCTGCTTCAACTGCAACGGTGGTCTTGGCCAGTTCCGTGACAGTCCGACGAGGCTGGCCAGGGCCATCACGTATCTGAGAGGAACCACGTGGCAGCGGGTTTTGATCCATCCGGGCGTCTACCAGATGTGTTCACCAACGCGGGGACGTCCTCCTTCACGTCGTTTCTGAGCAAAGTGGCCCCCGAGATGCTGCCCGGCCGCCGGCCGCTGCCCCCGGGCATGGCCGCCGACCTGGCTCCGCACGCCACCACCATCGTGGCCATCGCTGCCGCCGGTGGCGTCGTGATGGCCGGCGACCGGCGGGCCACCATGGGCAACCTGATCGCCCAGCGGGACATCGAGAAGGTGCACCCCGCCGACGCGTACTCGCTGGTCGGCATCGCCGGCACCGCCGGCATCGGCATCGAACTGATGCGACTGTTCCAGGTGGAGCTGGAGCACTACGAGAAGATCGAGGGCGCGATGCTCTCGCTCGACGGCAAGGCCAACCGCCTCGCCTCGATGATCCGCGGCAACCTCGGCGCCGCGATGCAGGGGCTGGCGGTGATCCCGCTGTTCGCCGGGTTCGACCTGGCCGCCAAGGATCCGGCCCGGGCTGGACGGATCTTCAGCTTCGACGTCACCGGCGGCCCGTACGAGGAGACCGGCTACGACGCGATCGGCTCGGGTTCACTGTTCGCCAAGTCGGCGTTGAAGAAGCGGTTCCGCGCCGGCCTGTCGGTCGACGACGCGGTACGGCTGGCCGTGGAGGCCCTCTACGATGCCGCCGACGACGACACCGCGACCGGTGGTCCGGACCTGACCCGGCGGATCTACCCGGTGGTGATGACCGCGACGGCGCAGGGCACGCACCGGCTGACCGACGCGGAGACCTCGGCCATCGCCGAGCGGGTCGTCGCCGGCCGGATGGAGAACCCGGGCGGCTGACCCGCTCCCGCATTCCCCACCTGATCGCAGTTGCCCAGCGCCTGAAGGAGAGCCGCCGCCGTGGCCATGCAGTTCTACGCCTCGCCCGAACAGATCATGCGCGACCGTTCCGAGTTGGCCCGCAAGGGCATCGCCCGGGGGCGGAGCGCGGTGGTCCTGAGCTACGCCGGCGGGGTCCTCTTCGTTGCCGAGAATCTCTCCAGCACCCTGCACAAGGTCAGTGAGATCTATGACCGGATCGGCTTCGCCGCAGTCGGCCGGTACAACGAGTTCGAGAACCTGCGCCGTGCCGGAGTGCGGATGGCCGACCTCAACGGGCTCAGCTACGACCGGCGTGACGTCACCGGTCTGGCGCTGGCCAACGCGTACGCGCAGACCCTCGGCGCCATCTTCACCGAACAGTCCAAGCCGTTCGAGGTGGAGATCTGCGTGGCCGAGGTGGGGGCCACCTCGGAGGAGGACTCGCTGTACCGGCTCACCTACGACGGTTCGGTGAACGACGAGCCGGGCCGGATGGCGATGGGCGGGCAGTCCGAGGCGATCGCCGGGGTGCTGAAGTCGAACCACCAGCCGGACATGTCGCTCGGTGACGCCGTGCGGGTGGCGGTGCAGGCGCTGGGCAGTGTCGGTGGTGAGGGCGGTGCCGCCCGGACGATCGCCGCGAACCAGTTGGAGGTGGCGGTCCTGGACCGCAGCCGGGTGGGGCGTACCTTCCGGCGGATCACCGGGGCGGCCCTGACCGCGCTGCTCGACGGTGAGGCGGCCGGTGAGGCCGCCGACGACGAGCGGGCGAAGACCCCGACCACCCCGACGGAGGAGGCGCACAAGCCGACCACCTCGGCGGGCTCGGCCGACCTGGAGGACAAGCCCGGCAACCCGTCGGAGTCCTGACCCCTCCCGCCCGACCTGGACATACCCTGTGCGGCGCTCGGCAGCCTAGTCTGCCGAGCGCCGCACACGTCGTTGGCGTTCCCGCTGCTCGGCAAGGAATCGTGGGGCGAGCCGGTCAGCAAGGAACAACGGTGCCGCGCGCACCATCAGGCCGACGCCTTCCAGAGGGACAGCTTGTGGCGAGGCGGCAGGTGAGGACGGGCGCCGGGCGTACGGCCGCCAGCGCGTCGGGGACGGTGTGGGAGTCGGGTGCCCGGCCTGGGAGGTCAGCGGGCCAGGAGGGGACGGACCAGGGCCCACCAGGCGGCGGCAACGGCGTTGAAGACGCCCATCCCGGGGGGTGCGTCCACGTTCGAGGGCGCTACCCGGGCGGTTATCAGGTGAGCGAGCACCCCGTCGCCTACGGTGCGTTCGGACTGTAGGCGTTGGCGGCGCCGGCGTACCCAGTCACGGTGCTGCCACAGCCAGGACCAGCCGCGTACCTTCTGGCGGCCCCAGCCACCGGCCAGGGCGGCGGCCAGCATGGCGGCCTCGGTGAGCAGCAGCATCGGTGCCAGCAGGGCCAGGGTCCGTCCCTGGTAGGCGGTGAGCAGGGTGATCAGCCGGTTGCGTTCGACCAGGTACAGCTTGAGGTCGTTGCGGGAGAACTCGTAGTGGTGGCGGACCACCGCGTCGGGCACGTACTCCAGGCGCAGGCCGCGTTGCCACAACCGGAGGCTGAGTTCGGTGTCCTCGTGATAGGCGAAGTATTCCGTGGCGAAGCCGCCCAGTTCCTCCCAGCGCTGCCGGCTGATCACGAAGCAGCAGCCGCTGAGGGAGGGTACGACCGTGCGGCGGGCGTGGGCGCTCGCCGGTTCGCCGTTGCCGCCGGCCCAGGACAGGCCGGTGAAGTGCAACGGGTTGCCGGAGGTGTTGATCAGTTCAGGGGTGTCGGCGAGCCGGATGGAGGCCATCGCGGCGCCGACACCGGGCTCGGCGGCCACCGCGGTGACCTTGGCCAGGGCGTCCGGGGCGACCACCGCGTCGGAGTTGACGAAGGCCAGCCAGTCGCCGCTGGCCTCGGCGGCACCCAGGTTGCAGCCGCCGGAGAAGCCGGTGTTGCTCTCCGGGCGGATCACCCGTACCCCGGGAAGCCCTTTGACCACGTCGATGCCGTCGCTGGTGCAGCCGTTGTCGACCAGCACCAACTCCACCTCGACGCCGGTGCTGGCCAGTACCGCCTGAGCGGCGTCGACCAGCCAGGGTTCGGCGCCGTAGGCGAGCATCACCACGGTCACACGGGCCGGGTTCATCGCGTACCTCCGGGGGTGGTCGCGGACAGTGGCACCGCGACAGGTGGGTGGGGTCGGGACTCACGACGGCGCCGCAGCAGGGCGACCATGACTGCGGCGACCACCAGCGAGCCCACGGTGTAGCCGAGTTCGACCCGCAGGGCCACCGGCAGGGGGGCCAGGGTCGCGGCGACCAGCGCGACCACCCCGAGGGTCCAGGCCAGCGCCTGCGCCCGGTGCCGGTCGCGGGCCAGCAGGGCCTGGCCGAGCACCATGGCCCACAGGTAGGCCAGGGTGGCCAGGGCCAGCCAGGCGAAGTCGCCGTGGCCGAGGATCTCCGGCGCGTCGAACAGGGCCTGCACGAGCCACGGCCCGAGCAGCAGGGTCAGCAGGCCGCCGCCGACCCCCAGGGCGGTGACGATCGCCAGGGCCCGACGCAGCAGGGTGCCGAAGGCTGCCGCGTCGCCGGTGGCGGCGGCGGTGGACAGGCCGGGCAGCAGGGCGGCCTGCATCGAGCCGAAGACGAACAGCGGGATGCGGACCAGCACCAGCGCCGACAGCAGGGCACCGGCGGTGGCGGTGTCGGCCGGGGCCAGCAACCGTACGTTGATCACGCCGACGTTGACCACGACCTGCGACAACAGGCTGGAGGCGGTGAGCAGGGCCAGGCCGCGCAGCAGCGGTGGCCAGGGCAACGGGGTGCCGCCGCCGAGGGCGCGGGTCACCGGCGGGGCGGTCAGGGCGACCGCCAGCAGCGGCGCGGCGACCAGCACCAGGGCGTACGCGACCGGGGAGTCGACCCCGGCCATGGCCAGCGCGGCGACCCCGGCGATGCGCAGCCCGCCGTCGAGCCCGAGTTGGCTGCCGTACCAGTGGAACTGTCCCAGCCCGGAGAGGACCCCCCGGGTGGTGTGGGCCAGCGCCAGGGCGACCAGAGCCCCGGACAGGGTGGCCACCATGGCCCGGTCGCCGTCGAAGAGGCGGTCGGCGAGGGTGTCCGTGGCGGCGGTGACGGCCAGCAGGAGCAGGGCCAGCACGGCGGCGGCGACGGTGGCCCCCCGGGCCAGCACCGGCCCCGGTGGCAGGCCCCGGGTGCGGCGGGCGGAGACCAGCCGGGCCACCTCCTGCTCGACCGGCAGGAACACCCCGATGCCGACC
Source organism: Micromonospora sp. NPDC048871 (assembly GCF_043198155.1). Lineage (NCBI taxonomy): Bacteria > Bacillati > Actinomycetota > Actinomycetes > Micromonosporales > Micromonosporaceae > Micromonospora > Micromonospora sp. NPDC048871. Next base: position 182,382 of record NZ_JBICUM010000008.1, on the reverse strand, counting down.
GTGAAGACGATCGACCACAGCACGGACAGCGAGGAGTAGTCACCCGGGGTGAGGGTGTGCCCGGCGACGGCCAGGTGCACGTACGAGGCCAGGCCCACCAGGGCCAGCCCGGCCCCGACGGGAAGGGTGCCGGGTGGGACGAGGCGCAGCAGTCGGCGGATCACCGGCGGATGAGTGCCAGGGTGAGCACGGCCAGGGCCCGCCCCAGGTAGATCATCGCCTTGGCGGGGGAGTGGCTGGGGGTGCCGGCCATTCGCCGGCGCATCGCCACCGGGACCTGCTGGATGCGGTAGCCGCGCCGGGCGGCGTGCACCAGGGTCTCGACCGTGTCGCCGAGGTACTCCGCCGGGTACCACCGGGCGAACATCTCGATCATGCGTCGGTTGGCGGCCCGGAATCCGGAGGTGGTGTCCGTCAGGGTGGTGCCGGCCAGGCCGGAGAGGACCAGTGACAGCATGCCCATCGCCCAGCGGCGGGGCCCGCGCACGAAGTAGTCGCCCTCACCGGCGAACCGGGCCCCGATGACCAGGTCGTAGTCGTCGAGCAGGTCGACCAGCTTCGGCACGTACCGGGGGTCGTGCTGCCCGTCGGCGTCGATCTGCACCGCTACGTCGTAGCCGTGATCGTGGGCGTAGCGGTAGCCCAGCCGCATCGCACCCCCGACCCCGAGGTTGTACGGCAGCCGGGCCACCCGGGCACCGGCGGCCATGGCGACGGCGGCCGTACGGTCCGCCGAACCGTCGTCGACGACCAGCACGTCCACCCCGGGTAGTTCGCCCCGGATCTCGCGGACCACGTCGGCGATCGAACCGGCCTCGTTGAGGGCCGGGATGATGACGAGTAACCGTTTGCCGTTAACCATCGCGGCTCACCAGTTCCTGCCGCTGCGCCCGTTCCGCCCGGTCGGCTTCGACCTCGGCGCGCAGCAGGGCGAACTCCTCGGCCAGGGTCCGGGTCTCCTCCTCCAGGGCGCTCACCTCCCAGCTGAGGTGGATGCAGACCAGCAGCAGGAAGACGATGCCGAGGAAGAGCACCAGACTGACCCCGGAGGCGACGCCGAGCAGGTCGGCCACCCCGTCCAGCAGCCTCGGGAACAGCGACAGCGGGATCACCACGAACAGCAGCCCCAGCCAGAGCATGCCGTATTTCTCCCGCAACTGCCGCCGACGCAGCAGCTCGACGATCGTGCCCAGCAGGACGAGTCCGGTGAGGCCGGTGACCAGGGTGAGCTTCATGCGACCTTCCACGGGGAGGGTGGAGCGGCTGAGGTGAAGGCCTCGACCAGCGTGGTGTGCCAGTTCGGCAGGGGTGACAGGCCGGCCTCAGCCCAACGGCCGTGCCCTAGCACACTGTACGCCGGTCGCGTTGCCGGACGCGGAAACCGACTGCTGGTCGTGGGTCGGACCCGGTCGGGGTCCAGCCCGCGTAGCGCGAACACCGCCCGGGCCAGCCCGTACCAGGTGGTCTGTCCGGAGCAGGTGCCGTGCCAGATGCCGGCTGGGGCCCGACCGGACCGGGCTGCCTCGGCGAGCGCCACCAGTTGCCTCGCCAGGGCGTACGACCAGGTGGGTTGGCCCCGCTGGTCGTCGACGACGTTCAGGAACTCCCGCTGGTCGGCCAGGTCGATCATGGTGGTGACGAAGTTGCGTCCGTGCGCCCCGTACAACCAGGCGGTACGCACCACATGGCCGGTGTCGGGCAGCAGTCGACGCACCGCCTGCTCGCCGACGAGCTTGCTGCGCCCGTACGCGTTGACCGGGGCGGTGGGCGAGTCCTCGCGGTAGGGGGTGTCGGCGTCCCCGGCGAAGACGTAGTCGGTGGAGATGTGCAGCAGGTGCGCGTGGTGGGTGGCGCAGGCGCTGGCCAACTGGGTCACGGCGGTGCCGTTGACCGCAGTCGCCGCCGCTTCCTCCTGCTCGGCACGGTCGACGTCGGTCCAGCCCGCGGCGTTGAGCACCACATCGTGACCGGCCACGGTGTCATTCACGGCAGCGGCGTCGGTGAGGTCCAGCTGGGTGCGGGTGACGGCGGTCACCGTGTGCTCGGGATGCCCGGTCAGGACCTCGACGATGTCTCGCCCGAGCATCCCACCAGCACCGGTGACCAGGATTCTCATGCCTTCGGTGCCTTGCGCAGGGGCTCCCACCAGGAACGGTTGTCCCGGTACCAGGCCACCGTAGCGGCGAGGCCCTCGTCCAGGCTGACGGTGGGGGCGTACCCCAGCTCATTGCTGATTTTGGTGATGTCCAGCGAGTAGCGGCGGTCGTGGCCCTTGCGGTCGGCCACCGGGGTGACCCGGTCCCAGTCGGCGCCGCAGGCCTGCAGGAGCCGGCCGGTCAACTCCTTGTTGGTCAACTCGGTGCCGCCGCCGATGTGGTAGACCTCGCCGGCCTGCCCGTGGTGCTGGACCATCGCCACCCCCCGGCAGTGGTCGTGCACGTGCAGCCAGTCCCGCACGTTGCCGCCGTCGCCGTACAGCGGCACGGACCGGCCGTCGAGCAGGTTGGTCACGAACAGCGGGATGACCTTCTCCGGGAACTGGTACGGGCCGTAGTTGTTGGAGCAGCGGGTCACCACCACGTCCAGGCCGTGGGTGCGGTGGTAGGCCAGGGCCAGCAGGTCGGACCCGGCCTTGGAGGCCGAGTACGGCGAGTTCGGCGCCAACGGCCAGCCCTCGGTCCACGAGCCCTCGGCGATCGAGCCGTACACCTCGTCGGTGGAGACGTGCACGAACCGTCGGACCCCGTGCCGCAGGGCGGCGTCGAGCAGCGTCTGCGTACCCAGCACATTGGTGGTGACGAACGGCTCGGCGCCGGAGATCGAACGGTCGACATGCGACTCGGCGGCGAAATGCACGATCACGTCTTGTCCCGCGACGACCCGGTCGACCACATCGAAGTGACGGATGTCACCTTCGACGAAGTGCAGTCGCGGATCCTCGGCCACCGGCGCCAGGTTGGCCCGATTACCCGAGTAGGTCAATGCGTCGAGCACGGTGACCCGGGACGGCTCCGCCTCCGGCACCCCCTCGGCGCTTCCCCCGGGCATGCCCAGCAGCATGCGCACGTACTCCGAACCGATGAAGCCGGCGCCGCCGGTGACCAGGATCCTCACGGGTCCGGAAGTTTACGCGAAACATCCCCGTTCGACCGTCGTGGCGCTCGCGTGGCCGGGTCGGTGACCTACCGGTAGGCTCCGCCCGGTGCGTGGAATTCTGCTTGCCGGTGGCACCGGATCCCGGCTGTGGCCGATCACCCGGGCGGTGTCGAAACAGCTGATGCCGGTGTTCGACAAGCCGATGATCTACTACCCGCTGTCGACCCTGGTGATGGCCGGGGTACGCGAGATCCTGGTGATCACCACGCCCCAGGAGCAGCACCAGTTCCAGCGTCTGCTCGGCGACGGCAGCCAGTTCGGGCTGCGACTGGAGTACCTGGCCCAGCCCAGGCCGGAGGGGATCGCCCAGGCCTTCGTGCTGGGTGCGGACTTCATCGGCGACCAGGGAGTGGCGCTGATCCTGGGGGACAACATCTTCCACGGGGTCGGCCTGGGCCGACAGTTGTCCGCCGCCGGTGACCCGGTCGGTGGCCGGATCTTCGCCTACCCGGTGGCCAACCCGCAGGCGTACGGGGTGGTGCACTTCGACCCGGACGGCCGAGTGTTGTCGATCGAGGAGAAACCGGAGAAACCCAGATCCCGGTACGCCGTACCCGGTCTGTACTTCTACGACAACCGGGTGGTGGAGATCGCCCGTGGCCTCACCCCCAGCAGCCGGGGCGAGTTGGAGATCACCGCGGTCAACGAGGCGTACCGCCAGTGGGGTGAACTGTCCGTGACCGTCCTGGACCGGGGCACCGCCTGGCTGGACACCGGCACCTTCACCTCGTTGATGCAGGCCGCCGAGTTCGTCCGGGTGATCGAGGAACGGCAGGGCATGAAGATCGGCTGCGTCGAGGAGGTCGCCTGGCGGGCCGGGCTGATCGACGACGACCAACTGCGTGCCCTGGCCGAGCCGTTGACCAGCAGCGGCTACGGTGACTACCTGCTCGGCCTGCTCAACGGCGAGCGATACGAACTGATCAACCCGGGGGAGGTCCGGTGAAACTACGCCCGTTGGGCATCGAGGGCGCCTGGGAGATCACGCCGCAGCAGCACGGCGACTCCCGTGGGCTGTTCCTGGAGTGGTACCGCGCCGACCGGCTGGCCGAGGCGATCGGGCGGCCGTTGCACCTGGCCCAGAGCAACCTCTCCGTCTCCGCCCGCGACGTGGTGCGCGGCATCCACTTCTCCGACGTGCCCCCCGGGCAGGCCAAGTACGTGACCTGCGTACGCGGCGCGGTGCTGGACGTGGTGGTGGACATCCGGGTCGGCTCGCCCACCTTCGGCCAGTGGGAGACCCTGCGCCTGGACGACGTGGACCGGCGGGCGGTGTACGTGCCGGAGGGGCTCGGCCACGGCTTCTGCGCCCTGACCGACGACGCCACCCTGAACTACCTCTGCACGACGACCTACGACCCCTCGACCGACCGGGCGGTGAACCCCCTGGACGAGGAGTTGGGCATCGAGTGGCCGACCGGGACCCCGCTGCTGTCCGCCCGCGACGCCGCCGCCCCGACCCTGGCCCAGGCGCGGGAGATGGGGCTGCTGCCGGACTACGAAACCTGCCGACGTCAGGCCGCCGGCCTGGCCCTGGAGGCACCGGGCGGACGGTGACCGGTCACGGCCCGGTACAGCAGAGGTGTCACGACAGTGACGAATCGGGGCTCCGTACGGCTAATGTCTCATCATGGAACGGCGAATCTTCGGTCTGGAGACCGAGTACGGCGTCACCTGCACCTACCGCGGACAGCGCAGGCTGTCTCCCGACGAAGTAGCCCGGTACCTCTTCCGCCGGGTCGTGTCCTGGGGCCGGTCGAGCAACGTCTTCCTGCGTAACGGCGCTCGGCTCTACCTGGACGTCGGCTCGCACCCGGAGTACGCCACCCCGGAGTGCGACTCGGTGATCGACCTGGTGGCCCACGACCGGGCCGGTGAGCGCATCCTGGAAGGGCTGCTCATCGACGCGGAGAAGCGGCTGCACGACGAGGGCATCGCGGGCGAGATCTACCTGTTCAAGAACAACACCGACTCGGCCGGCAACTCGTACGGCTGCCACGAGAACTACCTGGTCTCCCGGCACGGGGAGTTCGGCCGACTGGCCGACGTGTTGATCCCGTTCCTGGTCACCCGGCAGTTGATCTGTGGCGCGGGGAAGGTGTTGCAGACCCCCCGGGGCGCGGTCTACTGCCTGTCCCAGCGGGCCGAGCACATCTGGGAGGGGGTCTCCTCGGCCACCACCCGCAGCCGTCCGATCATCAACACCCGGGACGAGCCGCACGCGGACGCCGAGCGGTACCGCCGGCTGCACGTCATCGTCGGCGACTCCAACATGAACGAGGTCACCACCCTGCTGAAGGTCGGCAGCGCCGACATCGTGCTGCGGATGATCGAGGCCGGGGTGGTGATGCGGGACCTCACCCTGGAGAACCCGATCCGGGCCATCCGGGAGGTGTCGCACGACATCACCGGTCGCCGCAAGGTGCGGCTGGCCTCCGGCAAGGAGGTCAGCGCCCTGGAGATCCAGCAGGAGTACCTGGCCAAGGCGACCGAGTTCGTCGAGCGTCGGGGCGGCGACCAGACCGCCAAGCGGGTGGTCGAGTTGTGGGGCCGGGTGCTGCGGGCGGTGGAGACCGGTGACCTGGAACCGGTCTCCCGGGAGATCGACTGGGTGACCAAGCTGCGGTTGATCGAGCGCTACCAGCGCAAGCACGACCTGCCGTTGTCGCACCCCCGGGTGGCCCAGATGGATCTCGCCTACCACGACCTGCGCCGGGGTCGGGGGCTCTACGCCCTGCTGGAACGGCGTGGGGAGGTGGATCGGGTGGCCACCGATCCGGAGATCTTCGAGGCCAAGGAGACCCCGCCGCAGACCACCCGGGCCCGGCTGCGCGGGGAGTTCATCCGCAACGCCCAGGAGAAGCGGCGCGACTTCACGGTCGACTGGGTGCACCTGAAGCTCAACGACCAGGCGCAACGCACCGTGCTCTGCAAGGACCCCTTCCGGGCGTACGACGAGCGGGTGGAGCGGTTGATCGCCAGCATGTGACCGGCTGCACCGGGCCCGTCCGCCTCGGGCGGGCCCGGTAGGCTGGTCGGACCATGCTTCCTTCCGAACCTTCCACCCCGGGCGCCGAGCGGCAGAGCTTTCTGGAACGCCGCCGCGACAAGGTCCGCGCCGAGATCGAGCGCAACCGCCGAGGCGAGTACACCGTGCCCACCTGGGTGCTGGCGTTGGCCCTGGCCCTGATGGTCGGCGGCTGGCTGGCCCTGGTCGTCTTCGCCTGAGGTGTAAGGAAGGGCCCCTTATTAACGCTTGCGGTAGAGCAGGGGCCCCCTTTTAACGCGTACCCCGGGTCGGCTCAGGCCGCAGCGGTGCCGAGCAGGCGGGCGGCGTGTCGGCCAGCGGCGGCGGCGGCCAGGAAGTAAGCGTGATCGGCGTCCAGCCCGCGGCCCATCGTCGACAGGGGCACCGGACTGCCCCGTAGTGCCGCGTCCAGCCCGGTGGTGTCCACCCGCAGCACGGTGTGCCGGTCGGCGAGCGGGGCCAGCGCGGCATCGACCTCGGCGGCCAGGGCCGGGTCCAGGCCGTCGGGCACCACCAGCTCCGCGCGGGCCAGCGCCACCCGGCCGTACGCGGTCAGACTGTGATGTGACACCCCACGGTGCCGTGCCCGGGGGTCGGCGTCGGAGATCCGCAACGAGCCGACCGGTCGGCCGCCCAGGGTGGCGATCGCGTTGACCGCCTCACCCACGGCCACACCGGAGAAGCCCCACCGGGTGCCGGTGCCGAGGTTGCCCGGGCCCTGCGCCACCACGGCCACGTCGGCGTGCAGCACATGCCGGGCGGCCAGCAGACCGCTGTGCAGGGTCGAGGCCTCCAGGTCGCCGCCGAAGGCCTGCCCGACACTGATGGTGCCGACCATTTCCTCGCGCAGCGCGGAGAGCGTACGGGAGAACCAGGCGGGCAGCGCCCCACCATCGGTGAGCAGGTACGCGACCCGGGCCTGCGGAGCGTCCGCGCGGATGCCGGCGAGGATGGCCGGCAGTGCCGAGTGCAGGTCGGCGGTCACCACCGGCAGCCCGGCCAGGTCCTCGGCGGCGGCCAGCACCTCGTGGTGGGGTGAGGCCTCCTCATCGACCCCGAGCAGGATCGGTTGCAGCGGGGTGTAGCGGGCCTTGACCAGGTGACCGGCGTCGCGGCTGTCGACCGCCTCCGGCGGATCCGGCGGCAGCCGGTCCGGCAGCGCCACGACCAGGGCGTACCCGCCGGTGCCCAGCCCCATCAGCAGCGCCCCGGCGTTCAGCAGCACCCGATCACCGGCCTCCGGCATCCCCACCAGTTCCGGGTAAGCCAACGCCCGCATCGAGCCCCCGTCGAGAAGGGTGACGTCCAACTCCACGGCCCCCACCCACCGCCGCCGTACCCCCGCCACCGTCCCCACCCGCCACCGCACCATGCCCCGCACGCTAACCCCACCCCACCCCCACCCTCACCCCGCCCCCTCGCGCCCTACCCCAGCCCTCGCCGATCTTGCACTTTTTGTCCGGGCAAAGCCCTCAAATAGGGCGATCGGGCGACCGAAAGTGCAAGATCGGCGAGGTGGGATGGTGGGGTGGGGCGGCATGTCGGCGTGGGTACATGTGTTCGGGGGGTCGGCTGCTAGCGTCTACGGGGTGTCGCGCAGCCGCACCGAACGCCTGGTCAACCTGGTGATCTGTCTGCTGTCTACGCGGCGGTTCCTGACCGCCGCGCAGATCGCCGCGACCGTGCCCGGTTATGAGCACGATCCGGACGATGCCCGCGAGCACGAGGCCTTCCAGCGCAAGTTCGAGCGGGACAAGGCCGAGTTGCGGGAGTTGGGCGTGCCGCTGGAGACCGGCACGGCCAGCGCCTTCGACACCGAACCCGGGTATCGGATCGCCCGCCGGGAGTACGCCCTCCCGGAGATTCCCCTCGAGCCGGACGAGGCCGCCGCGGTGGGCATCGCCGCCCGGTTGTGGCAGCACGCGGGACTGGCCGCCGCCGCCTCCTCCGGCCTGGCGAAGCTCCGCGCCGCCGGTGTGGACGTGGACCCCCACGCCACCCTCGGGTTGGAGCCGATGGTCAATGTCGATCCGGCCTTCGCGCCGTTGACCGCCGCCGCCCGGGATCGCCGCGAGGTCCGCTTCGACTACCGGGTACCGGACCGGGACGCCCCCGACCACCGTCGACTCCAGCCGTGGGGGGTGGTCTGCTGGCGCGGACGCTGGTACGTGGTCGGCCACGATCTGGATCGGGACGCCACCCGCTGTTTCCGGTTGTCCCGGGTGGTCGGCACGGTCCGGGTCACCGGGGTGCCCGGCGCCTACCAGCCGCCGCCCGGTGTCGACCTGATCAGCCACGTGGCCAACTGGTCCGGCCCGACCGAGCACACCGGCCGGGCCACCGTCCTGGTCACCCCCGGGCGGGCGGCCGGGCTGCGCCGGGTGGCGGTCGAGGTGACCTCCGGGCCGGAGGCGGACCGGCTGGTCCTGCCGTACAGCGACATGGACCTGTTCGCCAGTCACCTCGTCGGCTACGGGCCCGAGGTGCGGGTGCTTGACCCACCCGAGGTACGCGAGGCGGTCATCCAGCGGCTCAAGGAGATCGCCGCCCACCACGACGACTCCCCGGCGGTCGGCCCGCCGAACACGAGGAGTGAGCTTGTGAGCCCGGCAGTCCCGAACGGAAGGCGGGCGCGATGAGCGCGAAGGCCGGCACCCGTACCTCCGCCGACCGGTTGGCCCGGCTGCTCAACCTGGTGCCGTACCTGCTGGCCCGGCCCGGCATCGAGATCGCCGAGGCGGCCGGGGATCTAGGGGTGACCGAGCGGCAGTTGCGTGAGGATCTGGAACTGCTCTGGGTCTGCGGCCTGCCGGGTTACGGTCCGGGTGACCTGATCGACATGGCCTTCGACGGTGACCGGGTGACCATCACCTACGACGCCGGTATCGACCGCCCGCTGCGGCTCACCCCGGACGAGGCCCTGGCCCTGGTCGTGGCGCTGCGGATGCTGGCCGAGACCCCCGGGGTGGCCAACCGGGAAGCCGTGGAGCGGGCCCTGGCGAAGATCGAGGACGCCGGGGGTGACCTCGTGGCGGCGCCGGTGGAGGTCCGGCTGCCCGGTGACGGGCCGCGGGTCGAGCAGTTGCGGGCCGCGGTGGCCGGGGGGCGTGCGCTGCGGATCACCTACTACACCCGGGCGCGTGACGAGACGACCGAGCGGGTGATCGACCCCCTGCGGATGCTGATGTTCGGCGGTCGGGCGTACGTCGAGGCGTGGTGCCGGAGGGCCGAGGCGGTACGGCTGTTCCGGGCCGACCGGATCGACGCGGTAACCGAGCTGGAGGAGCCGGCCGTGGTGCCGCCGCAGGCCCGCCCCCAGGATCTCAGCGGGGGACTGTTCCGCCCCTCACCGGAGCTACCGCTGATCACCCTGCGGATCGGCCGGAGGGACCGGTGGATCACGGAGTACTACCCGTGTGAGCGGGTCGAGTCCGACGGTGAGCGGTGGGTGGTCTCGCTGCGGGTCACCGATCTCGGCTGGGCCCGGCGCTTCGTGCTCGGTCTGGGTCCGGAGGTCACCGTGCTGGCCCCGGCCGAGCTGGCCGAGCAGGTACGGGACTGCGCCGTGGCGGCCCTGGAGGCGTACGCGACACCGGTGCTGCCCGGCCTGCACCCGGCGGCGACGGGGTCCGGGCAGTAGGCTGACGCCGTGCTGAAGTGGATCCTGCTCGCGCTGGTGCTGGTGCCGTTGATCGTCCTGGTGCTGGCGGTCCGTCCCCTGCTCGGCCGGTTGCCGCAGCTGCGCCGGGCTGCGCTGCGGCTACGGCAGCGGGCCGACGAGGCGATGGTCCTGCAGGCCGCCGCGGAGAACCTCCAGCAGCAGGCCGAGGGGTTGCAGAGCCGGCTGGAGACGACCCAGCAGCGGATGACCCTGATCCGGGCCCGCCGAGGCGACTGAAACGACCACCCCCGGCCGTCGGGCTCCGGCACCGGTCGGAGGCGGATGAGAACCGGTTCGGGCACGAAGATCCAGTCGTCTGGTTGACGGAATACTCGCAGGTGGCCGAGACTTCACCCGCCGGACCGATCCACCACCTCCCGGTGGGTGGCAACAGCCCGCGTCACACGTACGATGGGCTGCGGAACCACCCCCATTTGACACAAGCGACTGGAGCTTCACATGGGTGCCCTCAGGCCCTGGCACATCGCCGTACTCGTGGTCGTGATGATCCTGCTCTTCGGCGCGAAGCGGCTTCCGGACGCGGCGCGTTCCCTGGGTCGTTCGCTGCGCATCATCAAGGCCGAGACCAAGAGCCTGGCTGACGATGACGACCGCGACCTGGCCGGCAAGGCCGACGCGCAGGCCGGCTACCAGCCGCTCACGCCGCAGCCTCCGCAGCAGCAGCCGTACCAGGGTACGGTGCAGCAGCCGGTCGTCGACCCGGTGCAGCGCGTCCGCGACAACTGAGCGAGGGGCTCGACCACCGTGGCCTTCGCCCTGCGTAAGCGTGGCCCGAGCAAGTTCGAACGGGCCGCCGACGGCTCGATGACCCTGATCGAGCACTTTCGTGAGCTGCGTACCCGACTGTTCCGGGCGTCGCTGGCGATCGTGGTCGGGCTGATCGCCGGCTTCGCGCTGGCCCAGCCGGCGTTCGACCTCCTGGCCCAGCCGTACTGCCGGCTGCCCGGCATGATGGTCGACGGTAAGTGTCAGCAGTTCCTGATGCTCGCCCCCGCCGACGGCTTCATCCTCAAGCTCAAGCTGGCGCTCTGGATCGGTCTGATCCTCGGCGCGCCGGTCTGGCTGTTCCAACTGTGGGCGTTCATCGCGCCCGGCCTGCACCGGCACGAGCGCAAGTGGGCGTACGTCTTCGTCACGATCGCGGCTCCGCTGTTCGCCGCCGGTGCGGTGCTGGCCTACTTCGTGGTCGACAAGGGTTTGGCCTTCCTGCTGGAGGCCGGTGTCACCGGCACGGACTCGCAGCTGGAGGTGACCCGCTACATCAGCTTCGTCACCACCATGATCCTGCTGTTCGGGGTGGCCTTCGAGTTCCCGCTGACCCTGCTGATGCTCAACTTCACCGGGGTGGTCAGCGCCAAGCGCCTGCTGAGCTGGTGGCGGGCGGTGGTCTTCATCTGCTTCGCCTTCGCGGCGGTGGCCACCCCCGACCCGGGCCCCTTCGGCATGACCCTGCTGGCCCTCTGTCTGAGCCTGCTCTATTTCATCGCGGTCGGGGTGGCCTTCCTCAACGACCGGCGCAAGGGCCGCGGCAAGGAGGTCTACGCCGGCATCGACGACGACGAGGCCTCCCCGCTGGAGGTGGATCTGGAGCCGGTGTCGGCGGGACGGCCGGTGGACCAGGTCAGCCCGATCGAGCCGCCGGAGCCGATCGTGGCACCCAAGCCGATCGAACGGCGCTACGACGACGTCACCTGATGACGGGCTGCCCCGGTAGCGGGGCAGCCCGCAGGGACCGCCGGTGCGTTGTCCGCCACCCCTGCCTTTAGCGCACGGGGTGTCGCCTGTCAGCGATGCAGTCGGTAATCCGTCACCGGGTCTCCCAGGTGCAACAACTGGGTAATGACTTCTTTACGATTTGTTGTCGCACCCCATCAGGAAGGTCGTTGCCCGTGCGCCGTACGTTGTCCTGCCGCTGGCCCACCTGACCTGAGCGGGCACGGGTGGCACGGTCGGTACGCCGGCTGTGTCGTGGTGGGCCCGTTGCGCGGTCGGTCACCGTGACTGCGCGCGCCCTCCTGCCTGATCGCGGCCCGTGTCATGCGAAGGATCTGGCCCACCACCATTGCCGCCTCGGGAGTCCCGTCTATGGGACTCCCACGGCGGCAGCGCGCGTCCACAGATCGGGAGTCAGCATTGATCCACGTCGTCGTCGCCGAGGAGATGAGTCTGCTGCGCAGTGCGCTCTGCGTGGCATTGTCGAGCGAGGAGGAGATCGAGGTGATCGCCCAGGTCGCCCGGGTGGAGGAGTTGCCCGAGGTACTGCGGCGGCACCAACCCGACGTCGTACTGGTGGACCTGGCTTCGGAGGTCTCCCCGCCGGCCAAGGTGGTCGCCGAGATCGCGGGCGCCGCCCCCGACGCCGCGGTGCTGGCGATGGGCCGCCGGTGGAGCCCGGAGGTGGTGGAGGAGTTGTTGGATGCCGGGGCACATGGGCTGATCGGCATGGATGCTCCGGTGGAGGCGCTGGTCGGGGCGGTGCGGGAGGTCGCGACCGGCGAGCGGGTGATCGACGCGGAGGTCGCCGTGACGGCCCTGCGGCCAGCGGGCAGTCCGCTGACTCGCCGCGAGGCGGAGGTGCTGCGGGTGGCCGCCGAAGGGCTGCCGCTCAAGGACATCGCCCGGCGACTCTTCCTGGCGCACGGCACGGTGCGCAACCATCTGTCGGCGGTGATGCGCAAGACGGGTGCCCGCAACCGGATGGAGGCGGTGTGGCATGCCCGCCGCCACGGTTGGATCTAGCCGACAACAGGATCGCTGCGGCGAGGGCCGGCAGCAGCGGGGTTGCGGAGGCGAGCGCCGGCAGCGACCCGAGCGGGGGCTTGGCTCACCGAGCGGCACCGGTCGGTACGTGTTTGAATGTTGACGGTTCGTGATCCGCCTGGCGGTTCCCGGGAAGGTCGACGTGATCCGTACCCTGCTAGCCCTCGACGGTGCCCTGGTCCGGGGTGCCCTCTCCCTCGTTCTCGCCGCCGAGGCCGACATCAGCGTGGTGGCGGAACTCGACCGGGGTGAGGCCCTTCCCGCGCTGATCCAGGCCCAGCGGCCCGACGTGGCGGTCATCGACCTCGATCTGGTCGGGTCGGCCGGTGCGGCGGGCTGCCCGATGCTGGTGCTGGTCGACCAGCGTCGGGCCCGCCGCCTGCACCGGGTCCTCGTGCCGGGACGCCCCCTCGGGGTACTCGGCAGCGACGTCGCGCCGCGTCGGGTGCTGGAGGGGGTCCGGCGGCTGTCCCGAGGGGAGTCGGTGATCGACGTGGACCTGGTCCAGGCGGCGTTGACCCGGGAGAGCCCGCTGTCGGCACGGGAGACCCAGATTCTCGATCTGACCGCGGCGGGAGCGCCGGTCGTCGAGGTCGCCCGGGCCCTGGGCCTGGCACCGGGCACGGTGCGCAACCATCTCGGGCGGATCGCCCGCAAGGTCGGCGCCCGCACCCGGGTGGAGGCCGTACGGGTCGCCCACGAGGCCGGCTGGATCTGACCCCGGGCGGGCACCGGTGTCCTACGGCGACCTGACCCGGGTGAGCATGGTGCTGTTCCGGCTGCCCAGCTGAGCCCGCCCCGCCCCGACGGGCCGCCCAGTCCGTGCCGCCCGACCGCGCCCGACCGACGGGCCGGGCCTTCACGCCCGGGTGGAGGTCACGGCCTGTCGGGTGTCCGGGGCGGGGTCCTGCCAGTGACCGACCAGTTCCCGGTAGGTGGGGGAGAGGTGCAGCAGTTCCTGGTGGCTGCCGACCAGTGGCCGGTCGCCGTCGAACACCAGCACCCGGTGGGCGCGCAGCGCCGAACTGATCCGGTGGGCGATCACCACGAGGGTGCCCGGGCGGTCGGCGAAGGCCCGTTCGACCCTGGCCTCCATGCCGGGGTCCAGGTGACAGGTCGCCTCGTCCAGGATGACCAACGGGGCCGGGGCCAGATAGGCCCGTACCGCGGCGATGAGTTGACGTTCCCCGGCGGAGAGGGCACCGGGCTCGACCTCGGCCGCCAACCCACCGAGGCGGTCGACCAGTGGCCAGGCGCCGAGGGCCTCCAGGGCCGCCGCCACGGTCGCCTCGTCCGCCTCCGGCCGCAGGTACAACAGGTTGTCGGCGAGGGTGCCGCTGCGGACGTACGCCTCCTGCGGCACCAGCACCCGCAGCCGGGCCAGGGCCTGGGGGGTGGCGGCGGTGACCGGGGTATCGGCCAGGTGCACCCTGCCGGACTCCGGTGGCGCCAGCCCGGCGATCAGGGCGGCCAGGGTGGATTTGCCGGCACCACTGGGCCCTACCACGGCCAGGTGTTCCCCGTGGGCCACCGTCAGGGTGAAGTCGGCGAGGACCGGCTTGGCGTGCGGGCCGTACCGGAAGGTCAGCCCGCAGGCCCGCACCGCCGGCGGCACCGCGGTGGTCCGCGGTGCCGGCCCGAGAGCCGGCGGTGGGGCGACAGGACTGGAGTCGGGCGGCGGGCTGCTGCGCAGGATCCGGTCCAGGGTCACGGCGTAGCGCAGGCCCCCGCCGCCCACCCCCTGCACGAGAGCGTGCAGGGCCGGTTGCAGACCGGTGGTGACGTAGACCAGCGCGCCCAGCACCGCACCGGTGCTCAGCCCTTGGCGCACCAGCCAGGGGGCGGCCAGCAGCAGGATCACCACGGGCAGCCAACCGCCCAGCCCTAGGCTGAGGCTGCGCAGGGCCGCCATCCGGGCCAGAGTCCGCTCGGTGTTCGACTGGGTGACGATTCGCCGGTCGACCGCGGCGACCACCCGGTCCTGCCCGCCGCAGGCCAGGACGTCGCGATGTCCGGTCAGGGCGGCGGCGGCCGAGCGGCCCAGTTCCTCACCGGCGGCCACCTGGGCCCGCTGGTGGGTGACCATCGCCGGCAGCGCCGCCGCGAACACGGCCAGCCCGAGCAGCAGCGGCGCGGCCACCGCCGCGGCCAGGGGCGGCGACAGGGCCAGCAGGCCGAGCAGCGCCGCACCGGCGGTGAACAGGAAACCCCGGACCACCAGCAGCAGGCCGCCGAAGGTGTCCCGGACGACCTCCACCTGTTGGGTCAGCCGGGCCACAGCGGCGCTGTCCGGTCGGCCACCGGCCCGGGTGGCCTCGCGCAGGGCACCGTCGACCACCCGGGTGGCCAACTCGTCACGGAAGGGCTCGACCACGGCACCGAGACTGCGGTACACCCGGCCGGTGGCGACCGCCCCGATCAGCACGGCGGCGGCCAGCCCGGCCAGCCAGGCCAGGCCGGTGGTGAACCGACCGGCCAGGAAGCCCTGGTCGACCGCCCGGGCCACGAGCAGGCCGCTGAGCAGCGCCGGCAGGGACTCGCCCACCGACCAGGCGGCCAGTCGGCCCAGCGGACGGCGGCGGGCCCGCAACGCCGCCCAGGTGGTCCGGCGTACCCCGGTCATCGGGGGTCCCCGGCCGGGGTGAAGATCGCCCGGTAGTCCGGGTCGGCCCAGAGCCGTCGGTGCGGCCCCACCGCCCGCACCCGGCCGTCGTCGATCCAGGCGACCAGGTCGGCCGCGGCGGCGGTCGCCGCACGGTGGGTCACCACCAGCCGGGTACGACCCTCGGCTCCCTCGGCCACCGCCTGGCTGATCCGGTGCTCCGTGGCGGTGTCCAGGCTGGACATGGCGTCGTCCAGGACCAGTACCCGTTCGGCGCAGAAGGCGCGGGCCAGCCCGAGGCGCTGGGCCTCGCCCCCGGAGAAGGGTGCCTCCGACAGCGGGGTGCGGAACCCGTCCGGCAACCGGGCCACGACGTCGGCCACCTGGGCGGCCCGGGTCACCGCCAGCACGGGCGCGGTCGCCGGGTTCGCACCGGCGGGCGGGTCGGCCGACTCCGGGGGCAGGGCCAGACCGATCGCATCGTGGACGGTCTCGCCGACCAGGACCGGCCGGTCGAAGGCGTGTCCGATGCCCCGCCGCAGCGCCGCCGGGCTCAACCGGGGCAGGGGTGTCCCGTCGAGCAGCACCTCACCGGCGTCCGGGTCGTGCAGCCGCCCGGCCACGGCGGCGAGGGTCGACTTGCCGACTCCGGAACGCCCGACGACCGCGAGGGTGCTGCCGGCCGGCACGAGCAGATCCACCCCGCGCAGCAGGGGGCGCCCGTCCTCGCGGTGCACCTCGACCCCGCGCAGCCGCAGCTCACCGCGGCCGGGGGGGAGGGCCTCGTCGCCGTAGCGGCGGGTGGGCCGGGCCAGTGGCTCGGCGATCCGGCTGGCCGCCGCACGGGCGCGTACCAGCCGGTGCAGGGTGGCCAGCACCGCACCCAACCCGGCGCCCAGGGCGGCGTACTGCACTGCGGCCACCAGTTGTCCGGGGGTCAGCCAGCCGACCGTGAGGGCGTACCCGCCGACGGCTACGACGGCCGCCTGCAACAGCGGACCCACCGCGGCGGTGCGGGCGCTGGCCTGGGCCAGCAACCGCCAGCCGAGCGACCCGTACCGGCGTAGCTCCGGCAGGGCGGCCAGCACCCGGTCGCGTTCGGGGTCCACGGTCGCGGCGGCGGCGATGGTGCGGGCCCCGCCGAGGGCCTCCAGCAGCCGTCCGGCGATGCCGCCCAACACCCGCTGGTAGCCGGTCACGGCGGCGGAGGCGTCGCTGACGAAGGCCCGCATGAGTACGGCGAGCACCACCAGCCCACCGAGCAGGGTGATCCCCAGCAGCGGCTCGATCAGGATCAGCGCCACCACGCTGCCGACCGGCGGCACCAGGGCGACCACCCCGAACACCACCGCGGTGCCGGCCTGCCCGGCGTCGGCGCTCTGCCCGACCAGCCGGCCGACCAGGTCACCCACCGGGTACCGGCGGACCGTGCGGACATCGCAGGCGAAGAGGTGGCGCAGCAGTCGCCGACGCAGCAGGAGAGTGGCCCTGGCCGTGCCGTAGCCGGCGGCCAGGTCACCGAGGATGTCGGTGACCAGCAGGCCGGCGACCAGGGCGCAGGCCACAGCCGGCCACCAGGAGGCCGTACCCCCGACGGCGGCGTCGACGGCGAGCCCCAGGGCGGCCGGAAGCGCGAGTTCGGCGGCGGCGCCGACGAGCGCCACCACCGTGAGCAGGACGGTCCAACCGCCGCCGTCCCGGACCACCCGGCGCAACAGCCGGTCGGCGCCGTCTCGAGTCGGCATCGGCACCTCCCGCGAGAAAGACGTGCGGCCCTGGGCGGGTTCATCGCCCCGCCCAGGGCCTCGCGTGGCGACCTATCAGTTGCAGGTCGTGACGGACAGCGAGCTGTCGCCGCAGAGCAGCAGGCTCGCCCGGCTGCCGCCGCCGGTGCGGTCGGCGGGGGCCATCTCCAGGCCCTGGAGGTCCAGAAGCGCCATGTCTTGTCACCTCCTTCCGTGCTGGTCGGTCTGATCGGATCCCCTCGCATCAGCGAGGGTGTCTGGGGCGCCCGTCAGGGGCGCGAGGAAGGGCAGCGTCACCGGGGCCTCGGCCCGGGCGGTGGCCAGGGCCAGCAGGACCCCTGCGGTGCCGGTGCCCAGGTCCATGGAGAGCCGCAACAGCTGCTCGCCCGGGAAGGCGGTCCCGTCCGCGTACGGCAGGGCGTGCCAGCCGAGGCGTTCGACCTGCGTGGCCAGTTCTGCGGCCAGGGCCGGGTCGTCCGGGTACGCCGCCAGGTAGGCGATGATGCCGGCCCGCCCGGCGAACAGGCCGGACTGCGCGTAGAAGGGGGACCGGGCGGCGCGCCGTACCCCGGCGCTGGCCTCGGCGAACCGCTCGTCGGTCCGGTGGCGCAGGTACTGGTCGAGCACCAGCCCGATGCCGACACTGCCCTGCCCCAGGTAGGGCATGGTGCGCCAGCCCTCGTTGACCTCCAGGGCGCCGTCCGGACGGACCACACAGCGGTGCAGGTCCTGCCGCAGTGCGGTGGCGGCGTGGGTCAGCAGGTCGGGCTCACCGGTCAGCTCGTGCAGCCGCACCAGCATCAGGGCCGGTCCGCTGCGACCGCGCAGCAGTCCCGCGTACGAGTGTCGACCACCGCTGATCTCCGAGGTCGGCTCGTCGGTGAGTTGGGCGACCACCCGTTCGGCGGCCGACCAGGCGGCCTCGCGCAGGGCCGGCTCGCCGGTGCGTCCGGCCAACTCTGCGAGGTTGAGCGCGATTCCGGAGAGGCCACCGGCCAGGCTGTGGTCCAACCCGTCCAGGGGTTGCCGCAGGCAGATGTCGAGCACGTCCAGGGCGTCCTGTCGGCGGCCCAGCAGCTCCAGGGCGTACGCGACGCCGTGCAGCCCGTCGTAGAAGCCGCAGCGGGTGCCGGAGGCCGGTGAGGTGGCCTGGCGTACCAGCCACTGTTCGAGTTCCGGCCAGCGCCCGGCGCCGCTGACGTGCAGGGCGTACAGGACTCCGGCGGCGCCGTGGGCGAGATTGAGCCCACCGCTGCGGAACTGCTCGATGTCGCCGGGGAAGAGTCGGTCCTCGCGCCCGGGTGTGGCGCTGGCCAGGATGGCCCGGGCCAACCGGTCGCGGTGGGCGGGTCCTAGGTCGACGGTGAGGTCGACTCGGGGTTCCGCTGCTGCCGGGCTTTCCCCGGTGATCTCCGCGACGGCGGCGTCCAGAAGCTCTTGGGGCACCGGGAACCGCTCGGCGATCACCTCCGCCAGGTGTGCGGCCTTGGCCGGTGCCAGGCGGACCAGTTGGGTCAGCGGCAGGAACAACGCCAGCCGCAGGCAGGCCAGGGCGTAGTTGTCGACCGCGGGACCGGTGCGGTCCCGGGGGGCGGCGAAACCCTGGTTGCGCAGGCCGGGCCGGCGGTGCCCGTCGATCGGCGCGGCCACCTCGAAGTCGACCAGGGCGATCCGGTCGTCCGGGCGGACCATCACGTTGAACAGGTGCAGGTCGCCGTAGACCAGGCCGCGTTCGTGGATGGCCTTGATGACCTGCTCGACCTGCCGGTGGACCTCCAGGGCCCAGCGGGTGTAGTCGGCCCGGTCGGCGTCCGTGGCGTCGGCGTCGATGAGGGGGTACCGGTCGACCAGCACCTTGTTCAACGCCCGGCCCTCGATGAACTCCAGCGCCAGGAACCGGTGCTCGCCGAGGGTGAACTCGTCGTGCACCCGGGGCACCTGTGGCAGGTCGGCGAGTCGACGCAGCGCCTCGGCCTCGCGGGACAGCCGGGCCACCGCGTCGGTGCCGTCGGCGTCCAGGCCGGCGTGCGGTCGCGCCTCCTTGAGCACCACCTGGGTGTCGGTGCGCAGGTCCCGGCCGACGTAGAGGCCGCCGCCGTTGGAGAAGTGGATGACCTTCTCGATCCGGTACGGCACCTCGTCCGTGCTGGTGGCGTTGCGGGCGGCCAGGTGGGGTGCCAGGAAGTCCGGCAGGGTCACCCAGTCGGGTACGTGGAAGACCGGGTCGCGCCGGTCCGGCACCAGGGTGCCGGTGCCGTCCTCGATCGCCGGTACGACCTGCCCGTCCGCCGAGTGGCAGTAGCGGGCGGCGAAGCCGCCGTAGCGTACGAACACCGGGCCGGTGCCGTAGCGCAGGTCGCTGAGGATGTACGGGCCGGACTCCCCGGCGAGCAGCTCGTCGAGTTCCTTGCAGACCAGTTCCAGCTCCGCCTCGTCGTGCGGGTAGACGGTGACGAACTTGCCGCTGGCCGCCCGGGAGGCGTACTTGGAGTTGCGCAGCAGCAGAGTGCGCGGACCACGCAGGAACTTGAAGGACAGCCCACGCGGGACGCAGTAGTCCCAGACCAGGTCCAGCACCCGCTCGGCGTTGTCCAGGGTGGCCGCCACATGGATCTTCCAGCCCTGCTGGGGCAGCGAGTCGCCGTCCGGGGCGTAGATCAGCCAGTCGTCCAGCGGCTCGGTACGCCAACCCTCCGGCAGCGCTCGCCGGGCCGCGGCGAAGGTGGGCTGCTCGACGGCGTTGCCGAGGGAGTCGTAGAAGTGTCGGTCGGCGGCGCAGTAGCTGTCGTAACGGTCGTCCACCGCGATTCCTCCCTCCCCTGATCGGCTCGTCCTCGTGCCCTGCTGGCTGATAAGAGTTTGTCCGTTCGGCCTATGGCGGA
Source organism: Micromonospora sp. NPDC048871 (assembly GCF_043198155.1). Taxonomy (NCBI): domain Bacteria; kingdom Bacillati; phylum Actinomycetota; class Actinomycetes; order Micromonosporales; family Micromonosporaceae; genus Micromonospora; species Micromonospora sp. NPDC048871. The sequence continues at coordinate 162,527 of NZ_JBICUM010000008.1, read as the reverse complement.
GCCAGTGCGTTCCGTCATGAGGTGCAGTGCGTGCCGCACAATCGACCGTGACAAATGTCAGGTGAGGGCCGGTGGCCCCGCCGAGGGTCTTCCGCCGCCGGTCGCTTCGATGGCCGGACCGCGCATGACGGCCGATGCCCGAGGGGCCGCCGGGCAGGGCATTTCGGCGGATGCCCGGGGGTGGCCGGGCCGGGTACGGTGCACGCCGTGACGGCAGACGATCACCCCTCGCCGGCCGATCGGCCGATCGCCGTTCTGACCAACCCCACCGCCGGCCGAGGGCGCCATCGGGGACTGCTACCCGAGGTGCTGGACCGCCTGGCGGCCGGCGGTCGCCCCCTGCGGGTGCTGGAGGCCCGCACCCGTACCCAGGCCGAGGCCGCCTGCCGCGAGGCGGTCGCCGAGGGGGCCGCGGCCCTGGTCGCGGTCGGTGGCGACGGCACCATGCACCTGGCCCTACAGGCGGTGGCCGGCACCCCGGTGCCCTTCGGCGCGGTACCGGCCGGCACCGGCAACGACTTCGCCGAAGCCACCGGCTTTCCCGCCGACCCCCTGGCCGCCGCGGACGCCGTCACGGCCGCCCTGCGCCAGGGACGAACCCGCCCGGTCGACCTGGCCCGGATCACCGGCCCGGACGGCGCACACCGGTGGTACGGCGGGGTACTCGCGGCCGGGTTCGACGCGATCGTCAACGAACGGGCCAATCGGATGCGCTGGCCACGCGGCCCCCGCCGCTACGACCTGGCGATCCTGGTGGAGTTGGCCCGACTACGCCCGCGCCATTACACCCTGCGCCTGGACGGGGTGACCCACGAGACGGAGGCCGTGCTGGTGGCGGTCGGCAACTGCCCCTCCTACGGCGGGGGAATGCGGATCTGCCCCGACGCCGACCCCAACGACGGCCTGCTGGACGTCGTCGTGGGTGGGCGCTACACCCGGCGAACCCTGATCCGCGAGAAGCCGAAGATCTACCGGGGCACCCACGTCCACCACCCGCTGGCGCGCACCTACCGGGCCCGCACCGTGGAGATAGCCGCCGCCGAGATCACCACCTACGCCGACGGCGAACGCTGCCTACCCCTCCCGATAACCATCACCGCCACCCCCACCGCCCTCCACCTCCTCCTCCCCTAACCCCCCACCCCACCGGTGGCCCCCGTTGATCATGAGGTTAGCGGCAGATGTCGATCTTCTGAGTGCCGCTAACCTCATGATCAACCCGTGCTGGGGTGGGGTTTAGGGGTGGGTGGGGTGGGTCAGGGGGAGGATGGAGCCTAGGCCGTTGGGGCGGCCTACTTCGGCGGTGGGGAGGACCAGTGCGGCGCAGCCGGCCGCTACCGCTCCTGCGTCGGCGGGGGTGTCGCCGACCATGAGAGCCCGTTCCGGGTCGACGCCGAGCATGCCGCAGGCCCGCCAGAAGATCGCCGGGTCCGGCTTGCAGCGGCCCACCTCGTACGACAGGACGAAGGCGTCGACCAGGTCGGCCAGGCCCCAGGCGGCGAAGTGGGGACGGATATCGAAGCCGATGTTGCTGACCACGGCCACCCGTACCCCGGCAGCCCGCAGGGCGGTCAGGATGGGGGCGGTGTCCGGGTACGGCACCCAGCCCTCGGGGGTCAGCACCCGCTCGTAGAGGGCCTCGGCCAGGCCGTCGATGCCGGCGTCGACCGTGGCGGCCAGCCCGGTGTACGCGCCCCGGTGGGCGTGCTCGTACAGATCACGGTCGGCCCACAGCTCGGCCAGGTGTGGTGGTACCCGGGCCGGCAGTGGCCCGCCGGCCCGACCCGCGGTGAGCAGTCGGTCGGCCAGCGCGGTGGCCCGGACCCGGTCGAGTGCCACCCCGCAGGCCGCCGCGGCGGTCAGGACCCACTCGCGGGGCTCCTCCACCTGGGCGAGGGTGCCGTGGAAGTCGAGCAGTACCGCCTCCACCGGACGGCGGGAGGGGGTCGGCTGGTCATCGCGTACGGGGTGGGTCGGTTCGGCATGATCCGGCACGTGGTGCACCCTACCGACCCCCTCCGACCCGCCTGCCGGTCGGCCTTGCCGGGTGCGGTGTCAGGCGTACGGACTAATCTTGGTGACATGTCGAGCCCCGCCGAGCGGTACGCCGCGGCGCGCCGCCGGGCCGCCCAGGCCTCCCAGTTCCCGGCCCTGGAAGAGTTCACCTCCGACCTCGGGTTCGACCTGGACGACTTCCAGCGTGAGGCGTGTCAGGCCCTGGAGCGGGGCAGCGGGGTGCTGGTGTGCGCCCCGACCGGCGCCGGTAAGACCGTGGTCGGTGAGTTCGCCGTACACCTGGCGCTGCGGGGGACCCCCGGGCAGCCGGCGCCGACCGACGGCACCCGGCGCAAGTGCTTCTACACCACCCCGATCAAGGCCCTGTCCAACCAGAAGTACCACGACCTGGTCGATCGCTACGGTGTCGAGCAGGTAGGGCTGCTCACCGGCGACAACGCCATCAACGGCGAGGCCCCCGTGGTGGTGATGACCACCGAGGTGCTGCGCAACATGCTCTACGCCGGCTCGGCCACTCTGGAGGGCCTGGCGTACGTGGTGATGGACGAGGTGCACTACCTGGCCGACCGGTTCCGGGGCGGGGTGTGGGAGGAGGTCATCATCCACCTGCCCGCCTCGGTCACCCTGGTGTCGCTGTCGGCGACGGTGTCCAACGCTGAGGAGTTCGCCGACTGGCTGATCACCGTACGGGGTGAGACCACCGTGGTGGTCAGCGAGCACCGGCCGGTGCCGTTGTGGCAGCACATGCTGGTCGGCAAGCGGATGTTCGACCTGTTCCACGACGCGGCGGCGGCCCGCAAACACGACGTGCACCCGGAGTTGCTGCGCTACACCCGGGAGACCGTGCGCCGCCTGGATCTGGGCGAGGGGCGTGCCGCCGGTTGGGGCGGGCGGCGGGGTCCCCGCTGGCGGGGACCCTCCCGGCCGGACATCGTCGAGCGGCTGGACCGCGAGGGGTTGCTGCCGGCCATCCTGTTCATCTTCAGCCGGGCCGGCTGTGCCGCGGCCGTGCAGCAGTGTCTGGCGGCCGGGCTGCGGCTGACCTCTCCGGAGGAGCGGGCCGAGATCCGCCGGGTGGTGGAGTCCCGGGTGACGGCCATCCCCAGTGAGGACCTGTCGGTGCTGGGCTACTGGGAGTGGCTCGACGGCCTGGAGCGCGGGCTGGCCAGCCACCACGCCGGGATGCTGCCGGCGTTCAAGGAGGTCGTCGAGGAGTTGTTCGTCCGAGGGCTGGTCAAGGCGGTCTTCGCCACCGAGACCCTGGCCCTGGGGATCAACATGCCGGCCCGCTGCGTGGTGCTGGAACGTCTGGTCAAGTACAACGGCGAGGCCCATGTCGACCTGACCCCGGGGGAGTACACCCAGCTCACCGGGCGGGCCGGGCGGCGGGGCATCGATGTGGAGGGGCACGCCGTGGTGGTGTGGTCCCCGGAGACCGACCCCCGGCACGTGGCCGGGCTGGCCTCCACCCGCACCTATCCGCTGCGGTCCAGCTTCCGGCCCTCGTACAACATGGCGGTCAACCTGGTCGGCAGTGTCGGCGCGGCACCGGCCCGGGAGCTGCTGGAGTCCTCCTTCGCCCAGTTCCAGGCGGACCGGTCGGTGGTCGGCCTGGCCCGGCAGGTGCAGCGCAACACCGAGACCATCGAGGCGTACGGCGTGGAGGCGCAGTGCCACCACGGTGACTTCGACGAGTACTTCGCGCTGCGGGTGGCCATCGCGGACCGGGAGCGGGCGATCGCCCGGCAGGGGCAGAACCAGCGCCGGGCGGCGGCGGTGGCCGCGTTGGAGCGGCTGCGGGTCGGTGATGTGATCCGGGTGCCCTCGGGGCGGCGCGCCGGCCTGGCCGTGGTGCTGGATCCGGCCGCGGGTGGCTTCAGCGAGCCGCGTCCGCTGGTGCTGACCCAGGACCGCTGGGCCGGGCGGATCAGCCCGGCCGACTTCACCACCCCGGCCGAGGTGCTGGCCCGCATCCGGGTGCCGAAGAACTTCAACCCCCGTAACCCGGCCGCACGCCGGGACCTGGCGGCGCAGGTCACCGGCACCGGGCTGGACCGGCACAGCCGGCGGGGTGCCCGGGGCCGGCAGTCGGGCGAGGATCACCAGCTCACCCAGTTGCGTGCCGAGCTGCGACGGCATCCCTGTCACGCCTGCCCGGAGCGGGAGGAGCACGCCCGCTGGGCGGAGCGTCGTCGTCGGCTGGAGCGCGACACGGAGGAGTTGCGGGAGCGGGTGGCCGGTCGGACCGGATCGCTGGCGCGTACCTTCGACCGGATCGTCGCCCTGCTCACCGCCCGGGGCTACCTCACCGCCGAGGGTGAGGTGACCGACGCCGGGCGGATGCTGAGCCGGATCTGGACCGAGACGGACCTGCTGGTGGCGGAGTGTCTGCGGCGGGGGGTCTGGGACGGGCTGTCACCGGCCGAGCTGGCCGCTGCGGTCTCCGTGGCGGTCTTCGAGGCCCGGCGTGACGTCGACGAACGGGCATCCCTGCCCCGCGGGCCGGTGGCCGAGGCGGTCGACTCGACCTTGAAGCTGTGGAGCGAGATCGAGGCCGACGAGGCCGGCCGGGGGCTGACGGTCACCCGGGAACCGGACCTGGGGTTCGCCTGGCCGATCTACCGCTGGGCCCGGGGGGAGGCGCTGGCCAAGGTGCTGGGCAGCGGACACGAACTCGACGGCGAGATGCCGGCTGGTGACTTCGTCCGGTGGGCTCGTCAGGTGGTGGATCTGCTCGGTCAGATCGCCGACTCCGGTGGAGCCTCGACCGAACTTCGGGCCACCGCCCGGCAGGCGATCGGCGTGGTCAACCGGGGAGTGCTCGCCTATCACGCACCCGCCTGACGGTCCGTGAGTCGGGGCTGACCTGTCGTGATGTCACCGATTCACAACGTTCCGCGCCGGCTGGTCGCTCCTATTGTGCCTGGTGGGAGGTTCCCTGATCATTTTACCGGCGCGTAGCCCGCGTGCCGTGTAGCTCTGGGGGGAGCCGCCGTGGCGGAAATCAATCACTTTGAATACGGATGGATCACACCCGCGCTCAGTTACGCGCTGTCGGTGCTGGGTTCCATCCTCGGGCTGATCTGTGCGGGCCGGATCCGGACCGCGTCGAGCACCGGTCAGCGGATCTGGTGGGGGACCCTGGCGGCCTGGGCCCTGGGTGGCACCGCCATCTGGACCATGCACTTCATGGCGATGCTCGGCTTCGCCGTCAGCGGCTCCCGGATCCGGTACGACGTGCCGATCACCGTGGTCAGCGCCCTGCTAGCGGTGGTGGCGGTCGGCATCGGGTTGGCCATCGTCGGCACCGGTCGGCTGTCGGCGGTACGGGTGCTCGCCGGTGGCCTGTTCACCGGTGCCGGGGTGGCGGCGATGCACTACACCGGCATGGCCGCGATGCGGCTGAACGGGGACCTGGGGTACGACCCCACCCGGGTCGGCCTCTCCGTGCTGATCGCCGTGGTCGCCGCCACGGCCGCCCTGTGGCTGGCGATGACGGTTCGTCGCGGTATCGCCATCTTCGCCTCGGCCCTGGTGATGGGGGTGGCGGTCAACGGCATGCACTTCACCGGGATGAGCGCCCTGTCGGTGCACCTGCACGAGCAGCGCAGAGAGGTCACCGGCGCCGAGGTGGGCAGCCTGCTGATCCCCATCGTCCTGCTGGTGATATTCGGGGTGGTGGGGCTGGTCTACGCGCTGCTGGCGGCGCCCACCGAGGAGGACCGGGCGGCGGCGGCCTATCTGGACGCCCGCCGGGCGGCCCCCACCCCCGAACCGGTCGCCGTCGACACGCCGGACCCGGTGGGCCTGCGCGCCCGCTCGACCCTGGCCCGCCCCGGCGCCCCCTTCCCGTCTCGTCGGGACCACCCGCCGCGCTGACCCCGGCCCCGGTCGGAGTCCGGGAAGAAGCGCTGGTCAGGGCCGCGGTCGGTGGAGGCCAGCCCGGCTCCCGGCAGTCGAGGGCTGCCGGCGCGTCGACCCTCCCTGCTGGACGGTCGCGGAAAGTGTCATACCCGGTACCCACCATGTATTCATGGCTGTCCCCGCCCTCACCCCGCGCAACACCCCGCCGCGCTCGCTGCCGTTGCGCGAGGCGCGCACCCGACTGAGTCAGCTCGTCGCCATGGCGGAGCTGACCGACACCGTCACCGTGGTCACCCGCGACGGTGACCCCCGTCCGATCGCCGCCATCGTGCCGGCCGAGGCCGCCCGCAGTGCCGCCCAGGCCCGCGCGGACGCCGGTCGGCTGGCCGAGGTCACCGCCGGCTGGTCCCGACGCCTCGAAGCGCAGCGGGAGCAGGCCGGTCGTCGGCACGCCGCCGAGTTGCGCGCCATGCGAGCGGCGCTTGCCGAGGTGTGGGCCGAGCTGGAGCGCCGGGCCACCCCGGGCGATGCCGAGGTGGCCCGGCTGCGCGCGGCGCACGCAGACCTCCTCGCCGGCTGATAGCGCCTGCCGCCGACCCTGGCTCGCCCGAGCGTGCCTGGCGGTCCCAGCACTCCCCGACTGCCTGCTGGCCGCGACTCGCCCGAGCGTGCGCCGGCCCCGACTCGCCCGAGGGTGCCGGCCGGCCCGGGCTCGCCAGAGGGTGCCTGCCGGTCCGCAGCCTGCCCGAATCTGCCGGCCGCAGCTCGCCCGGTGTCTGCTGGTCGCCCGGTGGCGACCCTCGGCCACAATAGACTTTCGCGATGGCGGTAGTCGGGGGTGACGATGAATGAATCCGAAGGACCGGTCGGCGATCCGCTGCCGCAGCGCCCCGCCGAGCCCGCTCAGCCCGGCGAACCAGTCGGGCCCGCCGCCGCGAACCGCACCCGGTGGCTGCGCCTCGGCGCGCTGATCGTGCTGCTGGTGGTGGCCGCGGTCACGGTGGTGCGGGTGGTCAGCGCGACCGCCCCACCCAGCCGGGAGCAGTTGCGGGAACGCGCCGAACTCACCGGCAAACAGGAGCTGCTGATCGGGGTCAAAGACGATCAGCCGGGAGTCTCGCAACAGTTGGAGACCGGTGCCTTCGTCGGCTTCGACATCGAGATCGCGTACATGATCGCCGAGGATCTGGGCTTCGAGGCGTCACGGGTGCGGTTCCTGCCCATCGAGAGCGAGGACCGGGCCCGTCGACAGGCCCGCGACGGGAATCGGTACGTAACGGTCGATCTGGTGATCGCCTCGTACAGCATCACGGAGGAGCGTCGGCGTCAGGGTGTGATCTTCTCCGCGCCGTACCTGCAGACCGAGCAGTCCGTGGTCACCCGGGCGGACAGTGACCTGCGGCCGACCACCTTCGCCGACCTGGCAGGCCGCACGGTCTGCACCTTGGCGACCTCCACGGCGGAGCAGAACCTGGCCGCTGCAGGCGCTCGGGCGCACGGGCGTAACCGGATCAGCGACTGCATCCGGGAACTGCACGACGGCGAGATCGACGCGGTCACCACGGACGCGGCGATCCTGGCCGGATTCGTGGCTCCGCCGGCCGTCGAAGCGGCGCCCCCGAAGGTCAAGATAGAGAACCCCAAGCCGTTGCGTCACTTCGACATCGGCGCCTCCGGTGACGAGTTGTGGGGGGTCAACACCGGGCCCAACCCGGCCGTGCGTGACCTGGTCAATCTCTCCTTGGAGCAGGCGCGTACCGGCCGCAACGGCAAGCGGTGGCGGACCGCCTTCGACCGCTATTTCGGCTACGCCCAGCAGTACAGCGTCGAGCAGCAGGTTGCCGTCGACCGGCAGCCGCCGCCCGGCCCGGGGGACAAGGTGGAGGTGCGGCAGTGGCCATGGGAGAGGTTCGCCTGGCGGCACCCGAGCCCAGCCCGGCCGGGCCCGGCATTCGTCGCCGCCCGGGGGCGCGCCAGACCCAACAGTGGCTGCTGACCCTGCTGCCGGCCTTCCCGGTACTGCTGCTGGTACTGCGGTTGTGGCGGCTCAGCCGGCAGGACATGTCGACGATGCTGCTGCTGGTGCAGTACGTCAGCCCGCTCGGGTTGCTCAGCGCGCTGCTCATCGCCCTGGTCTGGGCGGTGCCCCTGGTGGTGCTGCTGCCGGTCGTGCTCGGCCGACTGTTGCAGGTCAGCGCCCCGGACCGGTTCGATCCGGAACGCTCACTGCTGGCCTACATCGCCGTGCGTACCCCCGGTTGGGTGCCGGTGGTCGCCGCCGCCCTGGCCGCTCTCACCTGGCAACTGCGGTTCCTGCCGAGTCTGGTGATGCTGCTGGTCTGGCTGATCGCCCTGCACACCCGCAGCCGGTACCCCGACCGGCCGCGACTGCTGCTGGTCACCGGCCTGATTCTGCCGGTCGTCGTGGCGGCGGCCAGCTACGCCTGGCTGGCACCGGCCATCCGGTCGGCGGTCGGGCACGGGGAGTTGGCCACCGCCCTGCTGCTGGCCCTGCCGCCCGCCGGGGCCCTGGTGCTGACCGGCCCGGTGCCGGCGCGGATGGCACCGACCGTGACCCGGATGGTGATCTACGCGGTCGGGGTGCTGATGCCGCTGTTGACCGGCACGGTGTTCCTGCGTGTGCCGTTGCTGCCGGCGGTGGCCGTCGAGGTAGGCGCACCGCACACCCAGGAGGTGGTGCTGGGCGAGGCGGTGACGGTCACCGACCGGATGACGATCGTGTTGAGCCGTACCGGGGAGATCCGCTTCCTGCCCAATGACGAGGTGCGGGCGCAGGTGCTCTGTCCGGACGCCGGTCGGGTGCCGAGCAGCCGGGTGGCCGTGGCCGGATGGCCGGTGGAGGACACCGCCCTGGAATGGCTCATGCCGCGCCGACCGGTGGGCGCACCGGACTCCCGCTGCACCGGCCTGGTGCCGTTGCCGACACCTTCCCCGTCAGCCGGGTCGTGACCGCCCCTTCAGGCGCCGGCCCAACTCGCGGGCGATCTCCCGGTCGGCGTCCCGGGCGGCCAGCGCCTGACGCTTGTCGTACGACTTACGGCCCTTGGCCACGGCCAGTTCGACCTTGGCCCAGCCGCCGGAGAAGTACATCGACAGGGGCACCAGGGTGAACCCGCCCTCCCGGATCTGGGCCAGGATCCGGGCGATCTCCACCCGGTGCAGCAGCAGCTTGCGGGTCCGCCGGGGTGCGTGGTTGGTCCAACTGCCGTAGCCGTACTCGGCGATGTGCAGGCCGTACAGCATGATCTCGCCGTCGAGTTCCTGAGCGAAGGCGTCGACCAGGGAGACTCGGCCCGCCCGCAGCGACTTGACCTCCGTGCCGGCCAGCACGATCCCGGCCTCGTAGGTCTTCAGGATCGTGTAGTCGTGCCGGGCCTTGCGGTTGGAGGCGACGATCGTCCGCTCGCCGCTGCCAGAGGTGCTCACCCGCCGAAGGATATCCGCCGATCAGCCTGCGTGACGGCTCGGAGCCGGGGTGGTGCGGTGCGATCGCCTACCTGGTCAGCCGGGGTGGCGGGCGAAGAAGTCGGCCACCACCTCGGTGTGGGTGGAGAAGGCCAACTCGGTCGGCTCGGTCAGCACCAGCCACTCGGTGGCCTCTGCGGTCGGGGCCGAGGGGGGCAGCTCCTCGATCGGGCGGGCGGGCAGTTCACCGAAGACGAGGAGGGTGCCGCCGGCCGGTGCGCTGTGCACCGCGACGAGCTGCACCCCGTCCGGGTCGGCGATCAGCCCGGTCTCCTCCCGCAGCTCCCGCACCAACGCCCCCGCCCACTGCTCGCCGTGCTCGATGAAGCCGCCGGGCAGGGCCAGCAGCCCACGGGCCGGTTCGATGGCCCGCCGGACGGCGACCACACCCAGGCCGGTCGGGGTACGCACCGGCAGCAGGGCCACCGCGACCGGCAGGGGATTGCGCCACACCGTCTGGCCGCAGTGCCCGCAGCGCCTGGGCCAACCGGCCTGGACCGGATAGGCGGTGCCACAGTACGAGCAGTGTGAATGGGCCACTCCGGTCATGCCGATGCACGTTACGCCCGCCCACACCCGCTCGCCGGCCCGGGTCCGGCCGCCAAGGCGCTCTAGGAGATGGCGAGGCGGGCGCTGCCGATCACGTCGATGCGCCCCCACCGCCCAGGAATGTCGAGCATTTCGATCCGACCGAAGCGCTGCGGGATCGCCGGATCGACCACGAGGTGTTCACCGTACGGTTCCAGGCCCAGCAGGGTGCGCAGCAGCAGGAAGGTGGCCCCGGTGGCGGAGGCCTGCGGGCTGTTCGCCGCCGGGTACGGCACCGGACACCGGGTCAGTTTTCGGTCGTAGCCGGCGAAGGCCTCCGGCATCTGCCCGCCGAAGTGCTGGGCGGCCTCGATGAGGGACTCGGCGATGATCCCCGCCTCGGCGGCGAAGCCGTATCGCCGCAGTCCGGCGGCGATCAGGGAGTTGTCGAACGGCCACACCGTGCCGACGTGGTAGCCGAGGGGGTTGTATCTGGCCTGCCCCGTGCCCAGGGTCCGCACCCCCCAGCCGGAGAACAGCCGCGGCCCCATCAGGTGCCGGGCGACCGCCGGGGCGTGGGCTTCGTCCACGATGCCGCTCCACAGCAGATGGCCCATGTTGGAGGCGAGGGCGTCCACCCGGTCGCCGTCCGGGCCGAGGGCCAAAGCGAAGTACTCCCCGTCGTCGATCCAGAAGTCCCGGTTGAACCGCTGCTTGAGCTCCTCGGCCTGTCGCTCCAGGCGGTCGGCGTACGCGGGATCGCCCCAGAAGTCGCGGGCCAGTCGGGCACCCCGCCGCTTGGCGTCGTACACGTAGCCCTGAAGTTCGCAGGTGGCCCGGGGCAGCCCGGGTAGCCGACCGTCCGCGTAGCAGATCGCCTCCGGGGTGGTCTTCCAGCAGTGGTTGATCACCCCGGACTGCTCGTTGCGTCGCTGATACCACAGGTAGCCGTCGCCGCGGAGGTCGCCGTACTCGTCGATCCAGTGCAGGGCCGCGCGGGCGGCATCCTCCAGGTGGCGGACCAGTTCGCCGTCGCCGGTCCACCGTTCGTACTCGTCGAGCAGGACGACGAACAGCGGGGTGACGTCGGCACCACCGAAGTACGGCGACTGGGGTTGCTCCTCGAAGGCCACCTTCTCCCCCTGCCGGAACTCGCTGATTATCTTGCCGGGCTGCTCGTCCCGGAAGTCGTCGAGCACCGTGCCCTGTGGCAGGGCGAGCAGTCGGAGGGTGGTGGCGGCCGTGCCGGACACGAAGGGCAGGATCTGGAAGCAGGTGAGGATGGAGTCGCGGCCGGTGATGGTGGCCAACCAGGGCAGCCCGGCGGCGAGCATCGTCTCGTGCGGCGCCGTCAGCGGGGAGAACCGCAGGCTGGCCAGGTCACTCAGGCCGCGTCGGTAGGTGGTGGCCAGCGGCTGCCAGTCACAGTCGAGTCGGGGCGCCTCGGTCAGCCACTGCCTCAGGTCAGGACGCGACCGGGTGCCGGCCTGGCGGTCCGCGTGCCCCAGCCGGTCCCGTACGTCCGCGCCGTCCGGGCGCAGAATCATGCTCTGTACGCGCAGGGTGGTGCTCCACCGCCCCTGCCGGTCGACTCGGATGCGGAAGGTCATCCCGTGGCGGTCGACCTCGACGGGTTCGCTGGTCGAGACCTCGGTGGTGCGATGGAACCGCTCTCGGCGGTAGCCGAGCCGCAGGCGGTCCTCCGACACCTCGCGGTAGCCGCGCGACTGCGACGCCCGTGGCAGGAGCACCTGGTAGGTCGACGCGAAGTCGCTGTCGATGTCGATGCGGATGAGGTAGTCGGTCGGCTCGCCGGTGTGGTTGAGCACGGTCAGGCGTTCGGTGAAACTGCTCTCGGAGATCCACCGGTCACGGATGACGGAGACCTTGGCGTCGACGTAGTGAGTCGGATTGCCGGGGACCAGGAAGAAACGGATCTCGTTGTAACTCGGCTCGTGCACCGCCAGGGGGTGCAGCTGCTCTCCGTTGATGCTCAGCCGCCAGATGGACAGGAACCGGGTGTCGTAGGCGAAGAATCCGCTCGGGCCGGGCGGATTGGAGGTGATGTCCCCGTTGTCCTCGCTGAGGGCGAAGATGTTGCCGTCGAGGATGCGCGTCATCCGCCTCATCACGGTTTCCGATCGTCCGCCGGGGCCGCTCGGGTGGCCACGACCCGGGGATGGCGGGCTCCCTTGGGCGGGGCGAAGAGGCGTTCCAGCATGACCACGAAACGGAACTCGCCGTCCGCGGTGAAGTCGTTGCGCAACCAGGCCGGCAGCGGCTTGACCTCGCCGTACGCCATTCGAAGGAACAGGGTCTCGTCGGTATTGATCACGGTGTCGGCCTCCACCGGGCCACCCTGGGACACCGTGATCCGACCCCGGTCGATGGTGACCAGCCAGTGGTCCACCCCGCGCGGGTTGACCAGGTCGAAGCGGATCCGGCCGGAGACCTGCCGGAGCATCCGACCTCCGCTGCGGGTGAGGTCGTCGAAGAACGCCCGCACCGACTCCGACATCGCACCAACTCCAAGGGTCCGGCGGCGATCGACAGCACTGTCAGCGGATCGATCACGGGCAGGAAGCCGCACCTTCGTCACTTTAGCGGCTTTGATCCCCATCCGGGGTCCTCTCTGCCGAGCCGTCGGCTCCGGCGACCGGTCCCGCAATATCGCCGTTGGTTTGCGCTGCGGATGCGTCTATGGTGGTTCGATGTACCCCGTCGCCCTGCCCAACCGCGTCGCCGTCGTCACGGCGCCGCCGGTGTCGGCTGCGGCGAAGGCGGTGGCCCAGGTTCCCGCGCAGGCTGGTAGCGGCCAGCCGAGCCCCGCAGGCCGGAGCCCTCCGGAAGTCGTCCACACCCACAGGACGACCAAGGGCGAAGCCACCGGCTTCCGCCCCTTTTCTTTTTCCGGAGAAGGGATCACGGCATGAGCACCACCCACGATCAGAAGTGGTTGACCGACCTCAGGACCACCCTGACGGACGAGTTCGAGACGCAGACCGCCCGGCTGACCCAGTTGACCGCCGACACCGGCGACCCGGGCGAGGCGCACACCAACGCCGCCTTGATCGCGGCCACCCGGCAGAGCCTCGCCCAGATCACGGACGCGCTGCGGCGGCTGAGCAGCGGGAGCTACGGCGACTGCGAGAAGTGCGGCACGGCCATCCCGCGCGAGCGGCTGGAGATCCTGCCGCAGGCCCGCTTCTGCGTGCCCTGCCAGCAGAAGCAGAACCGCTGACCGGCGCGGGCTGTCGCACCGACCTACCGGTGCGGCGGCCCGCCCTCGCCGGGCGCGGCGGTCTCCCCGTCGGCGGCAGCCGGCCCGGTCCCTCCGGCGGGGGGTGACGCCATCTTCAGCGGGGCGGTGACGGTGGCGGTCAGGCCGTCGGACCGGTGGGTGAGGGTCAGCGCCCCGGTCAGCTGATGAGCCAGCCAGAGCCCTCGGCCGCCCGGGGTGTCGGTGGCCGGTCGGTGCACCGTCAGATCGGCGCCGCCGGGCCCGTGGTCGACCACCACGCAGACCAGCCGGTCGGCGTACCGGAGCAGTTCCAGTCGGCCCCGACCACCACCGTGCAGTACGGCGTTGGTGACCAGTTCGTGGACGGCCAGGACGAGATCCTCGGCCGCCTCGCCGTGCAGACCGGCGGCGGCGACCTGGGCGGCCAGCAGATGCCGCAGCGCGGTCACGGTCTGTCCGGTGAAGGCCAGCGACAGCAGGGAGTCGACCTCGTCATCGCCGGATGATGCGCCGTCCGGGCCGCTGGCGTCCGGCCGGTCGAGGTTGCTCATGCTGGCAGATTACGTTGTCCGCCGAGATCCGCACTCCTTGCCCGAGGGCAAGTTCCGGCGCCATGGTGGCCGCCGTGCCCGCGTCGTGCTTTGCTCTGCTTCAATCCGCGCCACGCCTGTCCCGAAGTCGGGGCGGCGCGGCCGGGCCGCGCCCTGAGGTGGCCGGGGCGCGACGAGGAGGACAAGGAGACCCCTACATGGCTGACTTCGTCGGTGCCGTAGACCAGGGCACCACCAGCACCCGTTTCATGATCTTCGATCATGCGGGCAACGAGGTGGGTCGCCATCAACTGGAACACCAGCAGATCCTGCCGCAGGCCGGCTGGGTGGAGCACAATCCGCTGGAGATCTGGGAACGGACCCAGACGGTGATCCGTACCGCCCTGAACACCCACAGCCTGGCCGCCTCCGACCTGGCCGCGCTCGGGGTGACGAACCAGCGGGAGACCACCGTGGTGTGGAACCGGCGCACCGGTCGGCCGTACTACAACGCGATCGTCTGGCAGGACACCCGCACCGACCGCATCGCGGCGGCCCTGGACCGGGACGGCCGTGGCGAGATCATCCGCCGCCGGGCCGGACTGCCCCCGGCCACGTACTTCGCCGGCGGCAAGATCCAGTGGATCCTGGAGAACATCGAGGGGGTGCGGGCCGACGCCGAACGGGGAGACGCGATCTTCGGTACGACGGACACCTGGCTGCTGTGGCACCTCACCGGCGGCACGGAGGGCGGTGCCCACCTCACCGACCCCACCAACGCCAGCCGCACCATGCTGATGGATCTGGAGACCCTGGACTGGGACGACGAACTGCTGTCGTTCTTCGACATCCCCCGCGCGATGCTGCCCCGGATCGTCGCCTCCTCGGACCCGCAGGCCTACGGCACGACCCTGCCGCAGGGCCCCTTCGCCGGGACGGTCCGGATCGCCGGAGACCTGGGCGATCAGCAGGCCGCCACCGTCGGGCAGGTCTGCTTCGCGCCGGGGGAGGCCAAGAACACCTACGGTACGGGCAACTTCATGCTGCTCAACACCGGTACGGAGATCGTCCGCTCGGAGGCCGGACTGCTCACCACGGTCTGCTACCGGTTCGCCGGTGAGCCCCCGGTGTACGCCCTGGAGGGCAGCATCGCCGTCACCGGTTCCGCCGTGCAGTGGCTGCGCGACCAGCTGAAGATCATCCGGACCGCCGCGCAGAGCGAGGAGTTGGCCCGTCAGGTCGAGGACAACGGCGGGGTCTACTTCGTACCGGCCTTCTCCGGCCTGTTCGCCCCGTACTGGCGCGCCGATGCCCGGGGGGCCATCGTCGGGCTGTCCCGCTACAACACCGACGCCCACATCGCCCGGGCCACCCTGGAGGCGATCTGCTACCAGAGCCGGGACGTGGCCGAGGCCATGGCCCGGGACTCCGGGGTGACCGTCGAGTGCCTGAAGGTCGACGGTGGGGTGACCGTGAACGACCTGTGCATGCAGTTGCAGGCGGACATCCTCGGGGTGCCGGTCAGCCGGCCGATGGTCGCCGAGACCACCGCCCTGGGTGCCGCGTACGCCGCCGGCCTGGCCGTCGGGTTCTGGAAGAACACCGACGAACTGCGGGAGAACTGGAACGAGAGTCGGCGGTGGCATCCCTCCTGGTCGCAGCAGCAGCGGGCGGCCGGGTACACGGGCTGGCAGAAGGCGGTCGGGCGCACCCTCGACTGGGTGCAGGTGGACTGAGGCCGGGGCCGGTGCGGTGGCGCGCCGGGTGACGGTTCGTCGCCCGGCGAGGCCCGCCGATGTGTCTTAGCATTCCGGTGTCGGGCATCGAAGACCAGGCGTGGAGAGGGGCAGCCATGCGGGTCGCACGCGCGATCATGGCGATCGTGGTCGTACTGTCGGCCGGGGTGTTGACCGGGTCGGCCACCGCCTCCGCGTCCACGCAGTTCACCCTGGTCAACGCCACCATCCAACCGGCCACCGGGACTCCCAGACCGGCCTCGGGCACCCACGCCACCCTGTGGCGCAACACCAGCTCCGCGACGACCACCGTGCAGGGACCCGGGTCCCTGGTGGTGGGCGCGATCGGCGACTACTGCGAGGGGTGGCCCACCCTCCGGGTGAGCGTGGGCGGCACCCCGATCGGGGAGGTGGCCGTGACCAGCGCGATGGACTACGGCGCCTACCAGGTCGGCGCGCCGCTGCCCGAGGGACGGCACAGCGTCCGGATCGAGCTGATCAACGACCGCTACACCGGGACGTGCGACCGCAACGCCCATGTGGCGTACGCCCGGGTCGACGTTGCGCCGTCGACCGACACCACCTTCAGCTTCGCGGTCATCCCGGACACCCAGGAGGAGGTGCTGAGCGCCGCGGACACCCGGTTCGCGCGACGGGTCAACTGGCTGCTGGCCCAGCGCCAAGCCCTCGACCTGCGGTTCGTCACCCACTCCGGGGATGTGGTCAACTACGACACCCCGGACCACATCCAGTACGAGCGGGCGAGCGCCGCACTGCGCCCCCTGGAGCAGGCCGGGGTGCCGTACACCTTGGCCATCGGCAACCACGACGGCCAGATCTTCGGCCCGGACGGCAAGCCGCGCAGCCCGGCCGGAACCCTGCTGCGCGACACCGCGGTGTTCAACCGGTACTTCACCGCCGACCGCTTCGGACAGGTGCAGGGCCGGTTCGAGGCGGGCAAGGTCGACAACATGTACGCCACCTACCAGGCCGGGGGAGTGCGTTGGCTGGTGCTGACCCTGGAGCCGTGGCCCCGGCGGGCCGCGGTCACCTGGGCCCAGGGGGTGGTGGCCGCCCATCCGCAGCACAACGTCATCGTGGTGACCCATCACCACTTGGAGAGCGACGCGACCATCGGGCAGGGGGCCGGCTCCGGTTCCACCAGCCCGCAGTACCTCTTCGACAACCTGGTGCGGCGCTACCCCAACATCCGGTTCGTCTTCTCCGGGCACACCGGCACGGCGGCCTCCCGGGTGGACACCGGGGTGAACGGCAACCGGGTCTACTCCTTCCTCCAGACCTTCCACTCCAGGTCGACCAACCCGGTCCGGCTGGTCGAGATCGACACGGCGGCGGACACCCTGCGTACCTGGATCCACGCCCCGCACACCAACGAGAACTTCCCGACGCACGACCGTAGATACACCGGCCTGGGCCTGGTGCGCTGAGCCCGGCGATCGTGTCGCAAAACTATCCCGATAGTGTCTCATTATTGTCCGGCGAATTGAGATGCCGGTAGAGGGTGGCCCGGGACACCCCGCAGGCGGCGGCGATCTCGTCGATGGAATGGGTGCCGGCGGCGTACATCCGCCGGGCCGTCAGCACCTGCTCCGGGCCCATCGACCGGGGTCGGCCCGGCCGCCGTCGCCCGCCCCGCCCCGCCCCGACCGCCGAGTCGGGGTCGGTATCGGTGTCCTCGGTGGTCGGCGGGTCGGCCAGCAGGCGGCGTACCCCGTCGAGCATGTCCGCGCGCAGCACCGCCTCCGGCACCTCCATCAGGAACACCACCGGGTCGCTGCACATCGCGATCGCCTGCACCGCCCGGACCCGGTCGCGTCGGCTCGAATCCGGGCCGGCGAGGATCTGATTGGCCCGCATCGCGATGCCGACCAGCCGGTGGTAGGTGCTGCCCCGATCGACGAGCGCGAGGTCGTGCAGGAGCATGCCGAGCGGCCCGCGATGCTTGAGCATGGTGTCCACCCAGCCCTCCAGCAGGGTCCACCGGGCCTGTTCGGTCGGCAGTGACCCGGCGGTGTCCACCAGCTTCTCCAGGTCTGCGACCATCGGTTCGGCCAGGGCGGCGAGCAGGTGTCCCTTGCTGGGGAAGTGGTAGAGGATCGCGGCCTTGGTCAGTCCGAGTCGTTCGGCGATCTGGCGCAGCGAGGTGCGCTGGTAGCCGTGCGCGGTGAACAGCTCGAACGCGGCGCGCAGGATCCTCTCTGGGGTGCCGTCGGTCTGCGCCAAGGTCATGCCGTCGAGGGTAGCCGCCACTGACCAGCGGTCGGACAGACTCGCCTCGGAGGCTTACCATCGGTCAGTACAGTGCGTCGCACCGGTACGGCGGGAGGCCCCCCATGTCCGTGATCATCATCGACAACCTGGTAAAGACCTTCGGCAGGGTACGCGCGCTCGACGGGCTGGACCTGCGGGTGGAACCGGGGGAGGTGCACGGCTTCCTCGGCCCCAACGGTTCCGGCAAGTCCACCACCATCCGGATCCTGCTCGGCCTGCTGCGCCGCGACTCCGGGCAGGTACGGATCCTCGGCGGTGACCCCTGGCGCGACGCGGTGGCCCTGCACCGGCGGCTGGCGTACGTGCCCGGGGACGTCAACCTCTGGCCCAACCTCTCCGGCGGAGAGGCCATCGACCTGTTCGGCGCCCTGCGCGGTGGACTCGACGAGCGTCGCCGCGACGACCTGCTGCGCCGCTTCGAACTGGATCCCACGAAGAGGTGCCGCACCTACTCCAAGGGCAACCGGCAGAAGGTGGCCATCGTCGCCGCCTTCGCCTCCGACGTGGAGCTGTACATCCTGGACGAGCCCACCTCCGGGCTGGACCCCTTGATGGAGGCGGTGTTCCAGGAGGAGGTCCGGCAACTGACCCGGGCAGGGGCCAGCGTCCTGCTCTCCAGTCACGTACTGGCCGAGGTCGAGGCCCTCTGCGACCGGGTCAGCATCATCCGGGAGGGGCGGATCGTGGAGTCCGGCACCCTGACCGAGCTGCGCCACCTGGCCCGCACCACGGTCACCGTCGAGACCGTACGCCCGCTGACCGGGGTGGCGGAGCTGCCCGGGGTGCACGAGGTCCGCACGGTCGACGGCAAGGTCCGGCTGGAGGTCGAACCCGCCCACCTCGACACCCTGCTGGCTCACCTGGTCCGCTTCCAGGTCCGGGCCCTGACCAGCGCCCCGCCCACCCTGGAGGAGCTTTTCCTGCGGCACTACGGCGACACCCTCACCGACGGGGGTGACCGATGAGCACCCTGACCGGCATCGGTCGGCTGGCCCGGCTGGCCCTCCGCCGCGACCGGGTCCGCCTGGGCATCTGGGTGCTCGGCACCCCCCTGATCGGGTACGCCCTGGCCGAGAGCGTCGCCGGGCTCTACCCCGACCAGCAGACCCGCCTCGGTTACGCCGAGACCGCGATCACCAGCGTGGTCGCCCGCGCCTTCAACGGACCGATCGCCGGCACCGACCTGGGCGCCGTGGTGGTCACCGAGTCGTACCTGACCCTGGCCCTGCTGGCTGCCCTGCTCAGCACCTTCGCCGTCATCCGGCACACCCGACAGAACGAGGAGACCGGGCGGGCGGAGCTGCTGGGCGCCGCCCCGGTCGGCCGGTACGCCCTGCTCACCGCCGCCC
The DNA here is from genome assembly GCF_043198155.1 of Micromonospora sp. NPDC048871. NCBI lineage: Bacteria > Bacillati > Actinomycetota > Actinomycetes > Micromonosporales > Micromonosporaceae > Micromonospora > Micromonospora sp. NPDC048871. The sequence goes on along the minus strand of NZ_JBICUM010000008.1, from coordinate 143,485 downwards.
TGGTCGTGGTGGTCGGGGCCAATGTGCTGGCCGCCGGGCTGCTGGCCCTGGCACTGGCGGCCACCGGGCTGCCGGTCGCCGGAGCGGTGGCCGCCGCCGCCTCGGTCGGCGGGGTGGGGGTCGCCTTCACCGCGGTGGCCGCCGTAACCGCCCAGCTCACGGTCACCTCCCGGGGCGCGAACGCCCTCGCCGCCGCCACGGTCGGTGTCGCCTTCCTGCTGCGCGCCGCCGGTGACGTGCTCGGTGAGCGGGCCGCCGGGGTCCCCCGCCTGGACAGCGCCTGGCCGGTCTGGCTGTCGCCGCTGGGCTGGGGCACCCAGATCCGGGCCTTCGGGGCGGAACGCTGGTGGGTCCTGGCCCTACCCGCAGCGCTGCTCCTGGCCGGGACCGCCCTGGCCTACCTGCTGGCCGAGCGCCGGGACCTCGGCGCCGGTCTGGTGGCCGCGCGGCGGGGACCCGCCCGAGCCGCCGCCGGGCTGCTCAGTCCGGCCGGGTTGACCTGGCGGCTGCACCGCGCAGGACTGGTCGGCTGGGCGGTCGCGGTGGGAGTGCTGGGGCTGTCCCTGGGGGTGGCCGGACACGAGGTCGACGCCATGATCGCGGAGAACCCGCAGGCGGCCGAGGTGATCGCCCAACTCGGCGGCGGTGCCGAACTGGTCGACGCCTTTCTGGCCGCGATGCTGGGACTGTTCGCGTTGACCATCGGGGCGTACGTGGTGCAGGCCCTGCTGCGGACCCGTACCGACGAGGCCGACGGCATCCTGGAGGCCCTGCTGGCCACGGCGGTCAGCCGTACCCGGTGGCTCGGCACCCAGGTCCTCGGCGCGGTCCTCGGGGCGGCGGTGCTGATGCTGCTGGCCGGGCTCACCACCGGCCTGGGGTACGGGGTGGCCGCCGGGGACCCGGTCGGCTGGGCGGTCGAGCTGGCCGGGGCGGCGCTGCTGCGGCTACCGGCCCTGCTGGTGGTCGCCGGGGTGGTGACAGCCCTGTTCGGTGCGCTGCCCCGCCTGTCGGTCGCGCTGAGCTGGACGGCGCTGATCGCCTTCCTGCTGCTCGGCCAGCTCGGCTCGGTGCTCGACCTGCCGCAGGCCGCCCTCAACCTGTCCCCGTACACGCATGTGCCCTCCGTGCCCGCCGTCGACCCGACAGCACCGCCCCTGCTCATCCTCACCGCCGTGGCGGTCGTGCTGCTGGCCGTCGGACTGGCTGCCTTCCGCCACCGGGACACCCCGCGCTGAACGGTTTCACTCGATCCGGTCGCCGACCGCGCGTCGGCAAGCCCGTGCGGTGAAGCTCATTAGACTCGGACAGGTGGGACGAGGACGCTCAGACCACGACCGTGAACGTGCCGATCGGCCAGCAGGGGGTAGCCGTCTGCGCCCGATGTGCTCGGCCGTCTCACGTCCTGCCCACCGGCATGGGTGGTGTGGACATGCGTGACCTGCTCACCCCGATCGAGACGGCCCTCCACCAGGGACACCAGGACGAGGCCCTGCGCCGGTTGGCAGCCGTCCCGGCGGACCTGCCGCTACCGGCAGGGCTGGCCTGGCGGCTCGGTGTGCTGCTGCACCAGCATGGTCGGTTCGACGCGGCCGACGCCTGCTATCGCCGCGTCGACCTCGCCCTCGACCTCGCCGACGAGCGCCCGTCGGCGCTGGCCGACCACGCCCAGGTCCTCGCCGGCTGGGCCGCGACCCGCTGGGCCCAGGGCGACCAGGCGCGTACCCGGCAGTTGGCGACGGATGCGATCCGGGTCGCCGAACGCAGCGGCGACGACGCGGCGGTGGCGGCGGCCTATCTGGCGCAGGCGTTGGCCGCGTTCGGCGACGGCGACCGCGCGGGAAACGAACACGCGTACGCCCAGGCCCTGGCGGCGGCCGAACGCGCCGGTGACTTCGGGCAGCAACTGCGGATCCGGTGCAATGTCGGGTCGCGGCTCATCGAGGAGGGTCACTACCGGCCGGCCATCGAGGAACTCGACGAGGCGGTCCGGCTCGGCGAGCTGCTCGGGCAGCAGATGCTGCTCGCGTTGGCGCTGCACAACCGGGCGGAGGCGTGGCTGGGCCTGGGTGACCTGCATCGTGCCCGCAGCGACGCGGACAAGGCGCTGGCCCGGTGGCAGCGGGCCGGTTCGCCGTTGGCCGCCTTCGGGTTGACGTTGGCCGCCCGGGTGCACCGGGTGCGGGGGGCGACCCACCAGGCGGTGGCCGCTTATCGGGCCGCGCTGGCCATGGGGGAGCCGGACGGCAACGCGCAGGTGCTGGTGGAGGCGTGCGCGGGACTGGCCCGGCTCAGCTACGCCGACGACCCGCAGACGGCGGCCCGCCACGCCGAGCGGGCCCTGTCGCTGCCCAGTTCCGCGGGCCCCACCGTCGCCGAGTTGGCCGCAGGCTGGGTCGCCCTCTGCTGCGGAGACCCGCAAACCGCCCTGCGATACGGCGAACAGGTCCGCGCCGAGGCCGGTCGCCGCCGGGACACGGCTGGCCTGGCCGAGGCCATGGAACTCGTCACCCTCGCCGTCCACCGCGCCAACCCCGAGGCGACCTCGCCCCGGACCGTACGCCGGCTGCTCGCCGACCTGGTCGAGGCGGCGGCGATCTGGGCCGAACTCGGCAACGAGTTCGCGCTCGCCACCAACGCCCTGCTCCAGGCCCGGCTCACCGGTGACCTGGTCGCGGAGCAGATCGCGTACGAGCGGCTGCGCCGCATCGGCGTACAGGAAGGTGGCTGGCATGTCGCCGGGCCGTTGGCGGCGATCGGGCCGGCACCGGTTCCCGAGGTGGAGGTGCAGATCCTGGGCCAGTTCGCGGTGCGGCTGGCCGGCGCGGCGGTGCCGGTCGGCAGCTGGCAGTCCCGCAAGGCGCGTGATCTGCTCCACCTGGTGGCCGCGCAACTCGGCAGACCGGCGGCCCGCGACGCCCTGGCCGCCGCGCTGTGGCCGCAGGCCCGCGCCGAGGTGGCGCTGCGCCGCCTGTCGGTGCTGATCTCGACCGTGCGGGGTGTGCTCGACCCGGGTCGGCGACATCCGGCGGACCGTTACCTGATCACCGATTCGGCGACGGTGCAGCTCAGTACGGCACATGTGGTGGTGGACGCGTTGCGCTTCCACGACGCGGCCCGAGCGGCCGTCGTGGCCGACACCGCGAGCCCGCCGCCGTCCGGCACCGCCGCCGACGACCGGTTGCTGAGCCAACTGGAGACGGTGGTGGCCATGTACGCCGGCGATCTCTGTGCCGACGACGAGGTCGTCGGCGCGACGCTCCAGCGGCCCCGGGCGCTGCTGTCCGCGCTGCACCGCGAGGTGACCCACCGGCTGGCGAGACGGCATCTGCACCTGGACCGGGCCGACGCGGCGATCGGTTGGTACCTGCGGCTGGTCGGCGAGGACGGTTACGACGAGCCGGCCCACCTCGGGCTGATCGGCGCGTTGTCGGCCGCCGGGCGGCACGGTGAGGCCAACCGGCGCTATCAGGAGTACGTCGCGCGGATGGCCGAGATCGGTGTCCAACCTGCCGCGTCCGCGCTGCCGGATCGGGCCCGCCTGAACAATTCCTGAACCGCCCCCGAAGACTGTCCATCAGACTGCTCACTGTCCGGAGAGGTCGCTGTGGACGCCGAGGTGGCGTGTGCCGTGACCGCGATGGCGCCGGCGGCAGACGGGGGCGGTCAGCGTGCTCAGGTCGAGGGAGAAGACGATGCTACGGATTCGAGGGCTGCTTGTCGTGCTCGCGGCCGGGCTTGTGCTGACCGGCTGTGGTGGCGGGCCGGACGATGCCGCCTCGGGTGGGGCCGACACGTCGGGCGCGACGACTCGGGTCGACGGTGGGGAGGCACCCGACCAGGGCAGCGGCGGTGAGAAGGCCGGGCCGGGTGACGGTGACCGCTGGTGCGAGGCGGTGCAGGCGTTCACCGTCGCGATGGACCCGCTGTTCACCGAGAGCGCGGGCAAGGCCGAGGTGGCGCAGGCCCGTACCCAGCTGAAGGAGCTGAAGGCGGCAGCGCCGGCCGAGATCAAGTCCGACGTGACGACGTTGAGCGAGTTCTACGCCGCCGCCATCGAGGCCTCGGGCAAGAGCATGCCTCAGGATCCCGCGGCGTACGCCCGCCTCGGCCAGACCATGGAGGGGCTCAAGACGGCGATGCCGCCGGTGTCGGACTACACCATGAAGCGTTGCCCTGAGTTCGACGGGCAACTGCCGACCGGACAGTGACGACAGTCCCGGGTCTGCTCAGAGCACCTGGGAGAGGAAGCGGCGCAGGCGGGGATGCTGCGCCGCTTCGAAGATCGCGGTCGGTTCACCGGCCTCCAGCACCACCCCGGCGTCCATGAAGGCGACCGTGTCGGCGACCTCCCGGGCGAAACCCATCTCGTGGGTCACCACGACCATGGTCATGCCCTGCGCCGACAGGTCCGCCATCAACGCCAGAACACCCTTGACCAGCTCCGGGTCCAGTGCCGAGGTGGCCTCGTCGAAGAGCATCACCTGCGGCTGCATGGCCAGGGCCCGGGCGATGGCGACCCGCTGCTGCTGCCCACCGGACAGGTGCGCCGGACGGGCGTCGGCCTTGGCGGCCAGCCCCACCCGGTCCAGGTGTTCGCGAGCCACCGCCGCCGCCTCGTCCTCGCCGAGCTTGCGGATCCGGCGCAGCGCCAGGGTGATGTTGCGCAGCACGCTCATGTGCGGGAACAGGTTGAACTGTTGGAAGACCATGCCCACCCGCTGCCGCAGCAGGTCCGGGTCGTCGCGCAGCACGCTGCGCCCGTCCAGCAGCACATCGCCGCGATCCGGCTCCAACAACCGGTTGACCGTACGCAGCAGGGTCGACTTGCCCGACCCGGAGGGGCCGATCACGCAGGCCGTCGCGCCCCGGGCCACGTTCAGGTCCACCCCGCGCAGCACCTGGTGCCGCCCGAAGGCCAGGTGCACGTCGCGCAGGCTCAGGCTGACCGAGTCGCTCATCGTTGGTTTCCTCCCGCCGCGCCGGGCAGCGCCAGGTCGAGGTCGTCGGGGTCCTCGTCGGCCGGGCCGGTGGCCGGCCTACCGTGCCGCAGCCGCCGGTCGATCCAGTTGACGAAGTGGGTCAACGGCACCGTCAGCACCAGGTAGAAGAGCCCGGCCAGCAGCAGCGCCGACTGGTTGCCGGTGTTGGCGGCGTAGTCCTGCCCGATCCGGAACAGTTCCCGCTGGCTGGCCAGCAGCCCCAGGAAGTAGACCAGGCTGGAGTCCTTGATCAGGGAGATCAGCTGGTTCACCCAGGCCGGCAGGACCCGCCGGATGCCCTGCGGAATGATCACCCTGCGCATCGCCTCCCCCCAGGAGAAGCCCAGCGCGCGGGCCGCCTCCAGTTGGGTGGCCTCCACCGACTGGATGCCGGAGCGGAAGATCTCCCCGATGTACGCCGAGGCGATCAACGACAGCGCCAGGATGCCCAGCGGGTACGGGTTGGGTCCCCACACCTGCATACCCAGCGGGGCCAGCCCGACCCCGATCAGCAGGATGGTCGCCGCCGCCGGCAGGCCCCGGAACACGTCCGTGTAGACCCGGGCCGGCCACCGCAGCCAGCGGGTCCGCGAGATGCCCGCGACGGCCAGCCCGATGCCCAGCGCCGAGCCGAGCAGGGCGGCGGTGACCGCCAGGATCAGCGTGTTCGGCAACCCGACAGTGATCATCTCGGGTAGCGCCTCGCGCATCGACTCCCAGTCGAAGAACGTCTCCCACAGGGTGCGCAACGGATCCACGGGTCAACCTCCGCCCTGCTCGTTCCTACTCGCCGTCAGGAAGCCGACGGGACGGCCACGTTGCCGCTGCCCGGGGTGAAGTCGGCCGGGATGGCCCGACCCGGGTAGTACTGGTCGCTGAGCCGGGTCCAGGTGCCGTCGGCGATGACCTCGTCGAGGGCCTTGTTCAGCGCCTCGCGCAGCGCGTCGTTGCCCTTGGCGAAGGCGTACGCCGTCGGGGCCGGGCTGAGTTCCTTCGCCGCCACCGTGATCTTGCCGCCGCTGTCCGCGGCGGTCTTCTCACCGATCTCGGCCGGGGAGATCCAGGCGTCCGCGGTGCCCGCCTTGAGCTGGTTGAGGGCGCCGTTGTAGTCGGGCACCCGCACCGGGTCCAGTCCCTTGGTGGTGGCGTAGTCGTCCTGGACGGTGCCCTGCACGACCACCACCCGCTTGCCGGGCAGCTCGGCGAAGCTGCTCAGGGTCGAACCGGCCGGCACGTTGAGGCCGAGGTAACCGAAGTCGTAGCCGTTGCCGAAGTCGACCGTCTTCTTCCGCGCCTCGGTGATGGTGATCGAGGAACTGCCGATGTCGAACTTGCGGTTGTTGACCTGGGCGAGCAAACCGGAGAAGTCGGTGCCGACGAACTCGACCTTCAGTCCGAGCTTGTCGGCGGCGGCGACCAGCAGGTCGTTGTCGAACCCGGTGAACTTGCCGTCCTTGAGGTACACGTTCGGCGGCGCGTCGGTGAGCGTGCCGGCCCGCAGCACCCCCGGCTGGAGCAGGTTGTACGGGTTGTCGGCCTCGCCGGCCGAGTCCGAGCCGCAGGCGGTGAGGGTGACGGCGGCGAGGACTGCGGCGGCGCCGACGGCGGCGGCCCGGGTCAGGGCAGGAAGGATTCGCACAGGTGTCTCCTGGATGAACGACGGCGGGCACGGACGTGCCGCACCGACGGTCCGCCGTACGACGGACCGTGGGGATGAACCGATGACAAGAGGGGAGAGGGCTGGTCACCGTACGCCCGAAGGCGCGGTGACCGGCGGCGACGCGGTCAGCTACACGCGGCGCTACAGACCCGCATCATGTCGACGTGCCGACGCTGGGTCAGGTCCAGGCAGGTCGCCACGGGAGCGGATCGACTGCGGTACGACATGGGTCTCCCTCGAGGTCGTGATGACCTGGAAACCAGGCCACGCTTGCACCGGAGCCACTCCGATGCCTGGTCCTCACCCGGGGCACCCCTGCGCGGACGAGGGTTGCCGGCCAGCAAGCCGGGGCTTCACGCTGGCACTCATGACCTGCGGCAGAGGCTAGCAGCAGGTGACCGGTCGGCGTCCACCCGATATGACGGCCCTCACGCCCAGGTCATCCCGGTGGTGCGGCAGGTAGGCGCACGGTTACCCGGAGCCCGCCGGCGGGGCGGGGGGCGAGGGTGAGGGCACCGTCGTGTGCCTGGACGATGCTCGTGACAATGGCCAGGCCGAGGCCGACACCGGCGTGCTCCGCACGGACCCGTTCGGTGCCGCGCTGGAACGGCTCCACCAGCGTGGAAACCAGGTGTGGGGGGAGTCGTTCGCCGGTGTTCTCGACGGTGAGCAGCACAGCCTCGGGCGCGACACTGGTCGTGATCCACACGGTGCCCTGATCGGCGGTGTTGTGGATGATCGCGTTGTGCAGGAGATTCGTCGTCATCTGCAACAGGAGCGGGTGCGAGCCCAGGACCGGGGTGGCATCGGCCCGCAGCGCAATGGTGAGGCCGCGTTTCTCGGCAAGCGGCAGGAGCGTTTCGGCAGCCTCCTCCGCGAGCAGGGAGAGATCGAGGCGCTCGTGGGTGAATGACTTTTCGTTGACGCGGCTGAACAGGAGCAGCGCTTCGGTGAGTTTGATCGCCCGGGTGTTGACGGCGTGCAGACGATCGATGATCTCGCCGAGGTCGCGGTGCGGATCGGCGCGGGCCACCTCGAGAAGCGTCTGCGTGATCGACAGTGGGGTGCGTAGTTCGTGTGAGGCATTGGCGGCGAATGTGCGCTGCTGCGCGACGTGTGCTTCAAGGCGAGCGAGCATGGTGTCGAATGTGTCGGCGAGTTCGCGGAACTCGTCCCGGCGGCCCGGCAACCGGATCCGGTGGGAGAGCGATCCGTCGGCGGCTCTGCGGGTGGCATCGGTGAGGCGAGTCAGCGGGGCGAGCATCCGGCCGGCCAGGATCCATCCTGCCACGAGGCCGAACAGAAGTAGCAGCGCCCACAGTGCCGCGGCCTTCGGCGCGAAGGCGCGCAGCAGGTCGGACCGATTGGGAATGAAGAGGCGGGGGTGCGACCCCGGCGGTCCCGTGACCAGCACACCGTCGGGCACATACCGGAGCAGGAACAGCCACACGACCGCGAACAGCAGGGCGACGGCGAGCAGGAGAAACCCGGCGTAGCTGAGGGTGAGTTTGAGGCGGACGCTCAAACCGGGTGGCCGGGCTACGGTCGTGCCCTGTCGATGCGGTAGCCGACGCCGGGCACTGTGGAGATGATCCAGGGCTCGCCGAGCCGTTTGCGCAGTGCCGAGATGGTGATCCGCACGGCGTTGGTGAACGGGTCCGCGTTCTCGTCCCACGCCTGTCGCAGCAGTTCCTCGGCGCTCACCACACCGCCTTCGGCGGCGACGAGGACTTCGAGGACGGCGAACTGTTTGCGGGTCAGCGCGACGTAGCGGCCGTCGCGGTAGACCTCGCGGCGGAACGGATCCAGCCGCAGGCCGGCGATCTCCCGCACGGGTGGCCTGCGGTGGGTGCGCCGACGATCGAGTGCTCTGAGCCTGAGCACGAGTTCCCGGAGTTCGAAGGGCTTGGTGAGGTAATCGTCGGCACCGAGTGCGAATCCGGATGCCTTGTCGTCGAGTCGGCTGGCAGCGGTGAGCATGAGGATCGGCGTACCGCTGCCCGAGGCGACGATTCTTTCGGCGATCTCGTCGCCGGACGGGCCGGGAATGTCGCGGTCGAGGACGGCGACACTGTAGGCGTTGCCGTCCAGCAACTCCAGGGCGGTGTCGCCGTCAGCGGCGATGTCGGCGGCGATCGCCGCCAGGCGTAGACCATCGCGAATGGCATCGGCCAGATAGGGCTCGTCCTCGACGATCAACACCCGCACGCCGTCGATGCTACGGGGTGCGACATATCGTCGGCGTATCCAGAAACGCGTACGCCGTCGCAACAGCCGTTCCTGTTCGGTAGAGCGCAGACCCCCGTGATCGGACGACACGGGGCAGCTCGACCAACAGGAAAGGACCGTGATCATGGATTTGGAATCGGCATCCGGTATCGACCGGAGGCGACTGCTCGGGTGGGGCGGGTTGGTGGCGGCCGGCGCTCCACTGGTGGGTGCCGACTTCGCCGATGCGGCCCCGCCGACCGCCGACCGCCGCGTCACCGCCGGGCCTCCCGGGCCGGGTCGGATCCCGCCGGCGACCCGGCCCGGCGGAGCGTACGACCGGTTCGTGGCGCACCTGGCAGCCCAGGACCGGTTCTCCGGGGTGGTGCTGCTGTCGTACCGGGGTCGGACGGTGTTGTCCCGCAGCTACGGCATGGCCGACAAGGAGCGGAGGATCCGCAACCACGAGAATGTCGCGTTCCACCTCTCCTCGGCGAGCCAACCGTTCCTGTCGGTGGCGATCCTGCAACTCGTGCAGCAGGGGAAGGTGTCGCTGTCGGACCCGGTGGGCAGGCACCTGGAAGGGGTGGCGACGGAGATCGCCGAGCAGGTGACCATCCACCATCTGCTCACCAGCACCTCCGGCATCGACGCCCCGATGCCGGACTGGCTACGGGTCTATCACAGTCGCCAGGAGGTGCACGAGGCCGGCGAGCAGTGGGTCCGGCAGGCGCGGTTGGTGGGGGTCCCCGGCTCGGGAGCCAACGGTCATCTCCCCGGTGGCGGTGTGGGTCTGGCCATGGCGGCGCAGATCGTCGAGGCCGTGTCCGGCATGACGTTCTGGGACTACACCCACGAGCACATCTTCGAACGCGCCGGCATGACCGGCTCGGGGTTCTTCACCCGGCAGCAGTGGCTCACCGACCCGCGCATCGCGCACCCGTACATGCGCCAGGCCGACGGCAGCCGGGTGGACGCCGTACGCCACCTGGACACCGGCAGCATCAGCCCGCCGATCCGGGGCAGGAATCCGGGGCGCAGTTTCATCGGGTACGCCTCCGCCGACGGCTTCGCCACCGCACCGGACCTGGCCCGGTTCGCGTCCGCGCTGTACGACGGCACGTTGCTGGAGCGGCCGTACGCCGACCTGTTCGCCGGGGCCAAGCTTCCCGGTCCCGGTCCCGCCGGGTTCGAGGCGTACACGATGCCTGTCTCGATCATCGGCGGCCAGTGGGTGATCGGGCGCGGCGGCGGTGCGGGCGGGGTCGGTGCGAACTGGACCGTCTACCCGGACACCGGTTGGGTCGGTGTGGTGCTGAGCAACTACGACGACATGCCGTTGCTGGAGATCTGTGCCCGGGAGGTCGAGGCCGTCACCGGTGTGCGGCTCGACCTGCCCGGTGGCGGCTGAACCCGCACACGACTTTCGACACGAGCGAGGCGACCATCGATCGCCCATTGCCACGGCCCGCGTGATCCCTTACGGTCTGGTCAGCGGTGGGCGGTGCGGTCCGCATCCGATAAGCCACCGCCGGTGCCTCGCCAGGTGGGCCGGGAGGGTGGAACTCCCGACGCCCGCACACGTGGCGGGACCCGGCGGGCGAGCCCCGAACCCTGGGACGGCGCGTCGAGGCGTCGGTGCCGGCGGTCGGCGGGGCGCGGACACCCACCGGGAGCCACCCTTGTATCTCACTCCCCATGAGCAGGATCGTCTGCTCGTGCATGTGGCGGCCGATGTCGCCCGGCGTCGCCGCGAACGCGGCCTGCGCCTGAACTATCCCGAAGCCGTCGCGGTGATCACCGCCTTCCTGCTCGAAGGCGCCCGCGACGGGCGTTCCGTGGTCGACCTGATGTCCGCCGGCCGTACCGTGCTGACCCGCGAGGACGTGCAGGACGGCATCCCCGAGTTGCTGGGGGAGGTGCAGGTGGAGGCGACGTTCCCGGACGGCACCAAGTTGGTGACGGTGCACCACCCGATCCCGTGATCCCGGGGGAGATCCTGCCGGCCGCCGACCCGGTGGAGATCAACGCCGGGCGGCCGGTGACCACCCTGCTGGTGGTCAACACCGGCGACCGGCCGGTGCAGGTCGGCTCGCACTACCACTTCGCCGAGGCCAACCCCGCGCTGGACTTCGACCGGGACATCGCCTGGGGGCAGCGGCTGGCCGTACCGGCGGGCACCTCGGTGCGTTTCGAACCGGGGGTCAGTCGCAGTGTCGACCTGGTGCCGTTGGCCGGTGCCCGGATCGTGCCCGGCCTGCGGGGCGAGTGCGGCGGGGCACTGGACGCCGGTCCGGAGGTGCCGGCATGAGCACCGTCGAGCGGAACCGCTACGCCGCGCTGTACGGGCCGACCACGGGTGACCGGATCCGGTTGGCCGACACGAACCTGCTCATCGAGGTCGAGCACGACCACTGTGTCGGCGGCGACGAGGCGGTCTTCGGCGGCGGCAAGGTGATCCGGGAGTCGATGGGCCAGTCCCGGGCCACCCGGGCCGAGGGCGCCCTGGACACCGTCATCACCGGGGCGGTGGTGCTCGACCACTGGGGGGTGGTCAAGGCCGACGTGGGGCTGCGCGACGGGCGGATCGTGGCCCTGGGCCGGGCCGGCAACCCGGACACCATGGACGGGGTGCACCCCGACCTGGTGATCGGCCCGGCCACCGAGGTGATCGCCGGCAACGGCCGCATCCTGACCGCCGGGGCGGTGGACACCCATGTGCACTTCATCTGCCCGCAGATCGTCACCGAGGCTTTGGCCGGTGGGGTGACCACCCTGGTCGGCGGCGGCACCGGACCGGCCGAGGGCACCCGGGCCACCACGGTCACCCCGAACGCCTGGCACCTGGCCCGGATGCACGAGGCACTCGACGCCTTCCCGGTCAACGTGCTGCTGCTCGGCAAGGGCAACACGGTCTCCACCGAGGCGCTGTGGGAGCAGCTGCGGGCCGGGGCCGGTGGGTTCAAGTTGCACGAGGACTGGGGCACCACCCCGGCGGCGATCGACGCCTGCCTGCGGGTCGCGGACGCCTCCGGGGTGCAGGTCTCCATCCACACCGACACCCTCAACGAGGCCGGATTCGTCGCGGACACCCTGCGGGCGATCGGCGGCCGGGCCATCCACTCGTACCACACCGAGGGGGCCGGGGGAGGACACGCGCCGGACATCATCACGGTCGCCGGGGAACCCAACGTGCTGCCCTCCTCGACCAACCCGACCCGCCCCTACACCCGCAACACCCTCGCCGAACACCTGGACATGCTGATGGTCTGCCACCATCTGAACCCGGCCGTGCCGGAGGACCTGGCCTTCGCCGAGAGCCGGATCCGGCCGTCCACCATGGCCGCCGAGGACCTGCTGCACGACCTCGGGGCGATCTCCATCATCGGCTCGGACTCCCAGGCCATGGGCCGGGTCGGGGAGGTCGTGCTGCGCACCTGGCAGAGCGCACATGTGATGAAGGCCCGGGTGGGGGCCCTGCCGGGTGACGGCGCCGCCGACAACCACCGGGCCCGGCGGTACGTGGCGAAGTACACCATCTGCGCGGCCATGGCCAACGGCCTCGACCACGAGATCGGGTCGGTCGAGCCCGGCAAGCTCGCCGACCTGGTGCTCTGGGAGCCGGCGTTCTTCGGCGTACGACCACACCTGGTCATCAAGGGCGGCATGATCGCGTACGCCCAGCTGGGGGATGCGAACGCCTCGATCCCCACCCCCCAGCCGATGCTGCCCCGGCCGATGTTCGGCGCCTACGGCGGTGCGGCGGCCGCCACCAGTCTGGCGTTCGTGGCCCCGGTGGCCCTGGAGGCCGGGTTACGTCTCGATGTGCGCCGCCGGGTGGTGCCGGTGGCCGATGTGCGTTCGCGCGGCAAGGCTGACCTGCCGCAGAACAACGCCCTGCCGTGCATCGAGGTCGACCCGGACACCTTCACCGTCCGCATCGACGGGGAGGTGGTCGAACCCGACCCGGTCACCGAACTGCCCATGGCCCAGCGGTACTTCCTGTTCTGATGGCCGTACCGACGATCCTGCTGCTGGTGGCCGACGGACGGTTCCCGGCCGGTGCGCACGCCCACTCCTGCGGCCTGGAGGCGGCCGTGGCGGCCGGACGGGTGACCGACCTGGCGACCCTGGGGGAGTACCTGCGCGGTCGGCTGGCCACCGTCGGGCTGGTCGCGGGGGCCTTCGCAGCGGCGGCCTGCCGGCCGGCCGGTCCGCTGGGGGCGGACGGGGTCCACGATCGACGGCCGGCGCTCGCCCGGCTCGACGCTGAACTGGACGCCCGTACCGCCTCGCCCGCCCAGCGGGCGGTGTCCCGGCGGCAGGGCCGGGCCCTGCTGCGGGCCGGTCGGGAGATCTGGCCGGCCGCCGGCTTCGACGACCTGCCCGCGACCCCGGGCGGCCCGCACCAACCGCTCGTGCTCGGGCTGGTCGGGGCCGCCGCCGGGCTGGACCCGGGGCAGATCGCCACGGTAGCCGTGCACGCCACAGTGACCGGGGCGGCCAGTGCCGCCGTACGCCTGCTGGGTCTCGACCCGTACCAGGTGCAGGCCCTGCTGGTGCGACTGGCCGACGCCTGCGACACCACCGCTGCCCGTGCGGCGCTGGCCGCCACTCAACCACCGTGGCGGCTGCCCGCCGCGGCGGCCCCACTTGCCGACATTCACGCCGAAGCTCATGCCACCTGGGAGGTGCGTCTCTTTGCGTCCTGACCTTGCCCACGACGAGTCCGTTCCCCACACCCACCCCGAACCGGGGGTGGATCCGCACGCCCCGCTGCCCACGGAAGTACGGGCGTTGCGGGTCGGCATCGGCGGCCCGGTCGGCTCCGGCAAGACCGCTCTGGTCGCCGCGCTGTGCCGGGCCTTCGCCGAGGAACTGCGGCTGGCCGTGGTGACCAACGACATCTACACCACCGAGGACGCCGACTTCCTCAAGCGGGCCGGGGTGCTCGACCCGGCCCGGATCCGGGCGGTGGAGACCGGCTGCTGCCCGCACACCGCCATCCGCGACGACATCGGCGCGAACCTCGACGCGATCGACGAACTGGCCGAGGCGCTGGGCCCGCTGGACCTGGTGCTCGTCGAGAGCGGCGGGGACAACCTGACCGCCACCTTCAGCCGGGGCCTGGTCGACCGGCAGATCTTCGTGGTCGACGTGGCCGGCGGGGACAAGGTGCCGCGCAAGGGCGGGCCGGGGGTCACCGCCGCCGACCTCCTGGTGATCAACAAAACCGATCTGGCGCCGATGGTCGGCGCGGACCTGTCCGTGATGGACCGCGACGCCCGGGCCCGGCGCGGCACCCTGCCCACGGTGTTCCAGTCCATCACCGAGGACCCCCTAGCCACCCAGGTCGCCGAGTGGATCCGGCACGAACTGGCCCACCACCGCGCCGGTACCCGGGCGGCGGTTCCCGCCGGGCAGGCCTGATGCGGGCCACCGCCCGGCTGGTGGCCCGTGCCGACCGGCACGGCCGCACCACCCTGGCCGAGCTACGCGGCGAGAGCCCCCTGCTGCTGCGCCAGGTCCCCGGACCGGGCGGTGGCGTCACGGTGTACGTCGTCGGCGGGGCGGCCGGTCCGCTCGCCGGCGACGACCTGCGGCTGGAGGTCGAGGTCGGCCCGGGTGCGGCGGTACGGGTGCAGACGGTCGCCGCCTCCATCGCGCTGCCGGGCCGCCCCGGGGCGGTCTCCCGGATGCTGGTGCGGGCCACCGTCGCGGCGGAGGCCGTCCTGCACTGGCTGCCGGAGCAACTGGTCGCCGCGGCCGGCTGCGCGCACATAGCCGACGCCCAGGTGGAGGTCGCCGAAGGCGGCACCCTGCACTGGCGGGACGAGTTGATCTGTGGCCGGCACCGCGAACAACCCGGGCACGCCGAGATCAACACCTGGGTGGACCTGGCCGGTAGGCCGCTGTTGCGTCAGTCGTTGACGGTCGGACCCCAGGCACCCGGCTGGGCCGGCCCGGCGGTGCTCGACGGCGCACCGGCCACCGGTTCGCTGCTGGTTCTCGACCCCACCCGAGCACCCGAACCACCGGCGGTACGGGACACCCTGGCCCGGCTGCCGCTGGCCGGTGGACCGGCGACCCTGTGGACCGCCACGGCTCCGGACGCTCACACCCTGCGGTCGTACCTCGATCTTCCGGATAGCATCGCTGCCTCGACCGGGAGAGAGGATCACGAGGTTGTCCGAACTGGGTGAGGTCGTCGCCGAGCGGCGCATCGCGGTCATCGACCCGGATGGTGCCACCTCCGAGCTGGTAGTCCGCCTCGGAAAGCCGCATCCGGATCCGTCGTCGCGCAACGGCGACTGGGGCTGCCCATTCCAGGTCGAGGGACTGAACGAGAACTCGGTGCAGACCGCGTACGGGGTGGACTCCCTCCAAGCGCTGCTGCTGGCCGCGTACCGGGTCCGGCTGCTGCTGGCCGAACACGCCGAGCAGACCTCCGCCCGGCTGGACTGGCTGGGACAGCCGGACTTCGGCCTGCGTGTCGACCCGGGTCTGACCGTGCCACCCGCCGGCCTCGGGTGACCGGCCGGTCCCTGGTAATCCGGTTGGCCCCGGTGGCGCGGGTGGTTAGCGTGCCGGTGCATGGACCTGCCGCGACAATTCGTCATCCGCGAGGGTGGCCTGCGCATCCTCAACCCCTTCGACGCGGAGAAGCTGGCCACCCTGGGGCGGGCGCTGAAACTCGCCCCGGGCACCACCATCCTCGACCTGTGCAGCGGCAAAGGTGAGCTGCTCTGCACCTGGGCCCGCGACCACGGGGGGATCGGCACCGGCGTGGACATCAGCACCGCCTTCACCGCCGCAGCCCGGCAGCGAGCCGTCGAACTGGGGGTGGCGGAACAGGTCAGCTTCCTGCATGGGGACGCCGCCTCGTACGACTGCGAGGAACCGGTCGACGTGGCGGCCTGTGTCGGGGCCACCTGGATCGGCGACGGTGTTCCCGGCACCCTGGAGATCCTGGCCCGAGGCCTGCGTCCGGGCGGCATGGCCCTGATCGGTGAGCCGTACTGGCGCATCGAGCCACCCGACCAGGCGACCGTCGAGGGCTGCGACACCACCCACCGGGACGACTTCCACGACCTGCCCGGCCTGGTCGGTCTCTTCGGTGACCAGGGCTGGGACCTGGTCGAGATGGTGCTGGCCGACCAGGACAGCTGGGACCGCTACGCGGCGGCACACTGGCTCAACCTGCGCCGCTGGCTGGACGACAACCCGGACGATCCGCTGGCCCCCGAGCTACGTCAGGAGCTGACCGAGGACCCCCTGCGCCACGTGCGCTACCGCCGCGACCACCTGGGGTGGGGAGTCTTCGTCCTGATCCGCCGCTGACCGGGACTCCGCTGGATCAGGTGGTATGGCACCGTGTGTCCGGTGCCGGCACCCGCCGGCCGAACCGCTGGGCGAAGGAGTGGCGAATGGCTGAGCAGATGAGTCGTCGGGCCGTCATCGGAGCCGGGGTGGCGACGGCGGCGCTGGTCGCGACGCCAGGCAGAGCCGTGGCGGCACCGGGCCCCGTCGCGGGTCCGTCGATCGGCACCTTACCGGCGCCGGAGGTGATCCGGCGTGCGTACCGGAAGCAGAAGGCGCTGGCGGGGGGTTCGTGGCACACGCATGTCGCGATGGTCGGTGCCGCCGGTGGCCTGAATGTCGTCGTGGACGACGACGCCGACCGGGTGACGCACGGCTACAGCGTGCAGAAGCTCGCCGTCGCGGTGGCCGTCATGGACAAGATCGACCGTGGTGAGCTGGCCCTAGGCCAGCGCCTGGACCTCACCGGAGACATCATCCTCGGCGGCAGCGGGATCTACTTCCTGCACACCGTCTGGGGTGACGAGATCACCGTGGCGAACTTCCTCACCGCGTTGCTGCTCGTCTCGGACAACACCGCGGTACGGATGTGTGGCCGGGTGGTGCCGG
The DNA here is from genome assembly GCF_043198155.1 of Micromonospora sp. NPDC048871. Lineage (NCBI taxonomy): Bacteria > Bacillati > Actinomycetota > Actinomycetes > Micromonosporales > Micromonosporaceae > Micromonospora > Micromonospora sp. NPDC048871. The sequence goes on along the minus strand of NZ_JBICUM010000008.1, from coordinate 126,706 downwards.
CCCTGGAGATCAACGAGATCCTCGCGGCCAAGGGTTTCACCCATACCCGGGTGGAACCGGTGGCCAACCCGAACCGGTTCTTCCTCGGCGTGACCACCCCGCGGGAGACCCACGACCTGCTGTGGCGGCTGGCCAACAAAACCCTGCTGTCGACCCGGTCAAGCGACTTCCTGCTCGGGATCCTGCGCTGGATCAACGGCTACCACGACGGGATTCGCCGTGACATGTCCTCGGCCGAGCGCAGCCGGGTGGCCACCAAGTACGGGGCGGACTACGACTCGCGGGGTGCCGCCCGGCACGAGGTGGGCATCATGTTCGACCCCACCGGTGGACCCACCCTGACCTACGCCTTCTTCGCCGACTCCCTCGGCGACCTGGACAACTACGGCGGCACCCACCCGGCCGTACGCGCCCACGCGGTCCTCGGCCGCACCATGTTCGACGCCGTCTCCCCGATCACCAACCGAACCGCACCCGCCCGCCACCGCGTCCCCCGCTTCCACCCCAACAACGGCGGCTGACCACCCCCTGCGCCCCCGCACCCCGCACCCCTGTGCCCCCGCGCCCCGCCGATCTTGCACTTTTCGTCGCCACATAAGCCGCATAAGCCGTGTATCAGCGACCAAAAGTGCATGATCGCCGGGCCGAGCCGAGCTGGGTCGGGCAGGGGGCTGGGGCGGGTGGGCCTGGGTGGGTCAGGCGGGGGTGGGGTGGGGGTGGGGGGTCAGGCGGGGGTGGGGTGGGGGTGGGGGGTCAGGCGGGTGATCAGGGCGGTCAGGTGGGTGGCGAGGGTGATGTCGTCCACTGTGCTGAGGTCGGCCAGGTCGGCCCGGATCAGGGCGGCGAGGCGTTCGTGCTCGGCGCGGCCACGGGTGGTCAGGTAGGCCCGGATGCGGCGACGGTCGACCGGGTCGACCCGGCGGAAGACCAGGTTGCGGTCGACCAGTTGGTCGACCAGCTTGGTCAGGGTGCCCGGGGGCAGGGAGGCCTCGGCGGCCACCTCACTCATCGGATGGCCCAGCCCGTCGGCGAGCAGACCGAGTACCCGCCACGCCTCGATGGTGAGCCCTTCGTCGGCCAGCAGGGCGCCGACCCGGCGGGAGAGTAGTCGTTCGGCGCGGGTGAGCAGGGGCAGCAGGTCGGCTGCGGAGCCGGGAAACTCTGACATGTCACTCCCGCCTTGCGGTTGCCGGTCATCGTACCGAGACGTCCCGCCCAATGGGGAGAACTGGTCACCGGGATCGGCGGCGGCCACGATGTGTTCATGTCCGGTCCGGCATCGGGGAACGGGAGTCCGTCGGCGACGTCGAGTGTCGCCGCCGGGACCTCCTGGCTCACGGTCGACCGGGGCGTGGTCAGCATCGCCCTGGTGTTTCCGATGCGGGGGCCCGCCGGGATGTTCGGCCCGAGCTGCGAGCTGTGCGCTCAGCTCGCCGTCGAGGAGGTCAACAATCGGGGCGGGGTGCTCGGTCGCCAACTGCGGCTGATCCCGGTCGACGGCGGGGCACCGCCGGCCGAGGTGGCCGCCGAGGTGGAGGCCCTGGTGTCGGTCGGGGCGGTGCAGGGGGTCACCGGTTGGCACATCTCCTCGGTCCGGCAGGCGGTGGCGCCACGGATAGCCCACCGGGTGCCGTACGTCTACACCGCCCTGTACGAGGGCGGTGAGCGTACCGAAGGGGTCTTCCTGACCAGCGAAACCCCGGATGCCCAGCTCCGGCCGGCGATGCGGGCGTTGGCCGACCTGGGGGTGCGACGCTGGTTCGTGGTGGGCAACGACTACGTCTGGCCCCGCCGGACCACGCAGGCCGCCTACCGGTACGCCCGGGGCAGTGGCGGCCGGGTGGTCGGGCACCATTTTCTGCCGCTGGAGACCCACGACTACGCCGAGGTGCTGCGGCGGATCGAGCACAGCGACGCCGACGCGGTGCTGATGCTGCTGGTCGGGGCGGACGCGGTGCGGTTCAACCGGGCCTTCGCCCGCTCCGGACTGGATCAGCGGTGTCTGCGGCTGAGCACCCTGATGGACGAGAACATGCTGCTGGCCAGCGGTGCGGCCAACACCGCGCGGCTGTTCAGCACGGCCGGCTTCTTCGCCGGCCTGGTCACGCCGGAGAACCTGGACTTCCACGGCGCCTTCGCCCGCCGGTTCGGGCTGGAGGCACCCCCGTTGGGCAGCCTAGGTGAGTCCTGTTACGAGGGGGTCATGTTGCTGGCCGCCCTCATCGCCAAGGCCGGCACGTTGGACGTCCGGGCGGTGGAGGCCTCCGCCGAGGTGGTGTCGTACGACGGGCCGCGCGGGGAGTTGCGGCTGCGTCGGCGGCATGTGCGTCAGCGCATCTACCTGGCCGAGGCCGACGGCCTGGATTTCACCGTGGTGGCCGAACTCTGATCCGACCGCAGGGCATCGACCGGAGCGTGATGCGACCGTGCCTTGACAGGTCCGGAGATCGGCCACATAAGATACTTCCTGCGTGAAGTATCCGGCGTGGAACCGGACCTCGCCCACCGTTTGGACGACAGTCGACAATGCACTGTGGCCGACGGTCGAAAAATGCATGCCGGTAGCCCCTGAGCCGATTTCTCGTCGGCGGGTACCGGCATTTTCTGCGTCCGCTGGATCGCCGTTACCTGACAGCGGAAACAGTCTATTGAGGATTGGGAAACATCCGCGCAACGAAACGGATCGAAGCTTTCCCTGCCCGATATCCGAATCGGCGCCCGGTCGGTGTCCACCCACCCGCCGGGCACCGCGATGTTTCACCGGACCGCACCGCAAAACCGCAGCTCGACACCCTCGACCCGGGACCGGCGCTCGTTCCCGGGCAACTGACTCCACGCCTTGAGGTGCGACGCAGGGAGATTTGATGACACTGTTGCGGGGACGACGCATCCTAGCGGGTGCCATGACCCTGGTCGCCGCGGCCACGCTGGCCGCGTGCGGCAGTAAAACCACCGACGAGAAGGTCTCCTCCGGCGTCACCGCCGACACCTCCGGCGACACCGTCAAGGTGGGCCTGCTCAATTCCCTGTCCGGCACGATGGCCATCAGTGAGGTGACCGTCCGGGATTCGATCATGTTGGCGATCGAGGAGATCAACGCCGCCGGTGGGGTGCTCGGTAAGAAGATCCAGCCGGTTGGTGAGGACGGCGCCTCGGACTGGCCGACCTTTGCCGAGAAGGCCGAGAAACTGATCCGCGAAGACCGGGTGGCGGCCGTGTTCGGCTGCTGGACCTCGGCCAGCCGCAAGGCCGTCAAGCCGGTGTTCGAGAAGAACAAGGCGCTGCTGTTCTACCCGGTGCAGTACGAGGGACTGGAGCAGTCGCCGTACATCTTCTACACCGGGGCGACGACCAACCAGCAGATCGTGCCCGGCCTGGAGTACCTCAAGGCGCAGGGCACCAAGTCGATTTACCTGGTCGGCTCGGACTACGTGTTCCCGCGTACCGCAAACAAGATCATCAAGGCGTACGCCGAGGCCAACGGCATGAGCGTGCTGGGGGAGGACTACGCCCCCCTGGGCTCCACCGAGTTCGGCACGATCACCAACAAGGTGAAGTCCTCCGGGGCGGACGCGGTCTTCAACACCCTCAACGGTGACAGCAATGTCGCCTTCTTCAAGGAGTACAAGTCCGCCGGGCTGACCGCGGCCAGCATGCCGGTGGTGTCGGTGTCGATCGCCGAGGAGGAGGTCAAGAGCATCGGCACCCAGTACCTGGAGGGCCAGCTGACCGCCTGGAACTACTACCAGACCACCCCGGGGGCGGCCAACGAGAAGTTCGTCGCCGCGTACAAGGCCAAGTACGGGGCGGACAAGCCGACCAGTGACCCGATGGAGGCCGCCTACGTCTCGGTCTACCTGTGGAAGGCGATGGTAGAGAAGGCCGGCACCTTCGAGGTGGAGCAGGTCCGCAAGGCCTCCGACGGCATCACCTTCGAGGCACCGGAGGGTCTGGTCACCGTGGACGGGGCCACCCAGCACATCGCCAAGACCGCCCGGGTGGGCAAGGTCGGCCCGGACGGCCTGATCACCGAGGTGTGGAACTCCGGCAAGCCGATCACCCCGGACCCGTACCTCAAGAGCTACCCCTGGGCCGGCGGCCTCAGCTGACCGGTCCTGGTCCGGTCGGCCCAGCGCCGACCGGACCAACCCCACCCGGGCCGCGGCAGGCCCGGCCCGGGTGGGCTCCCCTCAGCAGTACGGAGTACCCACCGTGACAGTTCTCATCGGCCAACTCTTCACCGGCGTCAGCATCGGAGCGGTGCTGCTGCTCATCGCCCTCGGCCTGGCCCTCACCTTCGGCCAGATGGGGGTGATCAACATGGCGCACGGCGAGTTCATCATGGCCGGCGCGTACACCACCTATGTCCTGCAACAGGTCATCACGGCGGCCGGCTGGTCCCTGCTGATCGCCCTGCCGGTGGCCTTCGTGGTGGCCGGGGCGATGGGGGTGCTGCTGGAGTACCTGCTGATCCGCCGCCTCTACGCCCGCCCGCTGGACACCCTGCTGGTCACCTGGGGTGTCTCACTGATCCTGCAACAGCTGGCCCGGGACATCTTCGGCAGCCCCAACGTGCAGACCCGCGCCCCGCAACTGCTCACCGGCAACATCGCTCTGCCCGGCGGGATCACGGTGGCCAACAACCGGCTGTTCATCCTGGCCCTGGCCGCCGCCGCGGTGGCCGCCCTGACCGTCGGGCTGCGGGTGACCCCGCTGGGCCGCCGGATCCGGGCCGTGGTGCAGAACCGCGACCTGGCCGCGGTCTCCGGCATCCCCACCGCCCGGGTGGACCGGATGACCTTCTTCATCGGCTCCGGCCTGGCCGGGGTAGCCGGGGTAGCGCTGACCCTGCTGGGCCCGATCGGTCCCACCATGGGCACCAACCTGATCATCGACGCCTTCCTGGTGGTCGTGGTCGGCGGGATCGGTCAGCTCAAGGGCACCGTGATCGTCGCCTTCGCCCTGGGCGTGCTCCAGGCCACCGGCGAGTACCTGACCACCCTCAGTGTCGCCAAGGTGATGGTCTTCATCGCCATCGTCGCCTTCCTCCAGTGGCGGCCCCAGGGCATGTTCACCCTGCGAACCCGGAGCCTGGCATGACCACCGTCGCCCGTGATTCCCGTACCGTCGTCGATTCCACACCGCCACCGGCAAAGCCGGCGGCCGGTCCCTCCCGGCACCGCTTCCGGGCCGCCGCCGGGTTCGCCTTCGGTGCCGCGGTGCTGTTCGCCGTGGCGCCGCTGGTGCTGTCGGACTTCCGGCTCTCCCTGCTGGCCAAGTATCTCTGCGTGGCCATGGTCGCGGTCGGCATCGGCCTGGCCTGGGGGCGTGGCGGAATGCTGGCCCTCGGCCAGGGGGTCTTCTTCGGCCTGGGTGGCTACGCGATGGCCATGCATCTCAAGCTCGCCGACGCGGGACCGGGCAACATGCCCGACTTCATGCTGCTGTACGGGCAACTCGACGAGTTGCCGCTGTGGTGGCGCCCCTTCGCCAGCCCCTGGTTCGCCCTGCCCGCCACGGTGCTGCTGCCGATGGGGGTGGCCTTCGTACTCGGGTCCCTGGTGTTCCGGCGTAGGGTCCGGGGCGCCTACTTCGCCATCCTCAGTCAGGCCCTGGCCGCCGCCATGGTGATCCTGCTGATCGGCCAGCAGGGCACCACCGGCGGCACCAACGGCCTCACCGACATCCAGGGCTTCTTCGGCTACGACCTGGACGACCCGGTCAACCAGCGGATGGTGTACTTCATCATCGCCGGCACCCTGCTGGCGCTGCTGGCCCTGGCCCGGCACCTGATGCAGTGCCGCTACGGCGAACTGCTGGTGGCCGTACGCGACGGCGAGGAACGGGTCCGTTTCCTCGGGTACGACCCGGCAGGAGTGAAGCTCGTCGCGTATGTGGTCGCCGCCGGCATGGCCGGGCTGGCCGGGGCCCTGTTCGTGCCCGCGGTCGGCATCATCTCCCCAGCAATGATCGGGATCGTCCCGTCGATCGAGTTCGTCATCGGGGTGGCCGTCGGTGGGCGGGCCACCCTGCTCGGCCCGGTGCTCGGCGCGGTGGCGGTGGCCTGGGCGCGTACCGCCCTGTCGGAGCGGTTTCCGGGCGGCTGGACGTACCTCCAGGGGTTGCTGTTCGTGGTGGTGGTGGCGTTCCTGCCCGGCGGCCTGGCCTCGCTGATCGGCCTGCTCCGGCGGGACGAGGGCAAGCGGCGGTTCGGCTGGCTGCGCCGGACCCGCTGCCCGGAAGGGCAGGTGTCGTCATGACGGAGCAACTGCACGGGCTCTACGTGCGAGACCTCCGGGTGAGCTTCGACGGCTTCACCGCGGTCGACGGGGTGAGCCTGGAGGTGGCGCCGGGGGACCTCCGGTTCCTGATCGGCCCCAACGGCGCCGGCAAGACCACCCTGGTGGACGCGGTGACCGGGCTGGTCAAGGCCACCGGCTCGGTACGCTTCGGCGAGCGGGAACTGCTCGGCCGCCCGGTGCACCGGATCAGTCGCCTAGGGGTGGGGCGTACCTTCCAGACCTCGACGGTGTTCGAGGAACTGACCGTCCTGCAGAACCTGGACATCGCGGCGGGGGCCCGGCGTGGCTGGGGCACCCTGCTGCGCCGCCGGCACGGCGTCCCCGACGAGGTGGCCGAGGCCCTGGAGGTGATCGGCCTGGCCGGCCTGGCCGATCAGCTCGCCGGCACCCTGGCCCACGGCCAGAAGCAGTGGCTGGAGATCGGCATGCTGCTGGTGCAGGATGCCCGGCTGCTGCTGCTCGACGAGCCGGTGGCCGGGATGAGCCACGAGGAACGCGACGCCACCGGTGAGCTGCTGGAGCAGGTCAGCCGGGATCGGACGGTGGTGGTGATCGAACACGACATGGACTTCCTGCGCCGGTTCGCCCGGACGGTCACCGTGCTGCACGCCGGGCGGGTGCTCAGTGAGGGCACGGTCGCCCAGGTGCAGGCCGACCCCCGGGTGCAGGAGGTCTATCTAGGCCACCCGGTCGAGGGCGGCCCGACCCCTGTGGAGGCATGATGTTCAGTCTGCGTGGGGTGCACGCCGGCTACGGCCGCAGCCGGGTGCTGCACGGCGTCGATGTCAGCGTGCCGGACGACGGGGTGGCCACCGTGCTGGGCCACAACGGTGCCGGCAAGTCCACCCTGCTGCGGGTCGCCGCCGGACTGCTGCGCCCCAGTGCCGGACGGGTCGAGTTCGACGGCGAGGACATCACCCGGCTCGCCCCCCATCAGCGGGTCGCCCGGGGCCTGGCGTACGTGCCGCAGGGCCAGCAGTGTTTCCCCCACCTGACGGCGGCGGAGAACCTGCGCCTGGTCGCCGACGGCCGCCGCGACGGTGCGGCGGCCACCGCCGAGGTGCTGGACCTGTTTCCGGCACTGCAACCGCTGCTACGTCGCCGGGCCGGGCTGCTCTCCGGCGGGCAACGCCAGCAACTGGCCATCGCCCGTGCCTTGATCACCCGCCCCCGGTTGCTGATGCTCGACGAGCCCACCGAGGGCATCCAGCCCTCCGTGGTGGCCGAGATCCAGGACCGGATCGTGGCGTTGATCGCGCAGACCGGCTTCAGTGTGCTGCTGGTCGAGCAGCATCTCGGGTTCGCGCTGAAGGTGGCCGACCGCTACCACGTCCTGGAGTCCGGCCGGGTCACCTCCGCGGGGGAGGGCGGCGGCGAGGCCGAGCACGATGTCCGGGCGGCGCTGGCCGTGTAGAAGGCTGATCGACTCCGTTTCGCCGTAGTGGCGGTGTTCGGCCGGGGCTGTCACCGCCATCGCGTCGAAACGGCGGACATCCACTTCCGCTGTCGACCACTACCGCATAAGGTGACCCGTGGAAGCGCTCCCACGGTCTGTCGGGCAGGGCCGTTGTGTCGACGTTCCTCGTCACCCACCACAGAGGAAGTCGCATGTCCGCACGGAGAAAACTCCAGGCCCTGGCCACCACGGCCGTGGTGCTGCTGGGCCTGGCCGCCGCCACCCCCGCCGCCTCGGCGGCCCCCACGGCCGGCACCGCGAGCGCCGCCGCCCCCGCCAACGACTGGCTGCGCACCGACGGCAACAAGATCGTCGATGAGGACGGCAACCAGGTCTGGCTGACCGGGGCCAACTGGTTCGGTTTCAACGCCACCGAACGGGTCTTCCACGGCCTGTGGTCGGCCAACATCGAGAACATCACCCGCCAGATGGCCCAGCGCGGCATCAACATCGTCCGGGTGCCCATCTCCACCCAGTTGCTGCTGGAGTGGAAGGCCGGCCAGGCGATCCGGCCGAACGTCAACACCTACGTCAACCCGGAGCTGGAGGGCATGAACAACCTCCAGGTCTTCGACTACTGGCTGCAACTGTGCGAGAAGTACGGCCTGAAGGTCATGCTCGACGTACACAGCGCCGAGGCCGACAACTCCGGGCACACCTACCCGGTGTGGTGGAAGGGCACCATCACCTCGGAGCTGTTCTACCAGGGCTGGGAATGGGTCACCGCCCGCTACCGCACCAACGACACCATCGTCGCGATGGACATCAAGAACGAGCCGCACGGCACCCCCAACGACCCGCAGCGGGCCAAATGGGACTCCAGCACCGACCAGGACAACTTCAAGTACGCCTGCGAGACCGCCGGCAAGCGGATCCTGGCCATCAACCCGAACCTGCTGATCCTCTGCGAGGGCATCGAGGTCTACCCCCGTCCCGGGGCCACCTGGAACTCGCCGAACACCAACCCGGACCGCAGCCCCAACTACTTCTACAACTGGTGGGGCGGCAACCTGCGCGGGGTCGCCGAGCACCCGGTCGACCTGGGCGCCCACCAGGACCAGCTGGTCTACTCCCCGCACGACTACGGACCGCTGGTGTTCGAGCAGCCCTGGTTCGCCGGTGACTTCGACCGGGAGTCGCTGACCAACGACGTGTGGCGGCCGAACTGGTTCTACATCCACGAGCAGAACATCGCCCCGCTGCTGGTCGGCGAGTGGGGTGGACGGCTGGGTCAGGACGCCCGGCAGGACCGCTGGATGGCCGCGCTGCGCGACCTGATGGTCGACAACGGCATCCACCACACCTTCTGGTGCCTCAACCCCAACTCCGGTGACACCGGGGGTCTGCTGCTCGACGACTGGAACAGCTGGGACGAGACGAAGTACAACCAGATGCTCAAGCCCGCGCTGTGGCAGCACAACGGCAAGTTCGTCGGCCTGGACCACCAGGTGCGCCTGGGTGGCGCCAACTCCACCACCGGCATCAGCCTGGCCGAGCGGTACGCGGACGGCCCCGACCCGGTGGACACCACCGCGCCGACCGCGCCGGGCCAGCCCACGGCCACCGAGGTGACCGCCACCGCCGCCACGCTGAGCTGGGCCGCCTCCACCGACAACGTGGGCGTCACCGCCTACGAGGTGCTGCGGACCACCAGCGGCTCCGGTGGGGCCGGCGTGGTCACGGTCTCCGGCACCAGCTACCGCGCCACCAACCTGACCGCCTCGACCAGCTACACCTTCACGGTACGGGCCCGGGACGCGGCCGGTAACGTCTCGGCGGCCTCGCCCCCGCTGACCCTGACCACACCGGCCGACAACGGCGGTGGTGGTGACCAGGGCTGCGCCGCGACCTACCGGGTGGTCAACTCCTGGCAGGGTGGCTACCAGGCGGAGGTGACCGTACGCAACCCCGGCACCACGGCGATCAACGGCTGGACGGTCAGCTGGACCGCCCCGGCCGGCACCACCATCTCGTCGCTGTGGAACGGGCGGTTGACCACCTCCGGCACCTCGGTGACGGTGCGCAACGAGCCCTACAACGGCCAACTGGCCGCCTCGGCCAGCACCACCTTCGGGCTGACCGGCAGCGGATCGGGCGTGCCGAGCGCGCTCACCTGCGCGGCGTCCTGACCCGGTGAGCCGGGACCTCTGCCCCACCCGCCCCCGGGTGGGGCAGAGGCCGTCCGGAAAAGCGGTCCTCCCGGACGGCCCCGCGCGGCCCGGGCCTGGGTGGGCCGCGTCTAGGCCAGCCGGATGGCGTCACCGTCGACGGTGACGTTAGCGGCCGGCAGTGGAGCCCGGGCCGGTCCACTGCGTACGGAACCGTCGGCGATGTCGAACACGCTGTTGTGACAGGCGCAGGTGATGACGCCGCCGTCGACCGAGGTGACCGTGCAGCCCTGGTGGGTGCAGGTGGCCGAGAAGGCCTTGATGTCGCCCTCGGTGGGCTGGGTGACCACCACCCCGGCCGAGGCGAAGATCGCACCTCCGCCGACCGGGATGTCGGCGAGGGTGGCCAACGCCGGGGGAGCCGGGCTGTCGTCCGGGGCACCGGATCCGGAAGGGTCGGCGCTGCCCCCGGGAGCGGTACTGCCCCCGGGAGCGGCGACCGGTGGCGGGGCCGCCGCCGGCTGGCCGTACGTCGCGCAGCCGGTCAGTGCGGCCACTCCCGCCGCGCCGGTGCCGGCCAGCAACGCCCGTCGCGACCGGCAGCAGCCGGCCTGATCGTGGTTCATCTCTGCCTTTCGAAGATCAGAACTGGATGCCGAAGGTGGTGAAGTACCACACCGACGAGGTCAGGAAGATGCCGATCAGGGCGACGAAGACCACCCCGCCGACCACCGGCAGCACCCAACCGGCCAGGCCGCGTTTGGGCAGGGTGAGCATCTTGGTGGCGAACGCACCGAAGAAGAAGCAACCCAGCAGGGAGTGCATCAGGGTACGGGTGTCGTAGCCGTCGAAGCCGAGGGCGTACAGGCAGTGCACCGCGACCGGTACGGTCAGCAGGAAGGCGATCCGCCCCGACCAGCGGTGCGCGGCGCCGGCCCAGGAGGGGGAGAACCCGCCGAGCCGGCCCCACATGGACAACGCCGACAGTAGTTGGATCACCGCGAAGAAGGCCGCCCCGGTGCCCAGCCACACCTTCACCGTCAGGGGTGAGGAGAAGCCGGCCACGTTGACCGCGATGCCGGTCGGGGTGTGGGTGCGGCCGTAGACCCCCAGGGCCACCGCCACCCCCGCTCCGACCACGATCGGCACCACCATGGAGGGACGTCGTCGGGACTCGCTCGGCGGCGGGCCGAATTCGCGGATCACCTCGATGTCGGGTGCCGGCGGGCGGCGGGGCACCGTACGCACATTTCCCTGACGGTGCTGCGACATCACCGCCCTCCGGGGATTACCGGCTCGGCGACGATGGTCACGTCGTTGACCACCGTGCTGAAGAAGGCCGGGTCCAGCGGTGGGGCAGGGATCGGCTTGCCGTTCCAGGTGACGATGCCGATCTGGGTACCGTCCGGCAACATGATCCAGCCGCCGTCGATGCCGGCCTTGCGGCCCTCCTCGGTCACCCGGTAGATCGCCGGGGCGGTGCCCTCGCCGGACTTGACGACCGGCTCGTCGGCCTCCTCGTCGGCCTTCTTGTCGTCCGGCCGGGCGGTGAACTTCCAGCGCCGAACCCCGACGATCATCTCGCCGCTGGCGCTGTCACCGCGGATGATGCCGGTCAGCTTGGCGTCCTTGCCGGTCAACTCGATCTTGCCGTCGCGGACCGTGCCCGACAGCCACAGCTCCATGCTGCGGCCGTCGCACACGTACGCCTCGGCCTTGCCGCCCTTGACGGTGATGGCGATCGTGGCGCCGTTCTCCAGCTGGCCGATCCAGTTCTGCTCGACCGAGGGGGCCTCGGTGTCCTCCGGCGACTCCTCCGGCCCGTCCGGCGGCTGGATGTTGGCCGGTCGGCTGCTGTCCGGGTCGGGTTGTTCCTCCTCCACCGGGGCCTCGTCGTCGACGTCCACCTCGTCCTGCGGCGGTACGGCGACAGCCGACGGGGCGCTGTCGGCGCTCGGTTGGGTGCGCGGCGGTGATGCCTGCGCACTCATCGTGAACAGCACGGCAGCCGTCACCGCCCCCGACAGGAGGGTGAGCAACGGGGTCAGGCGCTTCATGGGCCACTCCCTTCGCCATCAGGTACGGCAACGGAAGTGGATCGGTTCAACACCGGCCGGGAAAGGTTCCCACCGATGCCGGAGTGCTCAGACGGTGATCCGGGTGACCGGTCGGCGGGCGGGGGCTTTGCGGGGCCCGGCGGAGCGGGCCCGCACGGCCTCGGCCGGGGTCACGTCGACCCGTACCACCTCGCCCACGGCGGGATCCTGGGCACGGAGCTGGGTCAGGGCCTCGTCCAGGCTGGCGAAGATCGGGAAGACCCCGTCGAGCTTCATCGTGTGCAGCACCGTACGGATGAAGCGGGACGGGGCGGCCAGGCAGAGGCGCTGGCCCCGCTCGCGTACCTCCCGGTGGGCGCGGACCAGCAGACCCAGCCCGACCGAGTCGATGACCTGCACCCGGGCCAGGTCCACCACGACTGTCCCGGCCAGGCCGACGGCCGCACGCAGCGCGGCCCGCAGTTCCTCGGCGGCCTCGGCGCTCAGGGCAGCCGCCCCGGTGAGCACGGCCACCTCCTGGCCGTTGCCGGCACCGGACTCGGGCCCGCCACCCGGTGGCAGGGTGCTGCACCGGGGGCAGCGGTGCGGACCGGTGGCGAACGGGGAGCCACTCCAACCGTGATCGGAGACCAGGGTCCAGACGACCTCGGCATCGGGCAGCACGGCGGCCATACCGGTGGTGGTGTCGCCGCACATGTCGCAGATCAGGGTCATCAGGTTGTCGTCCGGTACGACGGTCATCCTGTTTCCTCTCCGGTACTGGCGGTGCGAGGGGACGGGACAGGGATCTCGGTGCCTTCGGCGGTGGGGCGGATCCGGTGCGGGGCTCAGCGGGAGTCTGAGTGTTCCTTGCTTGCGGTGGCAAGCACGATCACCACGCCGGCCGTGGCCAGACCGGCCTGGCCGATCAGGCCCAGCAGGGTGAGCCCACGGAACCCGAGGAGCCAGGCGCTGATGGCGCCGAGCAACGCGGCAGCGGCACCGATGGTCATGGTGAGCCAGACCGGGACGTTGGACCGGCCGGGAACGATGAACCGGCCGAGCACACCGGCGGCGAGGCCGACGGCGACGGCTGCGACGATCCCGGGGACGGTCATGCTGCTCCTAGTCCTGGCAGTGGCGGGGTCCGCCGGCTCAGTTCCGCGCGGTGACGGCCGCCCGGCCGTACACCCTCGGATGACCGGTGGCATCCACGGCCGGGTCGCCGGACCCGGCCCCAGGGGCGGCGGTCACGGCAGAGGCCGGCCCGCCGTCGGTGTGCACCGACAGGATCTGGTGCAGCCGGGCGGTCTGGAGGATGCGGGTGATGCGGGGGTTGGGATCGCGTATCGACAGCACCCCACCGGTGCGGACCAGTCGGCGGTGTACGTCGAGCAGCAACCCGATGCCGGCCGCGTCGATGTGTCGACAGCCGGAGAAGTCCACGATCACCTGCTGGGGTTGCAGGGCCAGCAGTCGGTCGAACACCGCGCCGGTCTCCGGCAGGCAGGCCAGGTCGAACTCCGTGATGGCCACCTCCACCAGCGGCACGGTGCACTCGGGGCGTCGTGGCGTGGTCACGTCGCTGCCCCCTCTCCGGCGCTCCCCAGGTTGGTCTCACCCTGCCCAGCGGGGTTGGCGGGCATTGCGCGGACGTATGACAGTTGCGTGACAAAACACCCTGGCGGGGGTGGTGGTTGGTCGGTCGGCGAGGGCTTGGGGATGATTCCCGGTATGACAGCGGTACTGGTGATCGAGGACGACGACCGCATCCGGCTGGCTCTGCTGCTCGCTCTGGAGGACGAGGGCTACCAGGCGCAGGGTGCGGCCACCGCCGAGGAGGGGCTGCGGGTGCAGCGCCGGACCCCGGCCGACTACGTCCTGGTCGACCTGATGCTGCCCGGAATCGACGGCTTCGAGTGCATCCGTCAGATGCGGCGCGACGACGACGTGCCGATCGTGGTGGTCAGCGCCCGGGACGACACCCACGACATCGTCGCCGCCCTCGAGGCCGGCGCCGACGACTACGTGGTCAAACCGGTGGCGATCAAGGAGTTGACGGCCCGGCTGCGGGCCCTGCGGCGGCGGGCCCGCACGGTGAGCCCGGTGGAGGAGCCGGTGCCGGTGCTGGTCTTCGGCGAGCTGGAGGTCAGCCCCGAGGCCGGGGAGGTCCGCCGGGCGGGTGAGCCGGTGGCGGTCACCCGTACCGAGTTCCGGCTGCTCTGCGAGCTGGCCGAGCACGCCGGGCGGGTGCTGTCCCGGCAGCAGCTGCTCAGCCGGGTCTGGGGGTACGACAGCGGGGACGAGCGGCTGGTCGACGTGCACGTCGGCCGACTGCGCCAGAAGATCGAAGCCGACCCGGCCAACCCCAAACACCTGGTCACCCTGCGCGGGCTCGGCTACAAGCTGCAACGATGAGACGTCTAGGACTGCGCGCCCGGGTCACCACGGCCTTCGCCGTCGGTGCCCTGCTGCTGTCGGCCTCGATGGCCCTGGTCTCCTACGAGCTGACCCGCCGTACCCTGCTCGACGAGCGGGAACGCGCCGTGCTGCGGGCGGCCTACTACGACGCGGCCGTGGTCCGGGCCGGACTCGACACCGACAACCCGGATGCCGGAGAGGCCCTGCGGACCCTGGACACCGGCACCAGCCGGCGGGCGGTGCTGCATCTCAACGGCGACTGGTACGGCCGGGCCGCCGACAACGGCCTGACCGCCGCGATCCCCGGGCGACTGCGGGAACTGGTCAGCGCGGGGGAGCCGGCCGTGCAGCGCATCCGCGTCGACGACCAGCCGGTCCTGCTGGTCGGGGTGCCGTTGTCGGAGTCGGCATCGTTCTACGAGATCGCCTCCCTGCGGGAGCTGGAGCAGACCTTCCAGGTCCTGGCGTTGGCGCTGACCGCCGTGGCGATCATGGTGGCCGGCTCCGGGGCGGCCCTGGGCTGGTACGCCACCCGACACGGCCTGCGTCCCCTCACTGCGGTCGCCAACGCCGCCGAGCGGATCGCCGCCGGTGACTTCACCACCCGGCTGACACCGGACACCGACCCGGACCTGAACCGGCTGTCGACCTCCTTCAACCGGATGGTCGACGAACTGGCCCAGCGCATCGACCGGGACCGGCGCTTCGCTGCTGATGTCAGCCACGAGCTGCGCTCCCCGTTGCAGACCCTGGCAGCGGCGGCAAGCGTGCTGTCCCGGCGCCGGGACAACCAGGACGAGCGGACCGCCACTGCGGCCCGGCTGGTGGCCGACGAGATCGACCGCTTCCAGCAACTGGTCAACGATCTGCTGGATCTGGCCCGCAGCGACCAGTCGGTGCACCGGCAGCCCGTGGACGTGGCTGAAGTCGCCCGGCAGGCGTGCCGGGACCGGGGACTGCCGGAGACGATCGTGCAGGTGGCTGCGGACACCCCGGCGACCTGGCGGGTCGACCAGCGTCGGGTGGCGCAGGTGCTGACCAACCTGCTCGACAACGCCGAACGCCACGGCGCCGGTGCCGTGGGGGTGCAGTTGTCGCGGACGGGCGACACCGGCATCGTCGAGGTCGACGACGAGGGGCCGGGGGTGCCGGTGGAGGACCGGGAGGCCATCTTCGACCGCTTCGTCCGGGGCCGGGCGGCCAACTACCGGGGCGACGGTGACGGCACCGGCCTGGGGCTGGCGCTGGTCGCCCAGCACGCCGCCGCCCACGGGGGCGGAGCCTCGGTCGGGGACCGCCCGGAGGGTGGCGCCCGGTTCCGGGTCACCCTGCCCGGGAGTGTGTCATGACCGGCAACCGGGCCGGATTCGCCGTGGCGGCCCTGCTGCTGGCCCTGGTCGCCGCGTGCGGGGTGCCCGGTGAGGATCGGCCTCGTGCGGTGACCCCGCCCCCCGGCCCGCTGCCGTCCACCGCCACCGCCGCCCCGACCACGGCGGAGACCGGCGCGGTGACCGAGGTGCTCTACTTCTCCCGCGACGACAAGTTGGTGCCGGTGACCCGCCGCATCGACGAGGTGCCCGCGGTCGAGGTGCAGTTGCGGGACCTGCTGGCCGGGCCCACCCAGGCGGAGCGCGACGACGGCCTGACCAACGCGCTGACCGGGGCGTTGAGCAACGCCGAGGTGGAACTCCTCGACCGGCAGGCCCGGGTCACGGTCACCGCCACGGTCGCCGAGACCGGGAGCACCCACGAGATGCTGGCCTACGGGCAGATCGTCTGCACGCTGACCGCCCGCGCCGATGTCAACACGGTGGTCTTCCTGCGTGAAGGTGCCCCGCTGAGCGTCCCCCGGGGAGACCACTCACTGTCACCTGATCCCCTGACCGCCGCCGACTACGCGGCCCTGATCACCCCGCGGTGAGGGTGCCATGACGGATTTCCCCGGCTGTCCGGGGGCGGGCCGGCGTCGTGTCGGCGGGGTGGGCCGGTGCCGCACGCGGACAGCGACGACTCGTATCCTTTCCGCGAGTCGTCGTCGTGGCTGACGAGCAGAGAAAGGGACAAGGTGTGAACGATCAGGCCGAGACGTTGGAGTTCCAGGCCGAGGCCCGTCAGCTGCTTCAGCTGATGGTCCACTCGATCTATTCGAACAAGGACGTGTTCCTCCGCGAACTGATCTCGAACGCCTCCGACGCGCTGGACAAGCTGCGCCTGGCGGCGTTGCGTGACAAGGACCTCGCCGTCGACACCGATGACCTGCACATCACCATCGAGGTCGACCGGGAGGCCCGCACCCTCACCGTGCGGGACAACGGCATCGGGATGACCCGCGAGGAGGTCGTCTCCGTGATCGGGACGATCGCCAAGTCCGGCACCGCCGAGCTGCTGCGCCAACTGCGCGAGGCCCAGGAGGCGGGGGCCTCCCAGGAGCTGATCGGGCAGTTCGGGGTCGGCTTCTACGCGGCGTTCATGGTCGCTGACAAGGTGGAGTTGACCACCCGCCGGGCCGGCGAGAGCGGTGGCACCCGGTGGGAGTCCACCGGGGAGGGCACCTACACCATCGCCGCCCTGGACACCGCGCCCCAGGGCACCGCGGTGACCCTGCACCTCAAGCCGGCCGATGCCGAGGACAACCTGCACGACTACACCGCCGAGTGGACGATCCGCGAGATCGTCAAGCGGTACTCCGACTTCATCGCCCACCCGATCCGGATGACCGTCGAGCGGCCGGGCACCGACGGGGCCGAGGCCACCACCGAGACGGTAACCCTGAACTCGATGAAGGCGCTGTGGGCCCGCCCCAAGGGCGAGGTGGAGCCGGCGGAGTACCACGAGTTCTACAAGCACATCGGCCACGACTGGGCCGACCCGCTGGAAACCATCCACATGCGCGGTGAGGGCACCTTCGAGTACGAGGCGCTGCTGTTCATCCCGTCGCACGCGCCGATCGACCTGTTCTCCCCGCAGGGTCGCCGGGGTGTGCAGTTGTACGTCAAGCGCGTCTTCATCATGGACGACTGCGACGCCCTGATGCCCAACTACCTGCGCTTCGTCAAGGGCGTGGTGGACGCCCACGACCTGTCGCTGAACATCTCCCGGGAGATCCTTCAGCAGGACCGGCAGATCCGGGCCGTACGCCGTCGGCTGGTCAAGAAGGTGTTGGCCACCGTCAAGGACCTCAAGACCGAGCAGCCCGAGCGGTACCGCACCTTCTGGACCGAGTTCGGTGCCGCCGTCAAGGAAGGCCTGATCGACGACACCGACAACCGGGACACTCTGCTGGAGATCCTGTCGGTGGCCTCCACCCACGACCCGGCGGAGCTGACCGACCTGGCCGGCTACGTCAGCCGGATGAAGGAGGGTCAGAGCGACATCTACTACGCCACCGGTGAGAACCGGGCCACCATCGAGAACTCCCCGCACATGGAGGCCTTCCGGGCCAAGGGCTACGAGGTGCTGCTGCTCACCGACCCGGTCGACGAGGTCTGGGTGGAGCGGGTCGGCAGCTACGACGGCAAGACGCTGCGCTCGATCGCCAAGGGCGAGGTGGACCTGGACACCGAGGAGGAGCGTACCGAGGCCGAGGCGGAGCGGGAGCGCCAGCGCACCGAGTACGCCGACCTGCTCACCTGGATGGGCGGGGTGCTGGCCGACTCGGTCCGGGAGGTACGCCTGTCGTCGCGGTTGACCACCTCCCCGGCCTGTGTGGTCGGTGACGCCCACGACCTGACTCCGACCCTGGAGAAGATGTACCGGGCGATGGGTCAGGAACTGCCGAAGGTCAAGCGGATCCTGGAGATCAACCCGGGTCACCCGCTGGTGACCGGGCTGCGCAAGGCGTACGAGCAGGATGGTGCCAACGACTCCCTGGCGGAGACCGCCGAGCTGCTGTACGGCACGGCGTTGCTGGCCGAGGGCGGTGACCTGACGGACCCGTCGAGGTTCGCCCGGATCCTCGCAGACCGCCTGGCCCGCACCCTGTAGCCGCTGGATCGTCTGCGGACTGAGTGTCCGATTCGGGGTCGGGTGGCCACGGTGTGGCGGCACACCCACCCGGCCCCGAATCGGATGGCCCTGCCAGCGGCGATGGACCGCCGCCCTCGACTCGGTCCTGCCTGTGGCACCACACCCACTGTGAACTACGTGTAAGTCAGCTGTCCGTTATAGATCTTTCATCTGCTTCACCCGTCGATTTCTAGCCGACCGGTGAAAAGATCGTCACCAGTCCGCGTCCACAGAGGACCAACAAACGAACCGGGATGCTCCGACGGGCGCGACTTTGCCATCCGCTTGCCCGTTGTCGGCGCCATTGGCACACACGTACGGTTACGACGCCAGCCGCTCGGGTGACCAGTCGGACGAAGTCAGGGCAATCGCAGCTGGGCTGGCGGAATCGAAATCCATGCCATGCAGTAGCGAAAGTTGGGCAATATGAGGCGTTTTGTGGCGGTAATGGCGGTGTTGGCGGTGGCCGCAGCGGGATGTGGGCAGGCAGAGACGTCCAGCTCCCCGGCGTCCACGCCGACCGCATCGACGAGTTCGGCACCCCCCACCGCGGCATCCCCCAGCGCTGCCCCGTCCGCGGCGGCGGCGATCGACACCTCCATCAACGAGGAGCCGGTGGACGGTTCGGACCCCGCTGCCGTGAAGACGGTCGACGTCAAGGCGCAGCCGGCGGCGCAGGTCCCAGCCGCCGCCTCGGGGTACTACAAGCTCAAGACGGTGTTCCGCGGCGAGGACGAGTGCCTGGAAGGCAACCGGATCGACGGCAACTCGACCCTCGCCGGTGCCGCGTTCCAGGACACCTGCCAGGACGTGGACGGGCAGGCGTGGAGTTTCACCAAGCGCCCGGACGGCTACTACACGCTGCGGACGAAGTTCCTCGGCGAGGACAAGTGTCTGGAAGGTAACCAGCGCGCCGGGAAGGTCCTCGGCGGGGCCGCCTTCCTCGACACCTGTCAAGAGGTCACCGGCCAGCAGTGGAAGTTCGTCAAGGCCGGCGACAACCTCTTCCGGCTTCAGACGAAGTTCCGGGAGAAGGAAGGTGAATGCCTGGAAGGCAACCGGCTCGCGCCGGAGTCCGTCCTGAAGGGCGCGGCGTTCATGGACAAGTGCCAGAACGTCACCGGCCAGCTCTGGTACGTCACCGCGATCCCCGCCTGACGCCATTGCCCCGATCGGAGGGGTCCGGACCGCGGTCCGGACCCCTCCGCGCTGTGCTGCCGGCCGGCAACGCAGGGTCCAGGCCGCGCAAGCTGGGCCGTTCAGGTGGGCACGATCCGTCGGGCCTCGGCCGAGACCTCCGCGGGGTACGGCGGGTCGGCGTCGAGGATGCGGTGGGCGATGCCGGTCCGCAGCGCGGCCACCCTGATGCCGCCCGTGCCGTCCGCGACGACGTGGTCGGGGTCGACCTCGGCGAGGGCGGTCACCGCGACCGCATAGATCTCCCGCACGGCATCCTGGGGTGGGTTTTGCAGCGCCATCGTCAGTTCGCCGGAGGTGATCCGGCTGCGCAGGCGGGTGTCCCAGAGGTGGACGAAGGATGCGATGTCGGCGACGAGGGCGAGGTCACCGAGTTGTCGAGCCTCGGCGGTGACCACGGCCAGCCAACGCCAGGGCCGGTCGATGCCGAGGTCGCCGGTCTGGTGGATCAGGCGGACGTTGCGCATCAGTTCATCGAGATCGGCGACGCCCCCGCCGGCCTGGACCACCGCCGTACCGGCCGTGCACATCCGGTCGTCGTCGCCGAGGCCGGCGAGGAAGGCGCTGACCACCTGCCGCGCGGCCGCCAGGTCGCCCGGTGCCAGGGTAGGTGGTGGCGGATACGGCAGTTCTGGCGGTGACTGCTGCGGCAACTGCCGGCGCCGTCTGAAGATGCCCATGTGACCACTCCGTCTCGTTCCGGTCTGCCGTCCACTCGTGGTGGGAACAGGAATTCTGACGGCGGGTGCCCGGCTGGAAACCCACCGTTCTGTCGATTGTCAGTGGATCATCGGCTGCTCCACAGTCGATCTACAGGTGCTACCGTCCCACATGGACGAAGCCGTGCCACCGCACATCGGAGAGCCCAGGTGACCGACGCATCCCCGCTCAGCGCAGCCATCCAGAGCGACATACCCCACTCCGCTCGACTGTGGAACTACCTGCTCGGCGGCAAGGACAACTTCGCCGCCGACCGGGAGGCCGCCCAACAGGTACTGGCCTACATGCCGGAGCTGGTGCAGTCGGCCCGGTTCAACCGTGAGTTCCTCGGCCGGGCGGTGCGACACCTGGTCGGGGAGGCCGGGGTCCGACAGTTCCTCGACATCGGCACCGGGCTGCCCACCGCGAACAACACCCACGAGGTGGCCCAGTCGGTCGCTCCGGAAACGCGGGTCGTCTACGTCGACAACGACCCCATGGTCCTGGTGCACGCCCGTGCCCTGCTCACCAGCGATCCGCGGGGCGCCACGGACTACATCGACGCGGATGTGCGCAAGCCCGACCACATCCTCGCCGAGGCCCGGCGCACCCTGGACTTCACCCGGCCGGTGGCGGTCATGCTGCTGGGCATCCTGAACTTCGTGGTCGACGATGCCGAGGCCAACCGGATCGCCCGGCGGCTGATCGAGGCCCTGCCCGTCGGGGGGTATCTGGTCATCTCCCATCCCACTCGGGAGGTCAACCCCGAGGCGGTGGACCGGGCGATGGAGTCCTGGCGGGCCGGGGGTGGCGCCGAGATGGCCGTGCGTACCCCGGCGGAGATCGCCGGCTTCGTCGAGGGCCTGGAGATCCTCGAACCGGGCCTGGTCACCTGCTCCCAGTGGCGGCCGGACGGCAACGACACCACCCCGGTCTCCGAGTACGCGTTGGTCGCCCGCAAGACCGGCTGAGGCGGCCCTGCGGCTCAGGCTCCGGTCGGTGTCGGCCACGGTGACCGCGTGCCGTCCCGACCGGGTCGGGTCCGGCCCGGCCGGGACAGGCGGCCGGAGGCCAGAGCGGCAGCGGCCAGGCAGACGACGGCGGCCAGGACCAGCGGCATCCGGGCACCCAGCAGTACGGCGGCGGCACCGAGCGGAGTGGCCAGCGCGATCGGCCCGAACATGATCGTGTTGGCGGTCGCGGCGGCGCGACCCAGTAGTTCGCCCGGGCTGTGGGTCTGGACCGCGGTGACGGCTGCGACGAGCGCCCAGGGCAGGCCGACACCGGCCACCACCGAGGCGGCCAGCACCGCCGGCCACCACGGTACGCAGCGACCCAGGCAACTCGTCGCGAACAGGGTCGCACCGACCACGGCCACGGTGGTCGGGTCGAACCGGGTGATCAGCCGGCCGACCACCAGCCCGCCGACGATCGAGCCGGCACCCTGGGCGCTGAGCAGCACCCCGAGAAAGGTCGACGGCAGGCCCAGCTCGACGGTGGCGATCTCGTATCCGGCGGCCGTGGTGAGGGCCTGCATCCCGATCGCGGTAGCGGCCAGGGTCACCGGCCGGCGGATCGACGCCGAGCCGAACAGGACGGCCAGACCGGCGCGGGCGGCGCCACCTCGGCTTCCGGTGACCGGCGGGGTCCGGGTCAGGCGCAACGCCGCGTACCCGACGGCCACCAGCAGCGGCAGGACGGCGGCCAGCAGGGCGACGAGGTGTCCACCCCGCCAGGCGTACAGACCGGCCCCGGCCAGCGGGGCGACGAGCTTGACCCCCTCCTGGGCGCTGGACCGCCAACCGTTGACGTGCCCGAGCGCGGCGGGGGAGAGGGCGGCGGGCAGGATGGCGCTCTCTCCGGCGTCGATGACGACATAGCCGACGCCGTACGCCCCGCAGACGGTGAACAACAGCCACAGCTGAGCGGGTCCGTGCACCGCCAACAGGGTGGGCAGCACGGCGGCCAGGGTCAGGTTCGTCGCGATCAGCAGCCCTCGGCGGGGCATCCGGTCTACCAGGGCGCCCAGCCACGGTCCGGCGAGGGTGGGGGCGTACACGCAGATCCCGGCGAGCGCGGCGAGCCCGCTGGACCCGGTGAGGTCGAGAATCCAGATGCCGGCGACCAGGGCCATCGCGCTGCCGCCGAAGCCGGACAATACGGAGATGGCCACGAGCAGGGCCGCGTTGCGCCGCACCACGCCTCCAGGATTGAGTCGATCTGACTCACAGCCTCGATCCTGAGCCCGGCGGAGGCAAGACTGGCAAGGGGTCGTCAACGAAGCATTGACAGGCCGGTGTGCAGTTCGGCGGTGATGATGCGGACCGCTCCGGGCAGTCCGTGGCCGGCGGCTGTGAGGTCGGCGGCGACATGCCGGGCCAGATCGTGGAGGGCGCCCGGTTCGGCGTACAGGGCGAGCAGGACGGTGTGCCGGGTCAGGTTGGCGCCCGGAAACCTGCCGTCCCACCGGCGGTCCGCCTCGATCCAACGATGCAGTCCGGTGAGCGTGGAGCGCAGCCCGGCGACCTCGCTCGGCCAGCGCCGGTCGGCCACTGCGCGGCGGGCCCGACGGCCGGCGGCAAGCCGCTGACGCCGCTGTTCGGCGGCCTGGCGGCTGCTCAGGCCGAGGGCCTCGGCCACCTGGCGCCAGGTCGCTCCGCCCTGCCGGGCCTGGTCGATGAGGTCCAACTCCTGCTCGTCCAGGCATTGACGGGCTGCCGGGAGGTCGGCCAGCCGGTGCAACGGATCAGGCACCCGTCAACGCTACATTGACAGGCCCCGGACCACGCCGCCGCGACCGGTCGATCACCGCGCGGGCCAGATTGTGCGGCCGACCGGCTCCCACGCCGGGACAGGCAGGAGCTGTCCGTGACACCGCGAGAGGGCAGGCGCTGTCTCGCAGCCCGCCCCTCGTGAGCGGCGCGACTGCGACTGAGGCGTGGCTCAGGCGGCGGCGGAGTCGCCGCGTGACTGCTCGCCCGGCCACGAAGGCAGGGTGTACGGCGCGGGGTAGGTGGTCTGCCGCTCGGGGGTCTGCGTCGAGCCGCCCTGGGCGAGTTTGAGGGCCCGCTGGGCCTGCTCCCAGGGCCGGCAGGGCCACTCCTGTCCGGCGCACAGCAGGTGCTCGCAGCCGCCGTCCTCCGCCGGAGCGTGCGCATCGGCGACATCCAGAGCGAGCCGCCACAGCAGCGGATCGGTAACCTGCTCCGGACGTTCATGGGTGTGACTGGGCCGATTGCCGGCATTGTCGGACACGGGTGATCCCCCCTTGCACTCAAGCTTCCTTGCTCTTGCCTCTCCAGTCTGCACGCAGGTCAAACACCTCGCCTTGGACGGTTGGCCGAGGTGGGGGTGATCACCTGTCCATACTTCGGGACGATTGACAGATGACCTTCAGCAGGTGAAAGCTGTCCGCGACCTGATCACTCCTACTGGTCCGGTGTGTGACGCTGCGTAGTCGGTGATGCGGGCGGTGTACACATCGGACGCCTTCGCCGAGGCGACCTGGGGAGTCGTGTGCGGCCGAAGGCAGTTGCCTAACCCCCACCGCACACCGAGAAGGGGCGACAAGCCTCATGTCCGAATTCCGTACCAGTACCCGGTGGCGACGCCGGGTACCCATGGCGGCCGCGCTGGCGGCCGGCGCCGCGGTGCTGCTGCTGGTCAACCCGGCGGCCGCCGTCGTGTCCCAGAACGCCACCACCGGAGTCAGCGAGGTGCCTGAGGACCTCGGCCGGTTGGCCGACGAACAGGCCAACGTGGTCGAGGTGCTGCTGGCCGACAAGGACGAGTTGGATGCGCTGGTGGCCACCGGCGTCGACCTCGACCACCACGTCCACCAGAGCGAGGACGGCATCGTCGTCCACGCAGTGGTGACCGGTAACGAGGTCGCCACTCTGACCGCCGCCGGATTCACCTTCGGCCAGGTGCTGCACACCCCGGCCGACTCCGCAGCGCGGATCGCCGAGCGCGAGGCGACCATCGCCGCCCACCTGGCCGACAACCAGGAGTTCATGCAGGGTGGCGCGGGGATGGCGGCCCGGGCCGCCGCCTCCGACGTCAAGATCATCCGGGCGGATTACTACACCAACGGCACCGACGAGGTGCTGTCGGTGGAGGCGAAGTGGGCGGGCGGCCAGGACGCCAACACCGCCCTCACCGTCTCCCGGGACAGCGGGCCGGGCACCGAGATGGGCTCCGGCGGTACGCAGAACATCAACCGCTTCATGGACGCCGGGGTCTACATGTACCACCGGGGTGCGTCGATCGTGACCAGCCGGCCGGAGTACGTGCAGATCACCAGCCCGACCGGTGACGTGGCGGTGGCCAAGGTCAAGGAGTGGCTGCCGATCTCCGGTGACGCCCCCGAGGGCCCGGGCTACCAGAAGGACTTCGTCAACAGCTACCTGACCCCCACGGAGCTGTACGACCGGATCCACACTCTGGCCGCCCAGTACCCGAGCATCTCCGAGATCGTCGAGCTGCCGCACAAGACCAACGGCTACCGGCGCAAGGCACAGGCCGTGCTCGGCAGCGGCAACGCCAACCGGGTCGGCGTCGACTCGCTGGCCTGGGGCCACGAGGGCGGCAACGACATCTCGGTCGAACTGGTCAACCCCGGTGCCGCCGACTCGGCGCTGACGGTGACCGTCACCGGCAACGACGTGCGGGTCAGCCTGGCCACCGACGCCTCCGGCGCGGTCACCAGCACCGCCGCGCAGGTCGCCGCCGCGCTCAACGCGGAGGCGGGCACCCTGCTCAAGGCGTACACCTATCGGGGTAACGAGGGCGCCGGGGTGGTCGCGCCGGCCGCGCCGACCAAGCTGTCGGACGGCCTCTCCGCCCCGGAGTCGGTCTCCCGTGAGCCGCACTCCGTCTACGCCATCCGGATCGGCAAGCACCGCGACGGCTCCAAGCTCGGCGTCCTGGCCTACGCCCAGGAGCACGCCCGGGAGTGGGTGCCGCCGCTGGTGACCATCGAGACCGCCGAGCGGCTGCTGCGCAACTACGAGCAGGACGCCAACACCCGCGAGCTGATCGACAACCTGGACATCTGGATCGCTCCGTCGGTCAACCCGGACGGCGGGCACTTCTCGTTCTACGACTTCAACTCGCAGCGCAAGAACATGACCAACCACTGCACGCCGGAGACGAACGGGGACTTCCTCGGCCGTAACTCCTGGGGCGTGGACAACAACCGCAACTACACCGAGTACAGCCTCTTCGACGGCTACTCGGGCGCCTCGCACTCCTGCACCAGCGGCTCGTACGCCGGGCCCAGTGAGCTGTCCGAGCCGGAGAACAGGAACGTCGACTGGCTGGCCTCCCGGCCGAACATCAAGTTCTCGATGAACCTGCACTCCTCCGGCAACTACTTCATGTGGTCGCCCGGCTCGTACGCGACCCCGGGCCGGATCTCGGCGCCGCGGCCGACCCTGGCCGAGGAGTCGCTGTTCTGGGGTGCCTCGTCGCGGATCCTGACCGCCATCAAGCGGCACCGCAACCTGGCCGTCACCCCGGCCCGGACCGGTCCGATCGCCGACGTGCTCTACTCGGCGGCCGGCAACTCCGGTGACATGCTCTGGTACAAGTACGGCATCTACGCCTGGAACTTCGAGGTCGGCACGTCCTTCCAGCCGCCGTGGGAATCGGCCAAGGAAGAGACCATGGAGTTCTCCAACGGTCTGGTCGAGATGCTGCGGGTGGCCCGCGACTACGACACCGACACGGCGGCCCCGACCAGCACGATCACCGTCGAGCCGAGCGCCACGGCGGGCATGGTCGACGTCACCTTCGACACCAGCGAGCCGGCGGCGGTCTTCTACACCGTCGACGGCAGCCGGCCCACCCTGGAGTCGACCCTCTACGGCTCGGCCGGCGTGCGTGAGGGCGGGGAGACCCTGACCCTGCCGAACGGCACCACGGTGAACTGGTTCTCGGTGGACTCGAAGGGCAATGTCGAGAACGGCTACGTGCCCGACGGCACCGGCACCAACCACAACACGACGAAGGCCTGGGACCCGGAGGCACTGCGGGTCACGGTGACCACCCAGGTGCGGTGTGTGGCCGGCAAGGCGTACGTCGCGGTGCAGGCGCACAACCAGAACGACGCGGCCGTCAGCATCTCCCTGGAGAGCAGCTACGGCACCAAGGCCGCCGTCAACGTCGCGCCGGGCGCGAGCACCTTCCAGCAGTTCAACACCCGGTCCGGCACGGTCTCGGAGGGCTCCGCCTCGGCGCACGCCACCGGTGCCCTCGGCGGCGAGACGGTGACCACCACGGTCACCAAGGAGTACGCGGCCGTCAACTGCGCCGACCCGCGGCCCGCCCAGTAACTGACAAGCGACGACGGAGAAATTGATGAACACATGGAGCCGTAAGCGGCTGCTGGCCGCCGGTGCGTCCGGTGCCCTGCTGGCCGGGGTGGTGGCGGTGGGTTCGCCCGCCTTCGCCGAGCCGGGTGACGAGGCCGGGGTGGAGGTGACCGTCGAGATCGAGGAGATCCGGGAGCCGGGTGTGCTCGCCATGACGGTCGCCGCCGACTCGGTGACCCTGACCGAGGACGGGTCGACGCTGCTGGTCCGCCAGTTCACCGGCAACCTGCCGACGGTGACGGTCACGGACACCCGCACGCCGGACGAGGTGCCCGAGGGTGCCGCGTGGGCGGTGCTGGGCAGCGCCACCGATTTCGTCGGGGACGCCGACCAGGCCCCGATCGGTGCCGGGCACCTGGGTTGGAAGCCGAAGCTGATCGACGGTGGGGACACCGGCCTGGTCAGCGAGGGTGAAGAGGTCGTCACCGTCCTGGACGAGCCGACTCAGCCGGGTAACAACGTGGGTCTGGTCGACCAGGAACTGCTGGTCTCGACCTTCGACTCGGGTGCGGTGACCCCTGGCGAGTACACCGTCGACGCGGATCTGTTCCTGCGTACTCCGGCGGATGTCGCCGCGGGTGCGTACACCTCGACTCTGACCCTGTCCCTGTTCGAGTAGGAAACCGACGGTGAGGGCCGCCCGCCCCGGGCGGCCCTCACCCCGGTACGGCGACACCCGCCCGCCGGCAGCGGCCGACATCCTGGCCGTTGCCGGCGGGCCCCGGCGCGGCCCGCGAGCGGTGCCCGCCATGATGGGACCGTGAAAATCCTGTCCATCCAGTCCTCGGTCGCCTACGGCTACGTCGGCAACTCGGCCGCCGTGTTCCCGCTGCAACGGCTCGGGCACGAGGTCTGGCCGGTGCTGACGGTGCACTTCTCCAACCACACCGGGTACGGCGCGTGGCGCGGCCCGCTACTGGCCCCGGCCGACGTCGCCGAGGTGA
Organism: Micromonospora sp. NPDC048871; assembly: GCF_043198155.1. Classification (NCBI taxonomy): domain Bacteria; kingdom Bacillati; phylum Actinomycetota; class Actinomycetes; order Micromonosporales; family Micromonosporaceae; genus Micromonospora; species Micromonospora sp. NPDC048871. The sequence goes on along the minus strand of NZ_JBICUM010000008.1, from coordinate 99,164 downwards.
TCGCCGGCATCGCCGACCGTGGTGTCCTGGGCGACGCCGACGCGGTCCTCTCCGGCTACCTGGGCGACCCGGCGATGGGGTCGGTGATCCTCGACGCGGTGACGCTGGTCAAGACCGCCAACCCGGACGCCGTCTACTGCTGCGACCCGGTGATGGGGGACGTGGGCCGGGGCATGTTCGTCCGGCCGGGCATCCCGGAGTACCTGCGTGACGTGGTGGTACCCCGAGCCGACATCGTCACCCCTAACCAGTTCGAGTTGGAGTTCCTCGCCGGTCGTCGGACCGACTCGGTGGAGGAACTGCTGGCAGCGGTCGACGTGGTCCGGGCGACCGGACCACGGCACGTCCTGGTGACCAGCGTGCTGCACAGTGCCGTACCGGAGGGGTTGCTGGAGGTGGTGGCGGTCTCCGACGAGGGCGCCTGGGCGGTCACCACCCCCCTGCTGCCGATCTACCCCAACGGCGGCGGTGACGTCACCGCCGCGCTGTACCTGGCGCATCTTCGGACCAGCGGCTCACCGGCCGTCGCGCTGGAGCGGACCACCGCCTCGATCTTCGCCGTGCTGGAGGCGACCATGGCCGCCGGCACCCGGGAACTCCAGTTGATCGCCGCCCAGGAGGCGATCGCCGAGCCCGCGAACCGGTTCCCGGCCCGCCGCCTGCGGTAGCGAGGCCGCTTGCTCAGGCCGGAGGCCACCGCCCCGGGATGGGGAGGTGGCCTCCGGATTGTTCGAGTGGTCCGACCGCCACCGCCGGAGACCAGCCGATTGGTGATCACCTCGGCGGGCCGGTGCGGTGGCGGCCGATCAGGCTAGCGGCAGGAGTTCAGCACGCCCACCACGCCGACACCCGGGTTCTTCAGCGGCAGCTTGGTCGACGAGGCCGGGCAACGCGGCACGGTCACGTCGTAGATGCCGCGGCCGAACGTGGCGGCGGTCAGCTGCCGGCTCGGCTCGTGGTAGCGCAGGTACATCACCGGAGCCTGCGGCAGGTTCTTGCCGAGGTTGGCCCACTCCCCGCCGTTCCAGGCGGAGAGGAAGACACCGACGTCGGTGCCGACCATCAGCAGACCGTCGGCGGTCGGGACGATCGAGTTGACCGGAGCGTCGGGCAGGCCCTGCCCGATGTTGATCCAGTTCCGCCCACCGTCGCGGGTCATCAGCACGTGCGCCCGGTCGCTGCCGGAACGGAAGGCGGAGAAGGTCGCGTACGCGATGTTGGCGTCCTTCGGGTTGACCGCGATCCGGGTCACCCAGGTGCCCGGCAGCTGCGCCGAGTCGACCTCGGTCCAGGTGGCGCCGAGGTCACGGGTCCACCAGACCTTGCCGTCGTCGGTGCCCACGTACAGGGTGTTGCTGTCGCTGGGCGCGACGGCGACCGTGGTGATCGTGCCCCACGGGTAGCCGGACGGGTCGTTCGGGCCACCGTTGGTCAGGTCGGGGCTGATCGGGGTCCAGGTACGACCGTTGTCCGTCGACCGGTTGAGGATGTTGCCGGCGTAGTACATGACGTTCGGGTCGTTCGGGTCGAACAGCAGCGGGGTCAGCCAGTTACGCCGCTGCGAGGTGGTCTGGTTGGCGCCGATCGTCTGCCGCGGGGCGAAACCGCCGTTCTCCGACCGGTAGCAGGAACCGTACTGGCTGCACCCGAAGACGATGTTCGGGTTCTCCGGGTGGATGATGGTCTGCAGACCGTCACCACAGCCGATGGCCTGCCACGGGCCGAGGCGGCCGTTGTAGCCCCGGTTGCAGCCGTTGTCCTGGGCGCCGGCGACCTTCAGGGTCGGGTCGGTCTCCGCCACGTCGACGGTGTAGAACTGGGTGTACCGCTCGTCGGTGGCCTTCACCCAGCCGCCCGCGCCGTTCTGCTCCGAGCGGTAGACACCGCCGTCGTTGCCGAGGTAGACCCGGCCCGGCACCTTCGGGTCCCAGCGCATGACGTGCTGGTCGGCGTGCGGACCGCGCACCGAGGAGAAGCTCTGCGCGCCGTTGGTGGAGCGCATCAGGTTGACACCCATCAGGAACAGGTGGTCGGCGTCGGCCGGGTCGACCCAGATCTTGCCGAACCACCAGCTGAAGGTCGACTGCGAGGCCTGGTTCGCGTTGATCGGCATCTGCGTCCAGCTGTCACCGCCGTTGTCGGAGCGGTAGAACGCCCGGAACGGGCCGATGGCGGTGCCCACGTAGGCGTAGAGGCGCTGCGGGTTGCTCGCCGCGACGGCCAGGCCCCAGCGGCCCTGGTCGGCGTCGGTCGGCAGACCGTTGGTCATCCGCTGCCAGGTCTCACCGCCGTCGTTCGAGCGCCAGAGGCTGGAACCGGGGCCACCGTAGGTGCGCTGGTGCGGCTCGCGCAGGTGGTCCCACATCGCCGCGTACACCCGGTTGGGGTTGCTCGGGTCGATGATCACCTCGGTGGCGCCGGTGGTGCCGTTCAGCGGGGCGAGCACCTGCCGCCAGTTGTCACCGCCGTCCTCGCTGAGGTAGACGCCGCGCTCACCGCCGGGGATGAACAGGTTGCCGCTGGCCGCCGCGAAGATGCGCTTCTCGTTGGTCGGGTCGATGGCGAGCCGGCCGATGGCGTGGCTGTCGGTCAGACCGACCCGCTTCCAGGAGCCCCCGCGGTCGGTGGAGCGGTAGATGCCGTCACCACCGAAGGTGATGGAACCACCGCCGGGCTGGGCCTCACCGGTGCCGGCGAACAGGATACCGTCGCTGGTCATGGCCAGCGCACCGATGGGCTGGGACCAGCTGTCCGGCCAGACCGGGGTGAAGACGTCGCCGGCATCGCTGGACTTCCACACGCCACCGGAGGCGGCGGCGATGAACAGCTGGTCCGGCACCTGCGGGTCGACCACGAGGTCGGGGACCCGGCCACCGATGTTCAGCGGCCCGAAGAAGTCCCACTGCTGGTCGCCGAGCTTGCGGTAGCTGTTCTTGGTCCGCACGGCGAGCTGCTTGGCCTGGCCCCGGGCGTTGGCGTACTGGGTGGCCGACAGGCTGGTGCTGCCGTCACTCAACCGCTGGGCGGTCATCCACTCGTCCGGCACCTCCATCGGGCCGGTAGGCAGGTTGGTGGCCAGCGACGGTTCAACAGCGGGGGGTGGGCTGGACGACGCGGCCAACGCGACCGTGGCGAGCAGCCCGACCACAGCTGTCGCCGCCAGTCCGCGATAGTGCCTCGCGAACGTAAGTTTCATGGGGGTCTCTCCTGATCCGGACACGAACGGTCCTTGCTGCGCACGCTAGATCGCTGGTCGGTGCCAGTCACCGAGCATCTGTCGGGAGAACCCCCGGTCCGGTTAGGACATCTGTCGAGAGGTCATCCGCCGCTGCGGAACTCGGGCAGACCGGCGTCCTCGGAGTCCGGCCCCACCACGACCGTCAGGCTGGAGCCGTCGGCGCACAGCGCCGAGGCACGAAGGTACATCCGTCGAGCCTCGGTCCGGGCCAGCACCTCGGTCTCGAAGACCTCGTCCTCCACGCGCAGCACCTCCAGGTCCGTACGCTGCTCGTAGTGCGCGCGAACGTCCAGTGGAGACATCCGCAGGGTCGCCTCCACGGTGGTCAGCACCCCCTGCCGCACGACGTCGGTGACCCGGGAGCCCTCCGGCAGGGCCAGACCCGGTACGTCGGCCTCGACCTCCGGATCGTCCATCGGCACCCGGTCACAACTGGGCAGATTCGCCAACAGGTCGCGACCGCCGCCGGTGGGCGCCGCCGAGCCGTCACCACAGGCGGCCAGCAGGGGGAGGACGACGACGGTGGCGACCAGTACCCGCAATCTCATCGCAGCAGGATGCCAGCTCATCGCAGCACCCGCCAGCGTCGTACGACCAGCAGCAGCACGATGATGATCACGGCAGTGATCAGCATCAACAGGATGGTGACCAGGGAGCCGTAGGCGAAGCCGGAGAACTCGAAGACCTGGTCGAAGATGTACACCGGCAGGTACAGGGTGGCGTTGGCGGGCCGCCCGTCGGTGAGCACGTACGCCGGCACGAAGTTCACCTGGAGGGTGAGGATGATGTCCCGCACCGCCAGCAGCACCAGCACCGGGGCCAGCAGGGGCAGGGTGAGCCGCCGCAACTGTCCGAACGGGCCGCAGCCCTCCAGGGTGGCCGCCTCGTACAGTCGGCCGTCGAGCAGCCGACGGGCGGCCAGCACCACCACGAACCCCTCACCGATCGGGAAGGCCAACATCAACACCACCCCGATACGGGCTGTGGTGGGGTCGGCCAGCCAGTTGTATCCCTCGTGACCGAACAGCCCCAGAAGTTGGTTCAGCGGCCCGTACAGCGGATTGAGCACCCACAGGAACAGCACCGCCAGGGCCACGTCGGGGATGACCGTGGGCAGGTAGACCGCGGTGCGGAACCAGCGGCCACCCGGGCGGGGGGCGGCGAGCAGCAGGCCTAGTCCCACCGCGGCGATGAACCGCACCGGTACGGCCAGCGCCACATGGAACAGGGAGGCTTCCAGGCTGTCGAGCAGGAACCGGTCGCCGAACATCCGGCGGATGTTGTCCAGCCCGATGAACTGCGGGTCCCGGGTCAGCCCGGTGTGGTCGGTGAAGGCGTACCCGACGTTGAGCAGCGCCGGCACCGCGACCAGCAGGGCCACCGCGATGGCGTACGGGGCCAGGAAGGCCCAGCCGGTCAGGGGTCGGCGGGGCCGGGTCATCGTCGTCGGCCGGTGGTCGCGTCGAACCGGTGCAGCCGATCGGCGCGCAGCCGCACCTCGTCCCCGGGAGCCACCCCGGGGCGGGGGCCGGTGCGCACGATCAGCCGGGTGCCGTCCGGGCAGCGGGTCGACAGGTTGGCCTCGCTGCCCAGCGACTCCACCGCCTCGACCGTGGCGGTGATCGGTCCGGCGTCGTCGAGGGTCAGGTCCTCCGGCCGTACCCCGATGGTCAGGGTGTCGTCCCCGCCGAGCACCCCGCCGCCGGGTACCAGGTTCATCGGCGGACTGCCGAGGAACCCGGCGACGAAGGTGTCGGCCGGCTCGTCGTACACCTGCTGGGGTGGGCCGACCTGGCGGATCCGCCCCTCGGCCAGCACCACCACCCGGTCACCGAGGGTCATCGCCTCGTGCTGGTCGTGGGTGACATGGATGGTGGTGGTGCGCAGTTCCCGGTGCAGGGCCAGCAGGTCGGTGCGGGTGGCGAAGCGCAGCGGCCCGTCCAGGCTGGCCAGCGGCTCGTCCAGCAGGTAGACACTGGGGTCGCGCAGCAGGGCCCGGGCCAGGGCCACCCGCTGACGCTGGCCGCCGGACATCTGATCGGGGTAGCGGTCCAGCAGGTCACCGATGCCGAGCCGCTGCGCGGCGGCCTCGGCCCGCTGGACCGCCTCGGCCCGGCGCACCTTGCGCACCCGCAGGCCGAAGGTGAGGTTGTCCAGCACACTCAGGTGCGGAAACAGCGCGTAGTCCTGGAAGACCATGGCCACCGCGCGCCGGGGCGGCGGGATGGTGGCCACGTCGACGTCGTCGACCAGGATCCGGCCGCTGTCCGGCCGGTCCAGTCCGGCGATCAGCCGAAGGATTGTCGACTTACCCGATCCGGAGGGGCCGACCAGGGTGATCAACTCCCCGGCGGCCACCTCCAGGTCCACGCGATCGACGGCCGGCTTTCCGCCGTACGAGCGGGTCAGGGCCTCCAGCCGGATGACGCCCTTCACTTGCCTACCGAGAACAGCGGACGGACCCGGTCCTCCAGTTGGCGCAGCCCGGCTTCGCGGTCGATCCGGCCGTAGAAGACCTCGGCCAGCAGACTGTTGCCCTCCTTCTCCACCCGCGACCAGCTACCGGTGCGGGGGGTGGCCCGCAGGTGCGGCGCCGCGTCGAGGTACACCTGCGAGGAGCGGGGCGGCTTGGCCGGGTCCAGGAAGACGGGGGAGTTGGCCACCTCAAGACGGGACGGCACGGTACGGCCCGACTCGGCCAGGGTGTGCTGCCCGGCGTTGCCCATCGCGTACTCGATGAATCGCCAGGCCGGCCGGTGGTCGTCCAGTCCGGCGCTCATGCAGTACGCGTCGCTGTGCAGGATGGAGGCCGGCTGCCCGCCGGGGGCCACCGGCAGCGGCGCGACATCCCAGGTGAAGTCCGTGATGGTGCGCAGGGTGGGCACGGCCACCCGGCTGTTGAGGTACATGCCCAGCGTGCCGCGCATGAACCGGGCCTCGCTGGACTCGCTCTGCTCCTCGGCGTCCGGCGGCACCACACCGTGGCGCAGTTGCAGGTCGAGGAACCAGTCGACGGCCGCCCGGGAGGACGGGTTGTCGGTGAGGGTCAGCCTGCTCGGCTTGTCCGGATCGTCGACCAGCTCACCGCCGTTGGACCAGACGAACGGGGCCAGCCGGGGCAGCGAGGGGTCCACCCCGACCCCGTACCGGCCGTCGCGGGTCAACGCCTTTGCGGCGGCGAGGAAGTCGTCCCAGGTCCAGCCCGCCTTCGGGGCGGGCACCCCGGCGGCGGCGAACAGGTCGGCGTTGTAGTAGACGACGAGCGAGGACAGGTTCTGCGGCAGGCAGGTCAGCTCCTTACCGTCGAACCGGAAGGCGTCCAGGGCCTGCGGGCTGAAGTCGCTCTCCTTGATCGCCTCGCTGGAGTCCAGGTAGGACTGCGCCGGCTCGATCGCCCCCTGGGCGGCGAACTGGCCGTAGCGGCGGTAGTTGAGCAGGAACACGTCCGGCGGCTGACCCCCGGCGAAGGAGGTGGTCAGCCGCGCCATCAGCTCGTCCTGGCTGGCCACCGGTGACAAGTTGACCGGTACGTCGGGGTTGGCCGCGGTGAAGTCGGCGACCATGGTCCGGTAGCCGGCGATCTCCTCGGCGTCACCGAACAGCACGACGGTGATGCCGGAGTCGTCGGCCTTGTCGTCACCGGAGGAACATCCGGTGACGATCAGCGCCGTCGCCAGCAAGGTGGCGCAGGTGCGCCGCCAGAGGGAGGTCATCGTCTTCCTTTCGAGCGAAGCGCCGCCAGGGGATCGTCGGCCAGCAGGATCCGTTGGGCGAGCAGGAACATCAGGACGCAGGGCGCGGTGGCGATCACGCTGCCGGCCATCAGCAGCGGCCAGTCCGTCGGGTTGAGCAGCAGCAGGAACCGTAGCCCCAGGGGCCAGGTGTAGCGGTCGCCGCTGGTCAGATAGAGCAGGGGGTCGATGAAGTTGGACCAGTGGAAGGTGAAGGCCAGCACCGCCACCGCCAGGGTCGCCGGCTTGACCTGGGGCAGGGCCAGCCGTCGGAAGATGGTCAGCCAGCCGGCACCCTCCAGCCGGGCGGCCTGCAACTGGCTGTCCGGTATGCCGCCGAAGCTCCAGGCGTACAGCAGGATCAGGAAGGGGCTGACGGCCAACGCCGCCGGTGCCAGCAGGGGCAGGTAGGTGTCGACCGCCCCGAAGAGGCGGAACACCTCGAACCGGGTGGCCCACACGGCGGTGACCGGCACCAGCAACACGACCAGCAGGGCCAGCAGGGCCCGGCGGCGGGCGGCCCCGGACAGCAGCCGCAGCCCGAAGCCGGTCAGCGCGGCCACCAGCACGGTCAGCGGTACGGCCATCGCCACCACCAGCGCCGAGTTGGCCAGATACCGCGCCAGCGGCACCAGTTCCGGCAGCCGGGTGTACGCGGCCGTGGTGGGATCGGCCGGCCACAGTTCCAGGGTGCGCGGTGGCGGGGAACCGGCCGGCCGCAGCGACCCGACCACCATGAACCACAGTGGCGCTACGAAGATCACCGCGAGGATGGCGGGCACGACGAACCGCCCGAGCCAACGCCCGACCACCGCGCCACCCCCCTCAACTGCCCCTTGGCCGAACCTAGAGATCAACTGGCCGTCGGTCATCGGGCACCTGTCGGAGATCCCCGCGCCGGGATGCTACGTGTGTCGCAGTCACCTCACTCCTCGGGCCGATGCTGCCCGGTCAACCGGGCCAGCTTGAGTCCCAGGTGCAGACACAGCCGCTCGTCGCCGTCCTTGAGGTCGGTGTCGGCCAGTTCCTCGATGCGTTGCAGTCGGTAGTAGAGGGTGGTGCGGTGCAGCCGCAGCCGGGCGGCCGTGGCATGGGCGTTGCCGGCCTGGTCCAGATACCGCTCCAGGGTGGTCAGCAGGACCTGGCTGCCCGGGGTGGCCAGCAGTCGGGCCAGCCCGGGATGCACGTCGGCCACCGTCAGCTGCTGGTCGCTGAGTCGGGCCAGGGCCCGGTAACTGCCCAGGGCGGACCAGAAGACCACCCGGCCCAGCGCGGGAAGTTGCGCACCGACCCGGGCCGCGTGCAGCGCCTCGACGTACGACTCGGCGGCGTCCGCCAGCCGCGGCCGAATCTGCCCGACCCCGACCACCGTACGTTCCACCGAGCCGAGCGCCCGGGTGACGTGCTGAAGGTCCTCGTCGAGTTGGCGGGCGGCGGTCTCCGGGGCGGGTCGCCCCGCGACCGGCTCGGCCGGCAGCAGCAGCACTCCGTGGTCGTGCCGGATCAGGTGCAGGGCCTCCCTGATCCCGGCCCGTCGGCGGGCGGCCACCAGGGCCTGTTCCAGGGCGATGCGGGCCAACTCGTCCGGCTGCCGGTGCGCGGGGGCGACCAGCCGGGCCACCAACGCCGTCCGGGGCCCGTCCGCGGCGATCATCCCCGCCTCCAGCAGGGCCCGGGCCGCCTGGTCGCGGGTCTCCGGACTGTCGGCGAGCAGGGTACGGGCCGCCTCGGTCTCCCGTTGCGCGGCCAGTTCACCGAGCAGATTCTCCCGGTACAGGGCCAGGGAGAGCTCCTTGAGCAGGCCGGTGGCGGTCAGGTCGACATCGGTCATGGTGCCGTCGGGATCGATGAACCAGACGTAGCCGAGCAGCAGTTCGTGGTGCCGCACCGGCACGCACAGCCGGGGCAACATGCCCAGGTCCGGCCGGGCCGGAGTGCGTACCGGCCCGCGTGCGTCGGCCAGCCCGAGGTCGCGTACCCAGGCGACGACCTCCGGACTGCTCTGCCGGCGCAGGATCGAGGCCCGGCGGACCTCGTCGGTCAGCCCGTTCTGCTCGCTGTACACGACGACCCGTTGCCGACGGTCCTCGATCAGTGCGGGACGTCCGGCGTGGGCGGCGACGGCGTCGACGATGCGTTGCAGTTCGCCCCGCACCAGCCCCCCTCTCACGTTGTGGATTCCTGGCGGGCGGCAGAACCGCCCCGCGCACCGCCGCCATGATCAGAATCCTGTCTACACCCGGGATAGGCGTAGGACCAGGCTTCTTCGTTACAGTTATGCGTATCATTCTCGCATTGACTGTCACATAGACTCGCCGGTGATGAGCCGACCGCCGACCCGTGCTCCCGGTGACCTTCGGGTTCACCTGCGACGGGCACGCGACCACATGGACCGCCACCACACCGAGGCGCTGGACCTCGCCGCGGTCGCGGCCGTCGCCGGCATCAGCAGGTATCACTTCCATCGGTTGTTCACCATCACGTACGGCCTCTCGCCGGCCGCATACCTGTCACAACGGCGCATCGAGCGGGCCCAGGACCTGTTGCGAGCCACCAACCTCACCGTCACCGAGGTCTGCTACGCGGTCGGCTTCGCCAGCCTCGGCTCGTTCAGCAGCCGGTTCCGGAAACTCGTCGGCGAGTCACCCCGGGATTTCCAGCGCCGCTGGGCGCAGACCGGTGCCCCACACATCCCGGGCTGTTTCGTGTTCATGTGGGGGTTCGCCGAGCGGCGCGGTGACGCCGCAAGCTAGGAGAAGCCGCCACCGCACCGACGGGGCCTAGCCTGGCCCGCATGATTACGAACGTCTCGCTGACCACCGTCTTCGTCAAGGACATCGACGCCGCCAAGGCCTTCTACACCGAGGTGCTCGGATTCGTCGAACGTACCGACCTCACCATCGGCGACGGCTCCTACCGCTGGTGCACGGTCGGTCACCCCAGCCAGCCGGAGTTGGAGGTGCACCTCCAACTCCCCGGCCCGCCGCTGTCGCCGGAGGTGGCCGAGATGTTCGGCCGGGCCCGGGACGAGGGCAGTCTCTTCGCCCTCGGTCTGGCCGTCGACGACTGCCGCAAGACCTACGAGGAGCTGCGGGCCAAGGGCGTGGAGTTCCTCCAGGAACCGGCGGATCGCCCGTACGGGGTGGAAGCCGTGGCCCGCGACAACTCCGGCAACTGGCTGGTCCTGGTCGAGCACAAGGAGTTCAGCCCGGCTGACTTCGACTGACCAGCGCACCTGGCCGCCCGCCTCGCCCGACGCTCCATCCCGTCGGGCGGGGCGGGCCGTCACCGGTCGGCACGGCACGCGGACGGATGTCGACAACGGTAAGTATCAATACCCTGGTAGCCATGCGGGTGTTCGACATGATCGTCGACGAGCGGCACCGGGCAGCCGACCTTCTGGAGGGTCTGACGGCCGAGCAACTCCGCCGGCCGAGCCTCTGCGCGGGCTGGAGGGTGCACGACGTGGCCGCCCACCTCACCACCTACCTGCGCTTCGGCCAACTGAAGATCTACGCCGCGATCGTCACCACCGGGGCCGACTTCGACCGCTTCAACCTCCGGCTGACCCGCCGGGCCGCCCGCCTGCCGATCGAGGAGATCGTGGCGAGGTTGCGGCGGCACGCGACCTCCCGCACCACCATCCCGCGCTCCGGGTACGACCCCGTCCTGACCGACGTGCTGCTGCACGACCTGGACATGCGGGTGCCCCTGAACATCGCCCGCGACACCCCGGAGGAGCGGCTCCGGGTGGCCTTCCGGCACCTGACCGACCAGCCCTCGCCCGGGTACGCGATGGGAGACCGGCTGCGTGGCCTGCGACTGGAGGCCACCGACACCGGTTGGACGTACGGCAGCGGGCCGGTGGTCCGCGGCCGTGCCGAAACCCTGCTGCTCGGCATCGGCGGCCGACCGTGGGCCTTCGACCACCTGGACGGCGAGGGGTTGACCCTGCTGCGGTCGCGGGTGCTCAACCGGACCCGACCGGGGGTGCTCGGGCGCCTGATGGCGCCGCTGCGGGTGCTGGCCAGCCCGCCACCATCCGCCCGACGATCCCGGGAAGCCGGGGCGCCCGAACTGCCCTGAGTGGGGTCGCCGGCGCCCGCCGCAGCCTGGTCGCCGCCTGCGCTCAGACCGTGTTGCGGTAGCCGACGCTGAGGACCCGCCGGGCTGCCTCCTCGTAGAACGTCGGATCACTCGGGGCGAAGGTGCCGAGGCCATCGACATACCGGTTGACCATGCAGAAGGCCGCCGCGATGAGGACGGTGTCGTGGATCTCCTCATCGGTGGCACCCTCGGCGCGGGCCGTCTCGACCAGCTCCGGGGTGACGTCGCGGCCACTACGCTGCACAGCCCCGGCGATGTGCAGCAGGGCACGCAGCTTCGTGCTGACCGGCGCGTTGTCCGGATCGGTGCGAACCTGCTCGACCAGGGGCATGCCCTCGTCGAGCAGTGCGGCGGCGAACGCCGAGTGCGCCGCGCAGCAGTAGGTGCACTGGTTCAGACCGGAGACGTACGCGGCGATCAACTCGCGGTCGGCGGTGGATAGGCTGAGCGGCCCCCGCAACAGGGTCTCGGCCAGTTCCAACATCGGCTTGCCGGTCACCGGCCGGTACTTCAACGGGCCCCGGACCCCGGGGAACTCGTTCTCGTCCACGCCCAGGTCGATGTGTGCCATGACCTCACATCCTGATTCGATCAGCCGATGATATTTCGATGATCGGCACGGGGTCAGCGGTCCAGCACCGGCAGGTAGCCGCGGGTCGCGACCCGTCCGGCCGGGCCCATGTACCACTCCTGGTTGTCAGGTACGAGCGTGCCGAGGCCGTCGACGTACCGGTTGAACATGCAGTACGCCGCGGCGATGAGGACGGTGTCGTGGATTTCCAGGTCGGTGGCGCCTTCGGTGCGGGCGGCCTCGACGAGTTCGGTGGTGACCTCGCGTCCGCTGACCTGGACGGCAGCGGCGATGCGCAGCAGGGCCCGCAGCTTCGCCGAGATCGGTGCGGTGTCCGGGTCGGCGTGCACCTGCTCGACCAGGGGCATGCCCTCGTCGAGTTGCACGGCGGCGAACGCCGAGTGCGCGCCCCGGCAGAACCGGCATTCGTTGCGGCCGGAGACGTACGCGGCGATCAGCTCCCGTTCCCCTGCGGAGAGCGGGTGCGGGCCGCGCAGCAACGCCTCGTTCAGCGCCAGCAGGGGGCGGCCGGTCTCTGGCCGGTAACGGATCAGGCCATGGATGCCCAGGTAGACCTGTTCGTCCTGGCCGAGGTCGATATGCGCCATGACTGGGGTGCTCCGAGTCTGCGGGTAGGCGGGCGGGTTCGATCCAGCGGTGTCGCCAGGCCGTCCTCAGACGACCTGCCGGTAGCCGGTGCGGACGATTCGCTCGGAGGCCTGCACGTACCACCCCGGGTCGGCTGCCGGTACGGTGCCGAGGCCGTCGACGTACCGGTTGAACATGCAGAAGGCCGCGGCGATGAGGACGGTGTCGTGGATTTCCAGGTCGGTGGCGCCTTCGGTGCGGGCGGCCTCGACGAGTTCGGTGGTGACCTCGCGTCCGCTGACCTGGACGGCGGCGGCGATGCGCAGCAGGGCCCGCAGCTTCGCCGAGATCGGCGCGGTGTCCGGGTCGGCACGCACCTGCTCGACCAGGGACATGCCCTCATCGAGTTGGGCCGCCGCGTATGCCGAGTGTGCCGAGCAGCAGTAGGTGCACTCGTTGCGGCCGGAGACGTACGCGGCGATCAACTCGCGTTCGCCCGCAGAGAGCGGGTGTGGGCCGCGCAGCAGCACCTCGACCAGCTCAAGCAACGGTTGGCCGGTCTCCGGTCGGAAGCGCAACGGGCCACGGATGCCGGGGAACTCGGCCTCGGGCACCCCTAGATCGATGTGAGCGATGAGGCACTCTCCTGGATCTCGAAGTCGATCGTTCTCGCCGTGCGGCGATTGAATCTAGTGAATAGATCGTGGCATCTCAAGGGTGTCCGGTGCGTCACCCGACAGCCGCACGCATTCGCCATCCAGGGGTCCGCAGCCGGCAGGCGCAGGACCCCCGGCGCCCTGGACCGGGCCGTCGATCATCCCGTAGCCGACGGGCCGGTCCAGGACGCCGGGGGCCAACCCCCGCTGCCGGATGGCCCCGGAGCACCCGTCCGGCGGACCATGGGCGTGGGTACCGCCTCGGGCCGGGACGGCAGGTGTGGCAACCCCTCGCAGGCCGGTCTCACCTGCTCGTCCAGCGCAGGTGATCGCCTCGGCGGCGATGGTACGGTGACCGGCGTACAAGGCGCGCACAATCGACGTACAACTGGCCAGCCTCGGGCTGAGGTGAATGATGCCGCTCCGCTTCGACCTGCTCGGCCCGTTGTCGGTGGTCCACCATGGTCGGACGCTCGATCTCGGCTCGGTGAAGCAACGGCTGGTGTTGGCCTGTCTGCTGTTCCGGCCGTGCGAGGCGGTCGCCGCGGAGAGACTGGTGGCCGCCCTCTGGGGAGACCAGCCACCGGCCTCGGCCAACGCCAACATCCGCACCTACATCCGCGGGTTGCGGCGAGCCCTCCAGGACGGTGTCGACGACAAGCCGCGAATCGTGACCACCCACGGTGGATACCTGCTCCGAGTCGAACCGGACGAGCGTGACCTGGACCGCTTCGACGCCGCGACCGCCCGGGGACGGGAAGCCCTGACCAACGGCGACCCCGCCCGCGCCGAGGCCGAGTTGGCCGGAGCCTTGGCCCTGTGGCGGGGCCAGGCGCTGGCCGAGCTGCCGCTGGCCCCGCAGCTGTCCCGCTGGGTCGAGCAGTTGGCGGAGCGGCGGCTGCTGGCCGAGGAGGATCATGCCGAGGCGAAACTGGCCCTCGGTGCTCATGCGGAGGCGATCCCCCGGTTGCGGGCCCTGCTCGACCGGTACCCGCTGCGGCAGCGCGCCTGGACGCACCTCATGTCAGCGCTCTACGCCAGCGGTGACGTGGCCGGTGCGCTGGCGGCCTTCCGGCAGGTCCGACGGGCCCTGGCCGAGGAGACCGGGATGGACCCCGGGCCCGAGCTGGTCCGCCTGCACGACGACATCCTGCACCACCGGCGACACCGGAACGGATCGTCGGCTACCGGCGGCCGGGGGGTCACGGCCATGGCCCGGGTCCGCCCGGCCCAACTGCCCTTCGTGCCACCCGGGTTCGTTGGCCGGGAACTCCAGCTGACCCGCCTGGACGCGGCCATCGACGACCGGGTCGATGGGCCGACCACTGTGGTCATCTCCGCGATCTGCGGCATGGCCGGCATCGGTAAGTCCGCGCTGGCGCTGCACTGGGCGCATCGGGTGGCCGACCGGTTCCCCGATGGACAACTCCATGTCAACCTGCGCGGGTACGACGACGGGGAAGTCGTCGCGCCCGCCGACGCACTGCTCGGCTTCCTGGAGGCGCTCGGCGTACCCCTGGCCCGGATACCGAGCAGTCTGGACGCGCGGATCGGCCTCTACCGCAGCCTGCTCGCCTCCCGCCAGATGCTCATCGTGCTCGACAACGCGCGCGACGCCGAGCAGGTGCGACCGCTGTTGCCCGGTACCGGCCGCAGCGTCGTCGTCGTGACCAGTCGGGAGCAACTGCACAGCCTGGTAGCCGCCGAGGGTGCCCGACTGCTGGCCCTCGACGTACTGACCGCCACGGAGTCGACGCACCTGCTGCGCAGCCGGATCGGTGGCGATCGGCTGGACGTCGAACCGGACGCCGTGGCCGACATGATCGAGGCCGCCGGACGCCTGCCCCTGGCCCTGTCGATCGTGGCGGCCCGGGTGGCGACCCGACCCACCTTCACGCTGGAGGCCATCGCCGCGGAACTGCGTCCACCAGAGGCGCGGCTGGAGGTCCTGGCCGACGGCGACGTACGTCGGGTGTTCTCCTGGTCCTACCGGGCCCTGAGTCCCGTCGCCGCCCGCCTGTTCCGCCTGATCGGACTGCATCCGGGACCCGAACTGACCAGCGCCGCCGCGGCCGCGCTGCTGGGCTGCCCCACACCGGCGGTCGGCCCGGTGCTCAAGGAACTGACCCGGCTGCACCTGCTGACCGAGCACCTGACCGACCGATACGCCTGCCACGACCTGCTGCGCTCGTACGCCGCCGAGCTGACCCGGGGAGCTGACCGGAGCGCCGAGCGGCACGAGGCTCGCCACCGCCTGTACGACCACTACCTGCACAGCGCCTATCCGGCGGCCCGACTGGTCCAGCCGCAGTGGACACCCATCACCCCCGTGCCGGTCCTGCCGGACGTCATCCACCTGCCGATGGCCGACCAGGACGCCGCCCTGGACTGGTTCTCCACCGAACGCCGTGTGCTGCTGCGGGTGATCCGGCAGGCCGCCACCACTGGCTTCGAGGCGTACGCCTGGCAGTTGGCCTGGGCGTTGACCACCTTCCTGGCGCCCCGTGGGCTCTGGCACGACCAGTTGGCGGCCCAGCAGACCGCCCTGGCGGCGGCGGAATGCCTCGGCGACCTCAACGCTCAGGCCACGGCCAGTCGACTGCTGGGCCGGGCCGCCGCGCGGCTGGGCCAGCAGGACACCGCCGGCGACCACCTGCAGCGGGCGATCAAGTTGTACGAGCAGCTCGACGACGAGGACGGTCTGGCGCAGACCCTGCACAACTACACCGAGCACTGTTTCGTGCTCGGCCGGGTCGACGAGGCGCTGACCCACGGTCACGAGGCCCTGCGCCTGTACCGGCGGACCGGCAACCGGGCCGGGCAAGGGCGGGCCCTCAACGCGGTCGGGTACATCCACGCCGTTCGCGGTGACCACCTGCAGGCGATCGTCGACTGCACGGCGGCGCTGACCCAGCAGCGGCTCATCG
Organism: Micromonospora sp. NPDC048871; assembly: GCF_043198155.1. Classification (NCBI taxonomy): domain Bacteria; kingdom Bacillati; phylum Actinomycetota; class Actinomycetes; order Micromonosporales; family Micromonosporaceae; genus Micromonospora; species Micromonospora sp. NPDC048871. The sequence goes on along the minus strand of NZ_JBICUM010000008.1, from coordinate 83,346 downwards.
ACGACCGCAACGGCCAGGCGGCGACGCTGGACAGCCTGGGCTTCGCCTACCAGGGACTCGGCGATCATGCCCGTGCGGTGTCCTGCTACGAGCAGTCAGTGGAGCTGTTCCACGCCTCCGCGGACCGCTATCACCAGGCGGAGACCCTGGTTCGGCTCGGCGAGGCCCAGGCCGCGATGGGCAAGGCCGAGGCGGCGGCCGAAGCCTGGCGGCTGGCCGCTGCCATCTATGACGACCTGGGTGATCCCACGGTCGATGAGGCCCGCCGCAGACTCGCGGAACTCGGCCAGGCCGCTGCCGGTCGGACGGGCTGAAACCCTCAGACCGCGCTTCGGTCCGGTAGGCGCCGATCATCGGTGGTCTTCATGGGCCGGGTCGGCGGCGTGGCGGGGGAGTTGTCGATCGCCTGGAGCAGGGCGGTGGCCGATCCGGTGAGCCGCCGACCGCGCGGCCACACCGCGCGCAGGTCCCGGCGCAGGGGCAGGTCCTCCACCGGCACGATCACCAGGTGGCCGGTGGCCAGCTCCGTCTCCACGGCGTGCCGGCTCAGTACGGCCGGCGCGGTGCCGGTCATCGCCGCGCCCTTGACGGCGGCGTTCGACCCCAGGGACAGGTGCGGCGGGGCCGGGGCCAGGTCGCGCAGGGCCACCTCCAGGGTCTCCCGGGTGCCCGACCCCTGCTCTCTGACCACCAGCCGGGTACCCGCCAACTCCGTCCTACGCAGCGGGCGACGAAGACGGGCCCAGGGATGCTGGGGCGCCACGACGACGACCAGGTGATCGTGTCCGACGATCCGCTGATCCAGGCCCTCGGGCACACTCGGCCCCTCGATGAACCCGATGTCGACGCTGTCGTCCGTGACCAGCATCCGGGCGACCTCGGTGGAGTTGACCACGGTCAGGCCCACCTGCACATCGGGCTCACGCTGGGCCAGGCTGTGCAACCAGCGGGGGAGCAGGGCCTCGGCGACCGTCATGCTCGCGGCCACCCGCAGCCGTGCCGCCCGCGCGTGACGCATGGCGGTGAGGCTGTTGTGGAACTCGTCGGCGACGGTCAGCAGGCGCAGGGCCCAGGTGACCACGACCTGCCCGTCGTCGGTCAGCATCGAACCGCGCGGGGTGCGGGTCAGCAGCGGCAGCCGTACCTGCCGTTCCAGCGCGGCCAGGCGCTTGCTGGCCGACGGCTGGGACATGCCCATCGTGCGCGCGGCCCGGCCGACACTGCCCAGCTCGGCCACCCGGGCCAGCAGGCGCAACGACACCAGGTCGGGAAGCACACTCATAACCCCAGGCTATGACCTGCACCCCGGTGGACGGCTACTGGAGAGGGCCGGATCACGTGAAGCTGTCCCTATGACGATCAAGGAGGCGACCAGCGTCGTTCCCGCCGCAGGTAGGGGAGGCCCCCGCCTGCTGCCGGGACTGCTCGTCGCCGCCGGCGCGGCCGCCGTCGGACATCTGGTGAATCACCGGTTCGGTGCCGCCAGCCCGCTGGTGGTGGCGATCGTGCTCGGTATCGCGCTGACCGCCTGCGGCGGCAACCGTCCGTGGTTGCAGCCCGGCCTGCGGTTCGCCGCCACCACCCTGCTGCGGATCGGCATCGTGCTGCTCGGCCTGCAACTGGTCCTGGCAGATGTCGTCGACCTGGGGGTCGGGCCGATACTCGTGGTGGTGCTGGGGGTGGCCGCCAGCTTCCTGGCCACCCGCTGGGCGGGCCGACGCCTCGGCCTCACCCCCGATCGCTCCCTGCTGGTGGCGACCGGGGTGGCCATCTGCGGCGCCTCTGCCGTGGCCGCGATGAACCAGGTCGGTGACGGCGAGGAGGAGGACGTCGTCACCGCGGTAGCGGTAGTGACCGTGCTCGGCACGGTCTCCATGATCGCCCTGCCCGCCCTGGGTGTGCTGTTCGGCCTCGACGAGGTGCTGCTCGGCCTGTGGGTGGGGGCGAGCGTGCACGAGGTGGGCCAGGTCGTCGCGGTCGGCGGCGCGGTCGGTGCCACGGCCCTGTCGGCGGCCGTCGTCGTCAAACTGTTCCGGGTGCTGCTGCTCGCCCCACTCGTCGCCCTGGTGGCCCTGGTCCGCCGATCCGGCACCAGGACCACCCACGGGGTACGCAAGCCCCCGCTGTTGCCCTGGTTCGTGGTCGGCTTCGTCGCGGCGGCGCTGCTGCGGAGCACCGGCTGGCTGCCGACCGGCCTGGTGGACCTGGGATCGTTGGCCGGCACGGTGCTGCTGGCCGCCGCCATGTTCGCCCTCGGCGCCGCGGTAGACCTGCGCGCGGTGGCCCGGGGTGGCCGGCAGGCCGTGACCGCCGGCGCGGTCGGCACCCTGGTCCTGTCCGGCGTCACCCTGGCCGGTCTGACCCTGACCACCTGAGGCCGGATGGGCGGGTACGACCACGCCTGACCCGGGTACGTACCCCCGGCTACCGAGCTGTCAGGACTTTGCGCAGTTCGTGGACGGTGTTGAAGGCAGGGTTGGTGGGTCCTGCAGCGTCCTGCCACAGAAAGTGCCACTCGGAGTCAGCGGCCATGATCCGGTCGAGGGTCCGCGCCGCGAGTGGGGCCAGGTCGTCGGGCAGGTCGAGCCGACCACCGTCGAGCAGGAAGTCCGGTGCGTACGAGGAGGTGATCGCCGGCCCGCCGGGCTGCTGCGCGGCCACGATCGCGGCTGCGGCGATCGCCGCGCAGGCGACATCGGCGTCTAGGTAGCCCTCCTCACCGGCGGCCCGGCTCAGCGCCTCGCGGACCATCATCGGACGCTTGGCCACGTCGGCGTCGTCGAGAGCACCACACCAGTCAGCGGCGGTGTCGTTGTCGAATGGTCCGCTGTCCCACGTCCCCATGCCATCTCCCAAGATCGGTTGGGTGGCATTCTCACATCGACCGCCGACAAGATTCCCCGACCGGGCGGTGGCCGTCGTGCGGCGCGGAGGTGCACCCGGGCCGGATGCGGTTCGTCAGGCGGAGGCGGTGGGCTGACGGGGCAGCGATGAGGTGGCCGCAGTGGCGCGGTAGCCGGCGGACTGGAGGGTGAACAGTTCGGCGTACCGGCCGCCTGCGGCCATGAGCTGGTCGTGGGTGCCGGTCTCCACGAGACGGCCGTGGTGCAGGACGTAGATGCAGTCGGCGTGCCGGACGTTGGCCAGCCGGTGGGTGATCAGGATGGTGATGCCCTGTCCCTGCCGGTCGCGGATGGCCTGGAACAGGGCGTCCTCGGCGCGGGGATCGAGGGCGGATGAGGGTTCGTCCATGATCAGCAGGTCGGCGTCGCGCAGGAAACCCCGGGCGGCGGTGATGCGTTGCCACTGCCCGCCGGAGAGGTCCTGGCCACCGGCGAAGGTGCGGTCGAGCAGGGTCTCGTAGCCGTACGGCAGATCGGTGATCATGTCGTGGGCGACCGCGCGGGCGGCGGCGGTCTCGATGCGGGCCTGTTCCGGGACGGTGGTGATGTCGCCGATGGCGATGTTCGTGGCGGCGGTGAAGGGCCACTTGTGGTACTCCTGGGTGACGACCGCGATGCGGGCTCGCAGGGCGTCGGTGTCCCAGTCGGCCGCCGGGCGGCCGTTGAAGCGGATGGTGCCGCCGGTCGGGGTACGCAGGAGGGCGATCATGGTGGCCAGGGTCGACTTGCCGGAGCCGTTCTCACCGACGAAGGCCACCGTCTGCCCGTCCCGGATGCGCAGGCTCACCCGGTCGACGGCCGCAGTCTCCCGGTCGGGGTAGCGCAGGCTGACCGCCTCCACCACGATCTCCCGCAGCCGGTCCGGTGCCTCCGCACCAGGGGCGGCGGGCGGGGGCAGGTAGTCGGCGGCGCGGGTCATGAAGCCGGTGTAGTCCCGGAAGTGCTGCCCCTCGGTGTAGACCCGGTCGGTCTGGAAGGTGACCACGGACAGGGACCGCTGCGCGGACTGGATGGCGATCACGCAGGTCGCGGCGGCGGCCAGGGGGATCTGCCCGTCGATGAGCAGCAGACCGAGCAGGACGTACACCACGGCGGTCGCGATCCCGCCGATCATCGCCCCGATGGTGGTGGTCGTGGTCACCCGGCGGGCCAGGGCCAGTTGGATGTCGGTCTCGACCCCCATGACCCGGTCGTACTGGTCGAGCAGGAAACCCCGCAGGCCGTAGGAGCGCAGTTCGGGGGCGGAGTCACGCTCGGCCATCAGGCGGTGCAGCAGCCACATCCGTCGCCGCCGCACCGACCCGGCGGCGTAGGTCCGGTAGCGCAGATGCCCGGCCCGCAGCGAGGCCCATCCGCTCGGCACGGTGGCCATCAGCAGAGCCGGCAACAACAGGGGGTGGATCACCACGACGGCGATCGCGACGGCGATCACCCCGGCCAGACCGGCCAGCAGGTTCATCGACGCCTGCACCAGGTCCGTGGTGGAGGCCGAGCCTCGGGTGGCCCGTTCCATGTCGTCGGCGAAGGCGTCCGCGTCGAAGGCCTCCAGCCGTACCGCCGTGGTCATCTCGAACAGCCCCCGTTCGACCTCCCGGTCGACCTTGGGGGTGAGGCCGTTCTGCGCGTACCCCATCGCGGTCGCCATGCTCGCGCGCAGGACGATCACCGCCGCCAGGGCGATCAGGGCCGGTAGCGCCGCGATCACCTTGTCGGGGGTCGGCCCACCGGCGAACAGTTCCACGAGCACCCGTTGTGCCGCGAGCAGCCCGAAGGCCGACATCACCCCGGCCCCGACGGTGGTCACCGCCACGATCGAGGTACGCAGCCGGTCGGCCCGCCAACTCACCACGATGGCGGCCCAGACCAGGCGGGGCAACTCGGAGAAGACCGCGAACAGGCTGGCCTGCGCCCGCGCCCGCACCCCGGTCTCCCACCACAGCTCCCGCAACTCCGGCAGTACGGAATCCTGCCGTGGCGACTCCTGCCTGCGGGCACCATCCTCTGTAATGGACAAGGAACTACCTCCCGGGGTCTGCGGCAGGTGACCGCTACGGTGTCGAACAGATCGGACCTTGGCATTGGGTGACAGGCCAATCTCGCAGAGTAGTTTCCCGCTGTTTCCAATGGCGCCATGCCGCATCGATCCGACACCGGATCCCCGTCAGCAGCGGGGGGCGGCTCCGCTGCGGGCGGTGGGTGTGCAGGCCGGGACGAGGCTCCCAGGCGTACGGTGTGCCTCCGTGGTCGTCGTCTTCATCGCGCTCGTGCTGCTGTCGCTGGCGTGGCCGGTGGTAGCGGGTGGTGCCGCTGTGCTCGTGGTCCTCGCCGGGCTGGCCCTGAGGACCGGCCGGCGGGTGGGCAACGGGTGGACGCGGGCGGGATGGTTGCTGGCCGTCGGCGCGGCGTTGACAGGGCTCGCCGCCTATGGTCATGGGCTGGCGGCGACCACCTTCGGCTTACTCACCGACGCCGACGACCGGTGCGCGCTACGGCAGCCGGAGGGCTACGACCCCCGCCACGGTGCCCCGAGCGGGGGTACGCAGAGCATGTGGCCGCTGCATGACACCACCTGCGGTCCCGACCTGGTACCCGACTACGTCAACCCCCTGGTGGTGGGATCGGCGATGCTGTTCCTGGCGCTCGCGGTGACCCTGACCAGCGTGAGGGTCAGGTCTCGTCGGGCCAGGTACCGGTGCACCGGCGCGGCGACATGAGGGCGATCGGTGTCGCGAACCGACCCCGACCGGGCGGCGTGGCCGTGGTCAGCGGAGGTCGACCTCGACGTGCTCTGCCGCCAGGAGGTCCAGTAACTGATCCAGACTGGTCGCCGGGGCCAGCAGACGTTTGTCATAGCCGGTGACGAGGTGTTCGCGGGCGACAGCCGAATCGTGCCACACCAGCCGGAACGGTGTCCGCGCGCCGAATTCCCCGCTGAGACAGTCGTGGAGCGCGTCGAGGTTCCAGCCGAAGTACCCGCCGGGGCCGTTGATCGCCTCGCCGATCGCGCAGTAGAACCCTTCGATGTCGGTCACGTACCGCCCGTCGAGGTCGTAGGTGGTGCCGGGTGGCCGGTCGGCCGCATCGACCCGGTGGGCGAGCGCCACTCCGGCCCAGTGATCGCGCAGCTCGCGGTCGTAACCAGCCCACATGTTCCTCATTGCGGGCCGCCGGACGCGCCAACCTTCCAGGATGTCGAGGACCCCCAGCGGCAGAGGTTCCCGTGGGTCGCTGTCGACGGTCACGTCGAAGAGTCCGGCACCGAGGCACGACGGCTCGCCCGCGACGACCGTTCCGGAGACCACGGCGCCGCTCACCGGGCGGGCCGAGCCGTCGGCAGCTGTCATGTGCACCTCGGCGCGGATCCGGCGGCGACGCCGGGCGGCCTTGCTCGCGTTGCTGACCGCACCGAGCGCGGTGAGCAGTGGTGCTTCCGGTCGGCAACCGAGCAGCCTGATCTGCGGCACCGGCGGTGCGGCCTGCTCGCGGAACACGCCCGTGACGTCCCGGCAGGCGCCGTAGCGCGTGTCGTCCCGGCCGAGCAGGACGAACCCGGCGACGTCTGGGCGTACCACCGCGTCCGTGCGGTCGTAGAGGTGGACGAACCCGTCGAGTTCGATGTCCCCGGCCCGCGGTCTCGTGCTCGGTCGTTGACCGAGTACGACGACATCCCCGAGATCCTCGCCCCACCAGGACGGCGAACTGCCCGGTGGCCCGGGTGGTGCCGCCAGGCAGATGTCACCCAGCCAGGCACGTTCGGTGCCGAGCGCCTCGACGGGCAGCCGATCCAACAGCTCGGCGAGCGCTCCTTCCGGGGCGCAGCCGACAAGGGTGAACCGCTCCCGCTGCCGGGACGGCAGGTCGACGAACAACCCCTCGATCTCGGCGCACAGTGCCAACGGGATGTCGTCATCGTCGGAGTCGTCGACGCCGATGCCGCCGACCAGCAGCCAGCGTGGAGCGACCGGATGCGCCCAGGCCCACCGCCGCTGCACCGGCGTACGCCCAGCCCCGGAATCGGCGTCCGTCGTCACCTCGCGACCCTATCGCCAGACCATCGTCCACAGGTGCCGGTCCCCATCGAGCAGGGGTGTCCAAAGTCGTGCTGCTCGAACAGTCGGAGAGTTGTGTGAGGATCTTGGGGTGAACAGTGGGCCGGGATGGCTTATCGGCAGCTGGTTGGCGGTGGTCGAGCATCCGGAACTGGTCGACGACGCCCTCGACCGGGACGACCCGTACGCGGGGGTGGCTCTGCTCGCTCTGACGCTGCACCATGAGGATTCCGAGGTGACCCTGCCACGGGTCAAGCGAGGGCTGAGATCCTCCAGCGCGCAAACCCGCGCCAATGCGTTGCAGTCACTGGGCCATCACGCGCGCCTGCACGGCGCGCTCGACGCCGAGTGCGTGCATCTGCTGCGGGTGGCATTGCGCGATCGAACCCTCCTGGGCGGATACACCCTTCGCGCGTACGCCGGCGATGTCGCGAGCGACGTGGGGATGTTCGTACCCCGGGCCGCACTGCCCCGGTGGCTGCGCCGCCGGTTCGCCGGTCCGCTTCAGCCGACGACGACACGACGCTGCGGCGTCAGAGGTCGTAGCCGCCGGAGTCCGGCGGCGGCGCTGTCGGTGAAGCGGGACGGGTTGCCCGTAGAGGGCTCTACGAGCCCTCTACGATCGCAGCGATGATCGCCTGCCATCGTTGATCCGCGCCGGCTGTCTCGACCTGCTCCGGTAGGGGCGGGTAGGTGGGTGGGTAGCCGGCATAGATGAACAGCCGATCGACTAAGCGGTAGTTCGAGGTGCAGCGGGGAGCAACGGCCTCCCAATCCGCGCGTACGGCACCGATCCGTCGCCGATCCTCAAGACGCAGCGCGTGCAGCAGTGCCACCGACCATTCCCGCCATCCAGGGGTGCCGGAGCGGGATCGCGCGATGGAAATGGCCTCGCCGAGTATCGCGGTCACGGCAGGGTCGTCGCCCACCAGGCACACCGCTTTGGCGGCGAGGGACGTTCGCAGCGTCAGCCACATGCCGTGTCGGTCCGTCTTGCTGGCCAATTTGTCGCATTCCGCGACGGTGGTTCGACCGGCGAGGGCTGCCCGCCACAAAGCTGACGCCTCGTTCTCGATGGCGATCCGGTGCTGCCCCAGCGCGTGCAGGTGCCTGGCTCGCGCGGTCGGCCCGGCGATGGCCTCCGACAGATGCCCTCGTTCGAAGGCGAGGTCGCTTCGCAGCCGAGCCGCTGCGGTGTCCTCAGCCGGAGGTGAATGCCGAAGGAGGTATTCCAACTCCTCGTAACGACCGAGCCAGTGCAGGGTCCGCGCGACCTGGTAACGCAGAAGTGAGGAGTCGGGCTCCTCCGCGAGGATCGGCTGGAGGATGACCAGCGCCTTGTCGGCCTCGCCGACTGTCCGATAGTCGTATGCGAGAAACAGGCGAGATGCCCGGGCGATGTCCTTCGGCAACGGGGTGGTGAGGAGGTCCTCGAGGTAGCCGATGCGCTGGCCAGTGCTGCGGTCGCGCCACCCTTCGAAGAACCGGGACAACTGCCCCATCCAGGTGCGGGTGTCCGGGGGTGGGAGCCGTTCGGCCGTCCGGCTCATGCCGGGAAGTTCGGTCAGCGCCTGTCGTAGCCAGGGGGCCTCGATATCGTGCTCGGCGGACAGGCCGGCCGCCAACTGAAGCAGATCAAGCCGGCAGTCGATGTCGCCCAGCACCTCTCCGTGCCGCTGCCGCAGGGTGTCGAGCAACGTGTGCGCGCGGGCGAGGCGGTCCGCGGGAGTCCAAGCCCCCGGGCTGGCGGGCGCCTCGTTGGACAACGCCGAGCGGACCGCGTCATGCAGCCGGTAGGGAAACCTGGGGTGTTCGTCGATACGAACCAGCGATCGGTCGCAGAACCGGCGCGCGTCGCCCTCCAGGCGTCCTGCGGCCGTCGCCACCAGGGCGGCGTCGAAACGGGTGAGCAGGCTTGCGGTACGAGCGATGTCCCTTTCCTCTTCGGGAAGGTCGGCGAAGACCCGGGTCACCAACGCAGGCAGCGATCCTCCGAACGACTTCGGATCCAGAGTCTGCGTGCCGGCGGCTCGGGCGATCGACAACGACAGGTCCAGATACAGCGGCAGGCCGTGGGAGCCGAGTCGGATCCGATCCGTCACCTCCTCGCTGAGAACCGGGTTGCCGCCGGTGCCGGAGGCGCGCTCGAGGTATGTCACGACGTCCACGTCAGACAGGTCTCCGACGAGGTGCTGGCAGGGTTCGGCTCGGGCGGGAATGCACAGCCCGGGCCAGATTTCCGAACCGGTGTAGGGCAGGACGCCGTGCAGTGCTGGAGATGCCCAATCGAGGCTGCGCTGCGAAGTCACCACCCACAGAATGCCGGGGGTCAGGTGCACGATTCTGTTGAACAGGCGTTCCTGGACTCGGTTCCCGCCCTGGATGTACTCGGCGGCATCCGCGAACACCACTGCCACCGGTCGTTCGCCCCGGAGCAGCCGCTCGAGATCCCACGAGAGCAGACCGGCCAGGCTCGACGCGACGCCCTGCGAAGGATTCCGACGCGCTTCGTCGATGATCGCCACGAGCGGATCACATTCCCGCAACATGCGGTCGCGAAGCCGCCGCTGGCGGATTGCGTCGACGATGCGGACCCCGGTACGGACACTCAGCGGCCCGATGCCGAGGCTGACGCCGAGGTCGCCGATGAGGTCGCCGAGGGTGTCGACGATCTGCGTACGGACATCGAGTCCGTTCGCGTTGGTCATCGTGGGCAACGGTGTGCCGGGGCAGGCCAAGGTCCACCACGCGGCCAGCCCGAGGTCGAACGCCGGGAACCTGCGGCCCTCGCCCGCCAAGGTCGCGCGGAGACAGAGCAGAACATCTGCGGCATTGACCACCTTGCTGCCGTGGAAGTCGATCCGAGCAGTACGGATGGGCTGATCGAAGACGGGTGCCTGGCCCCACTCCGCGCTTTCCGGCAACTCTCCCAGCAGCCACCGCTCCAACCGCTTCGACAGGGCGGTCTTACCGATTCCGCCAATCCCGTAGAAGGTCAGTACATTGCGCCGTGTCGGGGTGTCGAGAGTGCCGCTGCCGTCGACGACTCGCTCCAGGTGGCTCAGCACCGCCTCGGCGAAAGCCTTGTGCTCGGGAACCCGGTTGGTGAAGAGGTCGACTGCCTTGTACTGCGGTTCGAAAATCCGATCGAGATCCGTCATAGATTCGACATGTTCCCATCATGCATCGGGCCGGCGTGCAGTGAAGGTAGTCCATCAAGCACGCCAGGTGCGCGTAACCCATTCATCAGCCGTCACTTCCAGTCTGGAACGCCCAGAGTGGTGGAGGATTGGGGCCACGAGGATCGACGATCGGCCACGTCGGGTAGTCGGTGCGGCTGACTGGACGCTGGCCCGCGGCAGGTCTGCTCGCCAACGCGACTGAGTAGGGATGCTCAGTGCGGACACCGTTCGCGGTCTCAGGTGTCGGCCCGGCGGGGTGGTGAGGATCATGGCATGGCCGATCTGCCGCACCGACCCCTCGCTCTGCGTACCGCTGACTCGCCGTTGCCGGGCCTGGCCGCGCGTGGCCGGCAGGCCGTGCTGGCCCCGCTCGGCCGCACGGTCGCCGCGCTGAGCCGGCTCGTCAGCCGGCACCCTGCCGGATGGCGGTGGGTGGCGCGGCGGCACCACCCGGTCCTGGACGGTCTGGCCGCGGCCAACGCCCAGTCCGTCTGCGTACGGGCCGCCCGGCAGGTGCCCGCCTACCGGGCCTTCCTGCGCGCCCGCCCGGCCGGTGCCCGCCACCGGCTGGCGGATTTCCCGGAGACCGACAAGCTCGGCTACGTGGTGGCCCACGACGCGGCCGACCGCTGCTGGGGCGGGCGGTTGCCGACCCGTGGGGTGGTGGTAGACGAGTCGGCCGGTTCGTCCGGGCGGCCGTTCAACTGGCCCCGAGGGGACCGGGAACTGCGGGCGGTGCACCGGGACATCGTCGGCTACACCAAGCTGGTCTTCCCGATGCGCCGACCGTTCGTGATCAACGCGTATTCGATGGGGGCCTGGGCGACCGGGACCACGACCGGTGCCGCGATGGCCCGGATCTCGGTGGTGAAGAACACCGGCCCGGACCTTGGGAAGATCATCGACACCCTCCGCGAGTTCGGTCCGGACTTCGACTACCTGGTGACGGCGTACCCACCGTTTCTGAAGCATCTGCGCGACCGCCTGGACGCCGAGGAGTTTCCCTGGTCGCGGTACCGCATCTTCGCCAGCTGCGGCGGTGAGGGGATGACCGAGGCGCTGCGCGACTATCTGGAGCAGCGGTTCGCGCTGGTCCGGTCGGCGTACGGGGCCTCGGACCTGACCATCGGCATCGGCGCGGAGACCCGGTTCACGGTGTGGCTGCGGCGGCGGCTGCAGAACGACCGGGCGCTGCGGGCCGAGTTGCTCGGCGCCGACGAGCAGCGGCTGCCGATGGTGTTCCAGTACAACCCGTTCGCCACCTACCTGGAGACCAACGAGCACCGGGAACTGGTCTGCACGGTCACCACCGAGGTGCTGCAACCCCGGCTGCGGTACAACATCGGCGACGAGGCTCTGCTCGTGCCGTACCAGCGGATCGTCGAGCTGGCCCACCTCGACCCGGTACGCCGGGCCGAGTTCCGCACGGCCGTCTCCGCCGAGCGGATGACCCTGCCGGTGTTGCTGCTGTTCGGTCGGCGCGACTCCACGGTCTCCTACCTGGGGGCCAACCTCTACCCCCAGGACGTGGAGTACGGCCTCTACACCGGCAATCCGTACGCCGCCGAGATCAACCGCTTCTGCCTGACCCTGGTGGAGGACGCGGCCCTGGAGACCCGACCGGTCATCCACATCGAACTGCGCCGTGCCCTGACCGCCGCGCAACGCGAAGCCCTCGCCATCGCCTGCCGCACCGGGGTACGCCGACACCTCACCTCGGTCTCCCGGGACTTCGCCCAGTCCCTGGTGGAGGACCCGACCGCCGGGGACCTGCGGGTGGAACTGCACGAACCCGGCAGCGGCCCGTTCGCCGGTGAGCAGAAGATCAAGAACGTCTACCTGGTGAGGTGACCGTGCGTACCCGTGACTTCTCCCGCGCCCCGGCGCAGGCCCGCGCCGGCGCGATGTTCATCGGCGCCACCCGCTACTCCAACCCCCTGGTCCTGCTGCGGCTGGCACCGGCCTGGATCCGGATGGTCCGGGACATGCGCCGGATGTCCGGCTACTGCTGGCACACCGTCTACTGGCAGTTCCCGTTGACCCTGGGCACGATCGCCTTCTTCACCGACCGGGAGGCGATGCTGCGCTTCGCCCGCACCCGCGAGCACCGCCGGTTGATGGTCTGGCTGACCGACGGCACCCGTAACGCGACCGCCGGCTTCATCCGGCTCTACACGGCCGCGCCGGACGGATACTCCAACGGCACCTGGCGCGCCGAAGGCCCGCAGATGGGGCACATCGCCACCTTCACCCCCATCGGGGCGGAGACCAGTGGCCCGGCGGTCCTCCGGTGACCGCGACCACCCACCGGTTCGAGCGGGTGACCAGCCGCCGCACCCTGCGGGAGTTCCTCGCCCTCACCGACCGGTTGTACGCCGGTGAACCCCGCTACGTGCCCACTCCACGGCAGCAGATCCGGCGCTGGTGGCGCGACGGCATCTCCCTGTACGTCCTGCGGGACCCCACCGGCACGGTGGTCGGCCGCACCACCCTGCACACCGACACGGCCTTCGACACCAAGCTCGGCCGCCGGTGCCAACTCTTCGGGCTCACCGAGTTCACCGAACCGGCCGCCCGGCCGCTGTTCGACGCGATCACCGCGCACGCCGAACCCGACCGGGACCTGCTGTTCGGCCCGGTGGCGTTGCTACCCAACCAGGCCGGTGGAGTGATCACCTCCGGGTACGCCGACCGGGGCTTCGTCGACAGCGCCTGGAACCCGCCGCACTACGTGACCGCCTACGAGGCGTACGGATTCCACCGCCGTTTCGAGGCCGACACCTGGATCTGCCCGGTGCCCGCCCCGGCGCAACCGAAACCACCGATGCCCACCGAGCCGGACGGCGGACGCCTGGAACTGCACCGAGGTGACCTGCGGCGTCTCGACGACCAGCTCGGCCTGCTGCGCGAGATGCTGAACGCCTCCTTCGCCCAACTGGGCTACTACACCCCGATCTCCGAGCGCCAACTGCGCCGGCAGACCGACGGGCTGGGGTACCTGCTGGACGAGTCGTTGCTGCTCTACCTGACCCGCGACGGCATCCCGGTGGCCTTCGTGCTCTGCGTACCGGACATCAGTGAGTTCCTGGTCGCCGTCCGCGGCAACCTGCACGTGGTCAACCAACTGCGGCTGCTGACCTCCGGCCGCCGCCGCTACCGCCGGGAAGCGGTGCTGATCATCAAGGGGGTCCTCCCGCAGTACCAGGGGCGTGGCTACCAGCGGCTGCTCTCCGCCCACCTGCACCACAACCTGCACACCGCCGGCTACACCACCCTGCGCAGCACCTATGTCGAGCGGGACAACGTGGCATCGGCCGCCCAGTACCGGCGGCTCGGCGGTCGTCCGCTGCACGGCTACACCTTCTATGCCAAGGAGCGATAGGTGGACCTCGACGCTTTCCGCGCCCTCGAACCGCTGTGCTGGCGGGCCCCGAGCGCGCACAACACCCAACCCTGGCGGCTGCGCTACGAGCCCGCCGGGATCCGGGTCGGATGGGAACCGGCCCGTACCCTGCCGGCCGGCGATCCCACCGGCCGTGACCTGCGACTGTCCCTCGGCGCCTTCGTCGAGACCTGCCTGATCGTCGCCGCCGACGCCGACCTGCACCTGAAGTACGTCGCCGATCCCGAGGACCAGTGGGTGGGTTGGCTGCGCCCGACCGAGGACCCCTACCCGACCCCCTTCCGCACCACGGACGTGTGGGAACGCCGTACCGACCGGGGTCGGTTCTCCGCCGGTCCGGACCCGGAGGCGCTCGCGGCGGTGGACCGGGAGGCCCGGCAAACTGGCGGTGAGGTACGGGTGGTGCCGCAGGCCGACCGCCTGGGTGCCCTGCTGCGCACCGCCGACCAGCACCTGTACGCGGACCCGGCGATCACCGCCGAGCTGCGCCGTTGGCTCCGGCTGGATCCCACCCATCCGAACTACCGCATCGACGGGCTGACCGACCGCTGCCTGGCCCTGTCCCGGCCCGCTGCGGTAGGACTACGGGCGGGGCTGGCCGCGTACCCCCTGTTGCGTCCGCTGGGTCTGCCCCGGCTGCTAGCCGCTGCCGACGATCCCCTGGCCCGTGGCGGCACCGTGCTGGCCCTGATCGCCCCCGAGGGGCTGGACCAGGCCGGGCAGGTCGAGTTAGGCCGGGTACTGCTGCGCTGCTGGTTGACCCTGCACACCTCCGGGCTGGCAGCACACCCGCTGAGCCAGCTGATCGACGTCGCGGCCACCCGTACGGCCCTGGGCAGCCTGCTGAAGGTGGCACCGGAGCGGCTGGTGCATGTCACCCGGGTAGGCCGACCCACCCGGCCCGCGCCCCGGTCGGCGCGCCGAATCCCCAGCGACGAACCGGCCTGACCCGTGGGGAGCGGGTGCTACCGCTGTCGGGTGCGGGGATGCTGCTTCGCCGTTCGCTCGTTGCCGTGCTTGTACTGGCCGGTGACGCGGGCCATCAACTCCTGAGGATCATCGACGTCTACATCGGTCAGGAACCGGGCCGCGGCGGCACCGCGCAGCACGACGGCCGGGCGGCCATGATGCCGCACCTCCACGTCCCCGTTCTTGCGGACGCGATAGGTGAATCCTTCAGGGGCGCCGGACATGGCGGCATCTTCGCTTGCCGACGGCCCCGCACACCACCCAATTACGCGGCCGCCGACTGCGTCGTCGTACTCCGGGGCGGGCACGTCTCCGCCGGCGCGGCGGCCATCAGGGTCGACTCTGAAGGCGGGTCTGGCCAAGGCGGGTCGTCAGCCGGAGGCCAGGGCCTGACGGACCGTCTGGGCCACCATCGCGGGTAGCGCCGTTCTGCCTGCCCTCTTCCGGCTCTTCGGTGCCGTCGGCTCCCGGAAGGTCCACCGCGACACCGTCCAGAGCGGTCAAGGCTGGTCAGCATTTCGGAGGTCGTCCGAACAGCCTGGGTGAATCGGCTGTAGGTCCATGTCGGACTTCCGCATCCGAGACGCATTGACATGGAGATTCCAGATACGCCATGTTGGTGGCCCGTAATTGGAGTTCCTGGATCGTGGAGAACAGTTGCCAGGCAATCTGTGGCGGCTGCCGCTGCCCCGGTCAAGGGGTATCTGGGGTTGCTGACGATCTGGCGCTGACGGTTCGAAAAAGGTGATCGCATGGAGTGGGTGTGCGTGGTTGTGGTCATCGGTGCGCTTGTCGCGGGAGTCGTCGCCTACCGCAACCAGCAGGACCGGGGGGATGGTGATCCCGATCATGCGGGGGCGCCTCAGCAGGGGTCGCTACCAGATTATCTTGATATGCCGCTCGATGCCCGGCTGGCCGCTCCGGAGTGGAGTGCCCCGATCGCGTCGGCCGGCTACGACCCGGCGACGGCCGACTTCGTCAGGGTGGTAGGCAGGACCATGGTGAGTTCGCGAGGATTTCGTGCCTCAGACGGTATGCCGTTCGCCTCTCCGAGAACGGGAATCCTGATCGTCCAGGGTGGCAGAGTCGGGATTGCGTTTCCCGACGGCGGGCGCGTCGTCGTGGTGAGCTACGACAACTGGCGCGGGGAGTTGAACGTCGGGAATACCGGCATCTTGAAACTGGTCTGGGACGATCGGTCCCAGGGCATCGTCTTCTCAGCGATAAACGTCGAGACACCCGAGGGCAGCGAGTTTGCCAATGCCCTCGTTCAGTACATTCACACTGTCTAGTGTGCCTTTCATCATCGGCACCGAGCATTCGGCGCCGTGTATGTCAGGGCTGGCATCCAGCGGAGGCACGGTGCGGGGAGCCGGGGGCACGCCGGAGGGGCGTGCCGCCGCGGCCGCACCGCACTGTCAGACCCGGATGTCCAGAGCGCAGAGCTGGGCCGCGCGTACCAGGTGCAGGATCCGGAACCGGGACTGGCCGGCGGTGTACGTGGGGCGTACCAGGCCACGCAGCACCAGGGAGCGGACGGCCCGGCCGCTGTCGGGCAGGCTGTGGCCGGTCAGGGTCATCACCTCGGCCAGGTCGAAGGTCTCTCCCCGTACGCAGAGGGCGTCGAGCAGTTCGCGTTCGGGGGTGGGCAGGGTGGCCAGCCGGCGGTCCAGGGCGTCGCGCAGGTTGATGCCGCCGTCGGGGCCGGCGAGGTGGTGCAGCAGTCCGGCCGGACCGTCGTGCAGGCACTGGTGCAGGGTCGCGATGTCGTAGACGACGAGCCAGGACGCGGCGGCGTGGATGGCCTGGGGTACCCCGTCCAGTCGCCGGCAGATGTCCGCGATCAGCGCGGCCTCCCGGATGTCGGGGTTGACGTCGGGACGGAATCGGCGGGCCCGCTCCATGAAGATCCGGACCGCGGGGACGTCCACGGTGAACGGTTCGCCTTCCGCGGGTACGGCCAGCGGGTTGAGCAGGAAGTGTCGTTCACCGGGTGCCCCCAGGGGGAATGCGGCGGTGACCAGGATCCGTAGGCCCGGGCAGTCGCGCAGCAACTGCCCGATGCGGTGGGCATGAGCGGCCTCGGTCACCCCGTCCAGCACCAGCAGCGGCGGCCGGTCGGCGACGATCTCCATGAAGGCGGCCAACTCGTCCGGCCCGTTCACCGGGGGTGCACCACCCCCGGTGCCGAGCAGTTGATCGGCGGTGGCGCGGACCAGGGTGGAGAGGCGGTCACCGCCGGTCGGGCCGGTGAGGGGGCACCAGAGCACCGGGGTGCGCTCGGCGGTGTGCAACCGGGTGGCCACCTCAAGGGCCAGCCGGGTGCGGCCGACCCCGTCTATCCCGACGATGGTCACCAGCCGTTCGGCGCCGGTGCCGAGTTCGTCGACGATGACGGAGGTCTCGGCCTCCCGCCCCAGTTGTACGTCCACGGCCAGGGGTGGGGACGGCGGGTCGGCCTCGTAGCCGGCCTTCACCGCCCAACTGGTCCGTCCTTCCCCGGCGGCGGACTCCAGATCGGCGCGGGCCCGTGTTCCGAGTCGCAGGCCGTCGGCGATCAGCCGTACGGTGTCCTGCCGTGGTCGGCGGGCCCGGCCCTGTTCGAGGTCGCGGATCGCCCGGACGCTGACGGTGGACAGGTCCGCCAGTTCCCGCTGGGTCAGCCCGATGCGGGTGCGATGCCGGCGGACCAGCGACCCGAACAGCGGCACGTTATCGGCGATCGGCACGTCGATGCTCATCTGTTGTCCCACTCCCTATCACGATTGCGTGGTGACGGGGGTGGCGCGCCAGGAAGCGCCGCCCGGCGGATCTGGGACACCGGGACAACCGCCGTCACGACCCATCGTCCCGATCTCACTATCGGCCGACCATCATGGCGCCAATCGTCAGTGCGGATCTGGGCAGCGCCGTCGCCCCGGCGCGGTGATAGCGGTGATAGCGGCGCGGGTCAGGCGGTGGCGAGCTCCTGCGCCAGCCGCTCCGCCTCCCGCAGTTCCGGGCGCATGCCTCGGGCCCGGAAGGTCTCTGTGGCCTGCTCCAGCAGCCCACCGGCCTCGACGAACTGACCACTGTGGTACGCCAGCCGAGCCAGGTCGAGGCGTACCACGGCGGCGCCCCCCAGGTCGATGATCTTCTCGCGTACGGTCAGGGCCTGGGTGTAGGCCTCCCGGGCCTGGTCGTGGCGTCCGCTGGCCTCGTGGACCTCACCGAGGTTGCGCAGCAGGTGGCCCTCGCCGATGATGTCGCGGCCCCGACGGACCATCTCCAGCACCTTCGACAGCACCTGTTCGGCCTGGGCGTGCTCGCCACGGCACAGCAGCACCTGCCCTGCGCGGCGCAGGGCGTGCGCCTCTCCGTGGGCGTACCCGACGGAACGGAACACCGCCAGGGCCTCGTCGAGCTGCTCCTGGGCCATCGCGGTGTGGCCTCGGCGCATCCACACGTATGCGCTCTGGGTCAACACCGTGGCCCGACCGATCACGTCCCCGACCTGATCGAAGTCCCGGGCCGCCTGCTCGTAGCGCACGAGCGCCCGGTCATCCTCCCCGATCTGCCGGTCCAGCAGGGCGAGATCCCGACGGCACAGGGCCAGGCCGTGCAGATCGTTGAGCTCGTCGAAGATCTCCAGGGCGGCGTCGAGGGACTGCCGGGCCTGGTCCGGTTGCTGTCGGCTCAGGTGCATGGTGCCCAGCGAGGCCAGCACGGCCGCCGTACCCCGGCGGTTGCCGGCCTCCCGGACGGCCTCCAGGGCCCGCCGGTGGGTCCGTTCCCACTGGTCGAAGTAGCCGCGCGCCTCGAAGAGGGTGACCAGGGTGGTCGCCAGGTTCCAGGAGAGTTCGTGCAGACCCATCCGGGCGGCCTGCTCGACGGCCAGGCAGAGGTTGGGCTGCTCGTTGTCCAGCCATTCGAGCGGCTCGGTCAGCAGGTTCTCGACATACCCGGGCGGCGGAGGCCAGCGCAGGCCGTCACCGTGCAGCAGGGTGTAGGCGCCGCCGTAGATGCGGGCGTGGGCCTGCTCGGCGATCGACAGCCAGCCGCCGATCATCCGCTCGGTCGCGGCCAGTTGGACGGCTTCCCCGTCGTGCAGGGTGAGCTGTTCGCGGGCGAACAGGCGGATCACCTCGTGGAACCGGTAGCGGAACTCCCCGGTGCGCTCGATCGCCACCGCGTCCAGCATCTGCACGTCCACCAGGGGTTCCAGCAGGTCGGACGGGAAGGGGCGGTCGTCGTCGAGCAGGGCGCCCGCGATCCAGCCCGGCACGGTCGGCCCCTCCGCCAGGCTGAACAGCCGCAGCAGCCGCCGGTCCGGGCGGTGCAGGCCGTCGTGGGTCAGGGAGAGGCTGGCTCGAATGGTCATCTCGCCGTGGGCCAGTTCGTCGAGCCGGTGCCGCTCGTTGGCCAGCCGGTGCACCATCGAGGCGAGATTCCAGTGCGGCCGGGCGGCCAGCCGCGCGGCCACGATCCGCAAGGCCAGCGGAAGACCGCCGACGGTACGTACCAACGCTATGGCGGCCTCCGGTTCCTGGTTCACCCGATCGGCGCTGATCACCCGGCTCAGCAGTTGCAGGGCCTGGGCCTGGTCGAGCACGTCCAGCTCGACCAGTTGGGCGCCGGGCAGGGCGGTCAGCCGCGACCGGCTGGTGACCAGGACCGCGCAGCTGTTGCTGCCGGGCAGCAGCGGCATGATCTGGGCCTCGTTCGCGGCGTCGTCCAGAACGACGAGCATCCGACGTGCGGCCAGCAGGGTCCGGTACATCTCGGCACGTTCGTCCGTGGCGTCCGGGATGACCGGGCCGGGTATGCCGAGCGCCCGCAGGAACCGGCCGAGGGCGTCCTTCGCGCTGACCGTGTCGGCGCCGACCCCGCGCAAATCGCAGTAGAGCTGGCCGTCGGGGAACCGCTGGGCACCGAGGCGGTGTGCCACATGGGTGGCCAGCGCGCTCTTGCCGATGCCGGGCTTACCGGCGATGACCACGAGCCCCAGGGCCCGCCTCCCGTCGCCGCCGACCAGCGCCGCCTCGATCGTGTGCAGGACCGGCTCGTTGACGACGAAGTCCGCCGTGTCGGCGGGGAGCTGGTGCGGGTGCTCCTCGCCGTACACCGACAGCGGCGCGGTGGGGACGGCGGGGACCCGCGGCGAGGCCGTCACCGGAGCCGGTGTTGCCGGCAGGTGCAGGGCGGGGTCTCGGGTGAGGATGGCGGTCTCCAGCTGGCGCAGCTCCTCACCCGGCTCCAGCCCCAACTCGTCGTTGAGCAACTGCCGGCCGGAACGGTAGACCTCCAGCGCCTCCGCCTGACGGCCGCAGCGGTGCAGGGTCAGCATCAGCTGCCCGCGCAGCCGCTCGCGCAGCGGATGTTCGTGCAGCAGTTGGTTGATCTCGCCGACCAGTTCGTGGCTGCGCCCGAGGTTCAGTTCCAGCCCCAGGTAGGTCTCGATCGCCGTCAGCCGCTCCTCGTCCAGCCGTAGGCCACGGGTGCGCAGGGTGTCGCTGGGCACCCCGCTGAGACAGGGGCCCCGCCACAGTGCCACGGCGGCGCGCAGGGTCTCGGCCGCCTCGGCCAGTCTGCCCTCCTTGACCAGCACCCGGGAGGCCATCACCTGCCGGTTGAAGACCTGAAGGTCCACCGCGTCGTCGTCGGCCTGCAGCAGGTAGCCGGGGGCGCGGGAGACCACGGAGGCGTTGACTCCGGCTTCGGTGAAGCTCTTGCGCAGGCGGGACACGCAGATCTGGATCTGGGTGCGGGCGGTGTCCGGGGCCTCCTCCGGCCAGACGAGGTCGAGTAACCGGTCGCTGTCGACGAGCCGACCTGCCTCCATGAGCAGGCAGGCGAGGATGATCTCCTGACGCCCCGGGGGGATCCGGACTGCCCGGGTCGGCCCGTCCACCTGTAGGGGACCGAGGACTCGGAAGACGATTCCAGCCTCGGCGGCCGGGCTGGTGAGGGTCAGGTTGCGCATGGTACTCCCAGGCCGACAGCGTGCTTTGTCGGAACAGTGGACTCCATTGGGGACGGATTGTCCAGCAGGCGAAAACGAATGGGACAGTATTCCATGGCTATCGATAGAAATTGCCCGTTTCATTGTATTCCTGCATCTGTGCAGGCTGTTGCCCTACGGAACTGCCGGAAGATGCAACTCCCGCCACCGTTGGCCGCCGCTGTTCGGCGCAGGGGAACCGTCCTGAAAATCTCGGCACGGATAGGCGCGTCGGTGAAGAAAGCGCCGTGATAGGCGGGAGTTGTCCGTCTCGTGGAGATTATCTTCGCCGGCCGCACGCGGGTGGGGGCCAGCTAGCCAGACAAGAGGAGACCACCGGATGACCAGCCATGGAGGTCCACTGAAGTACGGTGCCGCCACCGCGGCCGGGGTCGACCACGTTCGACTGTCGTACCACTATCTGAACACCGGCGACATCGACGGGTTTGGCTCCCTGCTGGACGAGAACGTGCAGGTCCTGCGGCCGGACATGGTGCACGGCAACGGGCGCGACGAGGTGCTGCGTACCCATGCCCGGGTTGCCGGGCCGCCGAGCCACCACCAGATCTACAAGGTGATAGCGGAGGGCGACGGTGTCGCCGTCACCGGCCGGTACACCGATCTGCCGGGCAAGAGCGGTCAGGACTTCGTCGATGTGTTCACCCTGACCGACGAGGGGATGCTGCTGGGCTACCGGCGCTTCTACTATGTCGCGCCGGCCTGACAGAGCAGCGGCCGGGACCCGGGGGCATCAACCCTCGGGTCCCGGCCGCTGCACTGTGCGGTGCGCCCACCGGTCGGGTCAGCCGTTGCGGCTCGCGGTGACCAGGAGTTGGTCGGCGGCAGGCTCGGGCTCGGATGCCTCGACCGCCGTGGCCACCGGCTGCGCTGCGGCCGTCGGCGATGCCTCGGCCAGGGCCGGAGCCGGCTCGGCCTCGGGAGCCGGCGACGGGGTGTCGGTGCCGCCCAGGCTCTCCGGCCCGGGGGGCGGCTGGCGCAGCGCCTGCAGCGCCGCCACCGGTGCGGCCAGGGCGACGAAACCGCACACGAACCAGGTGGCGGTCACCCCGATCACCGCGGAGAGCGCGCCGAAGACGACGATCGACACCGGAGTGGTGCCGATGCCGGCCAGCGTCAGCATCGACATCGCCGTTCCCAGCCGGGCGCGAGGGGACGCCTGCTGGTAGACGGTGACGATGGCCGGGCCGTTCAGGCCGGCCATCAGACCGACCAGCGTGCCGACCGCGGCGAGCGTGAACACCGAGTTCATCGCCGCCATCGCCAGGATGCCGAGACCGATGCCGACGCCGGTGACGACCAGGCGCACCATCAGCGGGATGCGGTGGGCGAGCAGGGCACCGGTCAACCCGGCGACGATCGCGCCGCAGCTGAACGCGACCACGACCACGGCCACCGAACCCACCCCCCAGCCCCGCCCGTCGACGATCAGCGGCAGAGCCACCTCGATCGGCCAGCCGAAGGCCATGTCGAGCAGGAACGCGCAGATGAACAGCCAGCGCAGGCGGCCGTACGTGCGCAGCAGGCGGATGCCGTCGCCGGAGCGTCGGAGCATGTTCTCGCCCGGAGTCCGGTCACCACCGGCCATACCGCGGGTGACCACCCACATCGCGGCGAACGAGACCGCGCAGGTGGCCGCCACCACCGCCATCGCCTCCCACAGCTCACCGGTGGCGATCAGCCAGGCGCCGATCGGGGTGCCGATGATCGGCGCGAGCCGGGTGACCAGGGACGACAGTGAGTTCGCCCGGGCCAACTGCTCGCCCTGGGCCAGCCGGGGCATCAGGGTGCTGGCGGCCGGGCTGCCGATGCCCAGCAGCACCCCCTCGATGGCGGCGATCACCACCAGCGGCCAGAACCACGGCGTGGTGAAGACGACCACCGCGCCGGCGGCGAGCAGCACGGCGCGGGCGGAGGTGGTGCGCAACAGGACGAACCGGGCTCCCAGCGTGTCGGCGATGGGGCCGGAGAAGATCAGGGTCAGGGCGCGGGGGACGGTACCGGCCAGCATCAGGGTAGTGATCGCGCCGACGCCGCCGAGTTGGACCGCGGTCCAGGCCAGGGCGACGAGCAGGACGTAGTCGGCGGTCAGCGACAGGCCCTGGCTGGCGGTCAGGGTGATGACCTTCCGCCACTGGACCGCCGCCTGGACCCCGTCGGGGGCCTGGGACTTCTGCGTGGACGTCATCGGAGTTCCTCACTCTGAATGGGGGTCGCGGGTGGGGGAGCGGACGGATTCGGTGTGTCCGGGCGGTTGCGGTGCCGTGTGGACGGAGGGCGAGGTGGCGGGAGCCGTACGCTCCCGCAGCCGCCGTGCAGGGCGTTCTCGACGGCCCGCCGGGCGGCTAGGCGCTCGGCGGCGGCGTCGGCCGAACCGGGTGCGCTGACCCGCAGAATGCCGCCCAGATCCGAGCGGCCCAGGCGGGCCAGGGCCTCCGCCGCACCGCGTAGCGCCGCTTCATGCCGGGCGGGCACACAGCTCAGGACGGGTATCGCCGAGGGGGTGAAACGCATCCGTGGCACCGCATCCGGCGGGTACGGTCCGCCACCGCCCGACCGTTGGGCGATGCACCGGTCGTCCGGCCCACCACCGCGGCCACGGCCCGGCCCGGTGGGGCCGGCCGGGCGGCGGCCGGTGGGCTCCGGATGGTGTCTCATGCGGCCCTCCTCGCAACGTGGGGCGGGGACGAGTCCTCGTCTCCGGGTGGTCGGGTCGTCTCGGGTCGCTCCGGTGCTGGGCCGGTCGGTGCCTCGGTGTGGCCGCCGTACGGGTAGGTGTGCCAGTCCCACTCGAACATCCGTAGCCGCGGGGGCCGGTCACCGATGGTGGCCAGGGTGGCTACGAAACCCGGCGGGGCGGGCAGGTCCCGCAGCGACCAGCGCTGCCCGGCGAAGGCGCCGGTGCCCTCGACGGTCCCGGGCACCAGGACGCCGAGGCGCAGCCCGTCCAACAGCCGTCCGCCGCTGGCTTTCACGCACGACTCCTTGCGCGACAGCAACCGGTGATAGGCGGCGTTGCGGGCGGCGTCGTCGGGCTGTCCGGCGACCTCGGCGGCCTCCTCGGGCGGCATGAATCGGGCCGAGAGGGCGTTGGCCTGGACGTCGTCTCTGATCTGTTCGATGTCCACCCCGACCGGGTCGTGCAGGCGGACGGCGAGCAGGGCGTGGCCTCCGGACCGGCTGAGGCTCCACTGCCACCGGCGCCACTCGCCGTCGAAGTACGGCTTGCCGTTGGGGCCCCGGGCCCAGTGCAGCGTGTAGCCGGCGACGTCGAGATAGCTGCCCAGTACCGACCGCACCGCCCCGTGCGCCGCCACGAAGCGGTGGGCCGCCTGCTCGTCGCGCAGCCGGCGCGCGCGACGCAGCTCGCCGGCGTCGAGCAGCGCGGTGAACGGGTCGACGGTCTCGCGTGCGACGTCCAGCACGATGTGCCAGACGTCGGTGCCCGGCGGCACTCCGACGTCGACCCAGACCGGATCACGCGGCGCGGACATCGGAAAGCCGTCCTTGCAGGTAGCCCTCGGCGAGGGTGAGCCGCTGAACGTTGCCGGTGCCTTCCATGAACTCGAAGGCGCGGGCGTCGCGCAGGAGCTTGTCCAGAATCGGGTGCTCCCAACGCGCCCCCGGCCCGAGCAGCCGGACCGCCGTGGTGGTGATCTCCTCGGCGAGGCGGGTGGCACGCAGCTTCGCCGCGGCGGCGAGGGTGCCGTCGCCCGGATTCGCGTCGGCGGATCGGGCGGCGGCCAGCACCAGGGCGCGGGTGCCGGTGAGACGCTGCTCCCAGTCGGTGAGCAGGTGCCGCTCGTCGACCCGGAACTGGCGGCGTTCCGCGACGACCAGGTCGTACGCGGCCTGGGCGACCCCCAGCGCCAGGCAGGACACCACCGGCCGGTAACGGTTGAAGGTGCGGGTGGCCGCCCACATGCCCTGCCGGGTGGCGGAGCGGTGCCGGCCGAGCATGTCGTCCTCGGTGACCGGTACATCGGCCATCCGCAACTCGCTCAGCTGCAACGCGCGTACGCCCCGGGTGGACAGGGGTGCGGCGGTGAACCCGGGCAGGTCGGTGTCGACGAGGACCGCCACCATGCCCAGCGGACCGGCGCCGCGGCGGGCGAAGACGACGCCGATGCGGGACCGTGCGCCGTTGCCGATGTACCGTTTCGTTCCGTTGAGCAGGAAGCCGTCACCGTCGCGGCGAACGGTGGTGCGCATGCCGCCCGGATCGGAGCCGTGCGTCGGCTCGGTCATGGCGAAGAAGGCCCAGGTGGGCTCGGCGGTGACCCGCTCCCAGAACCGTTGCCGCTGGTCGTCGTCGGCGAGGTCCCCGATGACGGACGAGGACATCGACGGGCCGGGCAGGGCGAGCACCGCACCGGCGTCGGCCCGGGCCAACTCCTCCAGCACGACGACCCGCTCGACGCAGCTGTGCAGCAGGACGGGCCGGCCGCCGACCCGCAGCGGCTCCGGGTTGTACTCGGCGGGCAGGCCCGCGAAGGGGCGCCACGGCAGTCCGCAGCCGGGCGACGAGACCGCGAGGTCCGGGTTGCGGTCGCGGTCCAGCGCGGTGGGGCGCAGCAGGTCCGCGTACGCGCGGGCATGTGCCCGCAGATCGGCGAGGAAGTCGGTGTTCATGACGCCTCCATGTCGGTCGGGGGCGGGTAGGTCTCGGCGAGCAGCTCCGACACGTGCAGGTCACCGCCGGGCCCGTCGGTCAGAAAACCGGCGGCACCGAACAGGTGCAGGCAGTTGCGGCCGCTCTCGTCGAGGGCGCGGTGCACCCGGTGCAGATCTGTCCCGTACCCGTCGGTGTTCAGCAGCGCCCGTGCCTCGGCGATCCCGGCGGCGGCCTCGGCGAGGATTCCCCGCACCATCTGCAGGTGCAGGGTGAGGACACCGCCGACGGTCCGGCCACGCAGGTGTTCGGCGGCCTGTTCGAGCAGCCGGGTGGTCAGGCCGAGCCGGATCCAGGCGACACCGGCGGTCCAGGCCGTCGCGGTGTCCGGGTCGGGGCCGCCGCCCGGTACCCGCCAGGCGATCAGCTCTCCGTCGCCGGTGACGACGCGGTCCAGCACCGTCTGGCCGTACGGCTGGGGTCGTGGACCCTGCGGTGTGGCGTACCGGTCGCTGGCGGCGTAGACCGCGGCCGGCAGCAAGGTGTGTCCGCCCGGCCCGACCGGCACGATCCCGGGGCTGGTTTCCGCCTGGAGCGCGCCCAGCGCCGTGACCACCCCTGCGGTGTACGCGAGGCGGTGGTACCGCGCCAGGTCGGTGGCGGCGGCCGGCGTGCTGACGGTGACGGTCATCGGACCAGCTCCCTCACCTTCTGCGGACGGATGGCCAGGTGCGGCATGGCGGGTGACGCGATGTCGCCGGCCGGGTGCCGTGGTGGTTCGGGGCGCGACGCCGGCAGGGTGACGGTGACGGCGCACCGGTACGGCAGCACCGGATCGCGGTCGGCGATCAGCACCCGGCCGCCGTCCGGACGGCTGTCGAGCAGTTCGGCGAGGGCCAGCCACACCCCGGCGCAGGGGTGTCCCGGCTCGGCCCGCCGCACGGGTATCCGGGCTGGCAGGTCGGCCAGAGCGGCACCGGCGACCACCAGGTCGACCTCGCTCGTCAGCGCCCCAGCCGCCCCGGTGCGGGTGACCGTCACCGTCGGCATGTCGAGTCCGATGGTGCCCTCCGGACCGAGCAGCAGGGCCACCGCGACGTCCCGGACGGGCCGGACCGCCGCGTCGTCGGGCGGCAACGTCGACTGTTCCATGATCAGGATCAGGGCTCGGGTGGCCGCGCCGGAGCGCAGGTACTGGTGGGCGATCCGCAGCGCGGTGTACGGGCCCGCCACCCCCTGCTCCGATACTCCGAGCATGATCGGGTCGCCGGGCAGGAGGTGTGACAGGACCGGCCCGGGAAAACTCTGGTGCCGGCAGTCGGGACTGGCGTCCACCGTGATCGCCAGGTCGACGCCGACGAGTTGCGGGCCGAGCTCCTGGACGACCGTACGGACCATGTCGTGGTAGCTGACCATCGGACCGTCGGTCAGCCAGGACAGGTCGGTGAAGTCGCCGTAGAGCGCCTCCATGCGTTCCCGCAGGTTGATCCGGTCGGCCGGGTCGCCCGGGGTCACCGGGTGGGTGAAGGTGCGGGTGACGATGCGTTCCAGCGCCGGCCCGGCCCGTTCACCGGGTTGCCGCAGGGCCGACATGGTCAGCGGCTCTCGGCGAGGAAGGCGGCCAGGGATCCCACCGACTCCAGGTGGGCCTGTTCCAGGCTCTCCGGGTCGACCTGCGTGTCCAGGGCGTCCTCCAGGGTCATCAGCAGGGCGAGGACGCTGGTGGAGTCCAGGTTCAGATCGTCGAAGAGTCGGGTCTCGACGGTGATGTCGGTGAGGTCCTGGCGCAGCACCTCCTCGAGCGCGGTGACGATGACGGTGACGATCTGCTCGTTGCCGGTCTCGACGGTCGTGGCGTTCATTGCGGGCCTGCCTTTCGGGCGTGAGATTGGGGGAGGTGACGCGGTTGGTACGGAAGCGACGCAGGTGGTGCGGAGTCGAGCCGGGGTCAGCGGAAGTCGTGCAGGATCTGCGCGGCGAGCATGCTCTCCACGTCGTCCCGGGTGCGGACCAACCGGGGCTCGCCCTGGTGGATCAGCACCTCGGCCGGGTAGCCGTGGCTGAGGAAGTGCACCGGCGAGGCGGTCGGGCCGTACGCGCCGGAGCGCTCGACCCCGATCACGTCGCCGGGGCGCAGGTCGCCGGGCAATTCGACGGCCTTGCCGATGGTGTCGTTCGGGGTGCAGAGCGGACCGGTGACGTTCCACTTCACCGGCTCGGCGGTGCTGTCCCGGTTGAGCAGCCGCATCGGGAAGTTGCGCTTGACGAAGGAGCCGATGCCGACCGCGGCCATGTGGTGGTTCGTGCCGCCGTCGGCGACCGCGAACCGCTCACCCATCGACTCCTTGACGTAGCGCACCTCGACGGCGTAGGTGCCGCTGTGCCCGACCAGGTACCGGCCCAGCTCCATCACCAGGGTGGTCTGCGGGTGGCGGTCGTGGAAGGCGGCGAAGACCGGGTTCAGCTGGTCGGTCAACGCGGGGATGTCGAGGTCCCGCTCGCCGGCGAAGTACGCCACGCCGAGCCCGCCACCGACGTCGACGATCTCCAGGTCCACCCCGAGGTGCTTGCCGAGCCGTTCGGCCAGCTCGAGGATCCGCCCGGTGTTCTCGACGATCATCTGCTCGGAGAGGAACCGGGTGCCCAGGTAGGCCTGGAAGCCGCACAGCCGCACCGACGGGTGTCGGCCGGCGAGGTCGGACTCCGCCAGCAGGGCCGCTTCGTCGATGCCGAACTGACGGGGTTTGCCACCCATGGTCAGGCCGCTGCCCTTGACCGCGAAGCTCGGGTTGACCCGCAACACCACCCGGGCGGTGGTGCCCAGCTCCGCGGCCAGCTCGTCGATGAGGGCCAGTTCGCCGAGCGACTCGCAGATCAGGGTGACCTCACCCTTCAGACAGGCGGTGAGCTCGGTGCGGCTCTTGCCGGGACCGAGGAACATGATGTCCTCGGCGGGAACCCCGGCCCGCTCCGCGGTGATCAGCTCGGTCAGGGAGGAGACCTCGGCGCTGGCACCCAGGGAGTGCAGCAGGGCGCAGACGCTGATGTTGGGGTTGGCCTTCAACGAGTAGAACATCCGCACCGCCGGGTGCAGCCGGTCACGCAGTTGCCGGTACCGCTCGGTGATGATCGCCCCGTCGTAGACGTACAGGGGGGTGCCGAACCGTTGCACCAGCTCGGTGACGGGGACACCGCCCAGGGTGGTCGACTCAGACATGGACGGTCTCCTTGTGAACAGCCGCGACGACCGCGTCGTCGAGGTCGGTGATCTCCTGTTGGGTACGGGCCAGCAGCAGCCCGTACAGGCGCCCCACGTACGGACGGGTGTCGCCGGGTTCGGGGGTGGCCGCGTTGACGGTGGCGAAGTTGTTCACCACCAGGCCGGTGCCCCGGTCCCGGTCGAACAGCAGGTCACCGAGCCAGTGGCGGAGGTCCGTGAAGGTGACCGGCCGGGTCAGCCGAAGGTCGTACTGGCGGGCCAGGGCGACGTTGTCCGGGCCCATGAAACGCTCCTGCAACCCGGTCTGGTACGTCGACATGTTGTTCCGGGCGTTGATCTCCAACACCGGCAGCAGGCCGCCGTCGGTGGTGGTGATGGCGTCGACCCCCACCACCCCGTGGAAGCCGTCGGCGGCCAGCCGGGCGCCGAGCCGTTCGCTGGCGATGACGAGCTGCGCGGCGTGCTCGGTGGAGAGTCGCGCGGGGAAACGGTGTCCCTTGTGGACTCCGTTCTCGGTCAGCGCCTCCTTGACGAAGTCGAACCGGACCGAGCCGTCGCGGGCGACCGTGAAGTGGTAGTTCAGGTCCAGGGCCTTGTCCGCCCACTCCTCGATGACCAGGGCGACCCGCTGGTCGCCGGTGCGTTCGGCGCGACGGGTGACCATCCGGACGAGCTGGTCCATCCGGCGGATGTCATCGACGACCATGATGCCCTTGCCGGATACTCCGTACGCGTCCTTGACCCCGACCCGGCGCCCGGCGGCGACGGCGCGAGCAGCCTCGCCGGCCGCGGCGACGAACTCGTCCACGGTCTCGCACTCCCAGCCCACGGCCTGGGGCAGCCCGAGGTCCGTCGCGACCCGGCGGCTGTAGATCTTGCTGTTGACCGCCTTGACCACGGACACCGCCGGCAGCGCCGGGGCGAGCCCGGTCAGCTCGCACAGCTGCTGCTCCAGCAACGACATGCCGTGCGGCAGCAGGTACGCCCCCTGCCCGGCCAACGACCGCAGCGCCGCCAGCAACCGGGGCGAGCGCAGCGCGTCCTCACTGACCGTGGCCGCTGGGTCGTGCTCGTCGGTGAGCAGGATCCCGGGAAGCTCGATCCCCAACTGCACCAGGTAGTTCAGGTAGTCGGGGTCGGGGGCGGACTTCAACACGACGTGGTCGCCGGGCCCGGCCAGCAGTACGGTGAACTCGTCCATCCGGTTGACGATCGCCGTGGACGCCCGACCGCCGAAGACCGGCAGCCCCACCTCGTCGCGGGCCCACTCGTCCTCGACCTCGAAGTTGCCCAGCAGGACGAACGGCGTGCCGGTGGCTCCGGTACAGGCACTCTTGACACCCTCTAGGAACGTCGGATCCGGAGGTGACATCGGCTGTTTCCCTTTCTGCGACGAGGTCGACGGGTCAGTGCCGCAGCACGGCGGCGGTGAACGTCGCCCCGAGCCCGACGGCCGCCATCAGGTACAGATCGCCCGGGCGCAGCCGGTCGGCCGCGCGGGCATGGACGTAGTTGATGAACGGATCGGCACCGAAGCAGTGCCCGGTGGCCGCGATGTTGTCCAGGTAGACCCGGTCCAGCGGTACGTTCAGCAGCTGACAGGTCCACGACCAGGACAACTTGTTGACGTTGTGGGGCAGCAGCAGGGCCAGGTCGTCGATGGCGACCCCGGCGTCCTGGCACGCCTGGCGGATCACCTCGGCCAGCACCTCGTTGTGGTCCTTGACGAAGTCCGGGTGCAGGGGCTGCGGCGGGACCGACTCGGCGAACTGGCCCAGGGTGCGGGTGGCCACGCCGAGCAGCCGGTCCCGATCACCGTTCGCAGTGACCAGGCAGGCGGCGGTGGCCTCCCCCATCACGGTGCTCTCCGGGATGGTCTCGAGCAGCGGCATGAAGGTCTTCTCGCCGGTGAGCACCAGGGCCAGGGCCTCCGGGTCACCGTCCGCGGCCAGCAGCTGGCCGGCGAGGTCCACGGCGAGCAGACCGGCGGCACAGGCGCGCTGGGTCAGGGTGAACGCGACAGCGTTGGGCAGGCCCAGCGTGGCGCAGACATCCTCCAGCAGGGTCTCTCCGGCCCGGTTCGCCGGAGCGATGGTCCGGCCCAGCACCACGTAACGGACCCGGTGCTCGTTTCCGCGCAACTCCGTGAGGGATTCGGCCGCCGCGACCAGCAGCGGTCGCAGGTCCCGCCCGGGATCGCGGAGCACCTTCTTCAGCCCGAACAGCCGCCGGTAGGTCCACATCTGCTTCGGGTCGGTGTCCACACAGATGTCACCGATGTCCACGCTCAGCGCCGGCAGGTGACATCCGACGTCCAGCAAGGCGGTCATGCCGGGCTGCCGATCGAGGCGGTACGCGCCGGTGACGCGGTCGTCGGGGTGGCACCCGGCCACCACAGATCCTCATCGGTCAGCGCGTCGGCGCGGTACTTGCCGACCGCGCTGACCAGCAGTCGGGCCTCCAACGCCAGCGCCTCGACCAGGCGGGTGAGGCCGTCCTCGGGGTCCTCGTCGACCGCGAGCAACGCGGCCCGACCCAGACCGACGGCGGTGGCGCCCATCGCCAGCGCGCGGACCGCCCGGCCGCCCTCCCAGATCCGGCCGGTGGCCAGCAGACATCCCTCGGGGCGGCCGATGCGGCGCAGGCACTCGGCCAGCGGCAGTCCGACCTGATCGAGGAACACCCGGGGCGCCCACCCCGTGCCGCCCTGCGCGCCGTCGACGGTCACCGCGTCGCTACCGGCCTGCCAGGCCGTGGTCGCGGCCGAGGCCACATCGCGTCCGGGGTGGAACTTCACCCACACCCGGGCCCGTGGGAAGTTGTTGCGCATGAACCGGACCTGCTGGCGCAGGATCTCCTCGGTGAAGGTGCCGGGGGTGGCGCAGCGCAGCCACCGGTCCGGGCCGAGGACCTCCCGGACGGCGAACTGACCGGCCAGCCGGGCGGCTTCCTCGGCGTCCACCGCAGTCATCCCGCCCAGTCCCGGCTTGGCGCCCTGGCCGGTCTTGAGCTCGAAGCCCAACCGACCCGAGTCCCGCAGTTCCCGCACCGAGGTGTCGCTGTAGACCAGGTTCCACACCTCGGAGTCGGCGTCCTCGGTGCTCTGCTGCACCACCACACCACCGACCCCGGGCGGGCACTCCTGCGCGTAGGCGCGCAGCCGGGCCAGGATCGGCGACTGTGCGGCCTCGGCCCGCCGGTATCCGCCGACCGGCACCATGTTCTCGCCGATCACCATCGGGATGCCGAGCCGGCCGGCCTGCCGGCTGGCGGCGATCCCCGCGTCACCCGAGGCGACCCGGGTCGAGCCGAACGCGGAGACGTACACCGGCAACGGCGAGCGGAAACCGCCGATGACGGTGGCCAGGTCCACGTCGTCGTGCAGTGGTTCCCGGCCCAGATCGATCAGCTTCTCCAGCCGCCGAGGCATGAACACCGGCGGCACCAGGCGGGCCAGGTCCAGCTCGTCGGCGCACCCGGAGGGGCCGGACAGTTCCTCGTCACCGGCGCCGTGCAACTGCCGGCCGTACGTGTCGACCGGCGGGAACACCGCGGCCGTGCCCTCGCGGGCCCGCTGCCGGATCAGCCCCTCGGGCAGGCCCGGCGCGCAGACCCCACTCACGGGGACACCACGCCGGGAAGCTTCGGGTAGGCGCTGACCTGCCAGAGGGCGTCCAGGCCGGTAAGGAACCGGACCAGCCGCTGCAACCCCATGCCGAAGCCGGCGCTGGACGGTAGGCCCTCGCGCATCAGCCGCAGGTACCAGTCGTACTTGGCCGGGTTCTCGCCGCTCTCCCGCATCCGGGTCACGAGGGTGGCGTAGTCCGCCTCCCGCTCGCTGCCGCTGACCAGCTCCCCGTAACCGCCGTGGGCGATCAGGTCGAAGTTGCGCAGCACGCCCGGGTCGCCGGGGTTCTCCTTGTCGTAGAAGCCCCGTGATCCCTTGGGGTAGTCGGTGATGAAGAAGGGCCGGTCGGCCTCCCGGGACAGGATCTCCTCACCCGCCCAGTTGATCTCGGCGTCCGGGCTCTGCGGGTGACCCTGGTCGCGCAGCCGCTGCACCGCCTCGGTGTGGGTGCAGCTGTCGAACTTGCCGGTCAACAGTTCGGCGAAGTCGAGGGGGTCACGGCCCAGCTCCCGCAGCACGTCAGGCACGGTGTCGAACACGTGCGCGACGACGTGGGTCAGCAGCCCGGCGGCGGTGTCCATCGCGTCCTCGCGGGTTCCGCCGGCGATCTCCACGTCGATCTGGTGGAACTCCACCAGGTGCCGGCCGGTGTCCACGGTCTCCGGCGGTTCCACCCGGATGTTCGGCGCGATGTAGAACAGCTTCGGGAAGCCGCGCAGCGAGGCCTGCTTGTAGAGGATCGCGCTAGTCATGATCTTGTACGTGTGGCCGTAGAAGTCGACGTCGAGGGCCTTGGCGCCCCGGGCGCCCGGGTCGGTGACCGGCCCGATCAGCGGGGGCAGCAGCTCGGTGAAGCCCTGACCACGCAGGAACTCCCGCGCCGCGTACAACGCCTCCTGCTGGACCGCCATCGCGGCCCTGGTCGTCTCGGCGATCAGATGCTCGCCGAGAAGACCGGGATAGGCAGCGGCTTTTCTCACCGCCACCGTTTGCTCTGTCTGGTACATCTCGCCTCCCGGGGTCTTTTGGTCGTACTTGTTACGACGGCCGGCAGCGCCGACAGCAGACGTGTCGAAGATGTGCGGATCCGACCCCGTACCGCGCACCGCGAATTCGTACCTGCGCGCGGTCGACGTATTCGGTCGGTCTATTTCCCACACGTCGAATATAGGAGCGCCCGGTGGTGGCGGACGGTAGTTGGACGGGCAGAAAGGTGGGCAGTCGAAGCGGCAGTGACCGGGGGTGTGGGCACGACCAACGGCCCCTGCTCACGAGGTGAGCAGGGGCCGCAGGAAGTGGTCCGGGTCGAGGGTGGCCTTATGCGTACTGCTCCACCAGGCTCCGCGGCCGGATGTCGGTCCAGGAACTCTCCACGTACGCCAGGCACTCCGCCCGACCGGCCGGCCCGAAGGCCGTCTGCCAGCCCCCCGGCACGGCGGCGAAGACGGGCCAGAGACTGTGCTGCGCCTCGGCGTTCACCAGCACCAGGAACGTGCCGTTCTCGTCGTCGAACGGATTCGCCATGTCATTTCCCTTCTCGATGTTCCGGATTTTGTGTCTCATGCCATTTCGGCAAGTTTCGCGGCGAGCGTCCCGCCGATTTCCGCGAGTGGTTCCCGTTCGGTCATCCGAAGATGAGTGGTGGCTATGTCGTGCCATTCGACGGCGCCGCTGATGTGCGGCTCCCACAGCTTCGGGGCCGGACCGTCGGCCACGCCGGCCCGGCTGGCGGAGAAGAACAACAGGTCACCGGCGACCACCCCGGGCCGGTACGCGGCCATGATGTCGGAGTGGTTGACGGCGGCCCGGACCAGGGCGTGGACCTCGCCGGGGGTGAAACCGGCGAGCACCGGGTCGCGACGGCGCAGGACCTCGACCACCGCCGCCGGGTCGTACCGGTCGAGGAACCCGTCCGGCAGCTCACCGGTCTCTCCGTCGTCGTCGCCGAGCAGCATCAGCATGGTCTCGCGCTCGGTGCGCGGCCGGGCCGCCTCCTCGACGGACACCGGGTAGGCGTCCATCATGGCCAGCAGCTCGACCTCTTCGCCGGTCTGTTGCAGCGCAGTGGCCATCGCGTGCGCGACGACCCCGCCGAAGGACCAGCCGAGCAGCCGGTACGGGCCGTGCGGTTGCACCCGACGAATCTCCGCCAGGTACTCCTCGGCCAACTCGGGTACTCCTGCGGCCCGGTAACCGGGCAGGCTCAGCGCCCGGGTCTGCAGGCCGTAGATCGGCTGATCCGGGCCGAGGTGCCGGGCGAGTCCGGCGTACGACCAGCTCATGCCGGCGCCGGGGTGGACACAGAACAGCGGGCGGCGTCCGCCGGACGGTTGCAGCGGCACCAGGACCTCGGAGGCCTCCCCGCGCCGCGTCCCGTCGAGCAGCCCGGCGACGGTCGGCCGGTCGAACAGGTCGCGGACCCGGATGTCGAGACCCAAGGTGTCGCGGATCCGGCTGACCAGCTTGGTGGCGAGCAGGGAGTGCCCGCCGAGTTCGAAGAAGTTGTCGTCGACGCTGACCGCTGCGACGTCGAGGGCTTCGGCGAACAGGCCGCACATCAGGTGTTCGTCGGGGGTTCGGGGGGCTCGCCCGCTGCGCTGTCCCTGCTGGGGGGCGGGTAGGGCACGGCGGTCGAGTTTGCCGTTGGCGGTGACGGGGAGTTGGTCGAGTACCACCACCGCGTTCGGCACCATGAAGTCGGGCAGGGTGCGGGCGGTGAGCTGACGTACGGCCGTCTCCCAGTCGCGGGGCGAGGCCGCCTGGGTGGGGACGATGTAGGCGACGAGTCGCTTGTCGCCCGGCCGGTCCTCGCGGACGATGACGGCGACCTGCCCGATGCCGGGGTTCTCGCCGATGGTGGCTTCGATCTCGGCCGGTTCGATGCGGAAGCCCCGGATCTTGACCTGGCCGTCGGCTCGACCGATGAAGCGGAGTCGTCCCTGGCTGGTCCAGGCGACGAGGTCGCCGGTGCGGTACATGCGAGCGCCGTCGGGGTCGTACGGGTCGGCGACGAAGCGCTCGGCGGTCAGCCCCGGCCGTCCGAGGTAGCCGCGGGCGACCTGGTCGCCGGCGAGATAGAGCTCGCCGGTGGCGCCGGGGGGTACGGGGTTGAGGTGTTCGTCGAGGACGTAGGTGCGGTTGTTGTCGAGGGGACGGCCCAGGTGGATGCCGGGGAATTCGCTGCGGTCGGTGTCGAAGCGCTGGTGGTGGGAGGCGAAGGTGACCTCGGTGGGGCCGTAGCTGTGGACGACGACCGTGTTGGGGCAGTGGTCGAGGACTCGTTGCATGGCGGCTGGTGAGGCGGTGTCGCCGCCGGTCCAGACCTCTTCGAGTCGGGCGAGGGTGTCGAGTCCTTCGTCGGCCATGATGTGGAACAGGCCCATGGTGAAGTAGGCGGCGGTGATCTGGTGCCGGGTGATGGTGTCGGCTAGTTCCGCCAGGTCGGCGCCTTCCCCGGGGGCGATGACGAGTTCCCCGCCGAGCAGCAGCGGCACCCACATCTCGTAGGTGGAGGAGTCGAAGCCGTAGTTGGAGTGCACCAGCATCCGCCGGTGGTGTGCGGCGTTCCAGCAGCGGTCGTTGACGAGTTCGCGGACGTTGTGGTGGGTGACACCCACGCCCTTGGGTCGACCGGTGGAGCCGGAGGTGAACATGACGTACATCAGGGAGCGATCGTCCAGGGGCAGGTCCGGGTCGTCGTCGCGGCCACCGGTAGGACCGTCGAAGGGCACGATCACGGTGCCGTGCTTCCGCTCCGCGTCCAGGGCCGGGTTGGTCTCGGCGTGCCGGTCGACCAGCAGCACCGGAGCCGCCGAGTCCGTCATGATCGTGCGTACCCGGGCCGGTGGGAGAGTGGTCCCGACCGGCACGTACGCCGCACCGCACTTGAGGACCGCCAGGCTGGCCACGATCAGGTCCGCGCCCCGGTGCATCAGGACGCCGACGGTGGACTGGGGTGTGACGCCGGCCGCGATCAGACGGTGGGCCAGCAGGTTGGCGCGTCGGTTCAGCTCGGCGTAGCTGATCCGCTGCTCGCCGAAGGTGACGGCGATGTGGTCGGGGGTGCGCCGGGCCTGCTCCTGGAAGGCTTCGTGGACGCAGCCTCGGGCGGGCGGGACGGTGGTGTCGTTGTAGGCGATGAGGAGTTGGTGGCGTTCCTCGGCGCTGAGGAGGTCCAGTTCGCCGACGCGCTGTTGCGGGTCGGCGACGGCCGAGTGCAGCAGTCGGGTGAGTCGTCCGGCGAGGAGTGCGGCGGTGTGCTCGTCGAACAGGTCGGTGGCGTACTCGAGGGCGCCGTCGAGTCCGGCGGGTGCGCCGGTGGCGTCGGTCAGCTCACCGACGGACAGGGTCAGGTCGAACTTGACGGTACCGATGGCCAACGGGACGTCGCTGCCGGCGAAGGGTGAACCTGTGGTGTCGGTCGGAGCAGTGTTGTTGACCATCAGCATGATCTGGAACAGGGGGTGGTGTGCGGTGGTGCGGGTGGGGTTGAGTTCTTCGACGAGGCGTTCGAAGGGGAGGTCCTGGTTGTCGTAGGCGGCGAGGTCGGTGTCGCGGACGCGGGTGAGGAGTTCGGTGAAGGTGGGGTTGCCGGTGAGGTTGGTGCGGAGGACGAGGGTGTTGACGAAGAAGCCGACGAGGTTGTCGAGGGCTTCGTCGGTGCGTCCGGCGACGACGGTGCCGATGGGGATGTCGGTGCCGGAGCCCATCCGGGACAGCAGGGCGGCGAACGCGGCCTGCAACACCATGAACACCGACGTACCGGTGGTGCGGGCCACCCGCAGCAGCGCCGCATGGCCGGCCGCGTCCAGGGTGAACCGGACGGCGTCGCCACGGTGGCTGGCACGGGCCGGCCTCGGCCGGTCGGCCGGGAGGTCCAGTACCTGCGGCGCGTCGGCGAGGGTGGTGCGCCAGTAGTCGAGTTGCCCGGCGAGCAGGCTGTCGGGGGCGTTCGCGTCGCCGAGGAGATCGCGTTGCCAGCGGGTGTAGTCGGTGTAGCTGACCGGCAGCGGAGTCCAGTCGGGTGCGTGGCCGGCGGCGCGGGCCTGGTAGGCGATGGTGAGGTCGCGCAGCAGGGGCGCCATGGAGGCGCCGTCGCCGGCGATGTGGTGGAGGACGACGACCAGCACCTGGGCAGCGCCGGCGGGTCGGAGGAGCCAGGTCTTCAGCATCGGATCGGTGCTGAGGTCGAAGACGTGTCCGACAGCGGCCTCGACGGCCGCGGGTAGCTGGTCGGGGGTGAGGTCCCCAACGGTCAGTCCTGGTCCGGGGTCATCGAGGATGACCTGGTGGGGTTCGCCGTCGATGGTGCGGAACACCGTACGCAAGGCGTCCTGGCGGTGCAGGACGTCGGTCAGGGCGGCGGCCAGGACGTCCGCGTCGAGGTCGTGGTCCAGTTGGAGGGCGACGGGGATGTTGTAGACAGCGCTGGGGCCGTTGAGTTCGTTGATGAACCAGAGCCGGTGCTGGGCGTACGACAGCGGCACCGGACCGGTCGACTCGGTTGCCACCAGCGCGGGCCGTACGGGCGTGCCGGCCAGCTCCCGGATGCGGTGCAGCAGTCCGGCCGGGGTCGGAGCTCCGAACACGTCCCGCACCCCGATCTCGGTGCGGAAGACCACCCGGATCCGGTTCACCAGTTTGGTGGCGAGCAGTGAGTGTCCGCCGAGGTCGAAGAAGCCGTCGTCGACGCCGACTGCGGGGACGCCCAGGGCCTCGGCGAACAGGTCGCACATGAGGTGTTCGTTGGGAGTGCGGGGGGCCCGTCCGGTGCTTTGGCCGTATTCCGGTGCGGGCAGGGCGCGACGGTCGAGTTTGCCGTTGGCGGCCAGCGGCAGCCGCTCCAGCATCACGAAGGCGGCCGGCACCAGATGGGCGGGGAGTGTCTCGGCGGCGGCGCGGCGCAGCTCGGCCTCGTCCAGCTCCGACCCCTCCGCAGCGGGCGTCAGGTACGCCACGAGCCGTTTGTCGCCGGGCCGGTCCTCACGGACGATGACGGCCACCCCGCCGACGCCGGGCTGTCGGGCGAGCACCGCCGCGATCTCACCGGGCTCGATTCGGAATCCTCGGATCTTGACCTGGTCGTCGGCCCGTCCGACGATCGCCACCGCGCCGTCACGGGTCCAGCGGGCCAGGTCGCCGGTGCGGTACATCCGGGCGCCGGCCGGATCGAACGGGTTGGCGACGAAGCGCTCGGCGGTCAGCGCGGTCTGGCGCAGGTACCCGTCGGCCAGCCCGGTACCGGCGACATAGATCTCGCCGGTGACCCCGACCGGGACCGGCCGCAGCTCATCGTCAAGGATGTAGCAGGCGCGGTTGACCAGTGGCGCACCGACCGGGACCGGCGCATGGTCCGGCGGTGCCTGGACCTGGTGGCAGTTGGTGAAGATCATGCTCTCCACCGGCCCGTAAGCGTGGATCAGGCGCTGTCGGGGCAGCAGGCGGCGGGCCCGGGCCAGGTGCTCCACCGAGGGCGCCTCACCACCGGTCATCACCTGCCCGACGGCGGCGAGCGTGTCGGGGTATTCGTCGAGCATGACGTTGAACAGCCCGGCCGACAGCCACAGGGTGGTGATCCCGTGGCGGGTGACCAGTTCGGCGATCCGGGCCGGCTCCGGCCGCTGGCCGGGGTGCAGCACGCAGCTGGCGCCGTGCAGCAGCGGGCCCCAGAAGTCCAGCGCGAACGCGTCCCAGGAGACCGGCGCGCTCTGCAACCACACCTGATCCGGTCCGAAGTCGACGAAGTCCTGCCCGGTGAGGGTTCCGACGATAGCCCGGTGGGACGCGAGCGCCCCCTTGGGCGTTCCGGTGGAGCCGGAGGTGAACATGATGCAGGCCGGGTCGCCGGGGTCGCCGGCAGGTAGGGCGGGCACATCCGCCGGTGGCGCACCGGGGACGGCGCCCGCCTCGTCGACCAGCACGGTGACTGCGGGACGCGCGGTGCCGAGCCGACCGGCCAGGTCGTTCGCGGTGACCAGCGCGGCTGGCGCGGCGTCGTCGGCCAGGGCGGTCAGCCGGGCATCCGGAAACTCCGGATCGAGTAGGGCGTACGCGGCACCGGCGCGCAGCGTGGCGAGGACGGCGACGGCCATCGGCAGGCCACGCTCCAGCAGCACACCGACGATGTCCCCGCGCCGTACGCCGACCGTCACGAGATGCCGGGCGAGCCGGTCGGCGGCGAGGTCGAGTTCGGCGTACGTCATCCGGGTGTCGCCGTCGATCAGCGCGATCCGGTCCGGGCCGGCGGCGACCTGGTGGGCGAACACCTCGGTGACCCGCAGGTCCGGTGCGGAAACCCCGGCGTCGTTGAAGGTGTTCAGCAGAGTGTGCCGCTGGTCGGCGGTGAGCAGGTCGTGCCGTCCGACGGTGGCGTCGGGTTCGGTGGCGAGTGCGCCGAGCAGCCGGGTGAAGGTGGCGCAGAGGTCGTGGACCGTCTCGGTGTCGAACAGGTCGGAGGCGTACTCGAGGAGGCCGTCCATCCCGTCGGGAGCGCCGGTGGGGTCCTGCCGTTCGGCGACGGAGAGGGTCAGGTCGAACTTGACCGTGCCCACCTCGAACCCGACCTCGGTGCCGGCGAACGGGGATCCCTCGGCATCGGCCCCGACGGCGTTGCGGACCATCAGCATCACCTGGAACAGCGGGTGATGTGCGGTGGTGCGGGCCGGGTTGAGCTCCTCGACGAGACGCTCGAAGGGAATGTCCTGGTGCTCGTATGCGGCCAGGTCGGTCTCCCGAACCCGGGCCAGCAGTTCGGTGAAGGTGGGGTCACCGGAGACATCGGTCCGCAGCACGAGGGTGTTGACGAAGAAGCCGACCAGGTCGTCGAGGGCCTCGTCGTCCCGACCCGCCACCACGGTGCCGATGGGGATGTCGGTGCCGGAGCCCATCCGGGACAGCAGTACCGCGAAGGCGGCCTGCATCACCATGAACATCGACGTGCCGGCGGCACGGGCCACCTGCCGCAGCGCGGCATGGGCGGCCGGGTCCACGGTGAACGGCACGCCGTCGCCCTGGTGACTGGCCCGCGCCGGGCGGGGCCGGTCGGCGGGCAACTCCAGCACCTGCGGTGCGTCGGCCAGGGTGTGCCGCCAGAAGTCGAGCTGCCGGGCCAGGAGGCTGTCCGGATCGTCGGCCGCGCCGAGCAGATCCCGCTGCCAGAGGGTGTAGTCGACGTACCGTACCGGCAGGGGAGCCCACTGCGGTTGCTGTCCCACGGTCCGCGCTGCGTAGGCCGTCGACAGGTCCCGCA
Organism: Micromonospora sp. NPDC048871; assembly: GCF_043198155.1. Taxonomy (NCBI): domain Bacteria; kingdom Bacillati; phylum Actinomycetota; class Actinomycetes; order Micromonosporales; family Micromonosporaceae; genus Micromonospora; species Micromonospora sp. NPDC048871. The sequence continues at coordinate 43,134 of NZ_JBICUM010000008.1, read as the reverse complement.
GCAGCGGTGCCATCGACATACCGTCACCGGCGATGTGATGCAGGACCACCACCAACACCTGGGGCGCACCGGCCGGGCGCAGCAGCCAGACCCGTACGGGGATCTGCGTGGCCAGGTCGAAGACGTGCCCGGCCGCCGCCTCGACCGCCGCCGACACCTCGTCGGGGGTCAGGTCCCGCACGGTCACCTCGGGGCGTACCCCGTCGAGAACCACCTGGTGGGGCTCGCCGTCGGTGACCTGGTAGACGGTGCGCAGCACCTCCTGCCGTTCGACGACGTCGGCGAGGGCCGCCGCCAGGACCTCCGGATCGATTGCCTGCTCCAGGCGGATGGCGACCGGGATGTTGTAGATCGCACTCGGGCCGTCGAGTTCACCGAGGAACCAGAGACGGCGCTGCGCGTAGGACAACGGCACCGGGCCATCCGGTGCGAATGCCACCAGCGCAGGCCGCACGGGCGTACCCGCCAGCTCACGGATCCGGTCGAGAAGTCCCAGCGGGGTCGGCGTTCCGAAGACGTCCCGGACCCCGATCTCCGCCGCGAAGACCGCCCGGATCCGGTTCACCAGTTTGGTGGCGAGCAGTGAGTGCCCGCCGAGAGTGAAGAAGCCGTCGTCGATGCCGACCGTGGGAACTCCGAGGACCTCGGCGAACAGGTCGCACATGAGCTCTTCGTTCGGGGTGCGGGCGGCGCGTCCGACGCGCTGCTGCTGCTGGGGGGCGGGCAGGGCGCGGCGGTCGAGTTTGCCGTTGACGGTGACCGGTAGCTGATCGAGGACCACCACCGCCGAGGGGACCATGTAGTCGGGCAGGGTCCGCGCGGTTCGTTGCCGCACGGCCGCCTCCCAGTCGGCGTCGGGCCGGGCGGCTGCCCCGTGAGCGGGCGCGATGTACGCGACGAGCCGCTTGTCGCCGGGCCGGTCCTCGCGGACGATCACGGCGACCTGACCGATGGCCGGGTCCGCGGTGATGGTGGCCTCGATCTCGGCGAGTTCGATGCGGAAGCCGCGAAGTTTGACCTGCCCATCGGCGCGGCCGATGAAGCGCAGCTCACCCCGGCCGCTCCAGGCGACGAGGTCACCGGTGCGGTACATCCGGCCGCCGGTCGGGTCGAACGGGTCGGCGACGAAGCGTTCGGCGGTCAGTCCCGGCCGGCCGAGGTAGCCGCGGGCGACCTGCTCGCCGGCCAGGTACAGCTCACCGGTGCCGCCCAGGGGCACCGGGCGTAGCCGCTCGTCGAGCACGTACGTGCGGTTGTTGTCCAGCGGCCGGCCCAGGTGCACCCCGCCGAACTCGCCCCGGTCGGTGTCGAACCGCTGCTGGTGGGAGGCGAAGGTGACCTCGGTCGGGCCGTAGCTGTGCACCAGCACCGTGTCCGGGCAGTGTGCCAGCACCCGGGCGACGGCGGCGGGGGAGGCCACGTCACCTCCGGTCCAGACCTCCTTCAGCCGGGCCAGGGTGTCCAGCCCCTCGTCGGCCATGATGTGGAACAGACCCATGGTGAAGTAGGCGGCGGTGACGTCGTACCGGGTGATGGTGCGGGCGATCTCCGCCAGGTCGGCGCCTTCCCCGGGGGCGATGACGAGTTCCCCGCCGAGCAGCAGCGGCACCCACATCTCGTAGGTGGAGGAGTCGAAGCCGTAGTTGGAGTGCACCAGCATCCGTCGGTGGTGTGCGGCGTTCCAGCAGCGGTCGTTGACGAGTTCGCGGACGTTGTGGTGGGTGACGCCCACGCCCTTGGGTCGGCCGGTGGAGCCGGAGGTGAACATGACGTACATCAGGGAGCGGTCGTCCAGGGGCAGGTTCAGGTCGTCATCGCGACTGCCGGTCTGATCATCGGTCGGGTTGTCGAAGGGGACGATGACGGTGCCGTGGGCGTGTTCTTCGGCTAGTGCGGGGTTGGTGGTGGCGTGACTGTCGACCAGGAGTACGGGGGCGTTCGCGTCGGTCATGATGGTGCGGACGCGGGCCGGTGGCAGGGTGGTGCCGACCGGTACGTAGGCGGCTCCGCACTTGAGTACGGCGAGGCTGGCGATGATGAGGTCGGCGCCGCGGTGCATGAGGACGCCGACGGTGGATTGTGGTGTGACGCCGGCCGCGACGAGTCGGTGGGCCAGCCTGTTGGCGCGTCGGTTCACTTCGGCGTAGGTGAGTTGTTGTTCGCCGAAGGTGATGGCGGTGTGGTCGGGGGTGCGCCGGGCCTGCTCCTGGAAGGCTTCGTGGACGCAGCCCCGGGCGGGCGGGACGGTGGTGTCGTTGTAGGCGACGAGGATCTGGTCACGCTCCTCGTCGCTGAGCAGGTCGAACTCGCTGACGCGCTGGCGCGGGTCGGCCACGGCGGCGGTCAGTAGCCGGGCGAACCGGTCGGCCAGCATCGCGGCGGTGTGCTCGTCGAACAGGTCGGTGGCGTACTCGAGGGAGCCGTTCAGTCCGGCGGGGGCACCGCTGGTGTCCACCCCCTCGCGGATGGAGAGGGTCAGATCGAACTTGACGGTGCCGATGTCGAAGGGGATCTCCGTACCGGTGAAGGGCGATCCGTCGGGATCGGGCTGGGCGGTGTTGCCGACCATCAGCATGATCTGGAACAGGGGGTGGTGTGCGGTGGTGCGGGTGGGGTTGAGTTCTTCGACGAGGCGTTCGAAGGGGAGGTCCTGGTTGTCGTAGGCGGCGAGGTCGGTGTCGCGGACGCGGGTGAGGAGTTCGGTGAAGGTGGGGTTGCCGGTGAGGTTGGTGCGTAGGACGAGGGTGTTGACGAAGAAGCCGACGAGGTTGTCGAGGGCTTCGTCGGTGCGTCCGGCGACGACGGTGCCGATGGGGATGTCGGTGCCGGAGCCCATCCGGGACAGCAGGGCGGCGAACGCGGCCTGCATCACCATGAAGATGGTCGTGCCACTGTCATTGACGAGTCGCAGCACCGCCCGGTGCATGTCCGCGTCGAGCCGGAACGGCACCGCACCCCCGCGGTGGCTCGCCTGGGCCGGTCGGGGCCGGTCGGCGGGCAGGTCGATGACCTGGGGGGCCCCGGTCAACGTCTCCCGCCAGAAGGTCAACTGCCGGTTCAGCAGGCTGTCGGGGTCCTCGGCGTCGCCGAGGAGGTCGCGTTGCCAGAGGGTGTAGTCGGTGTAGCTGACCGGCAGTGGGGTCCAGTCGGGTGTGTGGCCTGCCAGGCGGGCCTGGTAGGCGGTGGTGATGTCACGCAGCAGGGGGGCCATGGAGGAGCCGTCCCCGGCGATGTGGTGCAGGACCACGACCAACACCTGGGCGGCGTCGGCGGGGCGCAGCAGCCAGGTCTTCAGCATCGGGTCGGCACTCAGGTCGAAGACATGTCCGACGGCGGCTTCGACAGCTGCGGGTACCTCGTCGGCGGTGAGGTCGAGGACGGTCAGCCCTGAAGCGGGGTTGTCGAGGACGACCTGGTAGGGCTCGCCGTCGACGGTGCGGAAGACGGTACGCAGCGCCTCCTGGCGGTGGATGACATCGGCCAGGGCGGCGGCCAGGACCTCCGCGTCGAGGTCGTTGTCGAGTTGTATCGCGACGGGGATGTTGTAGATGGCGCTCGGGCCGTTGAGCTCGTTGATGAACCACAGCCGGTGCTGCGCGTACGACAACGGCACCCGCTCGGTCAACGCCGCGGCCACCAGCGCGAGCCGGTCCCGAACGGTCAGCTCCCCGATCCGGTGACCCAGCGCGGCAGGGGAGGGGGCGAGGAAGATGTCGCGGATGCCGACCTCGACATCGAGTACCGACCGGATCCGGTTGACCAGCCGGATCGCGAGCATGGAGTGCCCACCGAGGGCGAAGAAGTCGTCGCCCGGGGCCACCGTGGGCAGGCTCAACACCTCGGCGAACAGGTCACACAGGACAGCGGTACGGGGAGAGCCGTCGTGCCCGCCGACGAATGCGGGGACCGCGACCGGGCGGGTACGGGCGGCGCGGCGCCGCTCGTCCAGGCCCGCCTGCTCGGCGTCGGTGAGCACGTCGAGGGCGCTGACCGGCGTGCTCGGGTCGGTGGCGGCGGCCCGCAGCAGCCGCAGGTACGTCTCCAGCATCAGGGCCGCGGTGTCGGCGTCGAACAGGTCCACGTCGTACTGGAGCCAGATCTCGACCTCGGCGTCGTCGGCGGTGGCGATGCAGGAGAAGCTGAGGTCGAACTTGGCGGTGTCGAGGCCGGCCGGGGCGATCCGGCCGTCGAGGTCGAAGATCCGCAGCTGGTCCGGGGTGGACGTGTTGACGGTCAGCATCACCTGGAAGAACGGATGGTGCGCCAGCGACCGGACCGGGTTGAGTCGCTCCACCAGCAGGTCGAACGGGACCTCGGCGTGCGCGTACGCGGCGAGATTGTTGTCGCGTACCCGGACGACCAGGTCGGCGAAGCTGGGGTCGTCGGAGAGGTCGGTGCGCAGCACGGCGGTGTTGACGAAGAAGCCGATGAGGTCGTGCAGCGCCTCGTCGCCGCGTCCGGCGACGGGGGTACCGACCGGCACGTCAGGGCCGACGCCGAGCCGGGTGAGGGTGGCCGCGAGCGCGGCGTGGAGGAGCATGAACGCGCTGGCCTGGTGGGTGTCGCCGAGGTTGCGCAGGCGCTGGTGGGTGTCGGCGTCGAGGACCGCGCACAGCGAGGCGCCCCGGTGGCCGAATTCGACCGGGCGGGGCCGGTCCAGTGGCAGGTCGAGCACGGCCGGCAGATCGGCGAGGGTTTCGCGCCACCAGGACAGGTGGCGGGCCATCAGGCTCTCCGGCTGGTCGGCGTCGCCGAGCAGTTCCCGCTGCCAGAGGGCGTAGTCGGCGTACTGGACGGGCAGCGGCTCGAAGTCTGGTTCCGTTCCGGCCAGGCGGGCCCGGTAGGCGATCTCCAGGTCGCGCAGCATCGGGGCCAGTGACCAGCCGTCGGTGGCGATGTGGTGCACCAGCACCACCAGCACCGAGCGCTGCGGCGTGTCGACGAGCAGCAGGGACCGCAGTGGCGGCTGCGTCGCGATGTCGAAGGTACCGTCGATGAACTCGGCCACCCGGGTGTCGACGTCGTCGCCATGGCAGTCCTGCACGACCAGCAGCCGGGAGCCGGGGTCGTCGAGGATCCGCTGGACGGGCGTGCCGTCGACCGAGGGGTACACGGTGCGCAGCACCTCGTGCCGGGTCGCCAGGTCGGTCAGCGCAGCTGCCAGCGCCTGCTGGTCCGGCACCCCGTCCAGTTCGATCACCAGCGGCATGTTGTACGTCGCCGTCGGGCCCTCCATGGCGTGGAGGAACCACAGCCGGTGCTGGGAGTAGGACAGCGGGATGAGTTCCTCGCCCGGCTCGGGCCGGTACTCGGCCGACCCCGAGCCGGCGTACGGCTCGGCGGCGGTGGGGCCACCCGGCCCGGACGCCGGGGTGGCCCGCAGCGTGCCCCGGTCGATCTTGCCGGTGCTGCTGCGGGGCAGGGCACCCACGAGCCGGACCACGCCGGGCACCGCCGCGGCGGGCAGCCGCTGCGCGAGATAGCCGCGGACCTCGTCTGCGCTGACCGTGCCGGCCACGTACGCCACCAGGCGCTTCATGCCGTTGCCGAGGTCCTGGGCGACGACGGCGCATTCGCGTACCCCGTCGAGGCCGAGCAGGACCGACTCGACGGCCGCCGGATCGATCCGGTGCCCGTTGATCTTGACTTCGTCGTCCAGCCGGCCCAGGTAGTCCAGTTGACCGTCCTCCCGGACCCGGACCCGGTCACCCGTGCGGTAGGCGGGCTGCCCGCCGAGGGTGGTGAACCGGTCAGCGGTCAATTCCGGACGACCCAGATAACCGTCAGCGAGCGCGCCGCCGAGCAGCCACAGCTCACCGTCGACGACGGCCGCCCGCACCCCGGGCAGGGGCAGCCCGATCGGTACCTCGTCGGCGTCGTCGTGCCCGGACAGGTCGGCCACCGTCGCCACCACGGTCGCCTCGGTCGGCCCGTACGTGTTGAGCAGCCGTACCCGGTCGCCGACGGCCTGCCGCCAGCGGGCCACCCGCTCGGGTAGCGCCGCCTCACCACCGATGATCACGGTCTGGATGGCCGGCGGCAGCTCGGCGACCCCGGTGGCGAGCGCGTACGCCAGCTCGTGCCAGTACGCCGTCGGCAGGTCCAGAACGGTGATTCCGTGGCGGACACAACCGGCCAGCAGCGCCGGTACGTCGAGCATGTCGTCGTCGCGCAGCACGAGTGTGCCGCCGGCGGTGAGGGTCAGGAAGATCTCCTCGACGCTGGCGTCGAAGTGCAGGGGGGCGAACTGGAGCATCCGGTCGTCGGCGGTGACACCGTACCGGCAGGTCGCTGCGGCGACGAAGTGTGCCAGGGCGGCCTGTCCGACGAGGACGCCGTTGGGCGTTCCGGTGGAACCGGAGGTGTAGATGACGTAGGCCGTACCGACTGGCACGCCTGCCCCGCTGAGCACCACCTCGCCCTGCGCGATCACCTGGGCCAGGGCCGGCGGCGCCCCCGCGCAGGCGTCGGCGAGGATCGCCTCGTTGCGGGCGGCCGGCGCGGCCGGATCCAGCGGCAGGTACGCGGCCCCGGTACGCAACACGGCCAGGACCGAGACGATCGCCTCCACACTGCGGGCCCGGCAGACGGTCACCAGTCGGCCAGGTCCGGCACCCTCGGCGTGCAACAGTTCGGCGCGCAGTGCGACGGCCGCGTCCAACTCCGCGTAGCTGAGGCGGGTCGCCCCGGCGACCAGGGCCGGGCGGTCCGGGTCGGCGGCGACCCGCTGGGCGAACGCCTGCGACACGCCGACGACCGGCCCGGTGAGCGGCCCGCCGTTGAGGACCGTGCTCGCCCGGCGGTCGTCGCGGCCCGGCCCGGCCTGGACAACCGGTTCCGCGTAGTCGATCGATGGCATTGCACTTCCTCCTGCGGTATGCGGACGGGGTGAGCCCCGGACGGTCGCGTGTCTAACTCCAAAGTGGACGGAACTGGTGCCGCGTCCGGCCGTCGACTGCCGGCGGAGAGGGCCCGCCGGAAGGGAAAAGCCCCGGCGGTGCGCTGACATCAGGCTAGTCAGCACACCACCGGGGCAGCGGCAGTCGGCGCGGCAGGATGCTCCCGCCGCCGGAGCAGGTCTACCGCACGCCGGCCCGACGGCGCAGGGTCGGCCGGGCCGGCGTCACGGTGGCCGTCAGCCGTTCCACGAGCGCCGCCACGGTCGGCGCCTGGAACACGTCCCGGATCGTCACCTCGACCGACAAGGTCGACCGAATCCGGTTGACCAGTCGCACCGCCAGCAGCGAGTGCCCGCCGATGCGGAAGAAGTTGTCGTCGAGACCGACCGGGCGCCCACCGAGCAACTCCGAGAAGATGTCCCGCAGCACCTCCTCGCGCGGATCCCGGGCGGCCTTCCCGGCACCGGTGTCCTCCGGGTCGGGCAGCGCACGCTGATCGAGCCGACCGTCTCCGGTGAGCGGAACCGTCGTCAACACCACGACCCGCGCGGGCACCAGGTGCTCCGGCAGAAGCTGCGCGACATGCCGCCGCACCTGCGCGACATCGACCGACGACGTCGTCGGCACGACGTACGCCACCAACTGCTCGCCACCCTCGGCGGCTGCCCGGACGGACACCACCGCCCAGCGCACCGACGGATGACTGATCAACGCCGCACTCACCCGCTCCGGGTCGACCGGCACCCCGTTGCAGGTCGGCGCGGCGACCGGCCCGTGCACCCGCAGACCACCCTCGGCGGACCAACTCGCCGAGGTGCCGGTGGCGAACATCCGGCCACCACCCGCATCGGCGACGAAGCGGGCGGCGGTGGCACCGGGTCGGTCCGGGTAACCGTCGGTGAGTCCGGGACCGCACAGGAACAGCTCGCCCCGGACCCCGGCGGGCACCGGCCGCAGTCGATCGTCGAGGACGTGACAGCGCAGCCCGTCCTGAGCCACCGGCACATCCGGGACGGCCGGGGGTGTGTCGACCACCCGGCCCAGCGCCCACCATCCGCCCTCGACGCCGCCGTACCCGTGCACCAGGCGCAGCGTGGGATGACGATCTCGGGCCAGGGCCAGGTGGGCCGCCGCCGTACGACCGGTGACGAGGATCTGCCGTAGCCGGGCCAGCACCTGCGGGTGTTCCTCGACGAGCAGCGCGAACAGCTCCGCGGTGACCGTGAGGCTGGTGACGCCCTGCTCGGCGACCAGCCGCGCCAGCCGGGCGGCGGACGGCGGGGCCGGTGTCGGCAGCATGCAGGTGGCTCCGGTGCTCAACGCGGACCACAGCGGCATCAGGAACTCGCCACCGGCCGGCGCGGCCCACCCCAGCCAGACCTGAGCGGCGTCGGTGTCGAGGCCGACCCGTCGTGCCGCGCCGACCAGGGCCCGATGCGGGTACCGCACCGCACGCGGCCCGTCCGCGTCATCGACCACCAGTACGACAGCCCCATCGCCGGGGTCGCGTGGCCCGGGCGGTGGGGCGGCCGACCGCTCACGCCAACCATCCACGTCGGTCAGCACCGTACGGCCGACCCGCAGCCCGGCCAGCCGGGTGGCCTGGTCCGACGTGGTCACCACCGCGGCGAGCACGACCGTACGGATGTGGGCGGCCAGCCTGTCATCGGGTGCCGCCGGGTCGAGCGGCAGGTACGTCGCCCCGGCCCGCAGCGCGGCGAGAACGGCCACCGCCAACGTCGGACCCGCCTCCAGGAGCACACCGACGGTGTCCCCCCGACGTACGCCGCGCGCGGCCAGGTGCGCGGCGAGCCGGTCGGCGTCGGCGTCCAGTTCGGCGTACCGGATCCGGTCGGACCCGGACACCACCGCGAGGGCCTGCGGGTTGTCGGCGGCGTGCCTCGCGACCAGGTCGGCGAGCCCGACCGACTCGGCCCGGCAGCCGTGGTCGGCCGCGGAGCCGTAGCGCCGGCGCTCGGCGGGGGTGAGGACGTCGAGGTCGTCGATCCGGGCGCCGGGGTCCGCCGTCACCGCACGTAGCAGCTGGACGAAACGGTCGGCCAGCAACTGCGCCGTGGCCGGGTCGAACAGGTCGGCGGCGTACTCCAGCGCACCCTTGAGGCCCTTGGGCGCACCCCCGTCGAACTCCTCCCGTATTCCCAGGGTGAGGTCGAACTTAGCGGTGCCGGTGGCGAACGGGACCTCCGTGCCGGCCAGCGCGCTCGGCCCGGCCGCACCGTTCTGCGCGCTGCCGGTGTTCTGCAGGACCAGGGTGACCTGGACCAGCGGGTGGTGTGCGGTGGACCGGTTCGGGTTGAGTTCCTCGACGAGGCGTTCGAAGGGGAGGTCCTGGTTGTCGTAGGCGGCGAGGTCGGTGTCGCGGACCCGGGCGAGCAGCTCGGCGAAGGTGGGGTTGCCGGCGACGTCAGTACGCAGGACGAGGGTGTTGACGAAGAAGCCGACGAGGTTGTCGAGGGCTTCGTCGGTGCGTCCGGCGACGACGGTGCCGATGGGGATGTCGGTGCCGGAGCCCATCCGGGACAGCAGGGCGGCGAACGCGGCCTGCAACACCATGAACACGGTCGTGCCACTGTCGCGCGCCGTACGCAGCACCGCACGGTGCAGATCCCCGTCCATTCCGAACGGCACCACATCACCGCGGTGGCTCGCCTGGGCCGGTCGGGGCCGGTCGGCGGGCAGGTCGAGGACCTGCGGTGCACCGGCGAGCGTGGTGCACCAGAAGTCGAGCTGCCGGGCCAGCGCGCTGTCCGGATTTCCGGCACCGCCGAGCAGATCACGCTGCCAGAGCGTGTAGTCGGCGTACTGCACCGGCAGCGGCGTCCAGCCCGGTGCGGTACCGGCCAGCCGCGCCTCGTAGGCCACGGCGAGGTCCCGCAGCAACGGCCCGGTCGACCAGCCGTCACCGGCGATGTGGTGCACCAGGACCACCAGCAGTTGACCGCCGTCGTCACAGCGCAGCAGCCACACCCGCAGCGGGATCTGGGTACCGAGGTCGAAGACGTGCCCGGTCACCCCGTCGATCACCCCCGGCAGGTCGGCGGCCGGCACGTCCAGCACGGTCACCTCGGGTTCGGCCCGGTCCAGCACCACCTGGCAGGGCTCACCGTCGATGACCGCGTACACGGTCCGCAGCACCTCGTGCCGATCCGCCACGTCGCGGACCGCCTCGGCCAGCGCTGACGGTTGCAGCGGCCGGTGCAGGCGCAGCACCACCGGGATGTTGTACATCCGGCTGGCCCCGCCCATCTCGTCGAGGAACCACAACCGGCGTTGCGCGTACGACAGCGGCAGCAGGTCCGGCCGGACCGCAGGGGTCAGCGGGGGGCGCGCCCCGGCCCCGGCCAGGGTCCCGATCCGGCGGTCCAGCCCGGCCACCGTGGGGTCCAGGAAGAAGTCCCGCAGCCCGACCTCCACCCCCAGCACCGCCCGGACCCGGTTGACCAGTTTGATGGCGAGCAGGGAGTGCCCGCCCCGGCGGAAGAAGCTGTCGTTGCGCCCGATGCGCTCCACCCCCAGTGCGGCGGCGAACAGGCCGCAGAGGATCTCCTCCCGCAGGCTGACCGGCCCGTCGTCCGGCAGGTCCGGCCGGCGTACCCCTGTGGTCTCGGCCCGGGCGATCCGCTCGGCGAACCCGGCGCGTTCGGTGTCGGTGACGACGTCGAGGGCACCGACGGTGCTGCTCGGGGCGAGGGCCACGGCCCGCAGCAGCCGCAGGTAGACCGCGAGCATCGACTCCACCGTGGCCCGGTCGAACAGGTCCACCGGGTACTGGAACTCCACCTGCACACCGGTCGGTGTGCCGTCGGAGTCACGCAACTCCGTGCAGTAGACCGTCAGGTCGAACTTGGCCACCCCCAGGTCGACCGGGAGGGTCCGGGCAGGCAGGTCACCCAGGCGCAGCTCGGTCGGGGTGTGCGTACCGACGGTCAGCATCACCTGGAAGAACGGGTGCTGTCCCGGCGCCCGGACCGGGTTGAGCTGCTCCACCACCAGGTCGAACGGCACCTCCTCGTGGGCGTACCCGGCCAGGTCCGTGTCGCGTACCCGGGCCAGCAGGTCGAGGAAGGTCGGGTCACCGGAGACGTCGGTGCGCAGCACGACCGAGTTGGCGAAGAAGCCGACGAGATCGTGCAGGGCCTCGTCGGAGCGGCCGGCCACCGGGGCACCGATCGGCACGTCGGTGCCGGCCCCGATGCGGGTCAGGGCGGCGGCCAGGGCGGCCTGCATGGTCATGAAGGTGCTGGCCCGCTGGGCCCGGGAGAGGTCCACCAGGCGGCGGTGGGTGTCGGCGTCGAGCAGGCCGGTGACCGTGCCGCCGCGCCCGGAGGCCCCGGTCGCGCGGGGCCGGTCGAAGGGCAGGGGCAGCGCCGAGGGGGAACCGGCCAGGTTCTCCCGCCACCAGGCCAGTGACCTGGACAGTTCGCTGTCCGGGTCCTCCACCTCCCCCAGCAGTTCCCGCTGCCAGAGGGTGTAGTCGGCGTACTGCACCGGCAGGGGCTCCCAGTCCGGGGCGGCACCGCCCAGCCGGGCCCGGTACGCGGTGGCCAGGTCCCGCAGCAGCGGGGCGATCGAGGCCCCGTCGGTGGCGATGTGGTGCAGCAGCAGCACCAGCACGGACTCCTCGGGCCCGCCGACGAACAGCCGGACCCGCAGCGGGGACTGTTCGGCGGCCAGGTCGAAGGTGCTGGTGCAGAAGCGCCTGACCTCCGCGTCGACCTCTTCCGGCGGGCACCGCCGGACCGGGACCGCGACCGTGGCCGTGGGCAGGACCCGCTGCACCGGCTCGCCGTCGGCCAGCGCGAAGACGGTACGCAGCGCCTCGTGCCGGTCGACCACATCGGTGAGCGCCGCCGCCAGCACCTCGGGGTCCGGTACCCCGGACAGGGCCAGCACGACCGGCGCGTTGTAGGTCGACGAGGGGCCTTCCAACCGGTTCAGGAACCACAACCGGCGTTGCGCGTACGACATCGGAATCACGGGGAACTCCTCCTGCTCGGCCACGACCCGACTACCGCCGCGCAGCCGTGGTACTCACGAAAGTCAGGGTCCGGATGGGGATCGGCGTGCGAGCTGCCCTAGGTCAGCTCGCACGCCGGTGGTACGTGCCGGTCAGGCCGAGGCCGACGGCTCCAGCCGGGCTTCGATGGCCCGGGCCAGGTCCCGCAGTCGCGGGTTCTCGTAGACCGCCCGGATGGGCAGGGCCAGGCCCAGCTCCGCGCGGACCTGGGCGACCAGTTTGATCGCCAGCAGGGAGTGGCCGCCGAGCTTGAAGAAGTTGTCCTCGGCGCTGATCGAGGGCTGCCGCAGCACCTGGGACCAGACCTGGGCGATGAGTTCCTCCACCCGGCCGGTCGGGGCGGACTCGGCGGGCACCTGCGGTGCGGCCCCCGGCGCGGGGGCCGGCAGGGCAGCGCGGTCCAGCTTGCCGCTGTTGGTCCTCGGGAAGTGCTCGACGCTGACGAACGCCCCCGGCACCATGTACCCGGGCAGGCTCCGCGCCGTCCACTCCCGCAGGGCCGCGGCCTCCACCGGCGCGGACTGCCGGTAGTAGGCGACGAGCAGTTGCCCGTCCTCCTCGCGAACCAGCACTGCCGTCTCGGCCACCGCCGGGTGGGCCCCCAGCACCGACTCGATCTCGCCCAGTTCCATCCGGTGGCCGCGTACCTTCACCTGGCTGTCGACCCGGCCGAGGAACTCCAGCCGGCCGTCGGGCAGTTGCCGGCAGCGGTCCCCGGTGCGGTACATCCGGGTGCCGTCATCGGAGTCGAGGTCGGCGACGAACCGTTCGGCGGTCAGGCCGGGGCGGCGACGGTAACCGCGACCGACCCGCGAACCGGCCAGGTAGAGCTCCCCGGCCTCACCGGGGGCGACCGGGGTCAGGGTGTCGTCGAGCACCCGCAGCCGCAGGCCGGGCAGGACGGTGCCGATGTGCGGGGCCTGGTCCGAGGTGATCCGGCCGACGGTGGCGTCGACCGTGCACTCGGTCGGCCCGTACGCGTTGACCGCGCGCAGGATCCCGGCGTCGACCAGCTCACCGAGGCGACCCCACAGGGTCGGGCTGATCGGTTCGCCACCCACGATCAGGGTCAGCGGCCGGCCCTCGGCCCCGCGGGGGGAGGCGGCCAGGTGTTCCAGCAGCGTCTCCAGGTGCGAGGGGGTGATGTCCAGGTCGGTGAGGGGATGCCGCTCGACGAGGGCGCCCAGCAGGGCCGGGTCGGTGCGGGTCTGCTCGTCGAGCACCACCACGGTGTCGCCCCGGCACAGGCGGATCCACTGCTGCACGGAGGCGTCGAAGGAGGGCGAGGCGTTCCAGCCGACCGTGCCGGGACCGGGGCGTACCACCCCGGTGGACTCCAGTTCGGCCAGCAACGACGCGAGCGCGCCCCGGCTGATCTCGACGCCCTTGGGGCGGCCGGTGGAGCCGGAGGTGTAGATGACGTACGCCAGGGTGTCCGGGCCGACCGGCACGGGCGTGTACCCGGCGGCCGGAGCGTCCTCGTCGGTGGTCAGCGCCGCCAGGGACACCTGCGGGGTCTGCGCGGTGAGGGGCTCGGTGTCCCCGTCGACGATCAGCAGGTCGGCGCGGGCGTCGTCGACGAGGTAGCGGCGCCGGTCGACGGGCAGTTGCGGGTCGACCGGCAGGTACGCCGCGCCCGCCGTCAGGGTGCCGAGCAGGGCCGCCACCAGGTCGACCCCCCGGGGCAGGCAGAGGGCTACGACGCTCTCCGGACCGACCCCGCGGGCGGCCAACCGGCCGGCGACGAGGCCTACCCGCTCCCGTAGCTGCCCGAAGGTGAGGCTGGTGTCGCCGCAGACGACGGCCACCCGGTCGGCCGGCACCCCGGCCAGCCGATCGAGCAGGTCCGGTGCCGCCGTGACGCTGGGTTCGGCCACCCGGTGGTTGATCAGCGCACTGGTCATCGTCGTCTCACTTCCCGTCCGACACGGTGGTGGACGGGGGAGTCTGCGGGGAGCAGTCGGCCAGGGCGACCGGGTCACCCATCGCCACCAGGATCTTGCGGGCGCCGGAGAAGGCCTCCCGCCCGTGGGCGTTGAGGATGTTGTCGACCATCAGCAGGTCGCCGACCTGCCAGGTCTCGCGGACGGTCACCTGCTCGTACACCGAGGCGATGGTCTCGACCTCCTCCCGGGTCAGCGCCGAGCCGTCACCGACGTAGGTGTCGAACGGCAGCCCCTCGTCGCCATAGGTGTCCAGCAGCACGTCGCGGACGTCCGCGTCGAGGGTCCACCGGTTCCAGAAGGCGTAGTGGTTGAACCAGCTCTGCTCGCCGGTCAGCGGGTGGGTGATGATCGCCGAGCGGCGCTGCCGGGTGCGCAACTCCTCCTCGTCGAGCCACTCGTAGCCGATCACGTTCTCGTCGCAGTAGGACTGCACGTCAGCCGGGTCCTCGCTGGCGAAACTGGTCTGCCAGGGCAGGCCGGCCAGCTCGGAGTAGTTGCGCACCAGCAGCCAGCCGTGCGTGGCGAAGCGCTCCCGCAGGTCGGCGGGCATCAGGCGCAGGGCCTCCCGCATGTCGCCGACGGTCGTCGCACCCCCCTCCTCGGGCGCGGTCACGCACCCGAACAGCAGGGTGCCGGGGAAGTCGAGGGTGTAGCTGTTCTCGTTGTGCAGCCGGATCGGCTGGGCGGCCGGCAGGTCCGTGGAGGAGAAGACCCCCTGACCGAAGTCGGTACGCGGAGTGGCCTTCTCCCGGTAGCCGGTGCGCTGCGGCATCAACACGTCGCGGACCCGGGCGAAGTCGGAGGTGTCCCCGACGGGCAGGCCACGGATCATCAGGCTGCCGCCGCGGAGCAGTTCGGTGCGGATCGCCGCGCACTGCACGGTGAGCCACTCGACGGCGTCGTCGAGGTCGTCGAACGACGGGGTGACGAGAACGGCCGGCTTGCCCGGCTCGTGGCGCACGTCGAGGGGGACTACGGGCGCTTGGACGGTGAGGGACATCGAGATCCTCCTGAGCGAGGTGGAGTGGGTCAGGCGAATTCCGGCCGGACGGCGCAGCCGTCGAGGACACCGGTGACCAGGGTGAGAAAGGCTTCGAGTTGGTCGTTGAAGTAGAAGTGGCCGCCGGGCAGCACCTGGGTGGTGACCGGTCCATCGGTGATCTCGGCCCAGCGGCTGAGGGCCTCGGCCGGCACCACCGGGTCGGTGCTGCCGCCGAAGACGACCACCGGGCAGGTCAACGGTGCCGCCGGTGGGCTGTGGTACGCGTCGTCGATGGCGAAGTCGGCGCGGATCGAGGGCAGCACCAGCTCCCGCAACTCCGGCTCGTCGAGGATGCCGTTCTCCGTACCGCCCCGTTCCTTGATCGCGGCGACCAGCTCGTCGTCGTCGAGCTGCTCCGGGTGCACCGGGCTCGGGTTGACCAGGAACGGCGCCCGGCAGGCGGAGACGATCAGGGCCCGGGGCGGGCGGCCGGCCTCGGTCAGGGCCCGGGCCACCTCGTACGCGACCAGGGAACCCATGCTGTGCCCGAGCACGACCAGGTCCTCGGTGTCGGCGGGCAGGCTGGCCAGGACCGGGCCGACCAGGTCGGCCATCGTCTCGGGCAGGGGCTCGCTGAACCGGGCGCCCCGGCCGGGGTACTGCCCGACGAGCAGGCGTACGCCCGCCGGTAGCAGGTCCCGCCAGGGTGCGTAGGCGTGCGCGTTGCCGCCGGAGTGCGGCAGCACCAGCAGCGAGGTGTGGTGCGGGGCGTCCCCGGCGTCGCCGGGCAGTACCCAGACGACGTCGTCCGGGGCGGGCGACGGATGCCGGTCCGGCATCGCGCCGGCCGGGTCGAAGGGGGCATGGTCCACGGTGCGCTCCATTTCTGGACTGCTTCAGGGGCGGATGGGTCAGGTGCTCTGCGGGCCGGTCGGCAATGCCTTGCCCGCCTCGGTACGTCGCCGCAGGGTCGGGCGGCTGCGGGCCGGTGCGGCCGAGGGCAGCTGCGCGGCGAGGGCGGCGATGGTGGGGGCCTGGAAGATGTCGCGGATGGTGAGTTGGGTGCCGAGGATCGCGCAGACGCGGGCGGCGAGTTTCGCGGCTAGCAGGCTGTGGCCGCCGAGGTCGAAGAAGTTGTCGTCGATGCTGACGGCGGGCACGCCGAGGATCTCCGCGTACACCCCGCAGAGGATCTCCTCGCGGGCGTCGCGGGCCGCCCGACCGGTCCCGGCGACGGCGGTGAACTCCGGCTCCGGCAGGGCCCGCCGGTCCAGCTTGCCGTTGGGGGTCAACGGCATCCGGTCCAGCGCGACCACGGCGGCGGGCACCATGTGCTCGGGCAGCCGCTCCCGCAGCCACGGTCGCAGTCCGCTCGGGTCGGCGTCCCCGACGACGTAGGCGATCAGTCGCATCGTCCCGGTCGGGTCGGGTCCGGCGACCACGGCGACCTGGGCAACCTGGTCGTGGCCGCGCAGCACCGACTCGATCTCGCCGGGCTCGACCCGGAAACCCCGTACCTTCACCTGGCCGTCGAGGCGGCCGGCGAACTCCAGTTGCCCCTCGACCGTCCATCTGGCCAGATCCCCGGTGCGGTAGAGCCGGTCGCCCGGGTCGCCGAAGGGGTCGGGCACGAACCGCTGCGCGGTCGTGCCGGGCTGGTTGAGGTAGCCGTGGGCCAGGCCGATCCCCGCCAGGTACACCTCGCCGACCACACCGACCGGTGCCGGGCGCAGCCCGTCGTCCAGCACGTACGCCCGCTTGTTCGCCACCGCCCGACCCACCGGCAGGCTGCTCGCCTCGGCGAGGTCGCCGGGCACGGGGTACACGGTGCTGAACCCCATCGACTCCGCCGGCCCGTAGGCGTTACCGACCCGCAGGTCCGGGTAGCGGGCCAGAATCCGGGCCACATGCCCGACCGAGGAGGTCTCCCCGCCGGTGAAGGCGTACCGGACCCCGTCGAAGGCCTGCGGATACTCGTCCACCAGCAGGTTGAACAGGCCGGAGGAGAGTTGCAGCATGGTGATGCCGTGCTCGCGTACGAGGGTGGCGATCAGGGCGGGTTCGGGGCGTTGCCCGGGTTGCAGCACACAGGTACCGCCGAAGAGCAGGGCTCCCCAGAACTCCAGCGAGAAGGCGTCCCAGGACACCGGTGAGCACTGGAGGAACACCTGATCCGGGCCGAAGTCGGTGTAGCGCTGACCGGCGAGGGTGCCGACCAGGGCGCGATGCGAGGTCAGGATGCCCTTCGGGGTACCGGTGGATCCGGAGGTGAACATCACGCACGCCACGTCGTCCGCGCCGACCGGGGCACCGGGGTCGGTGGCCGGCCGGGCGGCGATCAGTGCGGCGTCGGTGTCCACCCGCACCACCGGCGCGTCGGTGGTGATCCGAGCGGCCAGCGCGGCGCGGCTGACCAGCGCGGTGGCGCCGGTCTCGGCGACCGTCCGGTGCAGCCGCTCGTCCGGGAACTCCGGGTCCAGCACGGCGTACGCCGCACCGGTCTTCACGACCGCGACGACCGCTACCGCGAACTCCATGCCCCGGTCCAGCAGGATCCCGACCACGTCGCCACGACGCACCCCGGCCGCGCTCAGGTGCCGGGCCAACCGGTTCGCCGCCGCATCCAGCTCGTGGTAGGTCAGGGCGGAGGTTTCGTGACGCAGCGCCACCGCGCGCGGGTCGGCCGCCACCTGGGCGGCGAACCGGGCGGCCAGCGAGTCGTCGTCGACCTCGACGGCGGTGGTGTTCCAGTCGTGCAGCACGGCCGACCGCTCCACCGGATCAAGGGCGTCGACCTCCTCGACCGGGCGGGACGGATCGGCGAGCACCTGCCGCAGGGTGCGTTCCAGGGCGGCGAGCAGCCGTTCGACCGTTGCCTCGTCGAAGATGGCCGTGCGGTAGATCAGGCCGCCGCCGATGCCGTCGGCGCCCTCGTCGCGCAGCAGGAACTCCAGGTCGAACTTGGCCGCGCCGGTGACGACGACATTGCCGCGCTCACCGCGCAGACCGGGCAGGTTCAGCTCGGCGTCGGTGGCGTCGTCGAAGCCCAGGCAGATCTGGAACAGCGGGTGCCGGGCCAGTGTGCGTACCGGGTTGAGCTCCTCCAGCAGCAGGTCGAACGGAAGCTCCTGGTGGGCGAAGGCGTCCAGGTCGGCACCGCGTACCCGCACCAGCAGGTCGGCGAAGGAGGGGTTGCCGGAGGTGTCGGTACGCAACACGACCGTGTTGACGAAGAAGCCGACCAGTGGGGCCAGGGCTTCGTCGGAGCGGCCGGCGACCGGGGTGCCGATGGCGATGTCGGTGCCGGCACCGTAGCGGCGCAGGGTCAGGGCCAGTGCGGCCTGAAGCACCATGAAGGCGGTGCAGCGCTGCTCCCGCGCCACCTCGCGGACCCGACGCGCCAGGGCAGGGTCGATCCGTACCGGCACGGCCCCGCCGTGGTGGTCGGCGACCGCCGGCCGGGGCCGGTCCAGGGGCAGCAGGGTCTCCTCGGGCAGCCCGGCGAGGGCCTGACGCCAGAAGCGCAGATCGGTGTGGTGGGTGCTGTCCGGGTCGTCGCGGTCGCCGAGCACGGCCCGTTGCCAGAGCGCGTAGTCGGCGTACTGCACCGGCAGGGGGGTCCAGTCGGGGGCCTGGCCGTGGCATCGGGCGGCGTACGCGGTGGCCAGATCATCGAGCAGGGGACGCAGCGACTGACCGTCGGTGGCGATGTGGTGCAGCAGGATCAGCAGCACGTACCCGTCGTCGCCGCGCTCGAAGAGGGTGACCCGTAGCGGCGGTTCGGCGGCCAGGTCGAAGACGTGTCCGGCGGCGGCGGTGAGCTGCCGCTCGAACTCGTCCGAGGCCACCGCGCGCCGGGTCACGACCACCGGCGCCGATGCCAGGATCCGCTGGTACGGCTGGCCGTCGACCGCGGTGATGACCGTCCGCAGCACCTGGTGCCGGTCGACCAGGTCGCCGACCGCCGCGGTGAGGGCGTCGACATCGAGGGCCCCGCGCAGGTGGAAGGCCATCGGCACGTTGTACGTGGTGCCGGGCCCCTCCAACGAGTCGATGAGCCAGAGGCGGCGCTGGGCGTACGACAGCGGCGGCTGGTCGCCGTGTGCCGTGGCGACGAGGGCGGGTCGGGTGCGGGCCGTACCGGTGGCGGGCAGGCCGGCGGTGAGGGCGGCGACCGTGGGGGACTGGAAGATCTCGCGGATGCTCAACTCCACGCCGAGTACGGCCCGCGCCCGAGCGGCTAGCCGGGCGGCGAGCAGCGAGTGCCCGCCCAGGTCGAAGAAGCTGTCGTCCACCCCGACCTCGGTGATTCCGAGGACTTCGGCGTAGAGGCCGCACAGGATCTCCTCCCGGGCGTCCCGGGGGGCCCGCCGGGAGGTCGTCGGGAGGGCACCGAAGTCCGGCTCCGGCAGGGCCCGCCGGTCGACCTTGCCGTTGGCGGTCAACGGGATCCGGTCCAGCATCACCACGGCACCGGGCACCATGTGTTCCGGCAGCCGCTGGCGCAACCACCCCGTCAGGGCGGCTCCGTCGACACCGGTGGTCCTCGCCACCACGTACCCGACCAGGCGCAGGGTGCCGTTGCCGTCCGGCGAGGCCAGCACCACGGCCTGCGCGACGTCGGCGTGACCCAGCAGGGCCGCCTCGACCTCGCCGGGTTCCACCCGGAAGCCGCGTACCTTCACCTGGCCGTCGATCCGGCCGACGAACTCCAACTGTCCGTCGGTCGACCAGCGGGCCAGGTCGCCCGTGCGGTACAGCCGTTGCCCGTCGCCCCCGAAGGGGTCCGCGACGAACCGGTGTGCGGTCAGCGCCGGCTGGTTGAGGTAGCCGTCGGCCAGCCCGACCCCGGCCAGGTAGATCTCGCCCGCGACACCGGGCGGCACCGGTCGCAGGTGACTGTCCAGCACGTACGCCCGCTTGTTGGTCACCGCCCGGCCCACCGGGACACCCACGCCGGTGAAGTCCGCCGGCACATCGAAGGTCGTGGTGAAGCCCATCGACTCCGCAGGCCCGTAGGCGTTGGCCACCCTCAGGTGCGGGTGGCGGGCCGACACCCGGGCGACATGCGGTCCGGAGGAGGGCTCACCTCCGGTGAAGGCCACCCGGACCCCGGCGAAGACCTCGGGATACTCGTCGACCAGGACGTTGAACAGACCGGAGGACAGCTGGAGCATGGAGACCCCGTGCTGCGGCACCAGGGCGGCGATCACAGCGGGGTCGGGTCGCTGCCCGGGATGCAGGACGCACACCCCGCCGAACAGCAGGGCCCCCCAGAACTCCAAGGAGAAGGCGTCCCACGACACCGGTGAGCACTGCAGGAACACCTCGCCGGGGCCGAAGGTCGCGTACCGCTGACCCTGCACGGTGCCCACCAGGGCCCGGTGCGGCGCCAACACCCCCTTGGGGGTGCCGGTCGACCCGGAGGTGAACATCACGCACGCCACGTCGCCCGGGTCGATGTGCGGCTGCGGATCGAGGGTGCCGCGAGCGGCGATGGTCGCGGCATCGGTGTCCACCCGGACCATCGGGCAGGCCACGTCGACCCGGGACGCCAACGCCTCGCGGGTCACCAACGCCGAGGCGTCCGTCTCCCGCAGGACCAGGGCCAGCCGCTCGTCGGGAAAATCCGGATCCAGGATCGAATAGGCCGCACCGGTGCGGGTCACCGCGATCACCGCGACCGCGAAGTCGATGTCGCGCTCCAGCAGCACCCCGACCACGTCACCCCGGCGGACCCCCATCGACCGCAGATGGTCTGCCAGCCGCCCGGACCGCTGTGCCAGTTCCCCGTAGGACAGGACGTCCTCGCCGCAGACCAGGGCCGGCTCCTGCGGGCACGCCGCCGCCTGCGCGGTGAACAGGTCCGCCAACGACCGGTCCGCCACCGGTACGGCGGTGGTGTTCCACTCCCGCAGCACCAGATCGCGTTCCGCCGCGTCCAGGGCCTCGATCTCGGCGACCGTGATGCCGGGGCGGGCGGTCATGTTCGCCAGGATCCGGTGGAAGGTGCGCTGGTACGCGTCGAGGTCCAGGGTCTGGATGAACGCGGTGTCGGTACTGACCTCGATCCGCAGACCGCCCTCGGGATGGTGGGTGACGGTCAACCCCACGTCCTCCATCGTGCCGCCGGTGGACAGGTGGTGGTAGCGGGTCGGCAGGCCCGCGAAGTCGTCATGCTCGTCCCCGACCACAAAGTTGATCACGGGTCCGAAGTGACGCCCCTGATCAGCGGGCCAGTTCAGGTCGCGTCGCAGGTCATCGGCGGAGTATCGCTGGTGCCACTGGGCGCGCAGGGCCTGCTTGGCGACCCGGGCCGCCAGGTGCTCCGCGGACCGCGTCGGGTCGACCCGGTAGTAAAACGGGAGGATGTTCGCCATCATCCCGGGGGTGACGGTCGACCGGGGGTCCAACCGTCCCGGCAGCGGCAGGCCGAGCAGCACATCGTCGTCACCGGTCCACATCCGCCGGTGCAGCACTGCGGCGGTGATGAGGGCCTGAGGCCAGGTGGTGCCGGCCCGCTGCGCGAACTGGCGGAGGCGGGCGAATCCCGGCTCGTCCAGCCGAGTCACCTGCCGGGTGACCCGGTTGGCGGGTTTACCTGCCGGGGTGGGTGGCGCGTGCGCCACGTCGGCCATCAACGTGCGCCAGTAGGCGGCGTCACGCTGCTGGGCCCGGGAGCCGATGTAGTGGTCCTGGCTGTCGAGCACGGCGGTGAACGAGCCCAGCGGTGCACCGGTCGCACCACCGTCGGTCACCAGCCCGGTGTACAGCTCGGCGGCCCGCCGCCGGATGATCGTCGCGCTGTAGCCGTCCTGGATGAGGTGGTGCGCCCGCAGATACCACAGGAAGTGCTCCGGGCCGAGCCGGTAGATCTCGTGCAGGAACAGGCGGTCGTGCTCCAGGTCGAGGGGTTGGTTGAGGTCGTCGTGCATGTGCCGCAGCGCCACGGCCCATGGATCGGGCTCGGCGCTCAGGTCCACCAGCCGGGGGGTGAAATCCGGTACCGGTCCGACCTGCTGCCTCGGTGCGCCGTCGACCTCGGTGAAGCGCAGCCGCAACGTCTCGTCCTCGCGGACCATCGCGCACAACACGGCGATCAGTGCCTGCGGGTCGAGCCGGCCCTGGATTTCCAGGTAGCCGCCCATGTTGTGGACCGGATTGCTCGGATCGATCCGTTGGGCGTACCAGACGCCCAGCTGCGCCGCGTTGAGCGGTCGCGAGCCGGTGGACGGATCGGACATGGTGGAACCCCCATCTGGACGCGCTGCGCGGAAACGGACGGACGACCCGGCGACCGTCCACCGCGACCGCCTTCGATGTGTGCGAAACGCGCGGTGGGTCACCGAGGGAACTGCGGCCTGCGGTGGACGGTGCCGGGAAACCAGGTCACACCGTCTTCTGTTCCACGAGATCGAGGATGTCCTGGATGCTCTGCATGGAGGCGAGTTCGCTGTCGCTGAACTCGACGTCGAACACCTTCTCGACCTTGACGAGGATGTCGACGAAGGTCAGGGAGTCGATGCCGAGGTCCTGGCTGAACCGCAGGTCCGGGCCGATGGTGACGGTGAGCTCCGGTGCCTCCTCCAGGACGATCTCGCTGACCTTCTCCAGGGTGTTGGGCATGATCTGCTCCTTCTCGGGCAACTGTGGGGGAGTGCCTACTCAGGTGTTCGGTGGTACGACCGACCTCGGTGCGTCGGTCCTTGAGTGACGGTCGGCTCAGCGGACCGTCTGCGTCGGAGCCAAGGTCAGCTCCGGCCAGGTGAGGCCGGCCGCCGCCCAGGTGGCGCCGCCGCCGAACGCTGCTAGCAGCACCTTGTCGCCGGCGTTTAGCGCGCCGGAGTCCACGGCGTCGACCATGGCCAGCGGGATGGAGGCGGCGGAGGTGTTCGCCACCTTGTCGACGTTGATCACTGCGCGCTCGGCGGGGATCCCGATCTCCTTGGCGGTGGCGGCGAGGATGCGCTGATTGGCCTGGTGGGCGATGAGCCAGTCGACGTCGTCGGGGGTCCAGCCCATCCGCTGCAGCACCGACCGGGAGACCGTGCTCATCTTGTTGATCGCATGCTTGTAGACGGCCCGGCCGGACATGGTGAAGTAGCTGTTGGCGACGTCGACGGGGACCCCCGCGGCGCGTTGGCGTGAACCACCGGCCGGCGTCTTCATGATGTCCAGCAGGTCACCGTCGCTGCCGAGCTGCTGCACGGAGACACTGCCCGTCTCGCCGAGGTGGCCGGCCCGCACGACCACGGCGCCACCACCGTCACCGAAGATCGGCCCGGTGATCTCGTCGTCGTGGTTGAGGATCGACGAGATCGCGTCGGCGCCGATGACCAGACCCGTGCGGTACGCCCCGGTGGCGAGCATCCCGGTGCTGACCGACAGCGCGTAGACGAACCCGGAGCAGGCGGCGTTGAGGTCGAAGGCGGCGATCCCCTTGAACCCAAGCCGGCTGGCCACCGACGGCGCGGTCGACGGGAACAGGTGGTCCGGGGTGCAGGTGGCCAGGATCAGGAAGTCGATGTCCGGGTTGCCGCAGGAGTCGAGGGCCCGTCGGCCCGCCTCCACGGCCAGATCCGAGGTGGCCTGACCCGGCTCCAGGATGAACCGTTGCTCGATTCCCGTGCGGTCGCGGATCCAGTCCGTGGTGACGCCGAGCCGGTCGGCTATCTCCTCGTTCTTGACCACCTGATCCGGTACATACGCACCGAGTCCGGCGATGACGGCCGTCCTGGTGGTGCTCTCGTACTCGACATTCGCCGACAAGGTCACCCCTCCTCTTCTGTCGTCCGGTGAGCCAGCCGGCTACCGGCGGCCACGCCCTGCTGGGTCGTGTTGCCAGTGAACCCGCGGTCGGCGCTTCCGAGCGGCAGTTGTCCCGGCACCCTCGCAGCAGCTACATCACCGTCCTCGTGCGACCGCAGCGCCCGTGTCCCCGGCGTTCCGGTCGGCGACTCCCCGCGGCTGGTCGCCGGGAAAGGAGGTGATAGCGCCGAGATAGCCGCGGAGATAAGGCCAGGATTCCGCCCGTCGTTAGCTTCATTTCAACGCCACAGGGAAACACCGAAAAAGGAGCCGACAATGGGCCGCACCGTCAAGCTTTTCGCTCTCGCCGCCACGACCGCAGCCCTCGTCCTCTTCGGTGCCTCGATGGCGCAGGCCGACACCACGACCCCGGCCTCCTCTCCGGTCGTCACCTCGTCCCCGTCGCCCACCACCAGCACCGCCGGCAACAACCCCTGGGACTGATCCCCGGCGCCCCGCACCGGATCACCCCACCCCCACCCCCACCCCCTGACCGACCCCGTCGTCACCCACAGTCGAGGAGTAAGAACAATGACGAGCTCGCTGGGCCTGCGGCCCGTTACCGGCTGGTCCGGAAACAAGGACTACTTCACCTTCCGGGAATACGACAGGTTCGACCCGGAAGCCGTCCTCGACGTCCTGGACGGCAAGGTCGCCGGGGTGATGTTCCGTGGCATGGTCCCGCCGGAGGTCGCCGAGAACATCTCCCAGCGCTTCTGGAACAGCCCCGACCGTAAGGTCCGCGGCGTCGAGGCGCCCGGCTACTACATCGGGGCGTACACCTGGAACAAGCCCACCAAGCAGTACCTGGACGAGGCCGAGGAGGCCAACCCGATCCTGCGTGACCTGCTGGACGTGCCGAACGACCCGATGAAGCAGTTCTACGCCGGGCTCGGTGCCTCCCTGGCCAGGCGCGGGGCCGTCGTCCGGCCCGCCGAACACGAGGGACGCAGCGCGGCGATCGCCCTGTTCCGCTCCTGGCACGGCCGGGGAGCCTTCGCCCTGGAGCCGCACGACGACGACTCGCAGTGCTCCGACCCGCAGATGGCCGACTTCGAGCGCAACAAGGTGTTCGGCAACCCGATCGCCGCGCTGAACATCTGCCTGGAGAACGAGGGCGGCGGGGGTCGGCTCGTCTACTGGAACATTCAGCCGGACCTGGAGAGCAAGCGCCGCCTCGGCGTGGAGTACACCGGTTCGCCGTACCCGGCCGAGTGCCTGGTCGATGTCGAGTCCAAGTGGATCGACGTGCACGCCGGTGACGTGTACGTGTTCAACGGCGCCCACGTCCACGCGGTCGAACCGAACACCACCGAGCGGCAGACCCGCACCACCCTGGCCGCGATGATGGCGTACGCGGACCCGCAGAACGTGGTCACCTGGAGCTGACCCGAGAGCCGGTTCCCACTGTCCAGAACGGTCGTCGAAGAGGTGAGGAAGACGATGTCGGCTGTCCACGACCCCCGAACCGGTGAGGTGGTCGGTCACATCCCACTCCTCACCTCGCACGACGTACCCGAGATCGCGCACCGCGCGACAGCGGCGCTGCCCGGGTGGTCCGCCGTCCCGGTGGACACCCGGTGCGCCATCCTGACGGAGTTGGCCCGACTGATCGCAGCGCGCCCCGCCCACCTGGGGACGCGGTTCGCCCTGGAGACCGGCAAGACCCTGGCCCAGGCCGAAGCCGAGCTGGACCGGGCGGCGGCGACCTTCGGGTGGACCGCCGCCGCGGCCACCGAAGCGACCGCCGGACGCACGATCTCAGGCGGCGACGGACTGCACCGACAGGTCCTGGTCGACCCGGTCGGCCCCGTCCTGGCCATCCTGGCCAGCAACTTCCCCGCGGTCATCCTCGCCCGCAAGCTGGCTCCCGCCCTGGCGATGGGCTGCACCGTCGTGGTGAAGGCACCGGAGACGACCCCCTCGGTGGTACGCGAGATCGCCGACCTGGCCGCCAAGGCCGGCCTGCCGGCCGACGTCCTGCAGGTGGTCTTCACCGACCCGGTCGGCTCGGCGGCCCTGGTGGCCCGACCCGAGTTCCCACTCATCACCTTCACCGGCTCCCACCGCACCGGCCAGTTGGTCGCCGCCGAGGCGGCCGGGCGACTGGCGGACTGCGTCCTGGAACTGGGCGGCCACGCTCCCGCCATCCTCCTCGACGACGCCGACCTGGCCACCGCCGTACCCGCCCTGGTCTCCTCGAAGTTCAGCTCCGCCGGGCAGAGCTGCGCGGCACCGAGCCGGTTCCTGGTCCACGAGCGGATCCACGCCGAGTTCGTCGACCGGTTCAGCGCGGCGGTCCCCGACCTGGACCACCGGCCCGGCGGCACGATGGGTCCCCTGCACACCGAGGCCCGCCGGGACGAGGTACACACCCTGGTGCGCGACGCCGTCGAGCGGGGCGCCACCGTGATCACCGGCGGTCGGGTGCCACCCGGACCGGGCTGGTACTACCCGGCCACCGTCCTGACCGACGTCCCGGCTGAGTCCCGGCTGCTCCACGAGGAACCCTTCGGCCCGATCGCACCGGTCCTCAGTTTCACCGACGAGGATCAGGCGGTGGCGACGGCCAACGGAACCCCCTTCGGCCTGGGTGCCTTCGTCTTCGGCGACCAGGCGCGGGCCACCGCCCTGGCGCGACGACTGAACGTCGGCCGGGTGTCGGTCAACTGCGCCACCGGCGCCGACCCGATGTCACCCCTGTCCGGGCGGGGCCTCAGCGGGTACGGCTACGAGGGCGGCCTGGAAGGACTGGCCGCCTTCGGCCGACTAAAGGTGATCCAGCAGCCCTTGTGACCAGCGCCGCAGACCACCCACGGCCGTCCCCGGTCATCCCGGCCGGACACACGGGCGGGCGACCGGGTAGCTCGGGCTCTGCGCCGTGCGGCCGTCCACCGCCGTCGCCCGCACCGACCAGGTCAGCGCCGACGCGCGCAACTGTCCGACGGTCCCCTGCGCGACCGATCCGTCCACCGTCAGGGCCCGGACCGACGTCCTGCCCCCGTCGGGTGTCCAGCTGACCTCGGCGCCGCGCAGCGCGGCACTGCCGGTGGCCTGCACCACGAGGCTGTACGTGTCCGAGCCGCACCGTACGTGAGCGGTGACGGAGACCGTGAACGGCGCGGCGATCTGCGTTGCGGCCGTCGGCCGGGGCGCGGTCGGAGGTCTGGTCGGTGCCACGGTCGGCGCCGGTGCGACGCCACCGGGCGCGGTCTCGGGCGCATCGGTCCGGGTGGCCTCGGCGTCGTCCGACGGCACGATCCGGTTCCCAGCCCTCGGATCGGCGGCGGCGGTCGGTGGCGGATCGGCGGCCGGCGTCTCGGCTTCCGCAGCGGACGGCGGCGCGGAGGCGGATGCCACCTTGCCGGTCGGTGATTCGAGCGTCCGGGACGCCGGTTTGCCGGCTCCGTCCCGTACGGTGGTCCCGCGTTCCGACAGCAGCGCCCAGGTGCCGAACGCGGTGAGAAGGGCCAGCAGGGCGGTCGCCCCGGCCAGCCGCCGACGGCGCCGGTCGCGCTTCGCCGACGAGGTCGGCCGTACCGCGTGCGCAGCGCCATGCGGCACCGCAGCCCCGTCCGACGCTACGGCACCGCCGCCTGCCGTCGTGGGCCCCTCGCCCTTACGACCCGCCGGCCCGGATGGTTCGTCGGCTACCGACGCCCGCTCGGTTGCCGGGCCACCGTCTTGCGACCCGGATGGTTCGTCGACCACCAGCGCCGGATCGGCCGTCGGGCCGGCCGTGACCGCACCCGCCGGATCGGTCGGGACAGCGGTCCCGTAGACCTCTGCCAGTCTCGGCCACACCGTGTCGGTGACAACCAGGAAGGCCGGTGCCGTGTACGCCGACAGCAGGGCGGCCGGGTTGAGGTGTTCCCGCCGGAGCAGGCCACACACCGCGCAGCTCTCGATGTGCCGCGAGACCCGTTTGCGCAGGGTCGGGGTGAGCCGACCCTGCCAGCCGTCGATCAGGCCGGCGAGAGTCGGGCAGTCCCGGGCTCCGGTGCGAGCCACCAGCAGCGCCCCCAGCGCTCGTTCGAGTTGCGAGCGGGCCCGCGACAAGCGGGCGTGCGCATGGTTGGCGGGCACCCCGAGAGCCGCGCCGATGTCGGCGGTCGACAGGTTGTGGCGGATGGCCAGGTGGACCACTTCCCGGTCGCCGGGGTTCAGTGCGGCGACCGCGGTGTGCACCAGCGCGCGTACCTGCTCGGCGTTCACGCCCGTGGCCGGGTCGTCGGCGTCGACCACCGGCTCATCGGCTTCGTCCAGCGGCAGGGAGCGGGACCGCTCCCGGAGCTGCCGGAGACATTCGTTGCGCACGATCGCGTAAAGCCAGGAGCGTAGCCGGTCGGACTTCCGGAGCTGGTCGATGCGTTGGCCGGCGGTGAGGAACGCGTCGTGGACGGCGTCTGCGGCGGCCTCCGGGTCGCGCACCATCGTTCGGGCGTACGTGTACAGCCGGTCGGCGTACCGCCGGTACATGCCCTCCAGCCCGGCCCGCTCACCGCGGCGCATCGCCTCGACCAGTGCGGTGTCCTCGCACGCCGCCGTGTCCAACCGTGTCTCCCGCTGCTCGTCAACGGGTCAATTAGAACCGCAGAGCTTTTCTCTTCGAACTTTCTGTTGGCATCCCGACCCGACGGCGCTCCTACCGATGTCAATCGCAGCCGAACAGCCTCACGTGAGGAAGACATCATGCGAAAAGGATCGAACCGGAACCCGTGGTCGCGTCGGACGTCCGTCGTCGGCGGAGCCGCGCTGAGCGCGCTCGTACTCGGCCAACTGGCCCTCACCGTACCGGCGGCGGCGATCCCCGGCCTGAGCATCAAGACGACGACCGGTCCCAGCAACAGTGTCGCGAAGTCGCAGAGCGCGACCTGCCCGGCCGGCACCAAGGTCATCGGCGGTGGCGGCGCGATCACCGGTTCCGGCCTCGGGCAGGTCGGCATGGACATCATGCGGCCGCTGATCGGCGGGGACGCGTACTCGGTGACCGGCCGTGAGGACGAGAACGGCGTCGCCGGCAACTGGGCGGTCACGGCGAGCGCGGTGTGCGCCACGCCGCCCGCGGGCCTGGTGACTGTCTCCGGCAGCTCGACGCCCAGCTTCGGCACCTCGAACTGGTTCGAGAAGTCCTGCCCGGAGGGCAAGCACGCCATCGGCGTCGGTGGCGCGGTCGTCGGGGCGTCGAACAGCGAAGTCGTCCTCGAGGATCTGCGCATCCACCAGAAGAGCGTCGTGGTGGCGGGTGCCGAGGACGGCACCGGCTTCACCGACACCTGGTGGCTGGACGCCACCGCGATCTGCGCCGACCCGCTGCCCGGCGAGCAGCGTGTGATCAACGACAGTGTCTACAGTTCCGAATCCGTCCGGTCGGTCACCGCCACCTGCCCGACGGGCACGCGCGTGCACGGGGTGGGCGGCGAGATCCTCGGCGGCGATGGCCAGGTGCGCCTGACCGAGATGCGGGCCACGACCTCGACCGTCGTCACCGTCCGTGCCATGGAGGACGAGGACGGCTTCAGCAGCAACTGGAAGGTTCGCGCGTACGCCGTCTGCGCGAACTGACCCTCCGGTACCCCCTGGTCCCGTGCCGGCTTGCCCGGCGCGGGACCGGCAGGTCGCCGGGCTTCCGCTCGGTGAACGACGGCTGCGCCGCACTGGGCAGTGTCGGCCTGGGCCGGGACACACCACCGAGGCCACCGTGCAGGACCGCTGCTTCACCCTGCCCGATCCGGCCCCAACGACCATCTGCGGGTATGGCCTGTCGGGAGTCCGGCTACCGGGTGCTGCGCTGCGCTGTCACGGCGTTGCGGCATCGACCGGGTGAGTCTTCACCACGTCGGTGCCGCGGAGCTTCGTCAGCACAGCGTCGAAGGCGAGCCCGGCAACGAACCCGACTGGCACGACGAAGTATCCGAGACGAGCGGCGCTGTCTCCCTGAAGCAGATTCGGGTTGGTGGTGAGCTGCGCCGCGAGAAAGAGGACAGCGGACAGCCCACCAGCGGCAGCGCCGGACACCGCAGCGCGCAGCCACTCGCCGACCTCGTCGAAGACGTTGCGGATCAGCGCCCCGGACACCGCCGCGCACAGCGGTCCGAAGACGAGCAGACTCACCGCCACCCAGGTGCCGGGCTGCCACGCCGTGGCCGCAGGCAGCGTGGCGAGACCCGCCGCCAGGAAGATCAACGCGGACAACAGGCTCCATGCGCGACGGCGCGTCTCGGCGGTTGTCTGACGCTGCATCTGTCTCTGCTCGCTCAAGCGCCGTTCGTGCTGCCGTAGCAGTGACGCGACGACGACTTCTGCTGAGCCAGAACGCCACCTGGACACCATCGCCGACAAGTCTTGCTCAGACGCGGCGTCCGGCTCACCGTGCATACGTTGCCACGCCTTTTCGGCAGCACCCCCGAACGTGCCGATCGGCGCGACTGCGACTCGTCGGGACAGCGCAATGAGCCCGGCGATGAACGTCGACCGTCCTCCGCCGATGAGCAGAACCGCATCGACGTGCAGCAGTGCACGGTAGAACGAGACCTCCCAGTCGGATGTGGGCTCGGGTCGCGCGTCGAAGAGTTCGGGGTTGGATCGCGCTTCGGGAAAATCTATGGGATCAGCCCGATACGGACCGCGCACCTCGATGGCTCCCGGCCTCGCCTGGCCGGACTCGGCGTAACCGCGCACTACGGCGGACTCGACGAAGCCGTCGTCGCTGCTGAAGACCACCAGCCGGCATCCATGCTGTGCCAGCTCCCGCCCGATTTCCTCGGCGGCGCGGGCGGCGACCGCCACGTCACGCAGCGGTGGATCGTAGGAGCGCCCTGTCGCCAGGCTGCCCACTGCAGCCACCGTCGGCGCGCTCATGCCACCTCCCGCGCGATGCCGGCAACGATCTTGGTCGGAGACATCCGAGTGGCGCGACGGTATTCCAGCTGGCTGAACAGATCCACGCCCGAGTCGGCGAGCAGCACCGGAAAGACCCGCATTCGACCGCTGAGAGCGGCATCCATCATCCGTCGCCCTTCTTCCATGCAGTAAGAGCTCGCGACATAGTTCGGCGACAGCAGGGGCACTCCGATCGCGGCCGTCGCCAAGCTGGCCAGCATGTGGTCGAGCCATCGTGCGCCGTGCGGTATCGCGGCCGGCTTCCGGTAGTCGAAGACTTCCTGGAAAGCGTTACCGAGCTCGGCGCCGATTCGATCGGCGTACTCGTGATCTTCCTTCGCGTAGCTGAGGAACACGAGGTGGTTCAGCTTGGCAGCCGATCGAAAATAATCCTGGGCGTCGATCCGATTGTCGATCAGACTTGGCTCACCTGTGATCTGCCCGATCCGTTCCTCTAAGGCAACTTGGAGAAGTTCCGGCTCGCTCCACCGAATAAGGTCCTTTGTGTAGTGTGAGGCGAGTTCGCCGTAGACCAGTTCTTCGGTTGCGACGTCCGGTGGTCCATCCATCGGCCCAATCCGCAGGACAGGTATCCCATGGCCCCGCAGGAACGCCACTGCGGCCGCGGCCGACGGTTGGCTCATGTCGGCCAGTACCCAGTCGCACCTCTGGAGCTGCGCGGTGAAGCCACCGTCGAGGGCAATAGGCCAGGGCAGGACTTCCACCGCATAGTTGAACGCCTCGACGGCGGCTGCGGCAGCGTCTCGCGCGCCGCCCGTTGGCGGTACAAGCAATCCGACCGCGGCGGCGTCGCGCGCCGGGAGCTTCTGGGTGTGGTTGCCGATCGATCGGCAGAACATGGCGAACTCGTTGCGAAGATGCCGCCGTGCCGTCTCCATGCCTTGGCTGAGGATCTCCTGCGCCGAGTAGCGGAGGCTGACGGCGCCCGGCGGCCCCTGCAGTCTGTTGCCGAACCGGCGGTCGATGAACAGGATCGACGGCTTGCGGTAGCGCATCGCCATGTCGAGCTCGAGCTTGAAGTACCGGGTGGCCCGCACCAGATCTGCGGCCGGCAGATGCTCAAACGGATCGTCGCTCAGCGAGTAGATGCCAGCGAAGACCTCGACGTCGCGGATCATGCGTTCCAAGCGGGTCGTGCTCGTGGCCTTCAGCCCTCGGTCGACCTCGAACTGAACATCGGCGACCTGGTCAATCAGGTCGAAGAACTGCAGGTTCACCGCAGGCGACCGGTAGCGGTGGCTGAGGAAAACCTTGACGTTAAGCCGGTCACTGGGAACGGTCACCTGCTGACGATTGCAAGCACCTGCGTGGCCGTCAAGAACCACAGGTACCGACTCGGATGCCCCAGCCGCTTGTCCTCGTCCTGTCCGGGCCGTCGGTGGGGTACTCAAGGGTTCTGCCGAAGGGTGTGACCTTGCCTCACGTTGGCGGTAACGCCGAGGGGAGTGGATGGTTCTGCCATCCCAAGGGCCGATAGGTGGTCGGAAGAAGACTGGCCTTGAACATCGTCAGTCAGAGCGAAGCGACCATCAATGGTGCCTGCTCAGCTTGACGAACAACAGGTAGGCGGCAACATACAACATCAGAGCCAGCGATATGGCAAGAGATGTCACGGTCGCGATGGTCGGGACTCTCGGATCGTGGAACAGGATGACGAATGCGTATAATTGAAAACCCGCGAGAGCGGCGATTCCCGCCCAAGTATCAACCATTCTCATCGCCTGGTGCAAGCGGTCAACTCCAGGGTGCTCATGGATGTCGAGGCGTGTGGGGCTGGCATGAGTCGACATCGGGCCGTTCCATGGGCTGAGCAGGGGCACCAGCCCGGACGCCTCCCAGTTCGGTAGGTGCTTGCCGGCCACCTCGCGGAAGATGCGGCGATAGAAGACGGAAAGTTGCAGGACGGTGACGGCGCGGAGAGCCATGAGCATCATGGCGACCGGGATGACAAGCCTCAAAGGGGAGATGTCCTGGATCTTCATTCCCAGCAGTTCGGCCTCCAGCAGGTTGCTGTAGGTGAGGATGATGAATGCAGCCCCGAGGCCGACTCCACGTTTCACCGCTCGACTGGCGTCTCGTCCCTGGTCTTCTTGGATCTGCAAGAGTCGCGACAAGAAGAAGCGTAGATCATCTTTGTCGACATCGCCGCCTCGAAGAAGCATTGTTGCCCGCTGTTCAAGCGTAAGCCTATCCACGAAAATGAATGATATCGAGTGTGGGCAACGGCAGGATGCGGCGTGAACTGCCTTCCACGATCAGCGGCAGATCCGGACGTCGCGGCGGTGCGCCTTGGCCCATGGACAGCCATCGGTCCTCCGGTCCACGCGGGTCGGATTGTTACGGCCGGCCGATAGGGTTGCCCGCATGTCATCGATGCCGTTGCTGCCTGAGACCCGACGTGCGCTGGTGCATCGGTTGGCCACTGGTCAGGTAGCGGGTCGGGCGCCGTCGGTGGTCGCTGCCGTGGTGCGTGATGCCCGTCCGGTATGGCAGGGCGGGTGGGGCACGGTGGACGGCCAGGTGCCCGACGGCGATGTCCAGTACCGGATCGGTTCGATCACCAAGACGTTCCTGGCGGTGCTGGTGCTTCGCCTGCGCGACGAGGGGCGACTCGCGCTCACCGACCCGTTGGGGAAGCATCTGCCCGGCACGCCGACGGGTGAGGCCACGATCGGTGCCCTGCTGGCGCACACCGCCGGGCTGATCGCTGATGCGCCCGGCCCGTGGTGGGAACGAACCCCGGGCACGCTGCGTCCCGACCTGGCCGACGTGCTGGGCAGCGATCCGCTGGTGGGTCCGGCCGGACAGCGCCACCACTACTCCAATCCCGGCTATGCGCTGCTCGGCGCGCTGGTGCAGCGGGTTCGTGGCCAGGCGTGGGGTGGGGTGCTGCGGCGTGAGGTGCTGGAGCCGCTCGCGATGACCCGTACCACCCTGCTGCCGGTCGCGCCGCACGCCACGGGTTGGGCGGTGCATCCGTGGGCCGATGTGCTGCTGGCGGAGCCTGCCGTGGACACCGGTCTGATGGCGCCTGCCGGGCAGTTGTGGTCGACCACGACGGATCTGGCCCGGTTCGCCGCGTTCCTCATCGACGGCGACAATCGGGTGCTGCATCCGGACACCGTCGCGCAGATGCGTAACCCGACGAGCCCGCCTGAGGCGACGGACTGGCACATCGGTTACGGGCTCGGCATGCAGCTGCTGCGCCGCGACGGTCGGCTGCTGGTCGGGCACACCGGCTCGATGCCGGGCTTCGTCGCGACCGTGTGGGTTAGCCCCGATGACGCCCTAGGCGCGGTCGTGATGGCCAACGTGACCGCCGGCCTGTCCGCCGGTGGTCTCGCCGCTGACCTGCTGCAGACGGTTGCCGAGCGGGAGCCGCGGGTCCCGGCCCCGTGGCGTCCACTGCCC
Source organism: Micromonospora sp. NPDC048871 (assembly GCF_043198155.1). Lineage (NCBI taxonomy): Bacteria > Bacillati > Actinomycetota > Actinomycetes > Micromonosporales > Micromonosporaceae > Micromonospora > Micromonospora sp. NPDC048871. Next base: position 9,147 of record NZ_JBICUM010000008.1, on the reverse strand, counting down.
TCGATCGACCCGCAGCTACTGGATCTCGCCGGCCCGTGGTATTGGGGGCCAGCCCCTTACCTGCTACGCCCACAGGCTGACGGCTTCATGGAGTTGACCCCGTTGTCCGGCGGGAACGGCACCCGGCTGCGCCCCACCGGCGACGGCGGCTGGGAGGGGATCAACGGCTACTTCGCCGGCGAACGGCTGCGGGTGCAACGCGATGTGAGCGGTACCGTCAGCCACCTCGACCTCGGCAGCTTCGTCTTCACCCGACAGCCCTACGAACCCGCCACGCCAGTGCCGGGCGGGGTCGACCCGGCAGGCTGGCAGGCCGGCTGACCCCACGAACGCACCGACCTCGGCACGCAACCCAACACCCTCGGCCCGCATCGACATCACCTCGGCGACGCGCGCCTCGCGGGAAGCGGATACCGGCCGCGCGGCGAATGCGCCCAGTCACGGATGGCGGCGCCTGCGGTGAACGGTCCCGCCGTAGAGATGCACCCGATGGTCGACCTCCCGGTCCGGCTGCCGGTGTACGAAGTGGTCCGAAGCCACCTGACCGTAGCTGACATGCACCAGCCAATCCTCGTAGTACCAGCTCGGATTGCAGGCGCAGCCGGTGAACCGAAAGTTCGCCCGGTAACGGCCAACCTGCCCTGGGGTCAGCATGAACAATCGAGTCGAGGCGTACGGTCGCGGATAGCCGGCCGAACCGGGTAGCCGGTCGACGGTGACCGTCTTTCCGTTACGGCCGAGCCAGAGGCCGATGCTGCGGGCCTGCTCGACGCCGCCGTCGAGCACCTCGTCATGGCGTTCGTAGTCGACCGCCTCGTCAGCCAGGACCTCGTGGATCACTACGTCGCCTTCCGGTAGTGACCAAGGCAGCGGCACTGCCTGGTCGAGGCCACGACGCACGTTCGCGGCCGGCGCGCCGCGTGCCTTGGCCGTCCACCGCACACGAACCCGCTGAATAACGATCACACCTCAGCTTGGCGCAGCCCGCGCCTCACCCGCCAGCCAGTATCCGCGACCCGCTCGATTGCCGGGGAGCGGTGGGCAGACCGGCTGCTTCGGGGCCCGCTCGACGATCGATGTCAGCGCAGGTCGAGTCGCATGAGTACGCGCGGGAAGCCGGCGAGTACCGAGGTGGTGTCGGCCGCCTTCACGAAGCCGGCGTGCTCGAAGATGGCGCGGGTGCCGACGTAGGCCATGGTGAGGTCGACCTTGTCGCCGCGGTAGCCGACGGGGTAGCCCTCGACGGCTGGCGCGCTGTGCTCGCGGGCGAAGGCGATGGCGCCGGCAAGGAGGTGGTGCACGATGCCCCGCATACGCCGGCCAGGCCGTACCCGGAAGCACCACACGGGAGGGGGACTCATCCCGACGTGGTCACCGTTGGTGTTCGACGACACCACCGTGCTCACCTGACCGCAGCAGGTCGGGCGCGGAATCCGTTGTCGGCGGGTTTCAACTATCCCGGGCTGGCCTGCGACGCAGGCCCCGAGGGGTGAACGAGAAGGAGTCAGGAAACCTTCCTGGCCGGTGACGTACGGCAAGAACCACCGGTTCGGGGTGGATGCCCAGCAGTCCCGTCTCGCCTGCGGCGTCCGCGAAGGCGTTCCACAGGTGAAAGCAGATCAGGTCGTAGTCGGGATCGGCCACGGTGTAGGCGAGTGTCTTGGGATAGAACGGGTTGGTTCCGCCGATCCACACCGACGGGGGCCCGAACGTCTCGATGACCTCAGACATGGTGCGGTCCTGCGTCACCCACCCACCGATGTCGGTGCTCATCCGGTGAAACTCCACCTCGGACAATGCCCGGTCGAGCTCAAACGAGCGCAGTCCGGGATAGCCTTGCCGTATATGGCTACCTATCGCAGCGCCTCAGTGCTTCTTTCCTCGGACGGCACCAGGACCCCCGGCACCGCCGCACTCTTCGCCGAGCCCGCCCGCAGGGGCGGGATCCCGCCGTGGGCAGGTGACTTCCGACCCGCCAACAGCGCCGGCAACGGCCCCAAGAACGCGGTCGGGAAGACCTTTACGTTGGAGTTGCCCGACGGCAGCACCGGCAAGGTCGTGGTCCAGGGCCTCAAGCGCGGGAAGGGAGGCGTCGTGCTGGCGTTGATGGGCGAGGACGCACCCCCCTTTTGATCAGGCACCTGATCGCTGCCGACGGCTGGCGGTGGTGGTTGAGCGCGGGCAGCGCGGGGCTGGTGGTGTTGCCGTACTGGCAGGGTGCGCCCTGGCCTGCGGTGGTGGCGGCGGTCTTCGGAGTGATCGTGGTCGGTGCGTGGGCGTGGGGCACCCGGAGCGGCCGTGTTGTGGGCGTGGTCGTCGGTGTCGGTTTCATCGTCGTGCTGGCCGCGGTGTTCGCCGTCTCGCAGTGGCCCCGAGGACTGCCCGTCGCGCCGTGGCTCGACTGGTTCGTGGTGTGGTTGCTGGTCGCTGCGGTGTGCCTGGCGGCGCTGGTCATCGATCACGTCAGGCATGCCGCCGCGGCGGAGGGGACTGGCCAACGGTTCGGTGGTTCGCCTCCGTGGTGCCGCTGGCCACCGTGGTGATGCTGTGCGGCTGCGGGCTCGGCATTGCCCAGATCGATGGCGACGGCAGGTTTCGGACACCTGTTCGCGAAGACGAGATTCTTCCGCTGCCGAGGTCGCTGCGCCTGGTCTCGGCTGACCTGTGTGCCTCCGGTGGGAGCAGCGGCAACTGTACGGCTGAGTTCGTGGTTGCGTCCTCCGACGCTGCCGGCCGGGAAACGACCGTGACCCGGCTCGTCGCGCACCTGCGCGACACCGGATGGGCGCTGCAACCCGAACGAGGGAGTTACTCCGGCAGCCGCGAGGTCAGCGGACTCCTGCGCTGGAGGCCGCACCGACTATGGCTGTACGCCGAAGCCGAACCCGCAGTGGTGCGGCAACCGGCGACCCCACACGACGCAGTGAACGTGCACATCGACAACCTCTGACACGGCCCCACGTGGATCTGCCGCATCTCGGTGCGCTGCTGATGAGGACGCTGCTCTTCGCCGAGAGGCCTTACCGAAGACTCGGTGGAATCTGGGCCGCTGCGCGGAGGCCATCCTCGTCCTGCGCCCGGTGCACAGGACGAGGATGGCTCAGCAGTTGCGGGAATCAGCTTGCGGTGCAGGTGGCGGTGGTTCCGCTGCTGTTACCGGCGCCCTGGAATCCGAAACTGGTGCTCTGGCCCGCGGTCAGTTGTCCGTTGTACTGCTCGTTCGTGACGGTGACGGTGCCGCTCGTACCGCTGCGGACGCCGTTCCAGACGTTGACCACCGACGCGCCGCTTGGCAGGTTGAGGGTGACCCGCCAGCCGTTGAGCGCGGTGGTTCCCGCGGTGACGGTGACCTGGGCGACGAATCCGCCGTTCCACTGGTCCTGGACGGTGTAGACCGCAGTGCAGGATCGGTTCCCACCGGGCGGCGGGGTGGTCGGGGGTGGGGTGGTGGTCGGGGGTGGGGTGGTGGGCGGCGGGGTGGTCGGGGGTGGGGTGGTGGGCGGCGGGGTGGTCGGGGGTGGGGTGGTGGGCGGCGGGGTGGTCGGAGGAGGCGTGGTAGGCGGTGGCGTGGTGGCCGGCGGACCGCCGTCGAGCGTCAGCTTCCAGCCTTCAAGCATGCCTGCGTACGAGGCGACGTTCTGGATCCGTAGCTTCCAGGTGCCGGCTGTCGGCTTGCTCGACAGGTCGGTGATGAAGGCTTCGCGGGCGTTTGCCCGATACGACCCGACGAGGCTCTCCTTGAGCAGGAAGGCCTGTCCGTCCGGCGTGATGAGGGAGAGTCGCAGGTCTCGGTTGTACTGGTGACCGATGTTGGTTTCGATGTAGCTGGTGGTCGACGGTGCCCGGCCGCAGTCGGCCACGCTGATCGGCGATTCGATCGTGCCGTTCTCCGGGATCCGTACGTCGGCGGTGGCGATACCGCCGCAGGCCGGCGGCGGGAGGTCGACGCCGGCCAGGTTGAGCGTCCACGAGTCGAGGAACCCGGTGCCCTGGTACAGGTTGTCGCTGACGTAGAGCTGCCAGGTGCCGTTCGCCGTCTCCGAGGAGAAGTCATAGGTGAACGTGTAGTCGACGCGCTTGCTGCCTCCGCCGGTGTGGTCCAGCAGGTGGTACCAGTTGCCGCTGGGTGAGATCAGTCGGACGTCGAGTTCGCTGATGTTGGCGTGGGAGAGGTGTACCTCGACCGTGCTGTTGCGGGCGGCGACGCCGGGACAGCCGGTGATGGTGATGGGGGCGTACACGTTGTGGCCCTCACTGATCACCCGGTCGGTGCCGTCCGAGGCGACGCAGCCGGCCGGGTTGTCGATGCGCAACTGGTACGCCACCGGCCGGATCGCGTCGGTTCCGGTGCCGATCACCGAGATGGTGTAGCTGCCGGCCAGCATCGTCGCCGCGGTGCTGACCGTGAGCGTGGTGCTTCCATTCGAGGAGATGTTCGTCGGTGCGAAGGTGGCCGTCACCCCCTCGGGCAGACCGCTGACGGCCAGTGAGACCGGCTGGGCGGCGCCACGGGTGACGGTGCCGGTGATCGTGGTCGAGACTGTGCCACCGGGCGTGACGGTGCCGCTGGCGGGGGTGGCGGTCAGGGTGAAGTCGTTGGCCGGCACGGTGGAGTTGACGTGCAGCAGTCGGTTAGGGGAGCCGATGCCCGCATCGGTCACCACGCCGGGGGTGGCGTTGTCCAGCAGTGCCTGGGTCACCTGCGCCGGGGTGTAGGTGGGGTTGTTGGCCAGGATGAGCGCGGCGGCCCCGGCGACGTGCGGGGCGGCCATCGAGGTTCCGGAGGCCGTACGGGTGGAGGTGTTGCCGTCGATGTATGCCGAGGTGATGTCGACCCCGGGCGCGAACAGGTCCACACACGGACCGATGTTGGAGAACGCCGCGCGGGCGTCGTTCGGGCCGGTGGCGGCCACGGTGATCGCCTCGGGGACGGAGGCCGGGGTGGTCGTGCACGCGTCGGCGCCGTTCTCGTTGCCCGCCGACACCACATAGGTGACGCCGTCGGCGATCGACCGTTGCACGGCGTCGACCATGGGCTGGTACGCCGGGCCGCCGAGGCTCATGTTCGCCACCGCCAGCTCTCCCGGGTCGTGGTCGCCGGTCACCCAGTCGACCCCGGCGAGCACCTGCGCGGTGGTGCCCCGGCCGTTGCAGTTGAACACCCGTACGCCCACCAGTTGCACAGCCTTGGCCACCCCGTAGGTGGAGCCGCCGAGCGTACCGGCGACATGGGTGCCGTGGCCGTGGCAGTCGTTGGCGTCGGCGTCCCCCTCCATGAAGTCCCAGCCGGACACGGCCCGCCCGCCGAAATCGGCGTGCGCCACGTTGATGCCGGAGTCGATGACGTACGCCCGCACGGCCGGGGTGACCCGGGGGTAGGTGTACGAGTTGTCCAGCGGCAACGCACGCTGGTCGATCCGGTCCAGACCCCAGGACGGGGTGGGGCTCTGCACGTCCGACACGGACACGGTGTGGTTCTGCGTCACCGAGGCCACCGCCGGGTTGGCGGCGAGCCGACGGGCACTCCGTTCGGAGAGTCGGGCCTCGAAGCCGCGCAGGGCGTGCCGGTAGATCCGGTTGACGTCGCCGCCCTGCCGTGCCGCGAGGGTGCGGGCGGTGGTGTCCACTGCGGAGGCCCCTACGGCGGAGTCTCGCAACACGACGAGGTAGGAGCCGGCCACGGCGGTCGGGCCGCCGGCGGCGAGGATGTCACCCTCGGCCGGGGCGGCGCTGGCGGGCAGGGTGGTCGCGGTGAAGGTCAGTACGGTCGCCGCGGCGATGGCGGAGCGGAGCAGGGAGCGCCTGCGTGGTCCTGCCGGTGTCATGTGTACCTCCCCTGACGAAGGCCACGCGCCCAGAACCGGCCGCGTGGGATCGCCCGGTGCTCGTCCGCGAACGACCACCGGAGACGTCGGTCGGCTGGCCCGGTGTGAGAGGTGGTGACCCTGGGGCCGACGGTGGCTCAGCCCGAAGCTGAGTGACCTAAGTCGATATCACAATCCTTCATGATTATTTTGTTGTCAACAAAAGTTTCACTGGGTGGGGCAGCGGAGGCAGGAGGGTCGGCCGGGCGTGCCGGAGTTCCCGTCCACAGTGTCAGCACGTACGGTGGCGGGACGAGCCTCGCAACGGCGTGCAGGAGGATGCTCGGCGATGACCCCGACGGTGGACTTCTGGTTCGACCCAAGCTGCCCGTACACCTGGATCACGTCACGATGGATCATCGAGGCGGCGACGGTACGGCCACTCGACATCCGCTGGCGGGTCATGAGCCTCTCGGTTCTCAACGAGCACCGGGAGGTCGATCCCGAGGGTGACACCGAGGGATACCTGTGGGGTCCGGTGCGCGTCTGCGCGGCCGTGGAACAGCGGTACGGTCAGGACGGGCTGGCCCGCTTCTACACCGCTTACGGGACCCGGGTGCACGGGGGAGGGGAGTGGGTCGAGTTCGGCGAGGTCCTGTCCGATGCGGGGTTCGCCGAGGACCTGGCCGAGGTCGCCGGGACGCACGAGTTCGACGAGGTGGTCCGGGCCTCGCACGCCGAGGGCATCGCCCTGGTCGGCGACCATGTCGGCACCCCGGTGGTCGCCGTCGAGGATGCGACCGGAAGCCGTGTCGCCTTCTTCGGCCCGGTGATCTCCAGGATCCCCCGTGGGGAGGAGGCGGGCCGCCTCTTCGACGGCGCCGTCCTGGTCGCCGGGGTGTCCGGTTTCCACGAGCTGAAGGGCCGGCCACACGCGGAGCCGCAGTTCGGCGGGTAACGCTCCAGCGCTCCGCCACCCGAGCCGGTCAGCGGGTGGCGCCCGGGAGGCCGGCACGATCAGGCCGGGCGTTCGGACCGCTCCGCAGACCCGATCCAGGGAAATGGCTCGATGGCGAAGACGACCTCGACCGGCACCTGGAAGTACGCCGCGATGCGCAACGCAAGGTAGAGGCTCGGGGCGTACTCGCCACGTTCCAGGTACCCGATCGTCTGGTAGTGCACCTGCAGCGCCTCCGCGAGCTGCCGCCGTGAGATCGCGCGTTCGGCGCGCAGCATGGCGATCCGGTTGTACACCGGACCGCCTGCGCCGGCGCCGCCCGCGCGGTGCAACGTCGACTTGTCAGCCAATGCGTTTCATGGCTTCCTGCTGGCGGTCCTGCACCTTGGAACCGGACTCGCGACGTGCCGAGCGGCGCAGCACGATCGGCGCCAGCAGCAGGCCCACGATCGCCCAGGCGGTCAGCACCCCGGCGGTCTCCAGGTGCCGCCAACTGCCGGTAATCTCCACGGCCGCCGCCGCGTCGGGCAGAAAGACGGACCGGGTGCCGAGTCCCAGCCAGTAGACGGGGAACACCTGGGCGATGTTCTGCACCCAGACCGGCAGGCTCTGGATCGGATAGAGAATCCCGGAGATGCCGACCAAGGCCATCGTGGGGAAGATCCCCCACGTGTTCGCCGCCCTCGGACCCTTGACCAGCGATCCGACGATCATGCCCAGGGGCAGGGTTGCCAGCAGCCCGAGCACGAACACCCAGACCAGGGTGAGCCACCGGCTGGCGTCCAGCGACGCCAGGCCGTCCACCAGCAGGAGGCTGGGTATCAGGATGAGAATCAGCAACGGCAGCGTACCCATGGACAGTCCCAGCACCCGGCCGCTCAGATAGCCGATGATGCCCTGCGGAATGGTCTTGGCCCGCAAGAGGGTGCCGTCCTCCCGCTCGGCTGCCAGCGAGTAGGCCGCACCGCCCATCGCCTGGAAGGCCAGCAGGCCGCCGAGCAGGCTCGGCATGACGACGGTGGCCAGGGACAGGTCGGTGCCCTCGACCGTCGAGTTGCGCTGGAAGAACAGCACTGCCAGGAAGACGGCCGCGAGCAGCACGTAGTAGACGACGTCACCCACGTTCGTCAGGCTCTGCCGGAACTCGATCCATCCCCGAAGCAGCCCGAGGCGGACGGCATGCGTCGTCGGGTTCATGCCCGTGCCTCCTTGAACGACTCGGCCGCCTCCGTGACCCGGCCGGCTTCGTGCTGGCGAACCATGGCCATGTAGGTGTCCTCCAGGCTAGCCCGGCGTACCTCCAGGTCCTCGACCCGGTCACCGTATTGGCGGAACAGGTCCTGCACGAAGCGCGTCACGGCGGTGGCGGAGTGCACGAAGTGCTCGCCGTCGACACTCCAACGCACCTCGGCGCGATTGGACACCTGCCGTGCGAGCTGATCCGCGCTGCCGTCGGCCACGATCTTGCCACCGGCGAGGATGAGGATCCGGTCGCTGAGCTTCTCCGCCTCGTCCAGATCGTGGGTGGTGAGCAGCACGGTGGTGTCCTCCAGGTCGACCAGCCGGTGCACCACGTCATGGAAGTCGCGCCGTGCCTCCGGGTCGAACCCGACGGTGGGCTCGTCGAGGAACAGCACCTCCGGTCGCCCGACAATGCCGATCGCCACGTCCAGCCGGCGGCGCTGGCCGCCGGAGAGCGCGGTGACCTTCTGTCGCGCGTGTGCCCGGAGACCGACGGTCTCGAGCAGCTCATCGACGTCGCGCGGTCGTCGGCGGCCGGGCACCGAGTACGGTCGGTAGTACTCCCCGAGATGGGTGAGCAGTTCGTGTACCCGCCACCGACCGTGGTCGCGCCACGACTGCAGCACGATGCCGAGTCGGGCTCGCCAGTGTTCACCGCCCTTCGCCGGATCCTCGCCGAGGACGCGGACCTCACCCGCCGACCGCATCCGGAAGCCTTCGAGAATCTCGATCGTGCTGGTCTTGCCGGCTCCGTTCGGTCCGAGCAGAGCGACCACCTCGCCCCGTCGGGCGTGGAAGTTCACCCCGGTGAGCACGTCCTTGTGTCCGTACCGCATACGTAAGTCGCGGACGTCGATCGTGATCGCCTCGTCGGGTGGATCGACGGTCGGCGCTGCCCTTTCCAGATTCTGCGCGCTTGCCATCGGCTGCGCCCTTCCCGGTAGGGTTCTAGTACGAAAGATAGTACACCTACTACATATCTACGTTGTCCTGGTGCCTCGCGGTGCACGGAAGGTAACCGGGCGAGCACAGGGAAGCGCGGGCGGGTGCGGGTCAGACACCCCAGGAGCTGAGGTGTCAAGCTGCGGCGGTTAGCTCACGGTGTGACCAGGCAGTGTTCTTGTCGTAGACGGTGGTGGTTTT
>NZ_JBICUM010000007.1:0-332889 GCF_043198155.1 Micromonospora sp. NPDC048871 | reverse complement strand
ACGCCGCACCCGCTACCCCGTCATCCGCAAGAACGCCATCCACAAGGGCAAATAACACCCCACCCCCACACCACCACGAACACACCCACACCACACCGCCAGACCACCCTGCCCACACAACGGTCAAAACACGAGGATCGGGCGGGCACTCCGTGAGGAGTGCCCGCCCGATCGGCGTTACGGGGTGACGGTCAGCCGCCAGGCCGGCCCGGTGCCGGTCGGGTGGGCGGCCTGCCCGGTCGACCATTGCCGCCGCCGTCGTCGTCATCGTCGTTGCCGCCACCGCCACCGGCGCTGACCGTGATCATCACGATGCCGCCCTTGATGGTGCGACCCTCCGGACTGGTGCCGGCGGCGCTGCCGGCGGGGCAGTCCGAGGCGACCCGGCTGCTCGACACGACCGGTGTGAAGCCGGCACCGGAGAGGCGGGACTTCGCCTGATCGATGCTGAGGCACCGGACCCCGGGGATGCTCCGCTGGTCACCCAGAGCGATCTTCTGGCCGGGTGGCTCGAAGTTGATCGCCTTCTTGCCGTTCATGGCGGCCTTCAGGGTCTGGAAGACCGGGGGGTTGATGCCGTCGGTGGGCTTGTGCTTCATCTTCACGTTGGTCTGCGGCCAGTCCGGGTCGGCCAGAATGCCGGCCACCGCGTACTGCTTGGTCATCGCGACCAGGGAGGCGCTCTTCTCGCCGTCGGTGGTGCCGGACTTGCCGGCGATCGGCTTGCCGACGATCCAGCGGCCCTCGCCGGCCGTACGGCTGCCGCCGCACTTGCTGGTCGAGGAGTTGTCACCGACCGGGCAGCGGGCCGCGTCGACGGCCGCCCGGGCCACCTCCGTGCTGACTCGCTTCTCGCAGCGCGGGTTGGCCACGTCCAGCTTGTTGCCGTCCAGGTCGCGGATCTCCTGCACCGGGATCGGCTCGCAGTACTTGCCGTCGGCGGCCAGGGTGGCGTACGCGTTGGCCAGTTCCAGCGGCGTGGTGTCCGTGACGCCCAGGGTGAACGCGCCCCACTGGTTGGCGGCCGTCTTGTCGTTGGCCCAGCGGTTCTCCTCGCTGACCCGGAACTGGATGCCCAGACGCTTGGCCGCGTCGACCACGTTCGCCGCACCTACCTGCTGTTGCAGGGGCACGAAGTAGGTGTTGGTCGAGGCCGAGAAGGCGCTCCACATGTCCTTGATGCCGCCCGGCTGCTTGTTCGAGTTGGTGGGGCAGTAGAAGTGCGTGCCCGGACAGGTGGCCGGGGCGCCCTGGCGGAGGATGTACTCGGACTTGAACTGCTGTGGCGCGTTGATGGAGTAGCTGAGGGGGATGCCCTTCTCCAGCGCGGCCACGATGGTGAAGATCTTGAACACCGAGCCGGCCTGGTAGCCGGTGATGCCGTCACCGCCGGTGAGCAGCGGGTTCACCGTGTTCGGATAGTTGCCGAGCTTGCCCTTGTTGCGTTGGACCGGATCGCTGTGCGGGCGGTTCTTCGGGTTGTTCGGGTTGTCGAGCTTGAAGTTCCGGTTCACCGACAGGGCGCGTACCCGGCCGGTGCCGGGCTCGACCACGGCGATCATCACCGCTTCCTTGGAGGTCACCGGCTTGGCGGCGCGGACCGCCTTGTCGGCGCCGTCCTGGGCCTGCTTGTCCAGGGTGGTGACGATGGTGTAGCCGCCGCTCTTGAGCCGCCGCTCCCGGTCGTACGTGGTGGAGCCGAAGGTCTCCTGCGACATCCACCAGCGGTAGAAGTAGTCGCAGAAGAAGCCCCAGGCGTTCTTGTTGGTGGCCACACAGCCGTTCGGTGCCCGCTTGCCCTTGACCACCAGCTTGACGGCCTTGGCCTCGTCGGCCTGCTGCTGGGTGATCGCGCCGGTCTTGACCATGTTGTCGATGACGTAGTCGCGCCGGGCGACCGCCTGCGGGTAGCCGCTCTTGGTGGTCGGGTCGAAGGAGGTGGGGGCCTTGACCAGACCGGCCAGCATGGCGGCCTCTTCGATCTTCAGGTCCTTGGGCTTCTTGTTGAAGTAGACCTGACTGGCGGCGAAGACGCCGTACGCGCCGTTGCCGAAGGCGGCGAGGTTGAGGTAGCGCTCCAGGATCTCGTCCTTCGACAGCTCCTTGTCGAGCTGGATCGCGTAGCGCATCTCGCGCAGCTTACGAGCGCTGGTGTCCTCGGTAGCGGCCAGTACGTCGGCGGGATGAGTGGCCGAATAGGCGATGCTCATCCGGACGAACTGCATGGTCAGGGTCGAGGCGCCCTGCCGGTCGTTGGTGGCGGAGCTGTTGTTGACGAAGGCCCGAGCCACCCCATTGAGATCGACTCCGTTGTGCTTGTAGAAGTCGTGATCCTCGGCGGCGATGATCGCGGCCCGCATGTGCGGGGAGATGTCGTCGAACTTCACTTCCCGCCGGTTCTCGTCGTACATGGTGGCCAGCGGGGTCTTGCCGTCGGAGGCGAGCAGATAACTGATCTGGGGAGGGCGGGCCAGGGTCAGTTCCCTGGGCAGGGCACCGAAGGTGTCCGCTCCGGCCTTCGCGGCCAGGCCTGACATCGCCACTGCGGGAAAGGCCGCGGCGGCGACCACCACGCCGGCCAACAGCCCGCAGATGAGCAGCGATGCGGCATTGGTCAGGACATTGTGGTCACGTTTCCGCATCCAGGTCACCTCGTCAGGGTACGCGAACAGGTAACGAGGGGCGCTGGGGCGTCTTTTCCCCATTTCCTGCGCGCGCCGGCCTCGTTGTGCTAAACGCGTGACACCGGGTGTCCGGTTGCGTGATCCAGTCGAGTTTCCTCCGTGCGGGGGCGACTCGCAGCGTTTTCGTGGACTCCGGTGGGGTAAGCGGGGGGCCCGAGCCCGAGAAGCCGGGAGTGTCCGGAATGATGGATTTGGCCGACAACGTTGCGTAATCGGGCAACTACAGAGCATGATGAGGGCGGCGACAGCGCCACATGAGTCGTCCGTGCCGCCTTGGGGTGAGGTGTGCCGGACGACCGGGGGAAATGCCGGCTGGCCCGCGACGGCGTCGGTAGTACTGCAAGGGGGGACGAGTACAGATGGGCATGATCACTGACTGGCCGTCGCTGGCGGCGTGTCAGAACGGGGACCCGGACGCGTTGTTCGTACAGGGCGCCGAACAGAACGTGGCGAAGCGGATCTGCCGTAGCTGCCCAGTCCGGTACGAGTGCCTGGCCGACGCGCTGGACAATCGCATCGAGTTCGGCGTCTGGGGCGGCATGACCGAACGCGAACGCCGGGCCCTGCTGCGCCGCCATCCGCAGGTAGCCAGCTGGCGCAAGATGTTCGAGGCGGCGATGAAGAAGAACGCCAAGGACAAGAGCGGCAAGGACAAGATCCTGGTCACCACCGGCGCGGTCGGCAACGACTGATCGCCGCACCGGCCCCGGGGTCCAGGGCGGCTGATCGCCGCACCGACGCCCGGAGTCAGGAGCGGCTGATCGCCGCTGCGATCGTGCGTAGCCCGTCGACGTCGTGCACGTCGGCGGGCTGCGCCGTCACCGACACGGTCGGCACCTGCGGAAACTCGTCCGTGAACCGCGCGGCCACCTGCTGTTCGCGTACCGACTGCTCGGCCAGGGCGGCATGCGCGAGCAGCACCTCGACGGTGCCCTCATGGCCCCCGACGGACCGCAGCCGGTCGGCGGCGGCCCGGCTGGTCTGCGCGTCCAATTCGGCAACCGCCGGGCGGTGCACCCGGTTGAGCACCAGACCGACCAGCGGCATCTTCTCCTCGCGGAGCCGGCCGGCGAAATAGGCGGCCTCCCGGACCGCGTCCGGCTCGGGCGCCGCGACCAGCAGAAAGGCCGTCTCCCGGGCCTGGAGGATGCGGTACGTCTGCTCCGCGCGCTGCCGGAAGCCCCCGAACATGGAGTCCAGGGCGGCGACGAAGCCGGACAGGTCGGTCAGCAGTTGGGTGCCGAGCACCTTCTGCACCACCCGGGAGAACATCCCGAACGACGCCGTGACCAGGCTGAACATGCTGCGTCCCCCGGTACGCGCCGGGGCCAGCAACAGCCGGAGCATCCGCCCGTCGAGGAACCGGGACAGCCGGGCGGGTGCGTCGAGGAAGTCCAGCGCCGAACGGGACGGCGGGGTGTCCACCACGATCAGATCCCACTCGCCCCGGGCGTGCAGCTGGCCCAGCTTCTCCATGGCCATGTACTCCTGGGTGCCGGAGAAGGTGGAACTCATCGCCTGGTAGAAGGGGTTCGCGAAGATCTCCGCTGCCTTCGCCGGATCGGTGTGCGCCAGCACGACGTCGTCGAAGGTGCGCTTCATGTCGAGCATCATGGCGTGCAACTCGCCGCCGCTGGTCTCGACGTCGATGCCCTTGACCTGCCGAGGGGTGTTGTCCAGCTCGGTCAGGCCGAGCGACTGGGCCAGCCGTCGGGCCGGGTCGATGGTGAGCACCACCGTCCGCCGGCCGTGCTGTTCAGCCGCTCGGAGGGCGAGCGCTGCGGCCGTGGTCGTCTTGCCCACTCCGCCCGCCCCACAGCAGACCACGATGCGTACGCCGGGGTCGGCCAGGATCTGGTCGACGTCCAGCGGCGGCGCGGCGTTGTCGGAAGGCACCAATCGAGCGTATCGGGCCAACCCCGGCCGCGCGTGGGGCCGGCGTCAGGTGTGAGTCAATCGCCTGGGACCAGCGCCGCGGCGAGCAGGTCCAGGCCGGCGCGGTCCACCCCGCCGGGCAGCAACGGCAACTCCAGGAGGGGTACCCCGACCTCCACCAGGTCGGCCCGCAGGGAATCCTCCAACTCCCGGCGAATCACCTGGTCACGAGCCTCCTCGTGTAGCCCGGCGACGATCCTGCCCTCGGTCGGCAGCCCGGCGGCACGCAGCCCACGCGTCAGCTCCGACTGGGTGACCAGTCCTCCGGTGGGCAGCGGCGGCCGAGCCCCGTTGATGATCACCTTGCCGACTCCGAAGCCCAGGGAGGCCAGCTCGCCGATCGCGTCGACCGTCTCCTGCACCGGCATCTCCTCCAGCAGAGTCACCAGGTGCACGGCCGTCATCGGTGAGCGCAGGAGTGCCGCGACCCCCTCGCTCTGGGTCTTGATCGGGCCCACCTTCGCCAGTCGGGCGGTTTCGGCGGTGACGTTCAGGAAGCGGCCGATCCGGCCGGTGGGGGGTGCGTCCAGCACCACCGCGTCGTACACCCGCCGCTTGTCGACCGTACGGGTGGTGGCCTCCTTGACCTTGCCGGTGAGCAGCACGTCCCGTAGCCCGGGGGCGATCGTGGTGGCGAAGTCGATCGCGCCCAGCTTGCGCAGGGCCCGCCCGGCCGCCCCGAGCTTGTAGAACATGTCGAGGTACTCCAGCAGCGCCTCTTCGGCGTCGACCGCCAGCGCGTACACCTCGCCACCGTCGGGTGCCTCGACCAGGTGCCGCTCGGCGTACGGCAGGGGGTCGGTGCCGAACAGTTGGGCGATGCCCTGGCGCCCCTCCACCTCGACCAGCAGGGTGCGACGCCCACCAGCGGCCAGGCCCAGGGCCAGGGCGGCTGCCACGCTGGTCTTGCCCGTGCCGCCCTTGCCGGTCACCACGTGCAGACGAGCGGGCCAATCGGTGCCGGCCCGCTCGGCCGGTCGCTGCTTCGCTCCCACCTGACGAGCCTATCCACCCGACGGCCTCAGGCCACCTCGCAGACCCACCAGCCCGTCTTGCGGATCACGGTGAAGCGCAGCGCCTGGTCGGCGATCTTCTCGTCGGCCGTGGTCACCGTCACGGTGGCGGTGACCGTGGCCCGGTCGCCGGTCTCGTTGTTCACCGTCGGGGTGTCCCAGCGGAACCGGGGGCTCTGGTGGGCCGACAGGTACTCCTCGACCTCGGCGACCTTGGCGCGGATCTTCTCCTGGTCCCGGGCGGCCGAACACACCAGGCGGGCCGCCTTCGCCGCGTCCCGCTCCTGGTAGACGGCGGTGAGGAACTCGTCCACCGCCACCGAGGGCTCCGGCGCCCCCTCGCCGGCCTCGGCCTGGCGCAGGGTGAGGAAGGCGGCCACCCCACCGCCGGCACAGAGCAGCAGCACCACCGCGAGGGCCAGAGCGGCCAGCAGGGCCCCGCGCTTACGGGGCGGTCGACCTGCCGGCGGGTACGGCGGCTGACCGGTCGGCGGGTACGGCGGCTGACCGGCCGGTGGTTGACCAGCGGGTGGGTACGGCGGCTGACCGGTCGGCGGGTACGGCGGCTGACCGGGTGGGGTCGGCGGCAGGTTCACGGGGCCGCTCGGGCCGCTGGTGGGTGGCTGGGTCATCGCGTCCCCCCGGTGTGGGTGCGTCGCCGCGTGGCGCTGGCGAGCCGTGGGATCGGGCGGCCGGGCCGCGCGCCCGTCCAGACCGGAAGGGTAGCGGTCTGAGCGGGTAGCGCGGGGGGCGTGGTGCCTCCGGTGCCGGGGCGCGATCAGCAATCTGCTGGACGAGTGTCGCAAATGCGACCGAACTCAGTCGGATACGCGCGTCCTGTTGATGGGACCAGCGGGTCGTCCTACGGTCGCTCCGGCACGTTCGGGCCGGGGTCGCAGGCAACCACTCCGGGCCGTCAGGCGGCGCCGTGACCAGGTACGACGCCCGGAGGAAGCGCATGCGCGACACGGAGAACACCCCCCGAACCCCCTTGCAGCCCCGGGCCCAGCGGGTCGGCTCCTCCGGCCGGCTGCCGGTCAACGAACGGTCGTACCGGCGTCCGGTCGACCCGCCCGGCCCGGAGCCGCTGGAGGCACGGGAGGAGGACCCCGGGTACGTCATCCACCTGCCGATCAAGGTGACCGACCTGACCACGGCGACCAGCCTGGCCGGTTGGGTGGCCACCTCGCTGAACTTCCTGCCCGAGTTGGACGCGGGGGAGACCGAGGTGTCCACCGCCGACGACCAGAACAACCGACACCGGGTCTTCTGCGATCTGCCCCTGCCGGACCGCACCCGGTGTCCTCAGCCGTACGACCACCATGGCCCCTGCGGGGAACTGCCGACCGCCCCCGAGTAGCGTCCCGCCTCCCGGCCGACCGGTGGACCGTAGGCTGTGGCCGGAAGTGTCCATGCCACCGAGGGAGCTCTCCACCGATGCAGAAGTGGGAATACGCCACCGTTCCGCTGCTGGTCCACGCGACCAAGCAGATCCTCGACAACTGGGGCGAGGACGGCTGGGAACTCGTCTCTGTCGTACCCGGACCCAACCCGGAGCAACTCGTCGCGTACCTGAAGCGGGCCAAGGCATGAGCAACGGGCCGCACGCCAAGTTGGCCGAGCTCGGGTTGGCCCTGCCGGAGGTGGTTCCGCCGGTGGCCAGCTACGTGCCGGCGGTGCAGTCGGGTCAGCACGTCTACGTATCCGGGCAACTGCCGATCGCCGCGGGCAAGCTGCTGGCCACCGGCAAGGTCGGCGCCGGCATCTCCGCCGAGCAGGCCAAGCAGTTGGCCCAGCAGTGTGGCCTCAACGCCCTGGGGGCGATCGACGCCCTGGTCGGCCTGGAGAACGTCGTCAAGGTCGTCAAGCTGACCGGGTTCGTCGCCAGCGCCCCGGGCTTCACCGGCCAGCCCGGCGTGATCAACGGTGCCTCGGACCTCTTCGGTGCCGTCTTCGGCGAGGCCGGCCGCCACGCCCGCAGCGCCGTAGGCGTAGCCGAACTCCCCCTGGACGCACCCGTAGAAGTAGAAGCCATAGTCGAAGTCGCCTAACCCCCTCCCTCACCCTCACCCCCACCCCCTCATCCCCGCGATCTTGCAGTTTTGGTCGGGACGAAGGGCGCTAATCAGGTCGAACCGGCGACCGAAAGTGCAAGATCGCGGGGGCAGGGGGTGGGGGTCGTACGATCGCAGCCATGGGAGGGCATGTGACGGGGGCGGTGACCGCCCTCGCCAGCGAACTTCCGGAGTGGGCGACGCTGCTGCGGGCACCCAATCCGGGCGTGATGACGCTGGAGGGCACCAACACCTGGCTGCTGCGGGCGCCCGGTGCGGCGTACGGGGTCCTCGTCGATCCGGGGCCGGCCGACGAGGGGCACCTGGCGGCGATCGCCGCCGAGGGGCCGATCGGTCTGGTCCTGATCACCCACGGGCATTCCGACCACACCGAGGGCTCCCCGCGGCTGCACGAACTGCTCGGTGGGGTGCCGGTGCGTGCGGTCGACCCGGCGCACAGCATCGACGCCCCGCCCCTGACCGGCGACGGGCCGGACGGCACCGAACTGGGCGGCGAGGGATGCGGGCTGTCCATCCGGCTGGTGCCCACCCCCGGGCACACCGCCGACTCGATCTGCCTGCTGGTCGAGCAGGAGGGTCGACAGGTGGTGCTGACCGGCGACACCATCCTGGGTCGGGGCACCACCGTGGTCGCCCACCCGGACGGTCACCTCGGCGACTACCTGGCCAGTCTGGAACTGCTCTCGGGGTACCGGGGGATCCCGGCCCTGCCGGGACACGGCCCGGCGCTGGCCGACTGCGGTGCCGCCGCCGACTTCTACCTGGCCCACCGACGTGCCCGGCTGGACCAGGTCCGGCTGGCCCTGGACGAGGGCGCACAGACCGCGGCGGAGGTGGTCGCGAAGGTCTACGCCGACGTGGACCGGTCGCTGTGGTGGGCGGCGGAGTGGTCCGTCCGCGCCCAACTGGAATATCTCGGCCGGGAATCCGGCACTGAGACCCCGGGGTTGGAAACACCGTGACCTGCCCGGTCTGTGGAACCGTCGCCGTACCCGGGGCCCGGTTCTGCCACAACTGTGGTGCCGCCCTGCCTGCTGCCGCGACCCTGCCGGCCGCCGAACGCCGGGTGGTGACCGTGCTCTTCGGCGACCTGTCCGACTTCACCTCCTGGTCGGAGGATCTGGACCCGGAGCGGGTGGGCGCGGTCACCGACCGGGTGCTGGCCTCCCTGGCCGGGGCGGTGAAGACCTTCGGCGGGCATGTCGACAAGCTGACCGGCGACGGGATCATGGCGGTCTTCGGTGCCCCGGTGGCCCATGAGGACGACGCCGAGCGGGCCGTGCGCGCCGCCCTGTCCATGCAGCGGGCGGTGCGCCGGGTGCTGGACGACGAGCGGGGTGGCGGCGCGCCGCTGGGGCTGCGGGTCGGGTTGAACACCGGAGACGTGATCGCCGGCATCCAGGCCGCCATCGAGTACACCGTCATCGGGGACACCGTGAACACGGCCGCCCGGCTGGCCGACGCCGCCGCCGTCGGCGCGGTCTACGCGGGGGCCCGCACCGCCGCGGCCACCCGACATGTGGCCAGTTGGCGGGCGCTGCGGCCGTTGCGGCTCAAGGGCAAGCGCGAGCCGGTCGAGGCGTACGAGCTGCTCGGCCTGCTGGACGCCCCGGGGACCCGGTCGGGCCTCGGCGACGAGGCACCCTATGTCGGCCGGGAGACCGAGATCGGCCGGGTGGCCGGGCGACTGGCCGAGGTGATCGACCGGGGTGAGCCCCGGGTGCTGCTGATGACCGCCGAGGCCGGCATCGGCAAGTCCCGGTTCGCCGCCGAGGTGGAGCGCCTAGCCGCCGGCTACGAGGTGGGCGCCGGGCGGTACGCCACCCACACCGGGGCCCGGGTGCTGTCCGTACGCTGTGCCGCCTTCGGTGAACGTCGCCGGCTGGCCCCCCTGGCCGACCTGGTACGCGCCGCTGCCGGCCTGCCCAACGACACCGCCACCGCGGTCACCCGGGCGGCCGTGGAGGAGCGGCTGCGTCGGCTGGGACAGCGCCTCAGCCGGTCCCGCCCCGAGCCCACCCCGGTCGCCGTCGACCAGTTGTTGGCCCTGCTCGGGTACGCCGAACTGCCTGCCGGCACCGACCAGGTCGACTGGAGCGGCGCCCCGCCGCCGGACGCGGACGCGGTGCCGAACGCGGTGGCGGACCTGCTCAGCGCGCTCGCCGCGGAGGCGCCGCTGATGGTCGTGGTGGACGATCTGCACGACGCCACCAGCGAGACCATCCAGGCGCTGGAGGTCACCCTGTCCCGGCTCAGCGGCCCGGTCCTGGTGCTGCTGCTGGGCCGACCCGAACTGGTACGCACCGCCGGCACCCTGACCCGGGTGGCCGACGCCGAGGTGCACGCTCTGCCGCCGCTGCGGGGCGCCGACGCGGCCCGGCTGCTCACCAGCTATCTGGGCGGTGGGCGGCTGCCCCAGGCCGACACCGACCGACTGCTCGCCACCGCCCAGGGCAACCCCTTCTACCTGGCCGAACTGGTGACCCTGCTGATGGAACGGGGGGCCTTGACCGCCGGGGCGGGCAACACCTGGCGGTTGGCACCCCGCTCGCTGGGCAGTCGACTGCTCTCCCGGGACCTGGCGGCCGTGCTGGCGGCGCGGATCGACGCCCTGCCGCCACAGGCCCGGGCCGTGCTGCGGGACGCGGCCGTGGTCGGTGACACCGTGCCCGACGGGGCCCTGGAGGTGTTGCGGGAACAACGCGCGGGCCGGGACGGTCGGCCGGCGGCGGTGGTCGCGGTGGAGTTGGAACGAGCGGTGGAGGAGCTGCTGCAACGCCGCATGCTGCACCGCACCCGGACCGGGTTCGCCTTCGCCACCCCCCTGATGCGGGAGGCGGCGTACTCCGGGGTCAGCAAGGCGGAACTGGCCGAACGGCACGCCGCCCTGGCCCGGTGGGCGGCACCCCGGGAGGGGGCGACCGGCGGCCCGGGTGGCTTCGCCGACGCGGCCCGGGACGACTTCGTGGCCGCCCATGTGGAACGGGCCACCGCCCTGGCCGACGCGGTGACCCTGCGCCCGGACGCCCCGGCCCGGGCGGTCCTGCCCCTTGGGGTGGCGGCGCTGGGCCGGGCCGCCCGCCGATCCTTGCAGGAGGGTGAGCCGGCCCTGGCGGTCGAGTACGCCGAGCGCGCGGCCGAACTGGCCCGTGGCGAGGTGCCGGGTGCGGACCGGGTGGTGCACGCCCGGGCCCTGTTCCAGGTCGGTAGGGCCGCCGACGCCCTGGCCTACGCCGAGAAGATCGCGGCCAACGCCGGGGACCAGGCGGCCACCCGGGTAGGCGCGCTGCTGCTGGCCGGGCAGGCCCAGCAGGTGATGGGTGACCTGCGTCGGGCGGAGACCTGGTGGCGGGAGGCGCTGCAGGTGGCCACGGAGGCCGACCTGCCCGCCCTGCGGGCCTCGGCGATGCGGCGACTGGGCATGGCGGACTTCATCTCCGGCCGGCTGGGTCAGGCCAGCAGCCGGTTGGCCGCCTCGTACCAGGTCAGTCTGGCCGCCCAGGACCGCCGGGGGCAGGCCTGGTCCCTGCAGAACCTGGCCTGGGTGACCACCACCCGGGGGGACTTCGCGGGTACGGACGCCGTCCTCGGTCGGGCGGCGCGACTCTTCGCCGAACTCAAGGACCCCTACGGCCGGGCGTGGCTGCGGGGCACCACGGCCTTCGCCCGGCTGCTGGCCGGTCGGCTGCGGGAGGCGCACCGGCTGGCCCGGGTCTTCCTGCCGTTCGGTGAGCGGGTCGGCGAGGCCTGGGCGGTGGGCACCCTGCGGGCGGTCGACGCGTACGCCAAGGCCGAACTCGGCGAGCTGGCCGACGCCGATCAGGAGGCCAGGCGGGCGTACCGGGAGTTCGCCGCCGTCTCGGACGACTGGGGGCAGGGCTTCGCACTGGTGGTACGCGGGGTGATCGCCCGAGGGCTGGGGGAACCGGAGCATGCCGCCGACCTGTTGACCGACGCCCTGTCCTACGCCCGCCGTACGGGTCATCCGCTGCTCACCGGGATGGCCGGCACCCTGCGGGGTTTCGTGGCGTTGGACTCCGGCGACGGCGCCGCCGCCGAACGGGACGCCCGTGCCGTGCTGACCAGCGTCGAGCCGCACAATCCGCAGGCCCCCGCGCAGGTGGCGCCCCGGGTGCTGTTGGCGACCGCCCGACTGGCGGCCGGGGACTCCGCCACCGCGGTCGGGTTGCTGGCGCCGGTGGCCACCGCGGCGGCCGGTACCCCCTCGTTGCTGTTCTCCCGACGCCAGTCGATGGCCCGGTACGCCTGCGCCCTGCTCGCCCATGGACAGCCCGAGCAGGCGTTGGACTGGGCCCGGCGGGCGGTGCAGATGCCGGCGGAGGACGTGCGCAGCCAGGTGATCGGGCTCAGCGTGCTCGCCGAGACGTTGGCCGCCTGCGGTCACCGGGCCGAGGCGAGGACCCGCGCCGAGGAGGCGGTCCACCTGGCGTACGCCACCGAGCAGCGCAGTGAGCGGGCCGCCGCCGAGGAGTTGCTCGGCCGCCTGCGCTGAAACTCCTCCCCGGACGTACGACGAACTCCGTCGATGCTGCGGCGAGTTGGTACGGCAGATGCAGTTCTGTCGGTTTCGGTGATGTTGTCCGTCGGAGTCGGCCGATAGCGTGCATGGTGCACGCGGCCGTCGATGTGGACGGTCACGCCGACAGGGGAGGGCATGAGATGAGGCTGCCGCGCTCGGTTGCCGGCTGGACGATCGCGGTGTTCGGTGTGTTGGCGCTGGTGATGGGGGCCGTCGGGCTGCTCTGGCCGGAGGCGCTGCTGGGGATGCTCGGTTTCGAGATACCCGAGACCCGGATGGCCGGCGACTACACCGGGGTCTTCGTGACGGCCTCCTCGATGGCCTCGTTCAACATGGGGGTCTACTACCTGCTGGCCACCGCCACCGAGTGGCGGGCCTTCTACCGCTTCACGGTGGTCTTCCGTCTGGTCACCTTCACGGTGTTCACCCTCGCGGTGCTGGCCGACGTGGCCCCGGGCCGGTTCTTCGGGGTGGCGGCCTGGGAGGGCGTGGGGGCGTTGGCCACCGCCGCCGGTCTGTGGTGGGACGCCCGGCGAGGCGGCGGAGCTGCGGATTCGGCTGGGCGCGGCGGTGCGGAAACGTCGAGGGTGGAACCGTCCGCCGATGCGGTTCATTGAGCCGCTGTAGCAGTTGGGTATTTTCGATACCGTGACCGACACGCAGCCCGGCTCCCTGCCGACGCCCATTGTGCCTGGTCTGACTGATTTGCAGGTGTTCGCCCGGGGCGGGTACGCGACAGTTTACCGAGCCACCCAGATCTCGGTGGGTCGCGAGGTGGCGGTCAAGGTGGAGAACCGCACCCTGGTCAGCGAGCGGGACCAGGCGCGGTTCCTGCGCGAGGCGCGGGCCGCCGGCCGGATGTCCTCACACCCGCACGTGGTGGACCTGTTCGACGTCGGTGTGACCATCGACCAGCACCCGTACCTGATCATGGAGTTGTGTGACGGGTCGTACGCCGAACGGATGCGCACCTCCCGGTTGGATGCCGTGGAGGCCCGCGACCTCGGTGTCAAGATCGCCGACGCGATCGCCCACTCGCACGGCGCCGGGGTGCTGCACCGCGACGTGAAGCCGGCCAACATCCTGTACTCGCACTTCAACACCGCCGTGCTGGCCGACTTCGGGCTGGCGGTGGTCGCCGAGATGCGGGACGCCTCGGTCGCCCTGGAGGTGCTCACCCCGGCGTACGCGCCGCCGGAGATGTTCAACCACAGCCCGCCGTCCCCGGCCGTGGACGTGTACGCGCTCTGCGCCACCCTCTACGCGGTCATGCACGGGCGTCCGCCCCGGTGGCAGTCCGAGCGCAACCCGAGCCTGGTGACCGTGCTGGAGATGTTCCACCAGCCGATTCCCAGCCTGCCCGGGGTGCCGGAGGACCTGATGGAGGTGCTCCGCGCGGGAATGGCCAACGATCCCGGGGAACGGCCGTCCGCCGCGGAGCTGCGCGACCTGCTGACCAACCTCTCCCTGGGGATGCCCGGCGGGTACACCCAGGGCGGTTCGTTCGGGTACGGGGGTGGCCGCTACGACCTCGCGTACCCCACGGCCCGGGAGGGCCAGCCGGTCGAGGGGGCCTCCGCCGGTTCGACTCAGCGGCGGCGTCGGCGTCGCTGGTTCTTCGGGGTGGCGGGGGTGGCCGCGTTGGCCGCCTCGGCCGGGGTCGGTGCCTGGGCTGCCGGTGGCATGCCGTCGACACAGGCCACCCTGCCCCCTCGCCCCTCGGCTACCGGTGTCCTCCGCCCGGGTTGCGCGACAATGCCGGAGACCCTGCCCAGCGGTGTCCGGTGCGCGGAGGAGTTGGAGTGCTTCGGGCCGGTGCAGGTGCGTGGTCAACGGGCCCAGGCCAGTCGGGTGCCGTGCGACACCCGGCACACCTGGGAGAGCTACGCCCTGGGGGAGTTGCCGGCGGCGCTGCTGGACGCCGGTCATGACGAGATCGTGGCTGATCCGGCTGTCCAGCGGGTCTGCAACGAGGAGACCTTCCGGCTGGTCACCGGGGGCCGTCAGCCCATCGGCTGGAACCTGGAGGTGCTGCCGCCGGCCGAAGGGGAGGCCGGCCGCATGTACCGCTGCCTGGCCGGACGTGGGCTCAACGGGCTGGCCTCACCCACCCTCACGGGTGGTTGAGGGGTAGACACTGCTCACTGGCCGTCGTCGCGGCGGTAGCGGGCTCGCATGGCCCGGACCGCGTCGCGGTCACCCAGGGTCTCCAGGGTGTCGGCGTCCACCCCGGGAGGCGCGGGGTCGGCCGGCCCGAGCGGCTGCGGGGGATCGGGGGCAGCGGTGGCCTCCTGTTGGCGGGCCGCGGTCACGGCCACCCCGGAGATGGTGGCCAGCAGGACGCAGAGCAGGGCCATCGCCACGCCGAGCAGATCCTGCCGGCCTCCGGCGATGAGTGACACCAGCAACCAGAGGGCCGCGACGGCGGCGGCCACCGCGACGGTGCGGGCGTCGGAGATGCGCTTCACCCGTCCAGAATGTCGGGGATCGCCGCGCTGTCAACCACGGGCTTCCCATCATTGGGAAAATCCTCGGCTGCCAACTGGTGAAGACAGCCTCATTGATGAACAGGTTGTTACATTCCTCAGGGTGGATGCCATGAATGATCCCCCTCTGTCCGGAGATGTGACGAGTCCTGAGTATCTAGAGTGGTCGATGGTCGAGCCTCGACTCGACGTCCCCCACCCACCGGAAGGCATCCATATGTCACCAGTCCGGACCCTGGCCGCGGCAGCTACAGCCGGCGTACTGCTTGCCGGGATGGCGGTGGCACCCGCCGCTGCCGCCCCGACCGCCATCGGTGGTGCGACCGTCTCGCACCGCACCAGCATCACGGAGAGCCTGCGCGTCGACCGGGTACCCACTCCCAAGATGAACTGGGCGGAGTGCGACGAGGGCGCCGAGTGCGCCACGGTCGACCTGCCACTGGACTACGACGACCCGAAGGGCCCCACCGTCGAGGTGGCGGTCGTGCGGGTCAAGGCACGAGACCAGCAGCGCAAGATCGGCAGCCTGTTCATCAACCCGGGTGGCCCCGGGGTTCCGGCCAGCGACACCGTCCTGGCTTCGCCGTACTTCCTCAGTGACGTGCTGCTGGAGCGGTTCGACATCATCGGGATGGACCCGCGCGGGGTGGGTGCCAGCAACCCGATCAGGTGCTTCAGGTCGGTAGCGGAACAGACCCGGGCGTACGAGGGGTTGAACGTGGCCTTCCCGTACACCAGGGCGGAGGAGAAGGCGTACGTTGCCTCCTCGGCCGCCGTCGGTAAGGCCTGTTCCACCACGGGCAGGCCGATCAGCGGCGCGATGTCCACCGCTCAGGTGGCCCGGGACATGGACGTGCTGCGCCGGGCCCTCGGTGACCAGAAGCTGACCTACCTGGGATACAGCTACGGCAGCATCCTCGGGCAGTACTACGCGAACATGTTCCCCGACCGGGTCCGGGCCGTGGCGATCGACGGGGTGCTGGACGCGACCGCCTGGGTCGGCGGCGGGAAGTACGGCGACCTGGACCAGGAGTCGCGGATGCGCAGCGCCCAGGGCGCGTACAAGGCGCTCAGCGAGATTATGAAGCGGTGCGAGAGTGTCGGCGCCGAGGTCTGCCCGCTGGCCCCCGGCGACCCGATGGCCAAGTTCGAGTTGGCGATGCAACGGCTCAAGGCCGGGCCGGTGGTGATCGAGGTCCCGTACCTGGGCCCGCGAACCTTCACCTACACCAGCTTCATCGGGTCCGTCCTCAGGTTGATGTACTACCCCTGGAACGACGGCGACATCGTGTGGTTGACCGCAGAGGTGCTTCGGTTGACCGACCCGACGGCATCCGAGGCGGACCGGGAGCAGGCGCGGGCCGCCCTGGCCCAGCGGCTGGCCAAGGCCAACATCGACGACATTCCGTACGACAACATGCTGGAGGCCTTCCTCGGCGTCGACTGCGCCGACGCCAACCACCCGAAGGCGCTCGCCTCCTGGCCGGCCCGGGCGGCTCGGGCCGACAAGCGGGACCCCTACTTCGGTCGGCTCTGGACCTGGGCCAGCGCGCCCTGCGCCCGAGGCAGTTGGACCGTCCGCGACGAGGACCGGTTCACCGGCCCCTTCAACCGACGGACCGCCAACCCGGTGCTGGTGGTCGGCAACTACTGGGACCCCTCCACCAACTACAACGGGGCGGTGTCCACCTCGAAGCTGCTGCCGAACAGCCGGCTGCTGTCCAGCGACAGTTGGGGACACACCGCGTACGGGACCTCGGCCTGCGTGACCGATGCCATGGACGCGTACCTGCTGCAGGTGACCCTGCCCAGGAAGGGCACGGTCTGCAAGGGTGACATCCAGCCCTTCCAGGAGGTGCCGGAGTTCGCCGCGACCACCCGGGCCCAGGTGTCCGGCAGCGACATGGCCGCGCGGAGCGCGCCGCTTCGCGGCGCCCCGAAGCAACTACCCCCGGTAGTGGCGCCGCTGCCGGTAGCGACACTGAGCGGCCACTGAGTTACGTTCGATTCACCGGGGTACGGCCGGCGTTCGGGTCGCCCGCCGTACCCCGGCCCTTCTTCCCGGTCTCAGTAGGACTTGTCCTGGCCGAGGAGGTGTTGGGCGACGAAGTTGAGGATCATCTCGCGGCTGACCGGAGCGATCCGGCTGGCGCGTACCGCCCCCAGCAGGGTGGCCACCCCGTACTCCGTGGTCATGCCGGCCCCGCCTAGGGCCTGGACGGCGGTGTCGACGGCCAGCGCCGCCGCCTCGCTGGAGGCGTACTTGGCCATGTTGCCGGCCACCCCCGCCTCCAGATCCCGGCCGGCGTCGTAGAGCGCCGCCGCCTTCTGGATCATCAGCCGGGCCAACTCCACCTGCACGGAGGCGTGGGCCAGGGGGTGGGAGACCCCCTGGTGGGTGCCGATGGTCCGGCCGCCCCAGACCGTCCGGGTGGCGGTGTACTCCGTGGCCCGTTCGATGGCGTACCGGCCGGTGCCGGCACCCATCGCGGCCACCGTGATCCGCTCCGGGTTAAGCCCGGAGAACAGCGCCGGCAGACCGGCGTCCAGGGACTCACCGACCAGGGCGTCGGCGGGCAGCCGGACCTCGTCCAGGTAGAGCAGGAACTGGTTCTCCGGGGACACGATCTCCATGTCGAGCTTGGAACGGGTCATTCCGGGGGCATCGGTGGGCACCAGGAACAACGCGGGCTTGAGCTTGCCGGTCGTGGCGTCCTCGGTGCGGGCCACCACCAGTACGTGCTGCGCCTCGTCGACCCCGGAGATGTAGCACTTGCGTCCGGACAGCAGCCAGTCGTCACCGTCGCGGCGGGCCACCGTGGCCAGGCGGTGGAAGTTCGACCCCGCCTCCGGCTCGGTGATCGCGAAGACGATCTTCTGGGAGCCGTCGGCCAACCCGGGCAGGTGGCGTTTGCGCTGCTCCTCGGTGCCGTGTCGGTGGATCACCGTGGCGGCGATCGCGGGGGAGACCACCAGCAGCAGCAACGGGCAGCCGGCTGCGGCCAACTCCTCGCAGACGATGGCCAGTTCGGTGATGCCGCCGCCACCCCCGCCGTACTCCTCGGGGATGTTGACCCCCAGGTAGCCGAGCCGACCCGCCTCGTGCCACAGCTCGGTGGTGTGCTCACCGGCCTTGGCCTTCTCCACGAAGTAGCGGTGACCGTACCGGCGGCCCAGCGCGCGTACCGCCTCGCGTAGCTGGTCCTGTTCCGGGCTGAGGTCGAAGTTCATCACGATGCCTCCTCGAGCGGGTTGACCACGGCCAGCACGGCACCCGTGTCGACCTGCCCGCCGGGGGACACCGGCAGCTCGGTGACCACGCCGTCGGTCGGGGCGAAAACGGGGTGTTCCAGCTTCATCGCTTCCAGGGTCAGCAGCAGGTCACCGGCGGCGACCTGCTGACCGACCTCGACGTGCACCCGGGTCACCGCGCCGGGCAGCGGGGCCAGCAGCGACCCGGCGGCCAGCGCCGCGCCGGGCAGCGGGAACCGCGGCGACTCGACCAGCCGCGCCGAGCCGTCCGGGCCGTCCACGAAAACCTCGGACCCGGTCCGGTGTACGCGGTACCCCCGCCGCACCCCGGCCACCTCCAGCACGACCCGCTCCGGGCTGGCCTCGATCAGGGTGACCGCCTCGCCCGTCTCCGCACGGGCCTCGCCGGACTCGTTCGGCGTGGCTGGGGTCGAGCCGGCGTGGTTGGGGGAAGCGGCGGTCGAGTCGGCAGAGGTCGACCAGTGGGCCAGTCGACCCGCACGGTCCAACCGGTAGCGGACCTCGATCTCGCCACCGTCGCCGCCGGTGAACCGGGTGACCTGCCCGACGGCGGGCACGTTGCGCCAGCCGGACGGCAGCCCGGCCAGCACCGGGGCGGCGGCGCGGCGGGCGGCGGCCGAGGCCAGCGCGGCGGCCAGGGCCACCAGGGGAAGCTCAGCGGGAGGCAGCAGCGGGGCCAGGACCTCCGGGTGCCGGTCCAGGAAACCCGTGTCGACCTGCGCGGCGGCGAACTCCGGGCTGCGCAGTACCCGGACCAGCAGGTCCCGGTTGGTGGTGACGCCGTGCAGTTCGGCCCGGGCCAGGGCACCGGCCAGGGCGCGGGCCGCCTCGACGCGGGTGGGTGCCCAGGCGATCAGCTTGGCGAGCATCGAGTCGTAGTGCACGCCGACCGCCGAACCGTCGATCACCCCGGAGTCCAGCCGCAGCCCCTGGTGCGGGGTGAACTCGGCGGCCACCCCGGGCACGGTGAACCGGTGCAGGGTGCCGGTGGCCGGGCGGTACCCCTGGGCGGGGTCCTCGGCGCAGAGGCGTACCTCGATGGCGTGGCCCCGCACCGGCGGGGTAGCCGACAGGGGCAGGGGCTCACCCTCGGCGACCAGCAGTTGCAGCCGGACCAGGTCCAGCCCGGTGACCGCCTCGGTGACCGGGTGTTCCACCTGGAGTCGGGTGTTCATCTCCAGGAAGAAGAACTCGCCCGCCTCGCTGAGCAGGAACTCCACCGTGCCCGCCCCGACGTAGTCGACCGCCTGGCCGGCGGCCACCGCCGCCTGATGCAGGCGGTCCCGCAACTCCGCGTCGAGCAGGGCCGGTGCCTCCTCGACGATCTTCTGGTGCCGGCGCTGGATCGAGCAGTCCCGCTCGCCGAGGGCCAGCACCGTACCGTGCCGGTCCCCGACGATCTGCACCTCGACGTGCCGACCCCGTTCGACGTACCGCTCGATGAAGACCGTGCCGTCGCCGAAGGCCGAGGCCGCCTCGCGGCGCGCACTCGCGACGGCCTCGGGAAGCCCGGCCGGGTCGCGGACGATCCGCATGCCGCGCCCGCCGCCCCCGGCGGCGGCCTTGACCAGCACCGGGAAGTCGGTCACCTGGTCCGCCTCGCTCCAGCTGGGCAGCATCGGTACCCCGGCCTCGGCCAGCAGGGTCTTGGCAGCCAGCTTGTCGCCCATCGCGGCGATCGCCTTGGCGGGCGGGCCCACCCAGGTCAGGCCGGCGTCGGCCACCGCCGTGGCGAAGTCGGCGTTCTCGGCCAGGAAGCCGTAGCCGGGGTGGACGGCGTCCGCCCCACAGCGCCGGGCCGCGTCGAGGATCAGGTCGATCCGCAGGTACGTCTCGGCGGGGGTGTGACCGGGCAGGCGTACGGCCTGGTCGGCCTCGGCGACGAAAGGCGCCTCGGCGTCCGCGTCGGAGTGCACCGCCACCGTCTCGATGCCCAGCGCCCGGCAGGTGGCGAAGATCCGGCGGGCGATCTCCCCCCGGTTGGCGACGAGCAGCCGACTGATCACGGGGCCAACCTTTCGTTCGCGACTGCGGGACTCCGCTTCGCTGCATTCCTCGCGCTCACGGGCATCTGCCTCACATTCGGAAGACGCCGAAGCCGTCGGCGCCCTTCACCGGTCCGTTGTGGATGGCCGACAGGCAGAGCCCTAGGACGGTACGGGTGTCCCGAGGATCGATCACCCCGTCGTCGTAGAGCCGACCGGAGAGGAACAGCGCCCCGGACTGCGACTCGATCTGCTGCTCGACCATCATCCGCATCGCCGCGTCGGAGTCGGCGTCGAACTCCCGGCCCCGGGCGGCGGCGGCCTGCCGGGCCACGATGGACAGCACCCCGGCCAACTGCGCCGGGCCCATCACGGCCGACTTCGCGTTCGGCCAGGTGAACAGGAACCTCGGCTCGTACGCCCGACCGCACATGCCGTAGTTGCCGGCCCCGTACGAGGCACCCAGGTTGACCGTCAGGTGCGGCACCTTCGAGTTCGACACCGCATTGATCATCAGGGCGCCGTGCTTGATGATGCCGCCCTGCTCGTAGGAGGTGCCGACCATGTACCCGGTGGTGTTCTGCAAGAAGATCAACGGGGTGTCGGTGGCGTTGGCCAGCTGGATGAACTGGGCGGCCTTCTGCGCCTCGGCGCTGAACAGCACCCCACGGGCGTTGGCGAGCACCCCGACCGGGTACCCGTGCAGCTCGCCCCAACCGGTGACCAGGGCGGTGCCGTAGGCCGGCTTGAACTCGTCGAACTCGCTGCCGTCGAGCACCCGGGCGAGCACCTCGCGGGGATCGAAGGGCACCCGGAGGTCGGCGCTGACGACGCCGAGCAACTCCTCCGGGTCGTACTTCGGGGGTTGCGGGTGTGGGTTGCGGGGGGCCGAACCCAGCTTGCGCCAGTTCAACCGGCGTACGCACTGCCGGGCCAGCCGGATGCCGTCCCGCTCGTCGGCGGCGAGGAAGTCGGCCAGGCCGCTCGTCGTGGCGTGCATGACCGCCCCACCGAGGGACTCGTCGTCGGCGTCCTCACCGGTGGCCATCTTCACCAGCGGCGGTCCGGCCAGGTAGACCTGGGACCGGTCCCGGATCATGATCGTGTAGTCCGACATCCCGGGCACGTAGGCCCCGCCCGCGGTGGCGTTGCCGAAAACCACGCTGACCGTGGGGATCTTCTCGGCCGAGAGCCGGGTCAGGTCACGGAACACCCGGCCACCCGGAATGAAGATCTCCGCCTGGGTGGGCAGATCCGCCCCGGCCGACTCGACCAGGTTCACCATGGGCAGCCGGTTGGCCAGGGCGATCTCACCGGCCCGCCGGGTCTTCGCCAGCGACCAGGGGTTCACCGCCCCGCCGCGTACGGTCGGGTCGTTGGCGAGCACCAGGCACTCGACGCCCTCGATCACCCCGATGCCGGTCACCACGCTGGCCCCGACCGGGAAATCCGTGCCGTATCCGGCGACCGGTGACAGCTCCAGGAACGGGCTGTCCTGATCCAGCAGCAGCTCGATGCGCTCCCGGGGGAGCAGCTTGCCGCGCCCGTGGTGCCGGGTCACGTACTTCTCGCCGCCACCGGCCCGCGCCTGCCGCACGGTGTCGTCCAGTTCGGCGATGCGTTCCAGCAACGCCTCCCGGTTGGCGCGGAACGCCGCCGAGGTGGGATCGACGGCGGTGTCCAGTGTGCTCACGGTGCTCCCTCCGATGCCGGTCCGGCGGTCAGCTCCGTCGGCAGGTCGACCAGCCGGGCACGCAGCAGTTCGCCGAGCGCCTTGGCCTGCGGGTCGAACCGGGTGGAGGCGGCCACCCCGGCACCCAGCAGCCCCTCGATGACGAAGTTGACCGCCCGCAGGTTGGGCAGTTCGTACCGCTGCACCGTCAGCCCGGCGGTCTCCGGCAGCAACTCGGCCAACCGCTCGACGCTGAGCCAGCCGCGCAGCCAGGCCCAGGTCGCGTCCGTACGCGCCCACACCCCGAGGTTCGCGTCGCCACCCTTGTCGCCCGACCGCGCCCCCACCACCTCGCCCAGCGCCCCCCGCCGGGTCGAGTGAAAGGAAGGGCCCCTTATTAACGCCTGGTGTTGTACAGGGGGCCCTTCCAAACAGGTCACCGGGGGCGGCGGGATCGGCACGCGGCTGCCGTCGGGCAGTACGGCGACATGCGCGACGTCGCCCTGCGGCACGGCGTCCGTGGTGAAGACCCCGTACGGGGTGGCGTCCCCGGGCAGCGTGGTCAAGGTGCAACCCGGGTAGGAGGCGAGCGCCAGCTCCACCGCCGCCGCCGAGAAGGCCCGCCCGGCCCGCGACTTGTCCCCGTCCCGCAGGTGTACGTGCAGCAGGGCGCTCGCCGTCTCGGTCTCCACCGCATCCGGATGATCCGTACGGGCCAGGGTGAACTCCAGCCCCTCCGGGCCTACCGACTCGGTCAACTGCGCCTGCACCAGGGCGGCCTTGGCCGGGATGTCCAGCCCGCAGAGTACGAAGGTCATCGAGTTGCGGAAGCCGCCCAGATTGTTGATGCCGACCTTGAGGGTCTCCGGTGGGGGCGTACCCCGGACCCCGCAGACCCGGACCCGGTCCGGCCCTTGCTGATCCAGGGTCACCGTGTCCAACCGGGTCACCACGTCCGGCCCCAGGTAATCCGGCCCGCCCACCTCGTACAACAGTTGGGCGGTGACCGTCTCGACGGTGACCGCCCCGCCGGTGCCCGGATGCTTGGTCAGCACGGCCGAGCCGTCCGGATGCAGCTCGGCGATCGGGAAGCCCGGCCGGTGCCCACCGTCGGGCAGTTCGGTGAAGAAGCTGAAGTTGCCGCCGGTCACCTGGGCCCCGCACTCGATCAGGTGCCCGGCGACGGTCGCCCCGGCCAGCGCGTCCAGGTCGTCGCGTCCCCAGCCGAAGTGGGCGATGGCCGGGCCGACGGCCAGCGAGGCGTCGGTGACCCGGCCGGTCACCACGATGTCGGCCCCACCCTCAAGGCAGGCGGCGATGCCGAAGGCCCCCAGGTAGGCGTTGGCGGTCAGGGCGTCCGGCCTGGCTAGGGCGTCGCCCTCGACGTACCCGACCCGCACCTCGAGCCCGAGCCGTTCGGCGAGGGACCGGACGGCGGCGGCCAGCCCCGCCGGGTTCAGCCCACCGGCGTTGGTGACTATTCGTACGCCCCGGTCCAACGCGGTGCCGAGGGTGCCCTCCAGTTGCCGCAGAAAGGTCTTCGCGTACCCGAGGTCGGGATCGCGCATCCGGTCCCGACCCAGGATGAGCATGGTCAACTCGGCCAGGTAGTCCCCGGTCAACACGTCCAACTCGCCGCCGTCGAGCATCTCCCGCCAGGCCGAGAAACGGTCGCCGTAGAAGCCGGAGGCGTTACCGACCCGCAGCACCGTACCCGTGCCGAAGGTCCGACTCATGCGAGCCGCCCGGTGCCAGCCGGTGCGGTGAGGGGTACGGGCAGGTCGAGCATGATGCCTCCGGGCGGGATCGTCAGTGCCGCGCGCTCCCCGGCGGGTCGGCTGCGGGGGTGAGCAGGGCGGCGAGCTGGTGTTTCCAGGCGTGCAGCAGGGCGGTCCGCCGGGCCGAGTCGTCGCTGAGCAGGTTGGCCACGCCCAGCCCACGCAGCAGGTCGAGGGTCGCCTGCACCGCCTCGCGTACGCCCGGCCGCCGTTCGTCCACCCCGAGCAGCTCGACGGTCAGCCGGTACATCTCCCGGCCCACCCTGGCCTCCAGCGGCAGCAGCGCGGCACGTAGTTCGGCGTCGGTGCGGGCGGCCACCCAGAGTTCCAGGGCGGCGACGAACAGCGGCCCGGTGAAGGCGGCGGCCAGCAGGTCGACGACTCGATCCAGCCGATCCGGGCCGGCCGGCAGGGCCTCGGCCTCGACGCGCAACTCCGCCGCCCGCCGCTCGCTGAGGTGCCCGACGGCGGCGGTGACCAGGGTCGCCTTGGTCGGGTAGTGGTGCAGCTGGGCACCCCGGGAAACCCCCGCCCGATGGGCCACGACCGTGGTGGTGGTGCCGGACCAGCCGTGCTCCACCAGGCAGTCGAGGGTCGCCTCCAGCAGTCGGGCCTGAGTGGCGCGACTGCGTTCCTGCTGAGGGACCCGGGTCGATGCGGTGGACACGCGCACAGCCTGCCCCGCCAGAAACAAACAGTCAAGCCTGACTTTTTATGGCTCCTGCGGGGCTGCGGGGTGCAGCGGTTCGGCCGCCTGAGGTAACCCGAGGTAGCTGGGACGGCTGAGACACGCCACCCGCCCGGCCCAGGTGGTGGGCCGAGCGGGTGGGGTGAGCAGACGGGGTCAGACGCGGGCGCGGCGGGCCAGGCGCTCCGGGTCGAGGATGATGATGCTCTTGCCGTCCAGGCGGAGCCAGCCGCGCGAGGCGAAGTCGGCCAGGGCCTTGTTGACGGTCTCTCGGGAGGCGCCGACGAGCTGGGCGATCTCCTCCTGAGTCAGGTCGTGGGTCACCCGCAGCACGCCGCCGTCGCGGGTGCCGAAGCGGCCGGCCATCTGGAGCAGGTTCTTGGCGACCCGGCCGGGCACGTCGGTGAAGATCAGGTCGGCCAGGGCGTCGTTGGTCCGGCGCAGTCGACGGGCGAGTACCCGCAGCAACTGCTCGGCGATCTCCGGCCGGTTGTTCAGCCAGGGGCGCAGGGCCTGCTTGCGCAGTCGGGCCAGCCGGCTGTCCGTGACCGCGGTGGCGGTGGCCGTACGCGGACCCGGGTCGAACAGGGACAACTCGCCCACCATGTCCGAGGGGCCCATGACCGCGATCAGGTTCTGCCGGCCGTCCGCCGCGCGGCGGCCAACTTTGATCTTGCCGGACAGCAGGATGTAGAGACTGTCGCCGGGCTCGCCCTCGTTGAAGACGACCTCGCCCTTGCGGACCTCGATGGTCTCCATCTCCTTGGCGAGCGCCTCGGCAGCCTCCGGGTCAACGCCCTGGAAGATCCCGCTGCGGGCCAGTACCTCGTCCATCGCGCACACCTCCGGTTGCGCGTGCCGTCTGCTCGGCCGGGACTGCCGTCCGCTGATCCCCTCGCGCGCCGACCAGTCTAGGCGCACGTGAGCAGGAATCAGAGGTCCACCCCTGGAATCTTGATCGTTGGGCGTACCCGCCCGCTGCCGGAGCCCGCCACCATCGCCCGGCCCACCCGAGCGGGTGATGCCGCAGGTCGTAGGGTCACGGCGTGTTGAGCGACCCTGTGCTGACCAGCCGCCGCGAGGACGGACGGGACATCCCGCTACTCGTGTGGCGGGCTAGGCGACCCCTGCGGGCGGTCAGCAGCGCCCCCCTGGGCGGGGGCATCGGGGTACGGCGGTGGGTGCTGAACGCGACCGTGCCGATGTCGTACGACCGGGAGGACCCGGCCGCCCACCTGGTCGACATGGCCCGCCGGCTCGGCCTGGACGGGCCCGGGGTGGGGCTGCTGACCGGTGTCGACGTCGGGGAGGTGCTGACCCGTACGGACACCGGGGTGCGGGTGTGGGCCACCGTGGGCCTGGGCACCCCGATTCCCGCCGCGGCGCCTGCGGCACCGGCGGTGGCTCAGCGGGTCGGCACGGTCAACATCGTGGCCTGGGTACCCGCCCGGCTGGGTGACGCCGCCCTGGTCAACGCGGTGGCCACGGCCACCGAGGCCAAGGCGCAGGCGATCGCCGACCTGGGACTGCCCGGCACCGGCACCCCCACCGACGCGGTAACCGTGCTGTGTCCACCCACCGGACCGGTCAGCGCGTACGGTGGCCCCCGCTCGGACTGGGGAGCCCCGCTGGCCCGGGCGGTGCACGCCGCCGTACTGGCGGTCGGGACCGGCACAGTGGTGCCGTGGTCGGATCGGCTTCGGGTCTGAAACTCCCCGACCGATCGGCCGTCGTCATGCGGCTTAACCGCGCGGTAGTGTCGCCCGCGATGTATGCTCCCGCCTCCCCTGCGTCCCGACCGCGTCGTCCCGCCGTGGCCGTGCTCGGTGCGCTGCTAGCCGCCCTCCTGCTCGCCGGATGTGCCCAACCCGGCGAAAGGCCGCTCTGGCAGCCCGGCGCGGGCGGCGGTGACACCGGGGCCCCGGTCGAGTCGCCGACGCCGAAGGTCAAGAAGATCTCGCTGTCGGCCACCGGCGACATCGTGATGGCGATGGCCCCCAACCGGATGCCGCCCAACGACGGCAAGGGCTTCTTCGACTCGGTGAAGAAGGCCCTCTCCGCCGATCTGGTGATGGGCAACCTGGAAGAGCCGTTGACGGTGGACACGGGGGCCGGCAAGTGCGGGGAGAACTCGACCCGCTGCTTCCAGTTCCGGGCCCCGCCGGAGTACGCCGCACACCTGGCCGACGCCGGGTTCGACCTGCTCAACCAGGCGAACAACCACGGCTACGACTTCGGGGAGAAGGGGTACGAGAACACCCAGAAGGCCCTGGAGGAGCACGGCCTGGAGCACACCGGCGCCCCCGACCAGATCACCGTGGTGGAGGTCAAGGGCGTCAAGGTGGCCGTGGCGGGGTTCTCCTCGTACCGCTGGTCGAACAGCCTGACCGACATCCCGGCCGCCAAGAAGGTGATCGCCAAGGCCGCCACCATGGCCGACATCGTGGTGGTGCAGGTGCACATGGGCGCCGAGGGCGCGGAGATGACCCGGGTACGGCCGGGCACGGAGATGTTCCTCGGCGAGAACCGGGGTGACCCGATCAAGTTCTCCCGAGCCATGATCGATTCCGGGGCTGACCTGGTGGTCGGGCACGGTCCGCACGTGCTGCGGGGCATGGAGTTCTACAAGGGCCGGCTGATCGCGTACAGCCTGGGCAACTTCGCCGGTGGGGGCAACTCGCTCAGCAACAACGGGCGGCTCGGCTGGGGCGGGGTGCTGAAGGTGTCGCTGGAGGAGGACGGCACCTGGGCGGGTGGCTCCTTCGTGTCGACGTACATGGACGGGGTGCGCAAGCCGGTGGTGGACCCCGACGACCGAGGGCTGGGACTGCTGAAGGAACTCACCAAGCTCGACTTCCCGGAGACCGGCGCCCGGTTCACCGACTCCGGCAAGATCAGCCCGCCCGAGGAGGACTGAGCCGCTCGGCGTACGCGTGTCCGTGGCACTGTCGTCGGGGCGACGTAGGCTGGCCGTCGTGACCAGAAGTGCCACCGAGACCGACCTCGGACGTACCCGGCGGGCCCGGCGGATCGGCCGGGTGCTGACCGAGACCCACCCCGACGCGCACTGTGAGCTCAACCACGGCAACCCGCTGGAGTTGGCCGTCGCCACCATCCTGTCGGCCCAGTGCACGGACAAGAAGGTCAACGAGGTCACCCCGAAGCTTTTTGCCCGCTACCCGAGCGCGGCCGACTACGCCGGGGCGGACCGGGCCGAGATGGAAGAGCTGATCCGGCCCACCGGGTTCTACCGCAACAAGACCAACTCCCTGATCCAGCTCGGTCAGGCCCTGGTGCAGCGCCACGAGGGTCAGGTGCCCGGCCGGTTGGTCGACCTGGTGACCCTGCCCGGGATCGGCCGCAAGACCGCCAACGTCATCCTCGGCAACGCCTTCGGGGTGCCCGGCATCACGGTCGACACCCACTTCCAGCGGCTGGTGCAGCGCTGGGGGCTCACCTCGGAGACCGACCCGGTCAAGATCGAGCACGCGATCGGGGCGATGTTCCCGAAGCGCGACTGGACCATGCTGTCGCACCGGATCATCTTCCACGGCCGGCGGGTCTGCCACGCCCGCAAGCCGGCCTGCGGGGCCTGCACCCTGGCGAAGCTCTGCCCGTCGTACGGCACCGGGCCGACCGAGCCGGCCGCTGCGGCGAAGCTGCTCAAGGGGCCCCGGGCCCGTGACCTGGCGGTCGCCGCCGGGATCGATCCGCAACTGGTGCCGGTGCAGGCCGTCCAGGCGGAGGCCCCGTGATCCGCCGACTCGCCCTGCTAGCCCTGCCGCTGCTGTTGGTCGCCACCACGGCCTGCACGGCCGACACCGAGGCACCCGCGCCCAGTCGACCGGATCAGGCCGCCGGCCGACCCTCCCCGTTCGCCGACTGCGCCGCCCTGACCAGCCCGCCGAACGGTGCGACCGGTGACCCGGCGGTCGGCGAGACCGGCGGCAGTCGGCTACCCGAACTCTCCCTGACCTGCTTCACCGGGGGCGCCCCGGTGGCCCTGCGGGAGGTACGCGGCCCAGCCGTGATCAACATCTGGGCCTCCTGGTGCCCGCCCTGCCGCAAGGAACTGCCGGCCTTCCAACGGCTCAGCGAACGCGCCGAAGGGCAGCTCCAGGTGATCGGGGTGAACACCCAGGACAGCCGCACCGCCGCCCAGGGCATCGGCGAGGACTTCGGCGTACGGTTCCCGATGCTCGTCGACCAGGGGCAGGCGATGCAGCGGGCGCTGCGCCGAAACGCCTTCCCGGTGACGGTGTTCCTGGCCGCCGACGGGCAGATCCGGCACATCGACACCTCGGGTGCCCTGGACGACGCCAGCCTCACCACGCTCGTCCAGCAGCACCTCGACATCACGGTCGGAGCGTGATCGGAGGTGACGGGATGACTCATCGAGTGGAGACGGCCGACACCCGGCACTCCCCGGCCTGGCTGCAACCCCTGCTGGTCCGCCTGGGCACCGCCCGCACCGAGGACTTCACCCAGCTGCGCACCCCGGAGCAGGGGGGCCGGGAGAGCGCCGTACTGGTGCTGCTCGGCGAAGCCGAGACCGGCCCGGACGTGCTGGTCCTGCAACGGTCCGCGACCCTGCGTAACCACGCCGGTCAGCCGGCCTTTCCCGGCGGGGCCGCCGACCCGGAGGACGCCGACGCGGCGGCGACCGCCCTGCGGGAGGCCAACGAGGAGGTCGGGCTCGACACCAGCAGTGTGACCCTGCTGACCGAGCTGCCCCGGCTGTGGATTCCGGTCAGCGACTTCGTGGTCACCCCGGTGCTGGCCTGGTGGCACGCGCCGCACCCGGTGCACGCCCGGGAGCCGGCGGAGGTGGCCCATGTGGCGCGGCTGCCCATCGCCGAGCTGGTGGACCCGGACAACCGGATGCGGGTACGCCATTCGAGCGGCTGGATCGGCCCGGCCTTCTCGGTACGCGGAATGCTGGTCTGGGGATTCACCGCCGGGGTGCTCTCCGCTCTGCTGGACATGGGTGGGTGGAGTCGACCCTGGCCACAGGACCGGATCGTCGAACTGCCGCCGATGGGGCAGACCCCGGCGCCGTCGGCCGGAACGGATCAGGCCGACGAGAGTGCGATGCGCTGATCAAGCGGTCACCTTCCGCTAGTGATCAGCCTTCCGCGAGCTGTCGGCCCGTACGCTTGACCCGTGTCGGCCGTGGATCTCGTCCTGCTCATGCTCATGCTCGTGTTCGCGATCAGCGGATACCGACAGGGGTTCGTCATCGGGGTGCTGTCGTTCTCCGGGTTCTTCCTGGGTGCCCTGATCGGGCTCCAGATCGGGCCGATGTTCGCCCAGCAGTTCGTCGACGGCGGCACCCGGGTCCTGGTCTCACTCGTCGCCATCTTCGGGTTGGCCGTGGTCGGTCAGGCCCTGGCCGGCTGGTTGGGGTCACATCTGCGCCGCACGATCAACAGTGATGTGGGTCGGCGGATCGACGACATCGGCGGCGCCTTCGTCTCGCTCTTCGCCGTGCTCCTGGTCGCCTGGCTGGTCGCGGTGCCGCTGGGCTCCTCCTCCCTGCCCTGGCTGGCCGCCTCGGTACGCAGCAGCGCCCTGCTCAACGTGGTCGACCGGGTGTTGCCCGACCAGGCGCAGCAGTTGTCGACCGCCTTGCGCGACACGGTCGACACCAACGGGTTCCCGGACGTCTTCGACGGGCTGCGGCGTACCCAGGCCCGGCAGGTCGAGCCCCCGGACCCGGCGCTGGCCGGCTCGGAGGTGGTGGCCAGCGGCCAGCGTTCCGTGGTCAAGGTGCTGGGGTCCGCCCCCAGTTGCTCCCGCCGGATAGAGGGCTCCGGTTTCGTGTACGCCAAGGACCGGGTGATGACCAACGCGCATGTGGTGGCCGGTACCCGTTCGGTGGCGGTGGAGCTGCGGGGCGACCGGTACGAGGGGGAGGTCGTCGTCTACGACCCGAACCGGGACCTGGCCGTGCTGTACGTGCCCGGGCTGCCCGGCCCCTCCCTGCGGTTCGCCGCCGGCAACGCCTCCACCGGGGCGGACGCCATCGTGCTCGGCTTCCCGCTGGACGGCCCCTACAACGCCCAGTCGGCGCGGGTCCGGGACGTCGACCGGATCACCGGGCCGGACATCTACTCCTCCGGCAGTGTGACCCGCGAGATCTACACCATCCGGGCGCTGGTGCGCAGCGGCAACTCCGGCGGCCCTCTGGTCTCCTCGAACGGCCTGGTCCTGGGGGTGATCTTCGCTGCGGCGGCGGACGATCCGAACACCGGCTTCGCGGTGACCGCGGCCGAGGCCCGCCCGGTGGCCCTGGAAGGAGCGCAGCGCACCCGGGGGGTGAACACCGGGGAGTGCACCTGACGGTCAGGAATGTGGTGGCGAGGCTGATCGGGGCCACACCCCCAGGGCGGTGGCGGTGCCGATGATCACCGCCAAGCCGAGCAGCCATCCGGCCAGCACGTCACTGCTCCAGTGCACCCCCAGCGCGATCCGGCTGAACCCGGTGACCAGGGCGAGCAGCAGGGCAGCCAGCCAGATCGCGGCCTGCGTCAGGGGCCCGGCCCGGGTCACCGGCTGACCGGTTCGGGTCGAGGTGGGGGGTCTGGGCAGGAAGACCACCACGAGGACCCCGGCGGCGAGCATCGCGTTCAGGGCGTGCCCGGAGGGGAAGGCCAGCCCGGGGGCCTCCGCCACGGGGTCCGGCAGCACCGGTCGGTCCCGGCCCACCAGCAGCTTCAGCAACGGCCCGAGCAGACCCCCGACCACCATGGTGGTGAGGACCCAGACCGCGAGGCGTCTGGCGCCCCGGCTGACCAGCCACAGCACCAGGAACAACGCCGCCGCCCGCAGGGGCCAGGGGGCGAAGAGGTCCGTGCACACCCGCATCACCCGTACCCACAGCGGGTGGGCGACGGCGTACCCGTGCAGGGTCTCGGTCACGGTCACATCGAGCCGCCGCAACGGGGACCAGCCACCCAGCACCAGCCCGGCCAGCAGGGTGAAGGGCAGCAGGGGCAGCAGGGTGAGGGCGGGGACAGGGCTGCGCGGGGTGGGGGTGACCGCGGGCAGGCTGTGCTCCCGCCATGACACCCGCCGATCGCTGCCCACGGCGATGTTGTACCCCCGAGCGGGCAGGCGTACCGGGGATTCGGGCAGATTGGGTCAGCGGTGTG
The DNA here is from genome assembly GCF_043198155.1 of Micromonospora sp. NPDC048871. Taxonomy (NCBI): domain Bacteria; kingdom Bacillati; phylum Actinomycetota; class Actinomycetes; order Micromonosporales; family Micromonosporaceae; genus Micromonospora; species Micromonospora sp. NPDC048871. The sequence continues at coordinate 301,606 of NZ_JBICUM010000007.1, read as the reverse complement.
ACTGCCGGTACCGGCGCGCCATGAGCAGGGCCCCGGTGAGCAGGGCCAGGAGGATGGCCGAGCCCACCCAGAGCCGTTCCGAGCCGGTCTCGGCCTGCACCCCGGCCGCCCGGGCCCGCCAGCGGGTCTCCTGCTGCGGGCCGGTGAAGCCGAGTTGGTCGGCCTCCGGGGTGGCCGTCGGGACGGAGCCCGGCGCCGGGCCGAACCCGGTGACTCCCGGGGTCTCGTTGTCGTCCAAGGGGTTGTGTTCCACCAGGGGCACCTCCGCGGTCAGCGCCGCGACCGGGTCCACCAGGCCGTAGCCGAACCGGTCGTCGCGGCCGGTGGGGCCGATGTCCTTGGCGGTGACCAGCAGCCGGTTCACCACGTCACCGGCGGACATCTGCGGATAGCGGGCCCGCACCAGGGCAGCGGTGGCGGCGACCAGGGGTGCCGCGAAGCTGGTGCCCTGCACCCGCCAGTAGCCGCCGGGCGGGCGGGCGCCGACGAGACCACTGGCGGGGGCGGTCAGCACGGTGGCCCGGCCGGTGATCGCGCCACTCCACAGGTGGTCGCTGGACCGCTCCAGACCGGAGACCGCGATCACCCCGGGCTCGCGCGCCGGATACCACACCTTCGAGTCCGGTGAGGTGGCCAGATTCCCGGTACACGCGACCACCACGACGTCCCGGGCGAAGGCATAGTCGATCGCGGCGGCCAAGGCCGGGCTGTCTCCGCTGCCCCCCAGGGACAGGTTGATCACCTGGGCGCCGTTGTCGACCGCCCACCGCACCCCCTGGGCGACGATCAGCGCGTCGTCGTAGCGGTTCTCCTCGTCCAAGACCCGCACGGGCAGGATCCGGGCGTCCGGAGCCAGCCCCACCACACCCTGACGGTCGTCGTTGCGCCCGGCGATCAGGCCGGCAACGGTGGTGCCGTGCCCCACCGGATCCGGCTCGGTCGACCCGTCCGGCGAGACCAGGTCGATGCCGGGCAGCACCCGCCCGACCAGATCGGGATGGGAACCGTCCACCCCGGAATCGATCACGGCCACGGTCACCCCTCGGCCGGTAGAGGTCCGCCAGGCGACCTGAGCGCCGAGCCTGTCCAACTGCCACTGCTCGTCGCGGATCTGGTCGGGACGGTCGGTCACGTCGCCGGGCGCGAACGCCACCGGCGCGGCCAGGACCGGGTTGACCGGCACGGCAGCGGCCGGCACCGCCGCGACGACCACCGACACGGTGGCGGCCGTCATCGTGAGCAGTGCCCGGCTGGTCAGGCGTCGGGGCACCCTGGCACCCCTGAGCCGCACCCTGGTCACATTCTCAGCCGTTCGGTCGCAGCAGACATGACGATCGGAGATTACCGCTTCCGTCCCACTTGCAAAGACGTTCGCGAGACTCGACGTCACTGCGGTGGCAGGTACGCCAACTGCACCAGGCGTACCCCCTCCCGTCGGGTGAACAGTCGGCCGCGTCCGGGCGGTAGCGGACCGGGTCGTACCGGGCCCACCAGGGCCCCCTCGTCCGGGCTGCCGGACATCACCAGGCCCGAGGTGGACAGTTCACGTAGCCGCTGGACGACCGGCTCGTACTGGGCCCGGCCGGCCCCGCCGCTACGGCGTACCAGCACCAGGTGCAGCCCCACGTCCCGGGCGTGCGGCAGATGCTCCTCAAGTGACCGCAGCGGGTTCGCCGGGCCGCTGGCCACCAGGTCGTAGTCGTCGACCAGCACGAACAGTTCCGGGCCGGACCACCAGGACCGCTCGCGCAACTGGGCCGCGTTGACCTCCGGGCCGGGGATGCGGCCCTGCATGTAGCCCGCGGCAGACTCCATCAGGTCGGTGGTGTGCGCGGCCGTGGTGCCGTACCCGATCAGGTGTGGTTCCTCGACCGCGCCGAGCAGGCTGCGCCGGTAGTCGACCAGGATCACCCGGGCCTGCTCCGGAGTGAACCGGGTGACGATCGTGGTGGCCAGGGCACGCAGGAAGGAGGACTTGCCGGACTCCGCGTCGCCGTAGACCACGAAGTGCGGTTCGGTGGCGAAGTCGAGTACGACCGGGCGCAGGTCCGCCTCGGCGATCCCGATCGGAATCCGCAGCCCGGTGGTGGTCTGGACATCCAGGTCCGGGTAGGGCAGCACCGCGGGCAGCAGCCGCACCCGGGGCGCGGTCGGCCCGGTCCAGGCTCCGCTGATCTGTTTGACCAGGGTGGCCGGATCCGCCTCGGTGGACTGGGGCAGGGCGGTGAGGAAGTGCAGACCGGCGGCGGTGATGCCCCGCCCCGGCGTCTGCTCGGGCACGTCCGCCGCGGCCCGCCGGGCGACCAGGGAGTCGGAGGGGTCACCCAGGCGCAACTCCAACCGGGAGCCGAACAGGTCCCGGATCGCGGGGCGGAAATCCAACCAACGCACCGCGGTCGCCACGACGTGCAGACCGTACGACAGACCCCGGGTGGCCAGGTCGGTGATCAGGGGTTCCAGGTCGTCGTACTCGCCGCGCAGGGTCGCCCAGCCGTCGACGACGAGGAAGACCTCCCCGAAGGGATCGTCCTGCGGGGTCCCGGTGGTCAGGTGGGCGGCGCGTCGCCGCCGCCAGGCGCTGATCGACTCGATGCCGGACTCCGCGAAGGCCCGCTCCCGGTCGGCCAGCAGGGTGGCCATCTCGCCCACCGTCCGGCGTACCCCGGTCGGGTCGGCCCGGCCGACCACCCCACCGACATGCGGCAGGTCGCGTACCGCCGCCAACCCGCCACCGCCGAAGTCCAGGCAGTAGACCTGCACCTCGGCCGGGGTGTGGGTGAGCGCCAGGGCGCAGATCAGGGTACGCAGGGCGGTGGACTTGCCGCTCTGGGTGCCGCCGACCACGGCCACATGGCCGGCCGCCCCGTCCAGGGACAGCCAGAACAGGTCCCGGCGCTGCTCGTACGGCTTGTCCACCACGGCCACCGGCACCTGGAGGGCACCGTGCAACTCCGGATTGCCGAAGGTCAGGCCCCGCACGGGGTCGACCGTCAGCGGCCCGACCAGCTCGTCCAGGGTGGGGGCGCCCTCCAGCGGGGGCAGCCACACCTGGTGGGCCGGCGGCCCCTGCCCGGCCAACCGGCCGATCAGCAGGTCGAGCAGGGTCTGCCCGGTCTCCTCCTCCGGCTCGGCGGTGATGGCCGGGGTGGGGGCCGGGGCGGCGGGGGTGAAATGGGTGGAGAAGGCGAGCAGCCGGGGCCGGTCCGGGCCGGCCGCCGAAGCCGAGACCCCCCGCCTACGCACCGGCCCGGAGACGTACGCGGCCTTGAAGCGCAGCAGCGGCTCGGTGCCGAACCGCAGGTACCCGTGCCCGGGGGAGCGGGGCAGTTCGTGGGCGTCCGGCACCCCCAGCACGGTGCGCGACTCCAGCGAGGAAAACGTACGCAGACCGATCCGGTACGACAGGTGGGTGTCCAGCCCGCGCAGTCGCCCCTCCTCCAGGCGCTGGCTGGCCAGCAGCAGGTGCACCCCCAGGGACCGCCCCAACCGGCCGATCTGGACGAAGAGGTCGATGAAGTCGGGCTTGGCGGAGAGCAGCTCGGAGAACTCGTCACAGATCAACAGCAGGGAGGGCAGGGGGGCCAGCGGACTGCCGGCCGCCCGGGCCCGCTCGTAGTCACGCAGGCTGGCGAAGTTGCCGGCCCGGCGCAGCAGCTCCTGTCGGCGGACCAGTTCCCCGTTGATCGCGTCGACCATGCGGTCGACCAGCGGCAGGGCGTCCGCCAGGTTGGTGATCACCGCTGCGGTGTGCGGCAGCCGGTCGAAGGAGGCGAAGGTGGCCCCGCCCTTGAAGTCCACGAGCACGAAGTTGAGCTGCTCGGAGGAGTGGGTGGCGGCCAGCCCGAGCACCAGGGTACGCAGCAGTTCGGACTTGCCGGAGCCGGTGGCGCCGATGAGCAGCCCGTGCGGGCCCATGCCGTCCTGCGCCGACTCCTTCAGGTCCAGCTCGATCGCGCCGCCGTCGACGCCGACCCCGATCGGCACCCGCAGCCGCCCGCGCGCCGACCGGGCAGCCCAGCCCTGCTCGACGGTGAAGCCGGTCGGGTCACCCAGGCCCAGCAACTCCGGCAGACCCGGTTCGACACCGGGCACCGCCTCCGTACCGCCGGTGGCGGTGGCCAGCCGCAGCGGTGCCAGCCGACGGGCCACCGCCTCGGCCTCGGCGACGCTCAGGGCGTCCGGGGTGCCGACCTCGGCGGCCTCCTCGATCGAGTGGGAGTGCAGGCGCCCTTCGTGCAGCTCCAGCAGCAGGGTGAACCGATCGAGCAGTCGGGGTGGTGGGGTGTCCAGATCGATCAGGGTGACCCCGTCGATGCCGCCGTCGCCGGCCAGTTCGGTGGCCCCGGTCAGGTCGCCGCCGTCCAGCACGACCACCAGGTGGGGCCCGTCCGTGGTGGGCCCGGCCGGACTGAACCGGGGGCGGTTGACCAGCACCTCGTCGAGCAGCCGCTCCAACTCCACGGCTGAGCTGGTGACCAGGCGTACCGGGCCCAGGGCGTCGCTGCGGGTCGGGTGCCGGGCGTGCGGCAGCCACTTGGTCCACTCCCAGTGGCTGCGGCGCTCCGGCCCGGCGCAGACGGCGATGAGCAGCTCGTCCGGGGCGTGGAACACCGCCAGTTGGGTGAGCATCGCCCGGACCAGGGCCTGGGCGGACGGCGAACCGGTGGGGGTGGACGGCAGGCCCCGGACGAACACCCGGGCGAAGCTGCGCAGGGACAGCGCCACCGGCAGGTCCGGCACCACGGAGTACGCGTCGAGGAACCGGCGCAGCGCGCCGGCGGTCATCGGCTCCAGCTCCTCCAACGGGCGGGTCACCGGCGGGACCAGGGGGGTGGCCAGGGTCTGCGGCCCGACCGCGACCCGCACCACGGCGAAGTCCGCGTCGGTGGGCCGGCGCTCCCACACCCGATGGCTGTCCACGGTCGACCAGAGCAGGGCCGGGTCCGGGTGCCGGTAACAGAGCCCGGCCCGCTGACTCGTCGCGGCCTGCCGCACCTGTCGCCGCAGGGTGGCCAGGTGTCGCAGGTACTCCCGCCGGGCCGCCATCATCTCGGACTTCCTGGGGCTGCCCGAGGCGCTGCCCCAGGAGGTGACCAGCATGGCCAGGGAGGAGAGCCCGAACATGGCCCCCACCACGTACGAGTAGGCCCCACCGCCCCGGCCGAACATCATCGCCATGGCCACCGTGCCGCCCAGCATCGGCAGCGCCATCAGCATCTGGTGCCACCGCCCACCGGTGACCGCGGGGATCTCCGGTGGCGCCTCGACCGGCAGCTCACCCACCGGGATCTGCGGTGCCGGACGCCGGGGTGGCCGCCGGATGACGACAGTGGACACTCGACCTCCTGACCGCGCTCGGTAACCCGAAGCTGGCTCATCGTAGGTAAAGTCCTCCCGATCGCGCAGCCGTCACCCCGCTGAAAATGGAGGTCGGTCGATGACAGTCGGGCTGACCCGGATCACCGTCAGCACCGCACAGCGCCGGGTCGACGTGGCCCTGCCGGAACACGTCCCCCTGGCCGACCTGCTGCCGGAGGTGCTGCGACACGCCGGGGACGGGCTGGCCGACGACGGGGAACGCCACGGCGGATGGCTGCTGCGGCGGGCCGACGGCAGCGCGCTGACCGCCGGGCAGGCCCTGCTGGCCCAGGGCGTCCGCGACGGTGAGCTGCTGCACCTGGTGCCGGCCAGCACCCAGTGGCCGGAACTGGAGTACGACGACGTCGTGGAAGCGATCGCCGAGGGTGCCCGCCGTCGCGGTGGTGCCTGGTCGCCCGAGGCCACCCGGGCCGCAGCCCTGGGCGGGTCGGCTGTCCCGCTAGCCGTCGGGCTGCTCGCCCTCCTGGCCGGCGGCCCACGACAGCCGGCCGGTTGGCTGGCGGCGACCCTGCTGGCGACCCTGCTGCTGTTGGCGGGCATGGTGCTGTCCCGGGCTCAGGGAGACGGCCCCGCCGGGGCCACCCTGGGTGGGTACGCCCTGCCCTTCGCGGCGGCGGCCGGTGCCCTGGCCGTCGGCTCGGGCGACCCGGTCGGCCCGTTTCGCCCGCTGCCCTGGATCGGTGCCCCGGAACTGCTGGCCGCCTCGGTGACCCTGCTGCTGGCCTCGGTGCTGGGTCTGGTCGGGGTGGCCACCCGGTTACGGATCTTCGTGGCCGGGGTGGTGCTCGGTGCGGTCGGGACACCGGTCGCCCTGGCTGGCCTGTGGCTGACCCCGGCCGGAGCCGCGGCCGTGCTGCTCTGCGTGCTGGCCTTCGGGATCGGGGCCATCCCGCTGCTGGCCATCCGGCTGGGCAAGGTTCCGTTGCCGCCGATCACCCTGCCCACCGGCGCCCCGAACGACCCGGACCGGGTCCGGGACCTGCCCGACCGCAGCCGGGTGTACGCGGCGGTGGCGCGCACCGAGGAGATGCTCACCGGTCTGCTGATCGGGCACGCTCTGCTGGCGGCGACCGCCGCGCTGGTGCTCAGCGGCTCCGGCACGGCCGGTCGGCTGCTCGTCGCGGTGAGCGCGGCCGTGCTGCTGCTGCGGGCCCGACTGTTCGTGGCGGTACGCCACCGGGTGCCGCCCGTGCTCGCCGGGCTGGCCGGGTACCTGCTGCTCGGCCTGGATCTGGCCGGCACGGCGGGGCGGAACGGTCAACTGGTCCTGGCCGCCGCCGGGCTGCTGATCGCCCTGCTGGTCGTGGCCGGTGGCACCACGTACGCCCGCCGCCCGGTCTCCCCGTACCTGGGTCGGCTGGCCGACCTCAGCGACACCCTGCTGGTGGTCTCCGTGGTGCCGATCACCTGCGCCGTGCTCGGCCTCTACGAACAAGCCCGGGGACTGCTCGGCTAGAGCGGTCCCCGGGCTGTGCGAAAGCCGTGGGTCAGTGCGCGGACTCGCCGCTCTCGGCGGCCTTCTGGGCCCGCCGGTACGAGGCCCGGATCTCGGCCTCGGCCTCGGTACGCCCCACCCAGGTCGCACCCTCGACCGACTTGCCCGGCTCCAGGTCCTTGTACACCTCGAAGAAGTGCTGGATCTCCAGGCGGTCGAACTCGCCGAGGTGGTGGATGTCGCGCAGGTGCTCCTGCCGCGGGTCCTCGTAGGGCACGCAGAGGACCTTGTCGTCGCCGCCCTTCTCGTCCGTCATCCGGAACATGCCGATGGTGCGGCAGCGGATGAGGCAGCCCGGGAAGGTGGGCTCGGGCACCAGCACCAAGGCGTCCAGCGGGTCGCCGTCCTCGCCCAGGGTGCCCTCGATGAAGCCGTAGTCGGCCGGGTACTGGGTGGAGGTGAAGAGGGTGCGGTCCAGCCTGATCCGGCCGGTCACGTGGTCCACCTCGTACTTGTTGCGGTGACCTTTCGGGATCTCAACCGTGACGTCGAAATCCATCTGCACGCTCCTCGTTCGCCCACGCTGGCTTGACGGAACCGGCGGCAGCACCCCCGGACAGGCGAATACCTGCCCATCGACTCCGACCGCCGCATAGTCTTCGGACCGAAGTAGTGTCACCCAGGCCGGGTTACGGGTGTGGAGGAGGGGGTCGTGGGGAGGGAAGATTCACACTATCGACCCGAGGGCGCGGGTGAGGGTGATTCCGCCCAGCCGACTCCGAAACCAGCTACCGGCCGGGTGCCGGTGCCCGAGGCGCAGATTCTCCGACCCCAGGCGGCCCCTGACGCCCCGGCCGAGCGGGAGCGGGCGGAACAGACCCAGCCCCTGACGGTCGGCGCGGGCACCTCTACGCCGGCCGGTCCACCCCCGTCGAATCCCACCGGCGGCGGTGGGTCGCCCGATCCCGTCGGCGTACCCCCCGAGCAGCCCCGACCGGCGCGGCGCCGGCTGCCCATCCTGCTGGCCGCCGTGCTGGTCCTGGTGCTGGCCCTGGTGGGGCTGGTCGTGGTGCGTCCCGGTCCGATCGAGGGGTGGTTGGCCGATGAGCCGACCGCCGCCGAGACCCTGCCGGTGGAGCCGTCGCCGAACGCCGTGCTGGCGGCCACCGACATCGGCGCGCCGCTGCCGGACGCCGGCCGGCTGCGGACCGTGCTGGCCCCGCTGATCGCCGACCCCGCCCTGGGCGGCCGGGTCCACGTGTCGGTGACGGACGCCCTGACCGGGCAGCAGTTGTTCGAGCGCGGTGGCGGTACGGGGACCGTGCCGGCCTCGGTGACGAAGCTGCTGACCGCGGTGACCGTACTCACCGCCCGCGGCCCCGGGTACCGGATCCCGACGAAGGTCGTCGCGGGCGCCGAACCGGGAGAGGTGGTGCTCGTCGGCGGCGGCGACCCCACCCTGGCGGCCGGTGCCAAGGGCTTCTATCCCGGCGCGGCCAGCCTGAAGGACCTCGCCGAGCAGGTGCGGACCGCGCTGGGCGGCACCGCGCCGACCCGGGTGCTGGTCGACTCCTCGCTCTATTCCGGCCCACGGCTGGAGCCGGGTTGGGACGAGGACATCCCCACCGGCGGATACGGCGCCCAGATGACGGCGTTGATGCTCGACGGGGCGCGTAAGGATCCGAAGGCCGGCGAGGGCTGGGCCGAGCGGGTAACCCAGCCGGAACTCGTCGCCGGGCGGACCTTCGCCCGGCTGCTGGGGGTGCCGGAGAGCGCGGTGCGCAGCGGCACCGCCCCGGCCGCGCCGCCGGAGACGACCGGGGCCACCGAGGCGACCGGGGCCACCGGCCCGGGCGCCGAGCTGGGGGTGGTGCATTCCCCGCCCCTGATCCGGCTGGTCGACATCATGATCAGCGACAGTGACAACATCCTCGGCGAGGCCCTGGCCCGCCAGGTGGCCCTGGCCCGGGGGCTTCCGGCGTCCTTCGCCGGTGCCGCCTCGGCGATGACCGAGGTGGTGTCCGACCTGGGCCTGCCGACCGAGGGGCTGGCCCTGGCCGACGGCAGCGGCCTGTCCCGGCGGAACCTGATCAGCCCCACCCTGCTGACCGAGCTGTTGGCGCTGGCGGCCAGCCCGGACCGCCCCGAGCTGGGCGGCATCTTCGGTGGACTCCCGGTCGGCGGCTGGTCCGGCACCCTGCGCGACCGGTACGGCTCGGTGCCCGGTACGGCCGCCGGGGCCGGGACGGTCCGGGCCAAGACCGGCACCCTGACCGGGGTGCACGCCATCGCCGGGGTGGTGACCACGGCCGAGGGCAGGCCACTCACCTTCGCCGTACTCACCGATCGGGTTCCGGCCGACGGGATGGAACCGGCCCGGGGGGCCCTGGACCGGATCGCGGCCGCCCTGGCCACCTGCGGCTGCCGCTGACCGCCGTCGAGGGCGTGGACTGCTGTCCCGGCGCGGGTACGGTGGGTGGCATGGCGCAGTTCGTGGACTGGGATCTGGCCGTCGCGACCGCGGGGGCCCTGGGCAAGACCGGCCCCCGGGTGTCGTACGACGAGGCCACCGAGGTGGTCGCCGACCTGCGCCGGTTGACCGACGAAGCGGCCGGGCACGTGGCCGACTACACCGGGCTCACCTCGCAGGTGGCCCACCCGCCGGTGCGGGTGGTCGACCGGCGGGACTGGGCCGCCACCAACATCGCCGGCCTGCGTGAGGTGATCACCCCGCTGGTCGGTCGGCTGGCCCCGGAGAAGCAGCCCGGCGCGCTGACCGAGGCGGTCGGCTCCCGGGTCACCGGGGTGCAGGCGGGCACCGTGCTGGCGTACCTGTCCGGCCGGGTGCTCGGCCAGTACGAGGTCTTCTCGGCCGACCCGGGCCAGTTGCTGCTGGTAGCGCCGAACATCGTCGAGGTGGAGCGCAAGCTGCAGGCCGACCCTCGCGACTTCCGGCTCTGGGTCTGCCTGCACGAGGTGACCCACCGGACGCAGTTCACCGCGGTGCCGTGGATGCGGGGCTACTTCCTCGGCGAGGTGCAGGCCTTCGTGGACGCCTCGCAGGGCGGTGAGCACCTGCTCGACCGGCTGCGCCGGGGGGTGGGCACCCTGGCCGACGTGGTGCGCAACCCGCAGAGCCGCTCCAGTGTGCTGGACATCGTGCAGACCCCCGGGCAGCGGGCGGTGCTGGACCGGTTGACGGCGCTGATGACCCTGTTGGAGGGGCACGCCGAGTTCGTGATGGACGGGGTCGGCCCGCAGGTCATCCCGAGTGTCGAGCGGATCCGAGCCGGGTTCAACCGGCGCCGGGAGGCCGGCAACCCGATGGAGAAGGCCGTCCGCCGGTTGATCGGCATGGACGTCAAGATGCGGCAGTACGCCGAGGGTCGCACCTTCGTGCACGCGGTGGTCGAGCGGGTAGGCATGGCCGGTTTCAACCGGATCTTCGAGTCCCCACTGACCCTGCCCCGGCTGACCGAACTGAGCGACCCGGCGGCCTGGGTGGCGCGGGTACACGGCCCGGTCGGGCCGGTGCCGCCGGCAGTCTGAGCGATGCCGATGGCCGCGATCTTTCCGCCGGTCGCCGCGATCCGGGTCGCGGTGCGTCGCGCGTTGGCCGACCTGCCGGCGGAGGGACCGGTGCTGGTCGCCTGTTCCGGGGGCGCCGACTCGCTGGCTCTGGCCGCCGCCGCCGCGTTCGTGGCACCCCGGGTGGGGCACGTCGCCGGGCTGGTGACGGTGGATCACGGTCTGCAGACCGGGTCGGCCGAGCGGGCCCAGACGGTGGCCCGCTGGGCCGAACAGGCCGGCCTGTCGCCGGTGGAGGTGATCCGGGTGGAGGTCGCCGGCCGGGGCGGAGGGCCCGAGGCGGCCGCCCGTGAGGCCCGCTACCAGGCCCTCGTCGAGGTGGCCAGGCGTCATCGGGCCGCCGCCCTGCTCACCGGGCACACCCGTGACGACCAGGCCGAGACGGTGCTGCTGGCGCTGGCCAGGGGGGCGGGTCCCCGCGGGTTGGCGGGCATGCCGCCGCGCCGGGAGTTGGCCGGGGTGCCCCTGGTCCGGCCCCTGCTGGAGATCAGCCGTGGGCAGACCCGGTCGGCCTGCACGGCACTGCGCCTGACCCCGTGGGAGGACCCGCACAACGTCGACCCCGCGTACGCCCGATCCCGGGTGCGGGCCGACCTGGTGCCGGCGCTGGTCCAGGCCCTGGGTCCCGGTGTGATCGACAACCTGGCCCGCACCGCGCGGCTGGTGGCGGCGGACAACGCCGTACTGGACGAGTTGGCCGGTGCGGCGCTGCTCTCCGCCCGGCATCCCGACGGCGGGCTGGCCGTCAAGACCCTGGTCGACCTGGCCGGGGCGGTACGCGGCCGGGTGCTGCGTACCTGGGCCCACGAGTTGGGGGCCTCGCCGGCCGCGCTGTCGCACCGGCACATCGCCGCCCTGGACGCCCTGGTCACCGGCTGGCGGGGCCAGGGGGCGGCCTACCTGCCCGGAGGACTGCGGGTGGTCCGCCGGGCCGACCGGCTGTTGCCGGTGCTCGGCTGAGCTCAACCGGCGGGGACCCGGTCGCGGAAGGTGATTCGGTAGGCGTTCGGGGTGGCACCCACCCGACGGGTGAAGTGGTGGCGCAGGGCGGCGGCGTTACCGAAGCCGGCCCGGTCGGCCACCTCGTCCACGGTCAGCCCGGTCTCCTCCAACAGCCGACGGGCCAGCAGGATCCGCTGGTTGGTCAGCCAGTCGTGTGGGGTGGTGCCGGTCTCGGCCCGGAACCGGCGGGCGAAGGTACGCGGCGCCATGCCGGCCCGGGCGGCCAGCTCGTCGACGGTCACCTGCCGGTCCAGCCGCCCGATCAGCCACTGCAACACCGGCTCCAGGGTGGAGGCCTGCGGCACCTTGGCGATCGGGGTCTCGACGTACTGGGACTGCCCGCCGTCGCGGTGCGGGGGTACGACCATCCGCCGGGCCAGCCGGGTGGCGGCGGCCGAGCCGTGCTCCTGGCGTACCAGATGCAGGCTGGCGTCGATGCCGGCGGCGGTGCCCGCGCTGGTGAGCAGCCGACCGTCCTGGACGTAGAGGGAGTTGCAGCGGACCCGGGCCTGCGGGTGTCGGCGTTGCAGCTCCTCGACGTGCCGCCAGTGGGTCGTGCACTCCCGGCCGTCCAGCAGACCCGCCTCACCCAGCAGGTACGCCCCCGTGCAGACGCTGAACAGGTACGCCCCCCGATCGGCGGCCCGGCGTAGCGCCTCGTGCACCTGCCGGGGCGCGGCGGTGTCGCAGTGGTGGGCGGGGACCGCCACCAGGTCCGCCCGCTCGATCGGGCCCAGGTCGGCGTTGGGCATCAGGTGGAAGCCGGCGGAGGTGCGCACGGTGGCGGCCTGCGGGCTGCACACCTCGAAGCGGTAGCCGGGCAGGTCGTCCGCGGTGCGGTCGGTGCCGAACACCTCCGCGAGTACCCCCAGCTCGAACGGGGCCACCCCATCCAGCACGAGTACGGCCACCGAACGCAGCATGTGACGAGGGTAACCGCGCTACTGGCGGAAAATCGAGGGGGAGTGGCATTCCTGCCACTGTCGGGCCGGTAAGCGGACGCGCAGACTCAGAGGTGCCCGGTGCGCACCCGGCGGCGAAAACACCACCAATCGCAGGAAAGTGAGCGCCGCCATGGAGTTCCTCTTCGTCCTGTTCCTCCTGCTCGTTCTCGCCGTGGCCTCGGCCGCCGGCCTGACCGCCGACAGCCGCGACTGCGCCGACTGGAAGCCCACCGATGGTGGTCGTCGATGGAGATCACGCACCAGCTGAGGCGATTGGCAGCTTCTGCCGGAAATCCGGGCGCGGGCCGTTCCACAAAGGGGCGGCCCCGCCGACGATCCACCCACGGCGTACGGCAGGCTAGGGTCATGGCTGACGGCTCCTGGTACGACGCCGACATCGACCACGTGATCATTTCCGAGGCGCAGATCCGCGAGAAGACCGCGGAACTGGCCAAGCAGGTCTCCGCGGACTACGCCCACGTCACCGACGGGCTGCTGCTCGTCTGCGTGCTCAAGGGTGCGGTCATGTTCATGGCCGACTTCGCCCGGGCGCTGGGCCGGGAGGGCCCGCCCGCGGAGTTGGACTTCATGGCCATCTCCTCGTACGGGCAGGGCACCACCTCCTCCGGGGTGGTGCGCATCCTGAAGGACCTGGACCGGGACATCGCCGGGCGGCACGTCGTCGTGGTCGAGGACATCGTCGACTCCGGGCTGACCCTCTCCTGGCTGCTGCGCTACCTGGAGTCCCGGTCGGCGGCCAGTGTCGAGGTGGTGGCGCTGTTCCGTAAGCCGGAGGCGGTCAAGGTGACCGTGCCGGTCAAGTACGTGGGCTTCGACATCCCGACCGCCTTCGTCGTCGGATACGGTCTCGACTTCGGGGAGCGCTACCGCGAGCTGCCCTACGTCGGTGTCCTCAAGCCGGAGGTGTACGCCCGCAGCTGACCGGCTGGCGGGCGATTCCGCTCGCCCTTCTCGGGTGACGTACAGCCGCCTTTCAGGTGCTCGGGCTACCGTTGAGCACGGTGGTGGGGAGCCCCGCTCCCGACCACGCCGGTCGACTCCCGGGTTCGCCGTGCGCGTAAGTGCTGGGCTCGCCAGCTCACATCCGTCTCGCACGGTGTACCGTCGAATGACCGTGGCGCGGCAATTCGCGCCTCGGGGTCGAGGCCGGCCCGCACGGCGGCTACGGCAGCCGCCCCGGCGGCGACACCCAACAGTCGGTCAGGACGTCGATCAGGAGGATGCGGGCGTCTCGGCGCTCGACAAAAGCATGGAACGTACGCGTTTCTTCCGCCGACCGGTGTTCTGGGTCATCCTGGTCATCCTCGGCGCCGTCGTGCTCAGTCAGTTGTTCACCTCTGGTCCCAGCTACCACCGGGTGGACACGTCAGTCGCGCTCGACCAGCTCAACAAGGGCGGCATCGAGAAGGTCGTGTTCCAGGACAAGGAACAGACGATCCAGCTCGAGCTGGCCGAGGAGGCCGAGTTCGGCAAGACCACCACCAAGCTGATCGAGGCCCAGTTCCCGTACGAGGTCGGCAACGAGGTCTGGAACCAGGTCCTCGACGCCAAGGCGAACAATCGGGTCACCGGGCCGGCCGACACCGAGGTGTCGTCCGACAGCATCTGGGTCAGCCTGCTGGTAAACCTGCTGCCCATCGTGCTGCTCGTGCTGCTGCTGCTGTTCTTCATGTCGCAGATGCAGGGCGGCGGCTCCCGAGTGCTCAACTTCGGCAAGTCCAAGGCGAAGATGATCACCAAGGACACGCCGAAGACCACCTTCGCCGACGTGGCCGGTGCCGAGGAAGCCGTCGAGGAACTGCACGAGATCAAGGACTTCCTGCAGAACCCGGGCAAGTACCAGGCCCTCGGCGCCAAGATCCCGAAGGGCGTACTGCTGTTCGGCCCGCCCGGTACCGGTAAGACCCTGCTCGCCCGAGCGGTCGCCGGCGAGGCCGGGGTGCCCTTCTACTCGATCTCCGGCTCCGACTTCGTGGAGATGTTCGTCGGTGTCGGCGCCAGCCGGGTCCGTGACCTCTTCGAGCAGGCCAAGGCGAACGCCCCGGCGATCGTCTTCGTCGACGAGATCGACGCCGTCGGTCGGCACCGTGGTGCCGGCATGGGCGGTGGCCACGACGAACGTGAGCAGACCCTCAACCAGCTGCTCGTGGAGATGGACGGCTTCGACGTCAAGGGCGGGGTCATCCTGATCGCCGCGACCAACCGGCCGGACATCCTAGACCCGGCGCTGCTGCGTCCGGGGCGGTTCGACCGGCAGATCCCGGTGGACGCCCCCGACATGGAGGGCCGCAAGGCCATCCTGCGGGTGCACGCCAAGGGCAAGCCCTTCACCCCGGATGTCGACCTCGACTCGGTGGCGAAGCGGACCCCGGGCTTCAGCGGTGCCGATCTGGCCAACGTGATCAACGAAGCCGCCCTGCTGACCGCCCGGAAGGACCAGCGGGCGATCAGCAACGAGTCGCTGGAGGAGTCCATCGACCGGGTCATCGCCGGCCCGCAGCGGCGTACCCGGGTGATGAGCGACCAGGAAAAGAAGATCACCGCGTACCACGAGGGTGGGCACGCCCTGGTCGCCTGGGCCCTGCCGCACGCCGCGCCGGTGCACAAGGTGACGATCCTGTCGCGTGGTCGCTCCCTGGGCCACACCCTGGTGCTGCCCACGGAGGACAAGTACACCCAGACCCGGGCCGAGATGATCGACACCCTGGCGTACGCCCTGGGTGGCCGGGCCGCCGAGGAACTCGTCTTCCACGAGCCCACCACCGGGGCCGGCAACGACATCGAGAAGGCCACCGCACTGGCCCGGGCGATGATCACCCAGTACGGCATGAGCTCCAAGCTCGGTGCGATCAAGTACGGCACCAGCGGTGACGAGCCGTTCCTGGGCCGCAACATGGGCCACGAGCGGGACTACTCCGACGCCGTCGCCGCCGAGATCGACGGCGAGATGCGGGCCCTGATCGAACTGGCCCACGACGAGGCCTGGGAGATCCTGGTCGAGTACCGGGACGTCCTGGACAACATCGTGCTAGAGCTGATGGAGAAGGAGACCCTCTCCACGGCCGACATGGCCCGGATCTGCGCCCGGGTGGTCAAGCGGCCCCCGATGGCCCCCTACAACGGCTTCGGCAAGCGTCAGCCCTCCACCGAACCGCCGGTACTCACCCCGGCGGAGAAGGAGGCGCTCAAGATCCAGGCCGAGGCGGACGGGGCGCAGGCCACCGTCGGCAGCCCGAACTCGAACAACTCGGACGGCCCACACTGAGCACCAACGACCCGGCGGCCAGTCCCTCGCAGCGAGGGCTGGCCGCCTCCTCTACCGAACCCGACGACCTCGACTACATCGCCGCTCGGCTGATCAACGGTCGGCTGACCGGACGCCCGGTCGAGGAGATCGTCGACCTGGCCCGCATCGAGAAGGCGGTCCGCGAGATCCTGATCGCGGTCGGCGAGAATCCCGACCGGGACGGCCTCCAGCAGACCCCGGCCCGGGTGGCCCGCGCGTACGCCGAGCTTTTCGCCGGTCTGCGGGTGGACCCGGCCACGGTGCTCACCACCACCTTCGAGGCCAACCACGAGGAACTCGTGCTGGTCCGGGACATCGACGTGATGAGCCTCTGCGAGCACCACCTGCTGCCCTTCCGGGGCAGCGCGCACATCGGCTACATCCCCGGCCCGGACGGGCGGATCACCGGCCTGTCCAAGCTGGCCCGCCTGGTCGAGGTGTACGCCCGTCGCCCGCAGGTGCAGGAACGGCTCACCTCGCAGATCGCCGACCTGCTGATGGATCGGCTCGCCCCGCGAGGGGTGGTGGTCGTGCTGGAATGCGAACACATGTGCATGGCCATGCGCGGCATCCAGAAGTCCGGCGCCATGACCATCACCTCGGCGGTACGTGGCACCCTCCAGCGGGACGCCAAGTCCCGCGCCGAGGCGATGGCACTGATCCACCCCCGCTGACTCCCCTGGACGGCTGCCCGCCCGCCGGTCAGCCGCCCAGGCGGAACCGGGTTTGGCAAGTGGCGTCGGTCAGGTGGCCAGCATGGCCAGGAGGATTCCGGCGGTGGCCACCACCGCCGGAATCAGGCAGGTCAGCGCGCCGAAGCGCGGAGTCCGTTCCACCCGCTGCCCGGGATGGGACGGAAACAGCCGCCCCACCGCCAGCCAACCCGCGCCGAAGGCGACGGCCGGGCCAGGCAGCCCCACCACCAGGGCCAGGATGGTCACCGGGCCGGTGCCGGCAGCCAGATAGATCGCGATCAGCAGCAGCGGAACCAGCAGCCCCAGGGGCCCGTACACCAGCAGGTTGCGCGGGCGGGGCGGCCAGTGCGCCACCCGCGACAGCCCCCGCGCGGCGAGGATGTCGTCGACCCCGTACGCCCGCCGCCGGGCCTCCCGCAACGCGGCCAGCACCGCCCCCGGCCCGCCCGACATCGACCGGGTGGCCTCGGACAGTTCCGGTGGGGTCGGTTTCAGCGAGATCAGCGGTACGCCCTGCTCACAGAGCTGGGCCTCCTGCGCGGCCAGGTGGGTACGCACCGCGACCAACTCGTCCCGCGCCGCCTGGACGGTACGCGCCTGCTCACTAGCGGCGATCGCCGCGTCGCGGCGTACCCCGTCCAGTTGACGGGCGGCGGTCAGGTAGTCCGACCACGCGGCCGACAGGGCGTCCCCCGGCTCGGGCGGGGTGGTCGTCCGCTGCCGACCGGGGCGTACGGCGGTGGTCTCCGCCTCGCTGATCGTCATGGTTGTTCCCCGTCCTCCGGCAGGTCGTACGGCACCAGCACGACTCCCCGCTCATCGGGGCCGTCCCAGAGCACCACCCGATCCCGGCGGGGCCGCCACTCCACCGGCCGGCCGAAGACCGGCGTGAGCTGGGCACCCGGTACCCCCGCCACCGCCACCGCGGTCAACTTGTCGACCGTCTCCTCGGCCTCGATGAGGGCCGCGAACGAGGGCACCGTACGCCACCAGCCCAGCAGATGCTGCCCGGTCGGTGGGCCCTCCCGCAGCAACATCCGTAGCCGGGCCGGCGGCAACTGCTCGGCAGGTGCCACATCCAGCCCGAACACCACCAGGTAGGCCGCCGCCCCGGCATCCAGCACGGTCACCAACCCGGCCAGGTCGACCCTCTCGACCGGATGTCTGGCGGCCAACTCGGCGGCCAGGGCGTCGGCCGTCGGCTGAGCCTCGGGGTCCGGTACGGCGATCACGAACCGGGCCGTCCCCGGTGGATGGTGGGCTGCGGTACTCCGGGCCGCCATGGCCAGCAGGCGACTGCCCTCGGGTCGGGGACCCAGCACCGCCAGGTTGCGTCCGGCAGCCGGGCCCAGCGGCACCGCTGCGGTGGTACGCGCGACATCCACCGCCCGACCCAACAGCGCCGCCGGTGCCAACGCCCGACCGGCCAGGGCGGACCGGTAACGGGGATCATTGCCCAGCAGCGGACGGGCGTACCCCGCGAAGACCACCGGGGCGGCGGCACCCTCCGGACGGGCCGCCCAGAGCCGGTGCCGTAGCCCCGCCACGACCTCCGGCTCATCCTGCGGATCAGGGAACCGGACCATCCGCTCGTGCCCCCGGATCGCCCCCCGAGGCCCACCCAGGCCACCGGCGGTGTTGACCACCGCGCTGCCGGCCGGCAACCCGGCCGCAGAGTCATTCGTAGGCTCCAACACCGCCCCGCCGCCAGGCAGGGCCACCCGGACCGGGAACTGGCCGAGCAGGGAATCCCGCTGCCCGGGCTCATTGCGTACCCCCAGGCCCAGATCAGCCTCACCGGCGAGAACCAGGTGTACGCCGTGCAGCCGGCCGGTCCTGGCCAACACGTCCAGCCGGGCCAGGGTGTCGGTGGTCAGTCGATCCCGCTCGGTGAGGAGCAGCGGCAGATTGTCCACCACGCACACGATCCGGGGCAGCCGATGATGCTGCCGCAACTCGGCGAAGCGTTGCCCACCCGCCCGGGCCGCAACCCCGGCGCGTCGCTGCACCTCGGCGATGAGCTGCTCGAACAGGTCGAGCAGGTACTCCCGGTCGGCGGCCATCGCCGCCGCCCGCACCTGCGGGATCCAGGACCGGTCGCGGTCGGTCTGCAGGAACTCCGCGAAGGACTCACCCTCGCCGAGGTCGGCCAGGTACAACGACAACTCGTTCGGGCCGTACCGAGCGGCCAGGCCGAGTAGCGCGGTGGTCAGGAAGGTCGACCGGCAGGCCCGCGACCGACCACTGACCAGCCAGTGTGGCGTCAACTCGGTAAAACCCAGCGGCACGGCTCGGCCACCGGCGTCCCCGACGCTGGTGCTCAGCCCCTCAGTCGAGTCCGCCTGCCACAGGTCCTCCTCCGCCGAGGGCAACAGGCTGGCCAGGGACAGTCGGGTGCCGGCCTCGATCTGCGCGGCGAGTCGCCGACACACCGCCTCCACCAGTTCGGTCGGTGGGTCCGCCTCGACGAACACCGGGGAGTTCAACCCGCCCTCGGAGCCCGCCGCCGCGAAGGTGGCCCCAGGCACATCGCCCAGCAGCGCATAAGCGGTCCGCATCGCCAGGGGAGTCGCCCCCGGCAGCGGAGCACGGTCCTCAGTCGGCCAGCCCGCCACCACCAGGTGCAACCCTGCGGTCGGCCCCTGCTCGGCCAGGAACTCGATCCGGGAAAGATCCTCGCCGTGGATCCCCTCGGGCAGCCCGGCGAGCACCACCAGCAGCAGTCGCTCATGCCGGCGTGGCCCGGCCGAGCCGGGCGTCACCCACCGCTCCGCCTCGTCGAGCAGGGTGCGTAGCCCGGCCAGGTCCGTGGCAGGCGGCGACAGCAACCCGGCATCGCCCAGGGCCCGGAAGGCGGCCAACACCTCGCCGGTCGCATCCATCGCCCGCACCAGCAGGGTCCCCGCCGGGGTAGCCGCCACCAACCGCAGCACCAACGCTCGCAGCAGCCCGGCCACCCGAGGATCCTGCGCGTCGGCGTCCACAGTCAGGTGACCGGCACCCAGCAGCGGAACCAGAGCGGGGAAGCGTGCATCGTCCAGCGGCGCGGCGGTGCCCACCCGGACGAAGGGCGGCGGAGCATCCCCGGCGCGGGTCGTCGACTCGATGCTGTCCAGCGCCTCGCCGGCCCACCCCGGCGCCAGTACGGCCGCAGCGGTACGCAACCGTTCGGCCAGCGCGTACTGACGACGTTGGTCGGCTGGGGCCGGACGGGTGTCGTCGAGACTGGCAGCGGCAGCCGCCACCGTCGCGGCGGCCCGGCGGTGCAACGCGGCGGCGCGGAGCGCCCGTGACTTCGGTCCGCCCACCGGCTCCACCTCCTCCGCCCGAGGTCGGCACCCCCTCGTCGAGCAGGACGACGGTATCCCAGCCGCAGCCGGACCTCGGGGACGCGTGGCGGTGCTGCGTCGGTGTTGTCGTGAATCTCACCGGTCGGCAGTGATCCGTCACGATCTGCTGAATCTGGGGCATTGGGTCCGCAGCCTCCAGCCGATAGCCTCAGGGGGTGGAATCAGTGCCGCCCCCCGCCGGTTCCCAGGTCTCCCGCGTACCGGCGCAACGGACCCCGCCAGAGGAACTGGCGCCGCCCTCCGTCGCGCCAGCGCCACAGCAGCCACGCCGACGGGTCCGGACGGTGCTGACGGTGGTCGCCGGGGTGCTCGCGGCGCTGTGTCTGGGCGGCGGCGTAGTCGGCTACCTCGTCTACGACCGCGCCACCGCCCCTGACCGCAGCGCACCCGACGTGGTGGTGGACAACTACCTGCGCGCGTTCCTGGTCGACCGAAACGACGTGCGCGCCAACCTCTTCGTCTGCGAGGGCAAATCGGATCTGAATGATCTAAATCAGCTAAGAACCGATCTGGTAGTACGCGAAGATCGATTCGGAACTGACTTAACCGTCACTTGGGGGCCGCTTCAGGAGACTCGGGCCGGCGAACAAGCGGTCGTGCGCGTAGATCTCACCTTCTCTGCTCAGGTTGATGGCATCCGGCAGACAGATCGCCAGTCATGGAGCTTCGATCTACAGTTGAGCGACGACTGGCGGGTCTGCTCCGCAGAACAGCGGGGTTGATCCGCAGAACGCCCTCCGCTATTCAAGCCACAACAGATGCACGGGGACCTCCAGCGTGGTCGGTGACTGGCCGCGCCAGGCCCAGCGGTACCACTCCATCTCAGGTGCGACCCGTACGCAGATGTCGCCCTCGGCGCCGGAGTAGGTCTCCGTCACCGCGCGAAGGTCGCGCTGCTCAATGGAGCCCACCATGTGCACCACCCGGCGTCCGATGGCCGAATCCGCCTCGAAGACCGGTGTCGGCGGCCGGTGCGCCGGCGCGTCCAGCGAGACCAGCCGGAAGCCGCCACCTTCTGTGATCGCGGGGGTGGCCGGTGGGCCGACGGTCTCTACCCAGACCCGTTCGATGGGTACCAGCGGGGCGAAGACCTCCACCTGGTCTGACTCGGCCCGGTACCACTCGTGTTCGGGGATGACCGGCACGTAGGTGCGGCTGTTCTGCACCACCTTCTCGTCAGCCCGCAGGTCACCTCGCCAGCCGAAGCCGGGCAACCCCACCAGCACCCGTCTCCCGCGCAGGTCCACTCGGCCGGCGGCCGGGACGATCTCGATGGGCCGGGGGGGTTGCGGTGCCCAGTCCGGCTGGTCGGCGAACGGGTCCGGTAATGGCTCGGTCATGACGGGAACGAGGCTACTCCGCGCCCTTGAGTGGGGCGCCCTTCGACCGCATGAACGGCACCGGGTCGATCGCGCTGTGGCTGCTTCGGTCGCCGTCGGTGTGTACCTCGAAGTGCAGGTGCGGGCCGGAGGAGTTGCCGCTGCTGCCCACCTCACCGATCACCTGACCTGCCTCCACGGTCTCCCCTACGGCGACCCTGGGCCGACTGACCATGTGGCAGTAGCGGGTGACGATGCCCTGTGCGTGCAGGACGTCGACGAACCAGCCGCAGCCGCCCTTGTCCGGCCAACCGTCCACGTCACAGCTGAGCCTGCCCCTGCGGTCCGGGTCGCAGCGCGAGACCAGGACCCGGCCGGTGGCCGCTACCCGAATGAGGGTGCCCTTCGGGGCGGCGATGTCCACCCCGTTGTGGCCGGGCCGGCTGGCGGTGCGGAATCCGGAACCGACACCGCCCGGAATCGGGGCGGTCCAGCCGGAGGCGGCGATGTCGCCCGCCGAGGCCGCGTCGCACACCTCCTGCCCGGCGATCAACGCCGTCCGGGCCGCACCGCCGGCCAGCGCGTCCACGATCCGGGCGGCGATCTCCTCGTGCTTGGCGTAGGCGTCCGGGAAGGCACTGATCTGCACGCGTTGGGCGGCCACGGTGAGCGGCAGCTTCTGCCAGTCGGGCACGTCCACGAGCTTCTCGTAGAACTTGCGGGAGGCGTACTCGGGATTCATCCGCTGCCGCACGGAGCCCCAGGAGGCACGTTGCTGAAACAGCCCGACCGAGTCGTGGTCGGCGCCGATGCCCTCGTGGGGGATGTCCTGAGACTCGGCGACGGTGCGGTTGGCCAGGTTCAGCAGGCGGGACTCCTGCATCGCGGTGGCCACCGCGATCACCCAGCCGCGCGCCGGCACCTTCATCTCCTGACCGACCTTGATGATGACGGCCGCGTTACGGAGCTGGCGTTCCCCGTACTGCGGGATCCGGGGCATCTTGCCGGTCACGTCGACCGTGAAGTCTCCGGTGCATTCCAGGCTCGCCGGGGTGATCTGCTCGGCCGCCTCGCCGCCCAACTCGGTCAGGAAGAAGGCGCCGGCGCCGCCGGTACAACACAGGAACGCCAGGGTCGCGGTCAGTGCGGCAGCCAGGGCGCCCACCCGCACCGGTCGGCGACGGGGCGTACTCGGGTCGGTCATGATCGCTCCCAGTCCACGGCATCCACCAGCCACCGCCCCTGCGGTGCCACCAGTTCGAGACGCAGCCGTCCGGTGTCGAGGGCGATCATCGCCTCCACGAAGGTCTCGCTGCGCGGCCGGATGGTCACCTCGTTCGTCAGCTGACCCGACGGCACCCTGGCCGGATCGGCTCCGGCCAGCTTGTCCATCAGGTCGGCGGTGGACAGCGGCCGCAGTCCCTCGTGCCACTCCTCGACGGTCAGACCGGGTTTGCCGAGCCAGGCCACCACGAAGCGCTCCGCTACCTGTTCCGGTTCGGCCTCGCCCGGGGCAGTCTTCGGAGTCGGTGTGCTGGTGGTCGAGATCGCACCGTCGTCACCCGTGGTCGGATGCACCGTGGTGATCGGCTCGGCCGGACGGTTGCTCAAACCGGTCGTCGGATCTCCCGGGCCGGCTACCAGCCTGGCCGCCCCGACCACGCCGAGCACCAGTATGGCGATGCCCAGGGCGACCCCCAGCCGGGAGCGCAGCAGCCGGGTTACCAGGAATTCGATGGCCCGCCGCACTGCGGTCACCGGGCCTCGGAGCGGATCCGGGGCGCCGTCTTCTCCGGTGCCTTCTCGGACGACCCCGGACGGTAGATGGCGAAGGAGGGGTTCTCCTCGGGTACGTCCGGCTCGGTCCAGGAGGCCGGCTGCCGACGTCGGGGCCGGGGTGCGACCGGTCGGGTCTCCGGCCGCTGCTGCTCCTCGGTGGTTCCCCGCCCGGCGCCGGTCTTGTGACCCTCCGGACGTTCTTGGGTGGGTGGCGCGCCGGTCGGTACCGGGTCCGGGCGGGCCTCCGGCCGCACCCTGGGTTGTTCCGTCCCTAGGGCGCGGCGCCGTCCCACCGTGGGCTCGGCGGTGCCGCCGGGCTCGGCGACGTCGAGCCGGGCCGCGGTACGCATGTCTCGGAAGAACCGCCGATGCCAGGAACCGGCCGAGCTGACCGCCTCGCTGCTGTCCTTGCCGCCGAGTTGGGTTATGCGTCGATACGGGCGCAACAGCAACCAGCCCACCACGCCGCACAGCCAGACCAGCACCACCTGCAGCCAGCCGGGCAGGGTGGGGGTGCTCATGATGAGGTCCACCGCGAAGAGGTAGATCGCCGCACCGGTTCCGAAGATCGCGATGTTGAAGAGCGCGGCCACCACCGCGTTGCCCAGCCGCCGCAGACCGGCGCTGGCCGGTCGGAGCAGGCCGATCGTGCCCAGGATCGGCGCGGCGATCACCGCCCACCGGAAGACCAGGAAGCCCAGCAGCACTAGCAGGGAGGCGGTCAGATCGAACATCGCGAAGAGCAGAGCGGCCAGCACCGCGATGAAGCCCGCACCCACCCGGTCCATGTCCCGGACACCCTGCAGGTACTCGTAGGCCTCCGGGTCCTCCCGCTCGATCTGGGCGGCCACCGTCATCCACTGCTGCTTCTTCGCGTTGATCGTGGCTTCGCGGGTACGAGGATTGGCCCGGATCTTCTCCGCCTCCTCCCACGACAGCGACTTGGCGTCGTAGAGTGCGGCACCGTACTTGCGGGCGGTCTCGCTGTCGGCCGAGCCGAGCACCCCCCGCAGCCAGTTCCGGTAGAGCATGCCCTCGGTGGCGGTGTCGCTGGCCCGCACCGCCGGCGGGCGCTTGTCCGTACAGGCATCCGGGTTGGGCATCGCACACCGGTCGGGCGGCACGTCCTTGGTCGCCGGGCCGACGGCGTCGTGTACGACCCCGAGGGTGGAGATGAGCGCACCGTCGGCCAGGTTGGCGGACTTGACCGGCCAGGCGGCCAAGGCGGTGATCGCCACCATCACCACCAACGCCCAGCCCGCCGTGGTCATCGCGCTGCTCATGTCCGACTGGCGTGAGCGCCAGAGCAGGTAGAGACCGACCACGCAGAGGGTGACTATGCCGAAGACGCTGAACACCTTCTGGTAGATCGCCTTGGTGGCCTGGTCCACCAGAGGGTCGGCCCAGCCCCACATCGTCCCGGGGTCCCAGGCACGCTCCCGCAGCGCGTTCGAGGCGCCGATGATCGCCGTGGCGATCATGAACTCCCCGTTGGCGATGGTGTTGGTGAACTTGTAGTCCGGGTGCAGCAGCGTGGTCGCGCAGCCGGTATCGATCTTGTAGGTGGTGTAGCTGTACCCGGCGTAGCCGTAGTCGCTGTAGTAGCCCTTGGGGCCGGGGAGCTTGGCCGCCTCCGGCCGGGCGGCGAACCAGCCGGCGATGCCGGAGTCCGGGGCGGTAGGGGTCGGGGGATTCAGGCAGGTCGCCTCGCTCTCCGCGACCTGCTGGAGCTTGCTGACGCAGGCGCGGAAGTCGGCCTGCCATTCCTCCGTGGTGCAGAGGTCGGTGGGGGCCTGGTACGCGACCGGGGCGGCGTACGCGGGTGTGGCGGTGAGCCCTGGCCAGCTGATCGTGGCCACGGCGAGTACGCCGAGTGCCAGGAGGAGCGCCGCGATCCGAGTCCGGGCCCTCGCCATGTCACGCCTCCAGGTCGGGCAGCACGGTCGGCAGCACCCCGGCGGCGGCAGCGATGGCGGCAGGGGTGGTGTCTAGGTGCGCCAAGAGTCCATCCACATAGGACACGTCGACCCGGACCTTCTGCACCCGGCCGTCGACGTCGCGCATGACGAATTCGCGGAAGCCGAGCCGGTGGGCGGAGGTCGCGTCGGCGGTGGAGAGCGAGGCCAGGGTCGCCTCGTACCCGTCGTCGACCGGGACCCGCAGCAGGCGTAACGCTTCCGAGGCGATCTCGGTGTCCTCGGCGATCCGGCCGACGAAGACGGTGGAGACCAGGTTCTGTACGTCGAGGCCGAGGATGTCTCGGGGGTTCTGCGAGGCGACCAGGGCGGCGAGGTTCCACTTACGCGAGTCCCGGGCGAGCCGGACCAGGAAGGAGCGTCCGGAGCGCCACCCCTCCATGAAGTGTGCCTCGTCCAGGCCCACCAGCTTCCGGGACGACATCGAGCCGCCGTAGCAGCGGCGTACCGCCAGCCGGTGCGCGGTGTGCAGCATCGGCAGGGCCAACGCCTCCTCGGCCGACCAGTACTCCCGTTCGATCTTGAGGTCGGGCAGCCGCAGGCCGGCCATGGTGATCACGGTGAGGGCCGCGTCCGCGCCCAGCAGTCCCTCCGGTGGCCGGCCGAAGAAGAGCATGGCCAGCGGCATCTCGGCGGTGTCCAGCAGCAGGTTGGCCAGTTCCCGGCCGGTGTCGTCGTCGAGTTGGCCCAGGCAGGTGACCACGTCGTCGAGGGTGGAGGTCTCCTCGGCCGGCACCTGGCGGACGGCGTGCCGGAGCAGGGTGGCGGTGGAGGCCTCGCGGGCCACCTGGGGCGGCACCAGCATCATGCAGATGTCCTGCACCAGCATCCGGCGTTCGGCCCGAGCGTTGGAGACCGCGATCTCGAACTCCCGATCCCCGGTGGGCCCGGCGCTGAACTCACTGCGCAGCGGCGTCGGAATCAGGGAGTACGGAGCCAGGGTGCCGTGCTCGGACCCGGTCAGGTTCAGCACCCGGGAGTACGGCCGCAGTTCCGGCATGGCGCAGAGGCGGGCCAGCGGGCCGGAGGGGTCGAGCAGGGTCACCTGCACACCCCGTCGGGCCGCCAGGTAGCCCAGCGCGCCGAGCAGGGTCGACTTGCCACCACCGGGCTCGGCCACGAAGACCGCCAAACCGGAGCGTTCCCGTACCTCCATGGGGAAGTGCAGGTCTAGGAAGACGGGTCGGCGGCAGGTGCCGGCGGTGCGTCCGATCAGGTCCCCGCGGCGGTCACCCACGGTCGAGGCGGCCTGCGGCAGCGCCGCCGCCAGCAGGGGCACCGGCATCCGTCGGACGTAGCCGGTGTTGGCGATCGGCTCGCCGGGGATGAACTCCCGGGCCAGCCAGTCCTGGTTCTTCGGATGTTGCAGCGAGATGCGCAGTTCCCGGGAGTAGAGCTGGATCAGGCGGCGCGCCCGCTCCAGGCATTCCTCCCGGGTCCGCCCACCCACCGCGATCCGGTGCCAGCCGTGGGCCCGGGCGGAGTCCACCGGCAGGCCGGTGGTCATCTCGTCACCGATCACCAGGGCCCGCTTGGCCAGTCGTTCCAACTCCGGCGGGGCGTCGATGCCGTGCTCGGCGTAGTCGAGCTGTTGGGACCGGATCATCCGCAGCCGGTGCTCCAGGTTCCGGAAGGAGTCCCCGGAGCCGAGGATGTCGACCCGGGTGGAGAGCTCCATCGGCCACGGCAGCCGCTCGTGGAAGTGCAGCCAGGGTTCGTGCCGCTCGGGGATCTCCAGGGGCTCCATCCGGCCCACCGCGAGCACGGCCACATGCCGTTCCTCGCCGGTCATCCGGTTGACCAGCTTCACCGTCGAGCCGTACGGGGTGCGGTAGCGCTCCACCTGTTCGGTGAGGGCCAGCAGGTCACCCCGCTCCCAACGCCCGTCGGTGATCGGCGAGAGGGCACCCGGGGGCGACATGCACAGCGCCACCGAGCGGTAGAGCAGCCATTCCAGTTCCTGGGCGGTGACCCGCCGGCCGCGCATGCCGAAGGCGCCGAGCACCTCGTCGAACTGTTCCACCGTGCGGCCCAGCTTGCGACGCTCGCCTTCGGCGACCCCTCGCCCGAAGGTGCGCAGCACCCGCTCGGTGAGTGAGTCGCCGAGGGAGCGGCGGGCGAAGGTGACCCCCAGGTAGGTCTGCCCCTCGGCGTGGTTGACCGACAGCAGGTGCCGTTGGGCCGCCACCAGGTGATCCGCCCAGCCGGTCGTGCCGGGCACATCGGGCAGGGGGGAGGCGGTGTTGGCGTCGATGGTGCGGGCCCACTCGTCGGCCGGGAAGGGGCGGGTGGTGCGCCGCAGGTGCAGCCGGAACCCGGCCAGGCCGGCGTACTGCTCGGAGATCGCCGAGAGCAGGGCCTCGCGTTCCGCGTCCGGGCGGAAGGCCCAGCGCACCTCGGGGAGCCAGTACCAGGCGGTGACCGTGTTCGGGGTGAAGGTCAGGTGACCGGCGATCTCGGTGATCGCCAACTCCACGGCCGGATCACGATCGCCAAACTTGATCTTGGGTGCGCGGACCCGGGCTGGCTTGATCGGTCGGTCCCGGCGGTCACCCGAGCGCTGGCGGGGCGGGGTGGCGGGGCGGGTGGCCGGCGCGGCGGCCCGGCGGTCCGGGGTGGCCTCGATCGCAGGACCCTCGGCAGGGCGCGGCTGGTCGTCGGCCGGGGGCCGGGCGTTCGGCAACCTGTCGCTCGGCGGCGGGAGGACCGGCACGGGCGGGGGCGGCGGTATCGCGGGTGCGGCCGCCGGTTCCACCGGGAGGCGGGGGCTGTCCAGGGGGCGCTCCGGTGCGGTGGGTAGCGCGGACGGTGCCGGGCGACGGGTGACCGGCGCCGGTGCCGGGGTCGGGGCCGGAGGGGTCGCCTGCTGCGGCAGGGCCCGGGTCGGCTGGCCGTTGCCCCGGGAGGCGGAACCCGGCCGGGGGTAGGTGCCACCGAACAGGTCCAGGAAGGGTGAGTCGATGTCGGCCCCGTCCCGGGTGGTCGGTACGGCCGAGGCAGGCTCACCCGGAACAGCCAGGCGCTGCGGCGGGCGGGGGGCCTGGAAGACCCCTACCCCGCCGTGTCCCGGCGCGGTGACCAGGGCCGGGTCCAGCGAGGCGTCCTCGGACTCCTCGGATTGCGGGTAGTCGAACGATCGCGCACGGTTACCGTGCGGCGCGGTCGAACGCCCGGCCGGGGATCCCGGCGTGGAGGAGCGGCTCATGCGATCGCCCGACCCGTGTCCGCAGCCCTGGCCCGATGGCCACGGGGCGGCTGCGGCTCCGCCTCGCTCGCCGCCGGGTTCACCGGCAACCCTCCTGAAGGCCGGTACGGCGTGCAGCCGGTCATGCCAGTTCCTCCCGGATCCTGATCCCGCTGCCGACCAGGCGCGGGTCGCGCTGCTCGGCGGCCGGCTCCCGGGTGCGTCGCCAGTCGGTCAGCGCGGTGCGGATCACCATGCGCGCCGGCCGGTCCGGATCGACGTACCGGAAGACGAACGAGGTGGTCACGATGGCCAGGGCGATCTCCCACGCGGGGAAGAGTTCGACCTGCAACGTGAACAGCCAGTGGATGAACATGTAGAGGGGAACGAGCAGCAGGAACAGTCCGTACTGGGCGTACGGCAGGTGGACCGGAAGGGTGTAGCCGGGTGGCCCGAGATAGACCAGGCGGGCCCGGTAGATGTCGTCGTCGGTGCGCAGCCGCATCTCGTGCCCGCGCCTATTCGAAGATCAGGTTGATCAGGAAGTCGCCGATGAAGAAGAGGGTGGCGGCTCCGGCGATGAAGGCCAGTCCGACGATCGCGATGGCGGAGCTGGTCAGCACCTTCGAGATCTCACCCCGGCTGGCACGGCCGATGAAGATGACCCCCAGCACGGCCAGCAGGATCGGGGCGATCTTGCTGGCGAAGAAGGTGACGACGCCCTCGGTGTTGATCCCCTTCGGCTCCTCGGCCGCGAGTGGAATCGACGATGCCAGGGCGGAGAGCAGGTGGGCGGCGTTGCTGGACGCTGATTCCATCAGCTCGATGGCGATCACTGGAACCTCCCCAAGTCGCGGCCGGCGGCGCCGCGGTGGTGCAGTAGGCAAGCCTTGCGGGATGGGTGCTCACTCTGCGCAGCGCCCGAGACCCTGCGTGCATAGCTCGCCACGGTAGGTGGCGATTTTTGGGCGGATTAACCCCGCTTTGGCCCTCCCTCCAAGCGTCGCCATCTCGATGCTGGGCAATTCCACAGCGTACGGGCCGCCCCCCTTTGCGACAACCCGCGAAGAGTCTGCCCGATACCGCCCAGACGACCGATCGTACACATGTTTCAATTGCCATGTCAGTGCCCTGGCCCCGGGCTGATCGGGGCGGTCCCGGCGACCGGTACCGTCTAGTCGTGACCGATCTGGTACGGGCCCCGGCCCCGGTGGTGATGGGCGTCCTGAACGTCACGCCCGATTCGTTCTCCGACGGCGGACGCTACGCCGACGTCGGAGCCGCTGTCGCACACGGCGTCCGGCTACGCGACGAGGGTGCCGGGTTGGTTGATGTCGGTGGAGAGTCGACCCGGCCGGGTGCCGAACGGGTCGATGCCGAGACCGAGGCGGCCCGTGTGGTGCCGGTGATCCGGGAGTTGGCCGAGGTCGGCGTGCCGGTGAGCATCGACACCACCCGGGCCCGGGTGGCCGAAGCCGCCCTGGCGGCCGGCGCGGTGGTGGTCAACGACGTCTCCGGTGGGCTCGCCGACCCCGATATGGCCCGGGTGGTCGCCGACGCCGGCTGCCCCTGGGTGCTGATGCACTGGCGGGGCCACTCGCAGCGGATGACCGAACTGGCCCGGTACGACGACGTGGTCGCCGAGGTACGCACCGAACTCGGCCAGCGGGTGGAGGCGGCGCTGACCGCCGGGGTGGCCGCCGATCGCATCGTGATCGACCCGGGGCTCGGGTTCGCCAAGACGGCCGTCCACAACTGGCAGCTCAGCGCCCGGCTGTCGGAGTTGCTGGACCTCGGCTATCCCCTGCTGTTCGGCGCCAGCCGCAAGTCGTACCTCGGTCTGCTGCTGGCCGGACCGGACGGGGAGCCACGACCCACCGGCGGCCGGGAGGCGGCCACGGTCGCCACCAGCCTGCTGGCGGTCGCCGCCGGTGCCTGGGGGGTACGGGTGCACGATGTCCGCGCCACTGTGGATGCCCTGGCCGTCTGGCGGGCCACCGGTAGCCCCCGACTGGCCGCCGAGGGCCCGCGGTCCGACACCCCTGCGGCGGACCTGGCCGCGATCGGCGAGCCCCAGGAGGTACGGCCGTGACCGACCGGATCGAGTTGACCGGGCTGCGCGCGCACGGGCGGCACGGGGTGTACGACTTCGAACGCGTCGCCGGGCAGGAGTTCGTCGTCGACGCGATCCTGGAACTGGATCTCGCGGCGGCGGCCCGCTCCGACGAGGTCAGCGACACCGTGCACTACGGCGAGTTGGCCGAGCGGCTGGTCGCGGTGATCACCGGGGAGCCGGTCAACCTGATCGAGACCCTGGCCGACCGGCTGATCACGGTATGCCTGGCCGACCCGCGGGTGCACGCCGCGACGATCACCGTGCACAAACCCGAGGCGCCGATCCCGCACACCTTCGTCGACGTGGCCGTCACGATGCGTCGGGCCCGATGAGCCGCGCGGTGCTCTCCCTGGGCAGCAACCTGGGGGACCGGATCGCCAACCTGCGTACCGCCGTGCGGCTGTTCGGCGATCACCTGCTGATGGCCTCCGGGGTGTACGAGACCCCACCCTGGGGAGACACCGACCAGCCGGCGTACCTGAACGCGGTTCTGCTGGTGGCGGACCCGGAGGCCGGCCCGCACGACTGGTTGACCCGGGCGCAGGCCGCGGAACGGGCGGCCGACCGGGTCCGCGACCCGCAACGGCGGTTCGGCCCCCGCACCCTCGACGTCGACGTGATCACGGTCTGGGGCGACGACGACGAGCCGGTGATCAGCGACGATCCGGAGCTGACCCTGCCGCATCCCCGGGCTCACCTGCGCGCCTTCGTGCTGCGGCCGTGGATCGACCTCCAGCCCTACGGCGAGCTGCCCGGACACGGCTGGTTGACCGATCTGCTGACCAACGGACCGGCGGCGACCGAGGTCGCGGAACTGCGTCCCCGACCGGATCTGGCGTTAGAGTCGAGGACATGAGCCAGCGGCAGCGAGCGAAGGATCAACGCGGTGCCGTGGCGCCTTTCGGCACCGCCCGCAGGCGGCCGACATGACGCAGAACCCACCGCCTGACGGGTCGCGGATGCGACCCACCCGCCTGTCCACCCTGGTGGTGAGCGCCCTGGTCGCCGCGGCGGTCGCCTGGCTGCTGATCAGCAGCATCTACTACGACCGGCTGCCGCCGTTGCCGTGGTTGCCGGTGGTCACCCTGGCCGGGCTGGCCGTCCTGGAGGCGTACGCCGCGATCAACACCCGGGGTCGGATCGAACGACGACCGGGCCGGGACCCGGTCAACCCGCTGATGGTCGCCCGGTTCGTCGTACTGGCCAAGGCCTCCGCCCTGGCGGGTGCGATCTTCGCCGGTTTCTACGCGGGACTGACCGGCTGGTTGCTGGTCGAGCCGACCCGGGCCGCGGCCGACGACCGACCGGCGGCCATCGCCGGGCTGCTGGCCTCGGTCGCCCTGGTGGCGGCGGCGCTCTGGCTGGAACGGTCCTGCCGGGTGCCGGACCGGCCGGACGACGAGCGTGAGCCCGACGACTGGGAGCCGCATCCGGGTCGCCGCTGAAGCCGGCCGCCGCACGGGGGTTACGTCCGGATGCGGGCGCGGGTACGGTGCCTGCGACCGCAGGGCAAGCGGTCACCACCTATATGCCCTCTCGTCGAAGCAGTCCGGGCGGCCGCTGGAAGGCAGGCATGATGGCGTACGACGAACCAGGCCGCAGTGGGCAGTCGGAGTCGACCCTGGTCGGGCCCAATCCCGGCGCGGAAACCGTCGCCGACGACCTCCAGAACGGTGAGCCGGGCCGGGACCGGTTCGGGGTCTACGTGTTCTGGGAGACCCTCCTGCTGCTCGGTTTCGGTGCCCTGGTCTATCTGCTCTGGCAGGAGAATCCGGCCGCCCTGCGCGGCAACGGGTTGCGTGCCCTCATCGTCGATGTGGTCGCCCTGGGCCTGCTGGCGTTGGCGGCCGGGCTGAGTCTGCGTACCGCTGCGGTGAACCTGGCCATCGGCCCGGTGGCGGTCGCCGCCGGGTTGCACTTCGCCGAGCAGAGCGACCGGGGCCTGCTGGTCGCCGTCGGCACCCCCGCTGCGGTGGCTGCGGTCGGTGGCCTGCTGCTGGGGCTGACGGTCGTGGTGCTGCACGTTCCCGGCTGGGCCGCCAGCCTGGGCGCGGCGGCCGGTGTCGTCGTCTACATCGAGCAGCGTGCCGCGCCGGTGCTGGTGCAGGGGGACTACGACCCGCGCGCCATCGCCGGGCAACTCTTCGTGGGCTTCGCCGCGGTCACCGTGATCGGGGGGCTGTTCGGCGCGATCGGACCGGTCCGCCGGCTGGTCGGCCGGTTCCGTCCGGTCGCCGACCCGGCCCGACGGCGTGGGGTGGCCGCCGCGGTCGTCACCGCCGGTGGGTACGTCTGCTCCACCGTGCTGGCGATGCTCGCCGGTGCCCTCCTGGCGTCGGTCGACGGGACGGTCACCCCGGCGGACGGGTTGGACTGGACCGTGCTGGCCGTCGGCGCGGTGCTGCTGGCCGGCACCAGTGCCTTCGGTCTGCGCGGCGGGGTGTTCGGCACCCTGCTGACGGTCGGCGCGGTCGGCCTGTTCCTCGCGTATGCGCAGGCCCGGGGCTGGACGGTCAGCCGGTGGCTGATCGGGGGAGCCGTGCTGGCGGTCGGGCTGGGGGTGACCCGGCTGGTCGAGAGGCTAGGTCGGCCCGCCTCGGAACCGGCCCGACCGGTGTCGCCGCCGGCCGCCGGGGAACCGACCGGGGGTGCCGGCGGCTGGGCGATGTCCCAACCGGAGCCGGTCGGCGACTGGCCACCGGTCCTGCCCGCCCAGTCAACCGACAACCCCACCGATCCGTGGGGGCCACGCCGGTGGGAGACCAACTCGCCGATCTGGCAGGCCGACGACCGGTAGTGGGCGGTTCAAGGGTGTCGTCGACGCGCCGAATGTGATCTCGGCGGTTAGGCTCGGCCCATGACCGACACATCATCGAGGTCCGGCGGCCGGTCGTTCGAAGAGTTGGACGTCCTCAGCACGGAGGAGCTGCGCGAGCAGGCCTTCGCGGTGGCTCGGGAACGCCGGGACGTGAAGTTCTTCTGGTCGGTGCTGCGGCACCTGCCGAACGCCGACGAGGCCGCCGCCCTCGACGGGGCCCCGAACTCTGTGGGGCCGACGGTCGACGAGGCGGTGGCCCTGTGGCGGGAGATGACCGGCCACGGCTACGAGGAGTCCGCTCCGCTGCTGCGTGCCGCCTTCATCGACTACCTGATGAAGCACTGACCTGCCGGACCTCTCGGCCTGCCGGCGACAGGCGGCGGTCGGCCGGTCTCGGCATACCGCCATAAACCGCGCCCTGGCGTTTGCTGCCGTCGATCCGCTGGGAACTAGCGGGCCATGGCTCTCACCAATCGATACAAGTCCGCACCCGGGGCCGGCACTCTCGCCGCCCTCCTGCTCGTCCTGGTCTTCGGCAGCCCCTGGTACGCCGACTGGGCCGCAGACAACACCGATCCCGACAGCGCCGGCGGGTGGTTCCTCAGACTGCTCGCCTGGCCCGCTTGGCGGTTCGACTCGTCCGACTCCATTCAGGAGATCATCGCGGCGGACCTCAAGGCGATCCTCCTGGTCGTCCTGACCTTCGTCTTCCTCTACCTGCTGCCGGGGTCCCAGTTGGCCCGGGCCCGGGGCACCCTCAGCCAGTTCTTCGCCGGCTGGGCGGCGTACGTCTTCGCCGCCGCCCTGGCGGCCCTGCTCACCGCGTTGATCCGGAGCAACCCCTCGCTGCTCGGTGCCTTGCAGGCCGCCGGCGACGGGGCGGAGTACGGGCTGTTCACCGGCTGGATCATCGGCATCGCCACGCTCGGTGGCTGGCGGGGACGTCGTTGACGCCGTGGCCGGCCCGGTGATCCTTGATCCCTGGCCGGCGCGGTGCCAGCAGGTCAGCCGCTCGAGTCAGCCGGTCGGATCCGACAGCGCCAGGACCTGTTCCCGGCGCAGGAGTCCGACCGGCCGACCCTGTTCGGTGACCACCACGGCGGGCGCACCGGTCGAGGTGAGCAACGCGGCCAGGGCGTCGTACGCCGAGCCGCCCAGGGCCACCGTCGGCAGCGCGGCCACATCCTCGCCGGGCAGCGGCGCGAGCACCTCCCGGGTGACCGGGGTGACCACCAGCCGGCGGACTCCCCGATCGGCGCCGACGAACTCGCGGACGAACCCGGTGGCGGGGGCGCCGAGCAGGGTTCCCGGGGTGTCGTACTGCTCCAGTCGGCCCCCCTGGGAGAGCACCGCGATCCGGTCGCCGAGTCGGACGGCCTCGTCCAGGTCGTGGGTCACCAGGATGATGGTCTTGCGTACGGTGGCCTGCAGCCGCAGGAACTCCTCCTGAAGCCGGGTGCGCACGATCGGGTCGACAGCGGAGAACGGCTCGTCCATCAGCAGGACCACCGGGTCGGCGGCCAACGCCCGGGCCACCCCCACCCGTTGGCGCTGACCGCCGGAGAGTTCGTGCGGATAGCGCCGCCCGAACTGCCCCGGGTCCAGTCCTACCAGCTCCAGCAACTCCTCGACCCGGCTTCGGGCGCGGTCGGAGGCCCAGCCGAGCAGCCGGGGCACGGTGGCCACGTTCGCCGCCACCGTCTGGTGGGGAAACAGCCCGACGTTCTGGATGACGTACCCGATCCGTCTACGCAACCGCACCGGATCGGCCCGGGTGACGTCGGAGTCGCCCAGCAGGATCCGTCCGCTGGTCGGCTCGATCAGCCGGTTGATCATCCGGAGCACGGTCGACTTGCCGCACCCCGAGGGGCCGATCAGCACCACCAGTTCACCGGCCTCGACGTGCAGGCTGAGGTCGCGGACCGCCTCGGTGCCGTCCGGATATCGTTTGCCGATGCCCTCCAGGGTGATCGACGCCGCGCGCTGGCCGTCGTCGGCGGCCGGGGTACCGTCCACGTATGTCCTTCCGCCTGAGCTACCGGGCCGACCCGGGCAATCCGTGGTTCTCCTGGCAGTACGTGCGGGACAACTCTGACACGGTGCTTGCCGCCCTGCGGGACCACACCACCCTCACCCTGCGAGCGGTGCTGATCGCCACCCTGATCGCCGTCCCGCTGGCCGTGGTGGCGTACTGGTTCCGGTCGCTCACCGGGCCGATTGTCGCACTCACCGGGGTGCTCTACACCCTCCCGTCCTTGGCCCTGTTCGCCTTCGTCGCGCCCTATCTGGGCATCGGGGTGGCTACCGTGCTCAGCGTGGTGGTGCTGTACGCGCTGCTGGTGATCGTCCGGAACACCCTGGCCGGGCTCGATCAGGTGCCGGCGGAGGTGCGGGAGGCCGCCGAGGGCATGGGGTACGGCCGTTGGGGCCGACTGCTGCGGGTCGAACTGCCGCTGGCCCTGCCCGGCATCCTGACCGGCCTGCGGTTGGCCACGGTCTCCACGGTCGCGCTGATCACCGTGGGGGTGGTGATCGGGCGGGGTGGGCTGGGGCAGATCATCTTCGCCGGGTTCAACAACAACTTCTACAAGGCGCAGATCATGACCGGGACCCTGCTGTGCGTACTGCTGGCACTGGTGCTCGACCTGATCCTCGTCGGTGTCGGCCGGCTGCTCACCCCCTGGACGCGGGGGCGGCTCGGATGAGGGCCTGCGGCGGCGGGGGTGACCGGAGGTGGGAATGAACCCCGTACAGCAGGCGGTGGTCTGGCTCAACGACCCGCTGAACTGGACGAACCCGGGCGGCATCCTGGACCGGCTCGGCGAGCACGTCACCATCTCGGCCGCCGCGGTCCTGCTGGGCTGCCTGGTGGCCTGGCCGTTCGGGCTGTGGCTGGGGCACGCCGGACGGGGTGGCGGGCTGGTCGTGCTCATCTCCAATGTCACCCTGGCGGTGCCCACGCTGGCCCTGCTGACCATTCTCCCGTTGACCTTCCTGGGCTTCGGTAAACCGGCCGTGATCGTCGCCCTGGCGGTGTTCGCGGTGCCGCCCCTGCTGGCCAACGCGTACACCGGGGTCCGGCAGGTCGATCCGCAGACCCGGGAGGCGGCCCGGGGGATGGGGATGACCGGCGGGCAGGTGCTGCGCCAGGTGGAGTTGCCGCTGGCGGTCCCCTACCTGGCAGCCGGCTTCCGGACCGCCGCGGTCCAGGTGGTGGCCACGGCGGCCCTGGCGACCTTCGTCAACGGTGGAGGACTGGGCGAGATCATCCGACTGGGGTTCGGGCTGAGCATCGCGGTGGGCGGCGGCCAGATTCTCGCCGGTGGCCTGCTGGTCGCCGGGCTGGCGGTCAGCGTGGAGCTGCTGTTCGGGCTGGTCGAGCGGCTGGTCACCCCAGCTCCGCTGCGCCGCGCCCGACGGCGTGCGGCCGGTCGCGCTGCGAACGCGGTGACCGGGTCCTGACCTCCTGCGCCCTGAGCGGCGCTACACCGGCCCCCCTTCGACCAGGGCGGTTGGTGACGGTCCGGTGACGAAGGCGGTCAGAAGTTGTCGGTAGCGCGCGGCAGGATGTTGGGTGGATCTGCGGGCGGCCGAAGGGCGGATCGCCCGTCGGACACGCGGCCGGCCCGAGGGGGCCGCGCCGGGACACGGAAGGCGGGTTCATGCGCGCAGGGAGAAGATTGTCCATCGCCGTCGTCGGCGCCCTGGCTGCGGCCGGTGTGTTGGCGGGCTGCGGCGAGGCCGGCTCGTCCGGCACCGAGGCCCCACCCGAGGCGGCCTCGGGCGAGGGGTGCGCCCCGGTAGCCGGCGAGCAGCTGATCGCGCTGACGGACGACAAGGCCCTCCAGAACGCCGACAACATCATCCCGGCGATCAACACCAAGGCGGCCACCCCCCAACTCGTCGCCGCCCTGGACAAGGTCTCCACGGTGCTCGACACCCCGAAGCTGGTGCAGCTCAACAAGGCGGTCGATGTCGACCGCAAGAGCGCCCAGGCGGCCGCGCAGGAGTTCAGCACCGCCAACGGGCTGGCCGAGGGTGTCGAGAAGGGACCGGGCGGCAAGGTCACGGTGGGGGCGGGCAACTTCACCGAGAGCGAGATCATCGCCGAGCTCTACAAGATCCAGTTGACCGCGGCCGGTTACCAGGTGACCGTCCAGCAGATCGGCAACCGGGAACTGTACGAGCCGGCGCTGGAGAAGGGTGAGATCCAGGTCGTCCCGGAGTACGCGGCGACCATGGCCGAGTTCCTCAAGGGCAAGACCGGTGGTGGCAGCGAGCCGGTCTCCTCGCCGGATGTCGAGAAGACCGTCACCGCCCTGCGTACCCTCGGCGAGCAGGTGGGGATCAGCTTCGGCCAGCCGGCACCGGCGCAGAACCAGAACGCCTTCGCGGTGACCAGGGAGTTCGCCGACAAGTACGGCGTGCGGACCCTGTCGGAGTTGGCCGACAAGTGCTCCGGTACGGCCACCGTGCTGGGCGGGCCGCCGGAGTGCCAGGAGCGCCCCTTCTGCAAGCCCGGCCTGGAGCAGACCTACGGTCTCTCGGTCGGCTCGTTCTCCTCTCTGGACCAGGGCGGACCGTTGACCAAGACCGGTCTGCGCAACGGCACCATCAGTGTCGGTCTGGTTTTCTCCACCGACGCGGCCTACGCCACCAGCTGAGCCGAGCCGCCGCCCCGGCTGAACCGGCCGGGGCGGCGGGGGCCTCGCTGCTCCGGGCCGGTCAGCGATCAAGGTCGAACTTCGGCATCAACTGTCGCCGTTGCCCCCGGTTTCCTGGTAACCCAACTCTCGGTAGGCTGCGGACCCATGCCCGCAACGGTGCCCACCGATCCGCGCAGCAAGCAACTGTTGACCGCCCTCTTCTGGGGTGGGGTGGCGCTGGCCCCGGTAGCGGCGCTGATCCTGCTGGTCGCCGACGGCAACGGTCCACTGCGGTTCGCCGCGCTGCTGGCCATCATGGCCGTGGTGCTGATCGGGCTGTCCATCACCCTGCGCGCCGACAGTGGTGGCGAACAGCACGCCGAGGAACTGCGCGCGGAAATCGAGCAGGTGCAGCGGGAACTGCGCAGCGAGATCGTGGCCGCCGCCCAGCGGAGCAATCAGGCGTTGAACGAGGTCGAGCGGGTCCAGCAGGCGCTGGCCGGGTTGCGCCATACGACGGCCGCAGCACCGGCTCCCTCGACCGGAAGCGCCCCACTCGCCGATGGGGAACCGGTCGGCGCAGGCCGGGCCCGGGTGGCGATGGAACCAGAGGCACCACCCCCCGCCGTGGAGCACCCCGCCCCGCCCGCTCCGGAGGACCGGCCGACATCGGCGCCCTACGGGGCACGGCCGGCACCGGCCCCCTACGCCGACCGGGCCGCGTCGGCTCCCTACGGGGAACGGCCCGCGCCCGGTGGCCCAGGGAAGCGGCCGGGCAGCCCCGGCGGGGTGTACGGCTCGGCCCAACCGGCAGGCCAGGGCGTGGTCCGGCACACCGAGACCGTGCATGTCACCACTCGACACACCATCGTGGATGGTGGGGCGATGGGTGACCCGGCAGGCTTCGGCGGCTACGTCCCGCCCTGGCCCGGCGACGACCGGTCGGCACCGAGCGATCCGGTCACCCACCGCGAGGACCGACCGGCGTACCGCGAGCAGCGTCCGGCATACCGCGAGGACCGCCCCGGGTACGGCGAGGACCGTCCGGCATACCGCGAGGGTGGTCCCGGGTTCCGCGAGGAGCGCCCCACGTACGGCGAGGACCGCCCGGCGTACCGGGACGGCGGGCCGGGGCTCCGCGAGGAACGCCATGGCTACCGGGACGAAGGCGACTGGGCGGCCTCCCGCGAGGAGCGCGGTCGGGGCGAGAGCGGACCGCAGTGGGGGTCCGCCGCCGAGGTGGCACCGGACTGGCCGCCCCGCGCGGACGACACCGGGGAGTACTGGGCCCAGTTGCGGGCCGGGGACCGTTGGGCGGCCGTCCGCGACGACGAGCGGGGACGTGAGTACCGGGCCGGTGAACGTCACGCAGAGGTGAACGCCGACCACACCGGCACGGAGTACCGGGTGGCGGACCGCTGGGCCAGCGTCCGCCACGGCGAGCCGCGTCGAGCGGCCGACGGCGACGAGGGATGGCGGGACGGACCGGCCGAGGATCGCCGACCGGCCCTGCCGCCCGGCGGGGTGCCGGTCCCGGAGGAGTGGCGCGCACCGCGACAACGCGGGCACCACCCCGAGGCTGGTCGGGGCCCTCAGGCCGAACCGGTGCGGGGGTACCAGCCCGAGCCGCCCCGGGGACATCAGCCGGAGCCGTACGGCCGTCGGCACCGGGCCGAGGACACCGGCTACGGTCCGCCGGTCCAGGACCCGGGAAACCGCTGGCACTGACCAGGCGCGAAAAGTCGGTCCGCCGCCCCGGAGAGCCCTGGCGGATCACTTGTCGATGTCGCCGACCACGAAGAACATCGAGCCGAGGATGGCGATCAGGTCCGGCACCAGACAGCCGGGCAGCAGGGTGGCCAGGGCCTGCACATTGGCGTACGAGGCGGTGCGCAGCTTCAACCGCCAGGGGGTCTTCTCCCCCCGGGACACCAGGTAGTAGCCGTTGATGCCGAGCGGATTCTCCGTCCAGGCGTAGGTGTGCCCCTCGGGGGCCTTCAGCACCTTCGGCAGCCGGGTGTTGATCGGCCCGGTCAGCCGGTCGACCCGGTCCAGGCACTGTTCGGCCAGGTCCAGTGAGGCGTACACCTGGTCCAGCAGCACCTCGAACCGGGCGTGGCAGTCACCGGTGGTGCGGGTGACCACCGGCACCTCCAGTTGGTCGTAGGCCAGGTAGGGCTCGTCGCGGCGCAGGTCCAGGTCCAGCCCGGAGGCGCGGGCGACCGGGCCGGAGGCGCCGAAGGCGGCGGCCTCGGCCGCGGAGAGCACCCCGATGCCGACCGTACGGGCCAGGAAGATCTCGTTGCGTCGGATCAGGTTGTCCAGGTCGGGCATCCGGCGGCGTACCTCACCGATGGCGGCCCGGGCCCGGCCGGTCCACCCGGAGGGCACCTCCTCCTTCAGCCCACCGACCCGGTTGAACATGTAGTGGATCCGCCCGCCGGAGACCTCCTCCATCACCGCCTGGATGGTCTCCCGTTCCCGGAAGGCGTAGAACATCGGGGTGATCGCGCCGATCTCCAGGGGGTACGAGCCGAGGAACATCAGGTGGTTGAGCACCCGGTTCAACTCGGCCAGGGCCATCCGCAGCCAGGTCGCCCGCTCCGGCACCTCCATGCCCATCAGCCGTTCCACGGCCAGCACCACGCCCAGCTCGTTGGCGAACGCCGAGAGCCAGTCGTGCCGGTTGGCCAGCACGATGATCTGCCGATAGTCGCGTACCTCGAACAGCTTCTCCGCGCCCCGGTGCATGTACCCGACGATCGGCTCGGCGGAGATCACCCGTTCGCCGTCCAGGACCAGCTTCAGCCGCAGCACCCCGTGGGTGGAAGGGTGCTGGGGTCCGATGTTGAGCACCATGTCCGTGCCGAGCTGCTCCCCGCCGGTGCCCGCCACCAGCCCAGCTCCGGTGCCGACGGTCAGCTCACGCAGGTCGCCCGTGGTCATGCCCGCCATCGTGCCATGACCGGCCGGTCAGGACGGCGCAGCGGTGTCGATCGGCCCGAACACCCCGGGCAGCAGCCGGTCGGTGGGCAGGCCGACCGGCTGC
This sequence comes from Micromonospora sp. NPDC048871, assembly GCF_043198155.1. Classification (NCBI taxonomy): domain Bacteria; kingdom Bacillati; phylum Actinomycetota; class Actinomycetes; order Micromonosporales; family Micromonosporaceae; genus Micromonospora; species Micromonospora sp. NPDC048871. The sequence goes on along the minus strand of NZ_JBICUM010000007.1, from coordinate 261,019 downwards.
CACAGCCACCAGTGCCCGCCGAGTCCGGCCGGGTCGGTCAGCTCGGCCGCCGCCGAGGCCGCCGCCAGCGCCCGCACGTACCCGGCCGGGTCGTGGGCGGCCAGGCTCAGCGGCGGTCGCCCCCCGTCGGCCCCGAGCGCCCGCAGCCCGTCCCGCTGCGACCCCAGGGCGTACGCACACCGGGCGACCCGCTCACCGGCGGAGGCGACCGAGTCCATGGCCACGTGCGCGGTGACGTCACACGACCCGTCCGGCACCGGTGGCACCTGCCGCCCGGCCCGGTACCCGGTCAAGGTTCCGTCCACCGGTCTGGTCGCCCGCAGATGGCCGTAGTCCACCGCCAACGCCAGGCCTCGTTCGACGTGGCCGACCGCGTCCGCCCAGGCTTCGTCCCTGGTCCTGCCGATCTCCACTCGTGCGCGGTCCGTGGGGGTGCGGTCCGTTTGGGTTTCCGGGCAGCCCGACCGGCTCCGGGCGGTCAGGCTTGATCCCTGCGCCGGTCGGGCTGCCCGGAAACCCGACCCGGTCGAGCTGTCAGGGTCTGGTGCGGTCGCGGGTGGGGAGGAAGGGTCCGTCACAGGGTTCGCCGACTGCCGATCGGTCGGGGCTGGCTGGGTGGTCGCGGCGAGAGGGCTGGGCCACCAGGTGGAGAGCCAGTCGAGGTCTGCTCGGCTGAGTGGGGTGCCGATCGTCTCCTCGCCGGAGGTGGGGTCGACGAGCAGGTAGTGCCAGCCGGTTCCGGTGTGCACGGCGAGGTCCAGCGGGACGTTGTCGAGCCACTCGGTAGCCAGGAGCAGACCCGTGATACCAGCGGGAATCCGGTCGGTCCAGCGGATCTGTTCGGGCAGGTCATCGGGTCGCGGAGCCAACTCGACAGCAGTGAACCGCACCCGCTCAACCAACGGCACCGACCCACCCCCGCTGAGATCCGACGCGCAGCTGTCGCCGCCGTACCCCGTCGTGATCTTCGAAGGGTTGAGGGGTGAGGGTCGGACGGTGGTCGTGGTGGTCAGGGTTTCCGGGGAGCCCACCCGCTCCGGGCGGTCAGGCTTGATTCCTGCGCGGGTGGGCTCCCCGGAAACCCCCACGGACAGCGCCCGAACCAACTCCCCCCGCCCCGCCCCCACGTCGACCACATCGAAGACAGCAGGATGACCGAGCACCCCGTCGAGATGACGGATCAACCGGAGCAACGCCCCAGCGAAGACCGGAGAGGCGTGCACGCTGGTACGGAAGTGCGCCGCCGGCCCCGCGCCGGAGACGAAGAAGCCGTCCGGCCCGTACAGTGCCCGCTGCATCGCCTGATGCCAACGCATTGCCATTCGGTCCTCGCTCTCGGCGCTTCCACCGCGCCGATCCAACGGCGGTGAACGATTTCACACATCCTTGTTTCGGATCCGTGTCAGCGACACATACTTGCTTCGACCGGTACCCATCTCGAGGACTGGATCGTGACATGAGCGCACCCTTGCGCACGTATCCGGCCGCCCGTCGGCGGTCCGCGACCGTGCCGTCTGCCAATCATGCCGCTCTCACCGTCGGCGTGATCGGCGCCGGACGGGTCGGAGCCACCCTGGGTGCCGCGCTTACCGCCGCAGGTCACCGGGTGGTAGCCACGACCGGCAGTTCCGGGGCCTCTCAGGCCCGGGTGGCGCTGCTGCTGCCGACGGTCTCCCGCCGCCGGGCCTGCGAGGTAGCTCGGGCGGCCACCGACCTGCTGCTGATCGCCGTACCGGATGACGCCCTGGCCGGGGTGGTGGCCGACCTGGCCGCGCAGGGGGCCCTGCGGCCCGGTCAGGTGGTCGCGCACACCTCCGGGGCCCATGGTCTGGGGGTGCTGGCCCCGGCCGCCGCGGTGGGTGCCCGTCCGTTGGCCCTGCACCCGGCGATGACCTTCACGGGTACCCCGGACGACCTCAGTCGGCTGCCCGGCATCTCGTATGGGGTGACCGCGCCGGCCGACCTGCGCCCGTTGGCCGCTCGGCTGGTGGCCGATCTCGGCGGGGTGCCGGAGTGGATCGGGGAGTCCGACCGGCCGCTCTACCACGCGGCTCTGGCGCACGGCGCCAACCACCTGGTGACCCTGGTGAACGAGGCGGCCGACCGGCTGCGCGACGCCGGGGTGACCCAGCCGGAGAAGGTGCTGGCCCCGCTGCTGCGGGCCGCTCTGGAGAACGCCCTGCGGTTGGGTGACGATGCGTTGACCGGTCCGGTGGCCCGGGGCGACGCCGGTACGGTGGCCCGGCACCTGACGCAGTTGGCGGCCATCGCGCCCGAGTCGGTGGAGGCCTACCTGGCGTTGGCCCGGCGTACCGCCGACCGGGCGGTGGCCGCCGGCCGACTGCGGCCGGCGGAGGCGCAGCCGCTGCTCGGGGTGCTGGACCGGGAGCAGAGCCGGGTGGCGGCGTGAGCGGATTGGTGAACGACATGGATCGCGTGACGAGGCTCGTGCACACCCGTGCCGAGTTGGCCGAGGCCCGGTCCGCCCTGACCGGAAGGGTGGGGGTGGTGATGACCATGGGTGCCCTGCACGAGGGCCACGAGGCCCTGCTGCGGGCCGCCCGGGAGCGGGCCGATCACGTGATCGTCACGGTCTTCGTGAACCCCCTCCAGTTCGGTCCGAACGAGGACTTCGACCGCTACCCCCGGACCCTGGAGGCTGACCTCGAGGTGTGCCGGCGGGCCGGTGCCGACCTGGTCTTCGCCCCGGCGGTGTCGGACATGTATCCCGAGGGGGCACCCCAGGTACGGCTGGACCCGGGTCCTCTGGGCGAGGACCTGGAGGGGCTGAGTCGGCCCGGCTTCTTCCACGGGGTGCTCACCGTGGTGCTGAAGCTGCTCCAACTCACCCGGCCCGACCTGACCTTCTTCGGCGAGAAGGACTACCAGCAGCTGACCCTGGTCCGGCGGATGTGTCGGGACCTGGAGGTGCCGGTCGAGGTGGTCGGCGTACCCACCGTCCGGGAGCCCGACGGGTTGGCCCTGTCCAGCCGCAACCGCTACCTCTCCGACACCGAGCGGCAGGTGGCGCTCAGCCTGTCCCGGGCCCTGCGGGCCGGGGCGGAGGCCGCCGAGGCGGGCCGCGACGCCGGGGCGGTGCTGACGGCCGCGCACGCCGCCTTCGGTGCCGGTGAACCCGGGGCCCGGCTCGACTACCTGGTCCTCACCGACCCCGAGCTGGAACCGGGGCCGGTCCAGGGGCCGGCCCGGCTGCTCGTCGCCGCCTGGGTGGGTCAGACCCGACTGATCGACAACGCGCCCGTCCTGCTGCACCCGGCGTCCTGACCAGACCTGCGCGAAAGGCGTCCCGATGTACCGCACCATGCTCAAATCCAAGATCCACCGGGCCACGGTGACCCAGGCGGATCTGCACTACGTCGGGTCGGTGACCGTCGACGAGGATCTGCTCGACGCCGCCGACCTGCTCCCCGGGGAGCAGGTGGCGATCGTGGACATCACCAACGGCGCCCGGCTGGAGACCTACGTGATCCCGGGGCGGCGGGGCAGTGGGGTGATCGGCATCAACGGCGCCGCGGCCCACCTGGTGCACCCGGGGGACCTGGTCATCCTGATCTCGTACGGTCAGATGGACGACGCGGAGGCCCGCACCTACCGCCCCCGGGTGGTGCATGTCGACGCCGACAACAAGATCGTGGACCTGGACGCCGACCCCTCGACCGCCGCCCCCGGCACCGCCGGCACCCCCATCCCCAACCCCCAGTCGGTGAAAGGAAGGGCCCCTTCTTAACGCCTCACGAGGTAGAAGGGCCCCCTGTTAACACCCGCCCCACCCTGCGCCCGGAATCCGCTCTGTCACCGGAAGGTCATTTCTGGTTACGCTGTGACCGCCGTCAGGAGACGGCCGCTGGCTGGGGGAGGCGGCGTCATGCAGCGTGCGACGAGAACCCTGACCGCGGCCCTGGCCGTCGCGGTGCTGCTGGTGGGCTGCGGTGCGCCGCACGGGCTGGACGGGGACCTGACCGACGACTGGGCGGCTTTGGCCGCGCCCGGTGCCTTCACCCCGGTCGCCGAGGTCTGCCACGAGGCGGACTTCGCCGACGCGGTGTCATTGGCGGCGTACGCCCCGGTGGACTGTGCCACCCCGCACCGGGTGGAGACCGTGCACGTCGGCACCTTCCCCGCCGAGCGCAAGGAACCGCCCCCGGTGGCCTCACCCGAACTGCGTACCGCCTTCGCGGACTGCGACAAACGGGCCAACGGTTACGTGGGGGACAACTGGCGGGCCGGTCGACTGCGGCTGGCGGTGGCGGTCCCCACCGGGGCGGGCTGGGCCGCGGGGTCGCGGTGGTACCGCTGCGACCTGATGGAGGTGACCACGGCCGAGGCGGGTGCCAAGGTGGTGACCCGCAGCGGCTCCCTGCGCAACGCGCTGCGGCCCCCCTCCCCGCTGTGGCTGGGGTGTCAGCAGGCCCGCACGGACCGCTCCCGGGTGGTGCGCTCCCTGGTACCGGTGGACTGCGCCGAGCGCCACGACGCCGAGTTCGCCGGAGTGTGGCAGGCACCTGATCGCCCGTACCCGAAGAACAGCGCGCAGTGGGCCCCCTTCTACGCGGGCTGCCGTACGGTGCTCGCCCGCTACGCCGGGGTGCCGGACGACGGTGACCTGATCTACCGCAGTGACCTGGTGGTCCGTCCGCCCGGCGCCGGGCGGTGGCAGGTGGGGGACCGGGGAGTGCGTTGCTACCTCTGGCTCGGCGACCGGAAGGTGACCGGTTCACTCAAGGGGGCCGGCCCGGCCGGACTCCCGGTTAGGACGAAGTAGCGGGAACCACTCGTCCCGCCCCCGCCGCCCGAGCCGAGTGACCTTCGGGTTGACTGGGGGGATGCAGTTACCGACCGTCGGCTTGCCGGCGCTGCCCCGCCTGCTGTCCGCTCCGGCGCCGGGTTGGGTGGAGACCACCGACGTGATCGTGGTCGGCTCCGGGGTGGCCGGGCTGACCGCCGCCCTGCACCTGCGGGAGGCCGGCCTGCACGTCACCGTGGTCACCAAGGTCAACATCGACGAGGGTTCGACCCGCTGGGCCCAGGGGGGCATCGCGGCCGTCCTCGACCCGGCGGACACCCCGGCGATGCACGCCGCCGACACCGAGATCGCCGGGGTGGGGCTGTGTGATCCGGCTGCGGTCCGGGTGCTGGTCGAGGAGGGGCCGACCCGGCTGCGGGAACTCATGCGGATCGGGGCCGCCTTCGACCGCAACCTGGACGGTTCGTTGGCGCTGACCCGGGAGGGCGGGCACCGGGCCGACCGGATCGTGCACGCCGGTGGCGACGCGACCGGCGCGGAGGTCCAACGGGCCCTGCACGAGGCGGTCCGCCGGGACCCGTGGATCCGCCTGGTCGAACACGCCCTGGTGCTGGACCTGCTCCGGGCCCCCGGTGCCGGCCCGGACGGGCTGGGCAGGGCGTGCGGCATCACCCTGCACGTGCTCGGAGAGGGCAGTGAGGACGGTGTGGGTGCCATCCTTGGCCGGGCCGTGGTGCTGGCCACCGGCGGTCTGGGGCAGGTCTTCGCGGCGACCACCAATCCCCCGGTCTCCACCGGCGACGGGGTGGCCCTGGCCATGCGGGCCGGTGCGGCCGTGACCGATGTGGAGTTCGTGCAGTTCCACCCGACCGCCCTGATCGTGCCGGAGCAGGCCCGTACCCCGGACGCCGGTCACGCCCAGCAGCCCCTGGTCTCCGAGGCGCTGCGCGGCGAGGGCGCGCATCTGGTGGACGCCGACGGCAAGCGGTTCATGCTCGGCCAGCACGAACTGGCGGAGCTGGCCCCTCGGGACGTGGTGGCCAAGGGCATCCACCGGGTGTTGCTGGCCACCGGTGACGACCACGTCTACCTGGACGCCCGCCACCTCGGCGGCGAGTTCCTGGCCCGCCGGTTCCCCACCATCGTCGCCTCCTGCCGGGCCATCGGGGTGGACCCGGCCGAGGACCTGATCCCGGTGGCACCGGCCGCCCACTACGCCTCCGGCGGGGTCCGCACCGACCTGCACGGCCGTACCTCCATCCCCGGCCTGTACGCCTGCGGCGAGGTCGCCTGCACCGGCGTGCACGGGGCCAACCGGCTGGCCAGCAACTCCCTGCTGGAGGGTTTGGTCTTCTCCCGGCGGATCGCCGACCACATCGCGGCCGGTCTGCCCGAGCAGGCCCGCCCGGCGGACACCGGGGCCTGGCGTGGGGGAGCGGGCTGGGTGGTGCCGGCCGCCACCACTCCCGCCCTGCAACGGGCGATGACCCGGGGGGCGGGAGTGCTCCGCTCGTCGGCGACCCTGGCCGCCACCGCGGCCGAACTGGTCGAGCTGAGTGCCGGTCGGGGTACCCCCCGGACCGCCGACTGGGAGGCGACCAACCTGCTGACGGTGGCGAGCGCCCTGATGGCTGCCGCGTACGCCCGGCAGGAGACCCGGGGCTGCCACTGGCGGGAGGACCACCCGGAGGCGGACGAGCGGTGGCACGGCCACCTGGTCGGCGCGATCGGTACGGATAACCAGTTGACCATGCGGTGGGAGGAGACCCGATGAGTGACGGCGCTGCCGCGGCGGCTGGCCTGAGTGTCCGGACGAAAGGGTTGCTGCGGGCGGCCGGACTGGAGCCGGAGCAGGTACGCCGGATCATCGAGACCGCGCTGGTCGAGGATCTGGGTCCGGATCTGCTCGACGTGACCAGCGTGGCGACCATCCCGGCGACCCAGATGGACACCGGCGACGTGGTGGCACGGGCCGACGGGGTGGTGGCCGGGCTGGCCGTGGCCGCCGCCGTGTTCGAACTCGCCGACGAACTGACCGGCTCCGGTCGTACCGTCGCGGTGTCCGTGGTGGCCCGCGACGGTGATCGGGTGGCCCGCGGCGATGTGCTGGCCACGGTGACCGGCCCGACCCGGGTGCTGCTCACCGGCGAACGCACCGCTCTCAACCTGCTGAGCCGGATGTCCGGGGTGGCCACCCACACCCGGGCCTGGGCGGATGCCCTGGCCGGCAGCAAGGCGATGGTCCTGGACACCCGCAAGACCACCCCGGGCCTGCGGGCCCTGGAGAAGTACGCGGTCCGCGCCGGCGGTGGCACCAACAAGCGGATGGGCCTGTACGACGTCGCCATGATCAAGGACAACCACAAGTACGCCGCGGGCGGGATCACCGCGGCCTACCGGCGGGTCCGTGCGGCCTTCCCTGAGGTGCCGGTGCAGGTGGAGGTGGACACCCTCGCCGAGGCGGTGGAGGCGGTCGAGGCCGGCGCCACCTTCCTGCTGCTGGACAACATGCCCCCCGCTCTGCTCACCGAGGTGGTGGCGGCCGTCGGGGACCGGGCCGAGCTGGAGGCCACCGGCGGGCTGACCCTCGCCGACGCCGCCGAGGTCGGGGCGACCGGGGTGGACTACCTCTCCGTCGGTGCCCTGACCCACTCCTCGCCGATCCTGGACATCGCTCTGGACCTGCGTACGGAGTGAGCCCGGCAGGAGCGGCCGTCTAGGCTGCGGGGCGTGCTGCTCTGCATCGACATCGGGAACACCAACACCGTGCTGGCGACCTTCGACGGCGACCAACTGGTGCACTCCTGGCGGATCAAGACCGACGCCCGCTCGACCGCCGACGAGCTGGGGCTGATGTTCCGGGGACTGCTGGCCGGGGACGCCGTCGAGATCACCGGGGTGGCGGCCTGCTCGACCGTGCCGGCCGCCCTGCGCTCGCTGCGGACCATGCTGACCCGCTACTACGGGGCACTGCCTAGCGTGATCGTGGAGCCGGGGGTACGCACCGGCGTGCAACTGGCCATCGACAATCCGAAGGAGGTCGGCGCCGACCGGGTGGTGAACACCCTGGCCGCGTACAGCCTCTACGGGGGGCCCTCGATCGTGGTCGACTTCGGTACCACCACCAACTTCGACGTGATCAGCGGTCGGGGCGAGTTCCTCGGCGGGGCCTTCGCCCCCGGCATCGAGATCTCCTTCGACGCCCTGGCGGCCCGCGCCGCCCAGCTCCGCAAGGTCGAGGCGACCAAGCCGCGTTCGGTGATCGGCAAGAACACCGTGGAGTGTCTCCAGGCCGGGCTCTACTTCGGGTTCGCCGGTCAGGTGGATCGGATCGTCGAGCGGATGGCCGAGGAGATGGGCGAGTTGAAGGCGGTGATCGCTACGGGTGGGTTGGCGCCGCTGGTGCTCAATGAGTGCCGGACGATCACGCATCATGAGCCGATGATCACTCTGATGGGGTTGCGCATGGTTTATGAGCGGAACGTCTGATTGCTCTTTGGGGTTTCCGGGCAGCCCGACCGGCTCCGGGCGGTCAGGCTTGATCCCTGCGCCGGTCGGGCTGCCCGGAAACCCGTCGGTGCGCCGGCTCAGCCGTTCCTTGCGGGCTTGAGGGGGTGTCCGGGCTGCACCGTCTTGGTGGGGTGGGTCATTAGGGGGTGGGCTATCCGGTGATGGGGGGTGGGGGGCTTGAGTACGCTCTGGGCTTGACCCCGCCCGAATTCTCCTTCTGAGGAAGCGTGCCGTGACCCAGCAGAGCCCCGTGCCAGTCGACCCCGCCGACGACCTTCCCGAGCAGATGAAGGTCCGCCGGGAGAAGCGGGAGCGGATGCTCGCCGACGGCGTCGAGCCGTACCCGGTCAGCTTCTCGCGCACCAGCAGCCTCGCCGAGGTGCGGGAGCGCTACGCCGACCTGCCCACGGACACCGCCACCGGCGACCAGGTCTCGGTCACCGGCCGGGTGATCTTCGTACGGAACACCGGCAAGCTCTGCTTCGCCACCCTGCGGGACGGGGACGGCACCGAGTTGCAGGCCATGCTCTCCCTGGACCGGGTCGGCGCCGAGCGGCTGGAGGACTGGAAGCGCCTGATCGACCTCGGGGACCTGGTCGGCATCACCGGCGAGGTGATCACCAGTCGGCGGGGGGAGTTGTCCGTGCTCGCCGAGCAGTGGGCGGTCACCGCCAAGGCGCTGCGCCCGCTGCCGGTGGCGCACAAGCCCCTCAGCGAGGAGGCCCGGGTACGGCAGCGGTACGTCGACCTGATCGTCCGGCCGCAGGCCCGCCAGATGGTGCGTACCCGGGCGACTGCGGTGCGCAGTCTGCGCGATTCGCTGCACGGTAAGGGATTCATCGAGGTCGAGACCCCGATGCTCCAGTTGCTGCACGGTGGCGCGACCGCCCGGCCTTTCGTGACCCACAGCAATGCCCTCGACACCGACCTGTATCTACGAATCGCGCCGGAACTGTTTCTCAAGCGCGCCGTGGTGGGTGGTGTCGAGCGGGTGTTCGAGATCAACCGTAACTTCCGTAATGAGGGCATCGACTCTTCGCACTCACCGGAGTTCGCGATGCTGGAGGCGTACGAGGCGTACGGCGACTACAACACGATGGCCGAGTTGACCCGCAATCTCGTCCAGCAGGCGGCGATCGCGGCGACCGGATCGACCGTGGTGACGCACGCCGACGGTCGGGAGTACGACCTGGGCGGTGAGTGGCGTTCGGTGAGCCTCTTCGGTGTGCTTTCCGAGGCCCTCGGCGAAGAGGTCACCGTCCGCACCGAGCGCGCCCGTCTGGTCGAGTACGCCGACAAGGTGGGGGTCAGCGTCGACCCCAAGTGGGGGCCGGGCAAGTTGGCCGAGGAGTTGTTCGAGGAGTTGGTCGTACCGGGGCTTCAGGCGCCTACTTTCGTACGCGACTATCCGGAGGAGACCAGCCCGCTGACCCGGGGCCATCGCAGTGAGCCGGGTTTGGCGGAGAAGTGGGACCTGTACGTGTTCGGCTTCGAGTTGGCCACCGCGTACTCGGAGTTGGTCGACCCGGTGGTGCAGCGGGAACGGCTGATCGCCCAGGCGCAACTGGCCGCGCGCGGCGACGACGAGGCGATGCGACTCGACGAGGACTTTCTCCGGGCGATGGAGTACGGAATGCCGCCGGCCGGTGGCATGGGAATGGGAATCGATCGACTCCTGATGGCGCTGACCGGGCTGGGAATTCGGGAAACCATCCTGTTCCCGTTGGTTCGCCCCGAGTAGTCGCTGGGAAGCTTCTCGGGTCGTTACCGGATCCTATTGACGGGGCAAGCATCTGGCAGGTTATTGTTGCCCTGCAGATGGCAGTACCAGCCCTGCTCGAAAGGAATGTGGGACGTGGCCAAGCAGATCATTCACAAGCTGGTCGATGACCTGGACGGCGGGGACGCGGACGAGACCGTCAAGTTCGCGCTCGACGGCGTGCAGTATGAGATCGACCTCTCGAGTTCCAACGCCGAGAAATTGCGTGACGCATTCGCGCAGTACATCGCCAACGGCACCAAGGTGGGTCGTGGCGGTGTGGTCGTGGGTGGGCGTGCCGCCCGCGGTCGGGGTGGTGCGACAGCCGACCGTGAGCAGAACAAGGCCATCCGGGCCTGGGCGCGTAAAGCCGGCAAGGACATCTCCGACCGGGGTCGGATCCCCCAGGAAATCGTCGACGAGTACCACGCCAAGGCGGGGCACTGAGACGAACCTGCGAAGGTCATCGGTCGACGCCGGCCCGGAGGAATCTCTGGGCCGGCGTCGCCGTCTCTCGGCCCGGTCGCCCGGCGCGGGCCGGCCCCTCGGCGGGTTCGGGACTAAACCCGAGGGGTCGGACGTTGTCCACAACCGGTGGATGTCTTGTCCACAGCCTGTGGATGGCGTCACCCCTGGATGGTGTCGGACGGGCTGCCGTTCGGTCTCCGGAGCCCCTCCGTGCGCGCTCCGGACGGCTTGTGGCCGCCGGTCGAATTTCGCTCTGCGCGTACAGACCCCCCGCCCGGAACACCCGTTGAGCGCGGAGGGTTGTGCAAAACGACGCGTACCGGGCCCACCGCGCAGACACACGAGGTCAGCCGAACCCGTTCGCGGCGATAGAGTAATGAGGCGCGGACGTCCGTCCCGGGCGCTCGCGCACCGGCCCCGCCGAGAGTCTTGACCACCAAGATCGAGTGCGCACGGCACGTGAGGAGCACGAGGGCATGTTCGAGCGGTTCACCGACCGAGCGCGACGGGTTGTCGTCCTGGCCCAAGAAGAGGCCCGGATGCTCAACCACAACTACATCGGTACGGAACACATCCTGTTGGGCCTGATCCACGAGGGTGAGGGCGTCGCGGCCAAGGCCCTGGAGAGCCTCGGGATCTCCCTGGAGGGCGTCCGCCAGCAGGTGGAGGAGATCATCGGCCAGGGCCAGCAGGCGCCGAGCGGGCACATCCCGTTCACGCCGCGGGCCAAGAAGGTGCTGGAGCTGTCCCTGCGCGAGGCGCTGCAGCTCGGCCACAACTACATCGGCACGGAGCACATCCTGCTCGGCCTGATCCGTGAGGGCGAGGGCGTCGCCGCCCAGGTGCTGGTCAAGCTCGGCGCCGACCTCAACCGGGTCCGCCAGCAGGTGATCCAGCTGCTCTCCGGCTACCAGGGCAAGGAGCCGGCTGCGGCGGGCACCGCCCCGGGTGAGGCCGCGCCGTCGACCAGCCTGGTGCTGGACCAGTTCGGCCGGAACCTGACCCAGGCGGCCCGGGAGGGCAAGCTCGACCCGGTGATCGGGCGCGAGAAGGAAATCGAGCGGGTCATGCAGGTGCTCTCCCGCCGTACCAAGAACAACCCGGTCCTGATCGGTGAGCCCGGCGTCGGTAAGACCGCCGTGGTCGAGGGGCTGTCCCAGAAGATCATCAAGGGCGAGGTGCCCGAGACCCTCAAGGACAAGCAGCTCTACACCCTCGACCTGGGTGCCCTGGTGGCCGGCTCCCGCTACCGCGGTGACTTCGAGGAGCGCCTGAAGAAGGTGCTCAAGGAGATCCGCACCCGCGGTGACATCATCCTGTTCATCGACGAGATCCACACCCTGGTGGGTGCGGGTGCCGCCGAGGGCGCGATCGACGCGGCGAGCATCCTGAAGCCGATGCTGGCCCGGGGTGAGCTGCAGACCATCGGCGCGACCACCCTCGACGAGTACCGCAAGCACCTGGAGAAGGACGCGGCCCTGGAGCGCCGGTTCCAGCCGATCCAGGTGGGTGAGCCCTCGCTGGCGCACACCATCGAGATCCTCAAGGGCCTGCGCGACCGCTACGAGGCGCACCACCGCGTCTCGATCACCGACGCTGCGCTCGTGGCTGCCGCAACTCTGGCCGATAGATACATCTCCGACCGGTTCCTGCCGGACAAGGCGATCGACCTCATCGACGAGGCCGGCGCCCGGATGCGGATCCGCCGGATGACCGCGCCGCCGGACCTGCGTGACTTCGACGAGCGCATCGCCCAGGTGCGCCGCGACAAGGAGTCCGCGATCGACGCGCAGGACTTCGAGCGCGCCGCCCAGCTGCGCGACAAGGAGAAGCAGCTGCTGGGCCAGAAGGCGCAGCGGGAGAAGGAGTGGAAGGCCGGTGACCTGGACGTCGTCAGCGAGGTCGACGACGAGCAGATCGCCGAGGTGCTGGGCAACTGGACGGGCATCCCGGTCTACAAGCTGACCGAGGAGGAGACCTCGCGCCTGCTGCGCATGGAGGACGAGCTGCACAAGCGCGTCATCGGCCAGGAGGACGCGGTCAAGGCGGTCTCGAAGGCCATCCGGCGTACCCGGGCCGGCCTGAAGGACCCCAAGCGCCCCTCGGGCTCGTTCATCTTCGCCGGTCCGTCCGGTGTGGGTAAGACCGAGCTGTCCAAGGCCCTGGCCGAGTTCCTGTTCGGCAGCGAGGACGCCCTCATCCAGCTGGACATGTCGGAGTTCCACGACCGGTACACGGTCTCCCGGCTCGTCGGTGCCCCTCCCGGGTACGTCGGCTACGACGAGGGTGGGCAGCTGACCGAGAAGGTGCGGCGTCGGCCGTTCTCGGTGGTGCTGTTCGACGAGATCGAGAAGGCCCACCCGGACGTGTTCAACACCCTGCTCCAGATCCTGGAGGACGGTCGGCTCACCGATGGTCAGGGCCGGATCGTGGACTTCAAGAACACGGTCATCATCCTGACCACCAACCTGGGCACCCGGGACGTGGCCAAGGCGGTCTCGCTGGGCTTCCAGGCCTCGGAGGACTCCGAGTCGAACTACGACCGGATGAAGCAGAAGGTCAACGACGAGCTCAAGCAGCACTTCCGGCCCGAGTTCCTGAACCGGATCGACGACACCATCGTCTTCCACCAGCTGCGTCAGACGGAGATCCTGTCGATCGTCGACATCATGATCGCCCGGATCGAGACCCAGCTGCGGAACAAGGACATGGGCCTTGAGCTGACTGACAACGCCAAGAAGTACCTGGCTGCCAAGGGCTTCGACCCGGTGCTGGGCGCCCGGCCGCTGCGCCGCACGATCCAGCGCGACATCGAGGACAACCTCTCCGAGCGGATCCTGTTCAACGAGCTGATCCCGGGTCAGATCGTCGTGGTGGACTGCGAGGGGGACCCGAACGACATCGACAAGTCCAAGCTCGTCTTCAAGGGCTCCGATCGCCCGGTCGACGTGCCGGACGCCGTCCCGGCTGATCTCGGTGGCACCGCTACCACCGGTGCGGACGAGTCGGCGGCCTGAGTTCTACCAGCTCACATCAGCGGCGGCCCGGTGGCAGATGCCACCGGGCCGCCGCTTTGCGTACCCCGGGTCGGGCCGCTGCCGCCGGGATTATCAGGTGGTTTGTGCATCTATGGGCGATGTGATGGAGGCTGGCAGCCCGGATCGACCGCCGGGTGGCTGCCGTCACGCTGTGTGAGGGCATGACCGAGCGCCAGGAGCGGTTGTACGAGGGGTAACCGGAGCGGCACTCCACGAACATGCTGCTGCTCGCCAGCGCTCGCCTTGCCGAAGAAGGCCGAGGTGGGCTGCTACTTCCCCCCGACGCGGTTCGCACCCTCCCCTTGCCGGGTGTCGTGTCGATCCCCCGAGATGGAAGGCGCTGACCCATGACGACTCTGATGCAGAAGGCCGCCCTGACCGTCGCCGGTGCCGTCTTCGCCGGTGGCATGGTCGCCGGTCCGACCGCAGCCCTAGCCGCCCCCCAGACCTCCAGCCCACTGGTCGCCGACCACGATCAGGCCAAGGGCGAGCGGCAGCTCAAGGTGCGCTATCAGGCCCAGTCGAACTACTACTACTGCGGCCCGGCCGCGGTGCGCAACGCCCTGACGACGCTGGACAAGGACGTTTCCCAGGACGACCTGGCCCGGGAGATGGGCACTACCGAGCGGGGCACCGACTCCGCGTACGACATCACCAAGGCGCTCAACAAGCGGGTCGGCAAGGAGGTCTACCGCACGGTGGAGGTCCCGGGTCGTTCCGCCGACCGGGCTGAGACCGACCGGCTGCGGGCCGACATCGTCCGCGCGGTCGACGAGGGCCGCGGCGTGGTGGCCAACGTGGCCGGCACCGCGGTCGACCTCAGCGGTCAGACCCACTCCTTCGAGGGCGGCCACTACATCTCGGTGACCGGCTACCGGGACGGCGGCGCCCAGGCGAAGATCGCTGACTCCGCCGACCCCGTGCAGGCCGAGTACTGGATCGACACCGAGGCGCTGGCCGACTGGGTGGCCACCCGCGGCTACTCCGCCTGATCCACCAGCAAGCAGCACCGGGCCGGCCTCCATTGGGAGGCCGGCCCTGTCGCGTCAGAGGGGTTCAGCTCGGCACGGGGGCTGGTGGGCCGTCGCCGATCAGGCGGAAGGAGGCCTCGCCGACCGGCTCGACCAGACCGTCGGTGATCAGGCCGGCGAGGGCCCGGGCCCGTTGCACCTCGTCCGCCCAGACCTGGTCCAGTCGCTGGTGCGGCACCGGACCGGTCGCCTCCCGGAGCACCCCGAGCAGCAGCCCGCGTACCTGGCGGTCGGTGCCCGCGTACCGCTGGGGGCGTCGGGTCGGCCCGGCCGGAGCGACCTGCCCCGAGGCCCGCCAGGCACAGGTGGCCTCCACCGGGCAGGCCGTGCAGCGCGGCGACCGGGCGGTGCAGATCAGCGCCCCCAGTTCCATGATCGCGGCGCTGGCCAGTGCCGCGGCGGCCGGATCGGCCGGCAGCAGTTCCTCGGTCGCGACCAGGTCGGCGGGCCGGGTGGCGGGGCCGGCGTCCGGCTCACCGGCGATGGCCCGGCACACCACCCGGCGTACGTTGGTGTCGACCACCGGGTGCCGCTGGCCGAACGCGAAGGCCGCCACCGCCCTGGCCGTGTACGTACCGACGCCGGGTAGGGCCAGCAACTGGTCCAGGCGGTCCGGCACCTGCCCGCCGTGCCGTTCCACGATCGCCACCGCGCAGTCGCGCAGCCGTACGGCGCGGCGCGGATAGCCGAGCCGTCCCCACATGCGGATGGCCTCGGCCGGGCTGTCCTGGGCCAGGGCGGCCGGGGTGGGCCAGCGCTCCAGCCAGGCCTGCCAGGCGGGCAGCACCCGGACCACCGGGGTCTGCTGGAGCATCACCTCGCTGACCAGGATCGCCCAGGGGGTGACCTCGGGTTCCCGCCAGGGCAGGTCCCGGGCGTTGCGCTCGTACCACCGGCTCACCTGGCCGGCGAATGTCGATTCCGTCATCGCGCCGCTGATGATGTCACGCGCCCAGGTTCCGCCGTTCGGACGCCTCCGGGCGGGCCGTGGCCAGTGGCGATCGACGATCGGGGAGAATGCCCGGATGAACGAGCTCGCGATCACCGTCATCGGCCGGGACCGGCCGGGCATCGTGGCCGACGTCGCCGAGGTGCTCGCTCGGCTCGGGGCCAACCTGACCGACAGCACGATGACCCGGCTACGCGGACACTTCGCGATGACCCTCATCTGCGTCGGTCCGACCTCCGCGGCGGTCGAGGACGCCCTGGGCCCACTGACCGCCGACGGCCAGCTGCTGGCGACCGTACGCGAGGTGCGGCCGGACGGGGAGGCCGCCTCGGCCGGTGAGCGGTACGTGCTGTCGGTGCACGGTGCGGACCGGATGGGCATCGTGGCCGCGATGACCCGGGCGGTCACCGAGGCCGGCGGTAACGTCACCGACCTGAGTACCCGGCTGGCGGGAACCCTCTACGTGGTCGTCGCCGAGGTCGACCTGCCGGCCGGCGCCTCCGACGCCCTGACCGGCCGGTTGGCGCAGGTGGCCGCCGACCTGGGTGTGGAGGTAACTCTCCGTCCCGCCGACCCGGATCTGCTGTGACCGGGCAGACGGGCGGGCCGGAGTCGGACCCGCAGACGGATACCTCGACCGGCCTCGGCGACTGGACCCCGGAACTGGTCGGTGCGGGCCAGGTGCTGCCGGTGGTCTCCGCGCCGCACCCGGCGCTGAGCCGGGCCGGTGACCAGGTCGACCCGACCGCCGAGGAGACCGTACGGCTGGCGGCCGACCTGATCGCCACCATGCGGGTGTCACCCGGCTGTGTCGGCCTGGCCGCCCCGCAGGTGGGGGTGGGTGCGCAGGTGTTCGCGGTGGATGTCACCGGACACCCCAAGGCGGTCACCGTGCACGGCACCTTCGTGCTCTGCAACGCGCGGGTGGTCGAGGCGACCCGGTGGAAGGCGGGCCGGGAGGGGTGCATGTCCGTCCCGGACCTCACCGGGGACGTCAAGCGCGCCAGCCGGCTCGTGGTCGAAGGGGCGCTGCCCGGCAGCGGCAAGCAGATACGCCTGGTGACGGACGGTTTCGAGGCGCGTGCCCTGCAACACGAGATCGACCACTGCTCCGGTCTGCTCTTCCTGGACCGGGTGGCCGGGGCCCACGCGATCTACCAGCGCAAGGTTTACCTCTGAGCCGCCCCTGACAGCACTCAGAGTGACGGGACTGTCGACATTGGAGGGTGGGTTCCGGTGGCTCCGGTACGCCTCGGCGCGTCGTCACCGTCCGTCGCGCATGGCGCCGCTACGGTGGGGGCATCATGCGTCTGACGGTCGGCCCCCTGCCTCCCGCCGTGTACTGGCGGCGTCGCGCCGTCGTGCTCGGCGCGGTCCTGCTCTTCCTGATTGTCCTGCTCTACTCGTGCAACGGTCCGCGTGGCGGCAAAGATGCCACCGGGCAGGGGCAGCCCGATCCGGGCGTCTCCGGCACCCCGGAGCCCACCGGTTCGGTGTTGACCCCGCAGACCGGGTCACCCCCGCCCTCGGGTGACGCCGGTGCCGGCCCGGCCAGCCCTTCCGGCACTCCCTCGCCCGACACGAGCCTGACCAACGATCCGCCGGCCGTCGCCCCGGTGGCCGACGAGGGCACCTGCACGGACACGGAGCTGGCGGTGACCGCCCAGGCCGTGCCGAACCGGGTGGTCCGGGGTGCTGCGGTGGACCTGCACCTGAAGGTCCGTAACCGGGCCGACCGGACCTGCAACCGGGATGTCGGGGCGACCGCCCAGGAGATCTACATCAAGTCCGGTGCCGACGTGGTGTGGTCGTCGGACACCTGCGGCACCGCCGCCGGGTCGGACGTGCAGTCCTTCACCCCGGGCTTCGAGCGCGCCTACCAGGTCGGTTGGAACGGCAAGGACAGCAGCCGGTGCGCCAACGGGCTGGCCAGCGGCGACACCCCGCCGGCCGGCACCTACCAGGTGTTCGCCCGGGTGGGCACCAAGCTGAGTCAGCCGGCCAAGCTCGTGCTCACCGACTGACCTGACCCTCAGACGTACCGCTCCAGGATGGACGCCTCGGCCAGCCGGGACAGTCCCTCGCGTACGCCTCGGGCCCGGGCGTCGCCGACCCCCTCGACGGCCTGCAGGTCCTCCACGGTGGCCCCGAGCAGCCGCTGAAGGCTGCCGAAGTGCACCACCAGCCGGTCCACCACGGTCACCGGCAGTCGGGGCACCTTGGCCAGCAGGCGGAATCCGCGCGGGCTGACGGCCGCGTCCAGCGCGTCGGAGGCAGCCGGGTAGCCGATGGCCTTGGCCACCGAGACCAGGTCGATCAGCTCGGTGGCACTGAGCAGGTCCAGCTCGACCAGGGCCTCGTCCAGGGTGCGGGACTTGCGGCCGGTGGGCAGGTAGTCCCGGATGACCAGGGTGCGGTCCGCGTCCACCCCGGCCATCAACTCGTCCAGTTGCAGGGCCAGCAGTCGACCGTCCGTGCCCAGTTCCACCACGTACCCGGCGATCTCGTCGGCGATGCGGCGGACCATCTCCAGCCGCTGCACCACCGCCACGGCGTCACGTACGGTGACCAGATCCTCGATCTCCAGGGCGGAGAGGGTGCCGGAGACCTCGTCCAGCCGGAGCTTGTACCGCTCCAGGGTGGCCAGGGCCTGGTTGGCCCGGGACAGGATCGCCGCCGAGTCGTCCAACACGTGCCGTTGCCCGTTGACGTAGAGGCTGATGATCCGCATCGACTGGCTGACCGAGATCACCGGGTAGCCGGTCTGCCGGGCGACCCGTTCCGCCGTGCGGTGTCGGGTGCCCGACTCCTCGGTGGGAATGGCCGGGTCCGGCATCAGGTGCACCGCCGCGCGGACGATCCGGGTGCCGTCACTGGACAGCACGACCGCGCCGTCCATCTTGCACAGTTCGCGGACCCGGGTAGCAGAGAACTCCACGTCGAGGGGGAAGCCGCCGGTGCACAGGCCCTCGACCACCTTGTCGTAGCCGAGCACGATCAGCGCGCCCGTCCGGCCGCGCAGGATGCGTTCCAAGCCGTCGCGCAGCGCGGTGCCGGGCGCCATCAGGGCCAGGTTGGCGCGCAGCGGATCGCCGGCGCTGCCGCCCCCGGTCACGCTGATGCTGATCGGACGGGCGGGCGAGCCCACGGCGCCGGTGCGGGCGTGGGGAGTCGCGCCGGCAGGCTTGGTGGTTTCGCGGTCGACTGGCACGGGCACAGTCTACGGACTGCCCTGCGGTGGGTGCTCCTGTGGTTACTGTGATGTGTCATGATCCGCCTGTCCGGTCCCTGCCGGGCGGATCGCCCGGGAACGTGGCATTCATTCCGCCGAGGCCCGAGCCGCAGCCTGAAGGGCTGAACGGACGTTGTCGACCTCGATCACCCGCATCTGTTCCGGCCCGGCGCCGGTGCTGCTCGGCCCGCATCCGGGGGGCACCAGGGCCAGCCGGAAGCCGAGCCGGGCCGCCTCGGTCAGCCGGCGGGGCACCGCACCGACCCGGCGTACCTCCCCGGTCAGGCCGACCTCGCCGATCGCCACCAGGTGGGGTGCGATCGCCAGGTTCAGGCCCCCGGAGGCGACCGCCAACGCGACCGCCAGGTCCGCGGCCGGTTCCACCACCCGGATGCCTCCGACGGTGGCCGCGAAGACCTCCCGGTCGTGCAGGGTCAGCCGCTCGGTGCGGCGCTGGAGCACCGCCAGCACCATCGCCAGACGGGCCGAGTCCAGTCCGGAGACCGTACGCCGGGGGGAGCCGGCAACGGTGGCCCCGATCAGCGCCTGCACCTCGGTGACCAGGGCCCGCCGTCCCTCCATCGCCACGGTCACGCAGGTGCCCGGCACCGGCTCGGCGTAGCGGGTGAGGAACAGCCCGGAGGGGTCGGCGAGGCTGCTGATGCCACCCTCGTGCATCTCGAAGCACCCGACCTCGTCGGCGGCACCGAAGCGGTTCTTCACCCCGCGCACCATCCGCAGCGAGGAGTGCTTGTCGCCCTCGAAGTGCAGCACCACGTCGACCAGATGCTCCAGCACCCGAGGGCCGGCCACCTGGCCGTCCTTGGTGACGTGGCCGACCAGCACGGTGGCGATGCCGCGCTCCTTGGCGACCGAGACCAGCGCGGCGGTGACCGCCCGGACCTGGGTCACCCCGCCGGGCACCCCCTCGGTGCCGGTGGTGGAGATGGTCTGCACGGAGTCGAGCACCAGCAGGCCGGGCTTGACCGCGTCGAGGTGACCCAGCACCGCGGCCAGGTCACTCTCGGCGGCCAGGTAGAGCTGCTCGTGCAGGGTGCCCATCCGCTCGGCGCGCAGCCGCACCTGACTGACGGACTCCTCGCCGCTGACCACCAGCGAGGGGCTGCCCGCACCGGCCGCCCACTGCTGGGCCACGTCGAGCAGCAGGGTGGACTTGCCGACCCCGGGCTCACCGGCGAGCAGCACCACCGCCCCCGGCACCAGCCCGCCACCGAGCACCCGGTCCAGCTCGCTGACCCCGGTGGGTCGGGCCCGGGCCGGTGCCGCGCTGATGGTGGCGATCGGTCGGGCCGGCTCGGCGGGCATCCGGGAGCTGACCACCCGCCCGGAGACCGTGGGACCGGTGACGGTGCACTCGACCACCGAACCCCATTCGCCGCATTCCGGGCAGCGCCCCACCCACTTCGGTGGCTGGTGGCCACAGGCGTCGCACTCGTACGCGGGTCGGGGCTCACGGGCGGAGGCCTTGCCGCGCCCACCGGTGCCGCCTCGGGCCGGAGTCGATCGGGAGATGCTCACCCCAGCGACGCTAACCCCCGGGTATGACGACGGCGCCGCCGGCATGGGGTCACCACGCCGACGGCGCCGCACGATCGGGCGGATTGGCTACCGCCCCGGGGCTTTCTAGTGGCCGCCTTCACCCTCGTACTCGGTGTGCCGCTCGATGATCGGCGAGGGCGGCGGCGGCGGGGTGAGCGGCACGGCCACCGGTGCCGGGCTGGTGATCTGGTCGCCACCACCGAAGTCGAAGTTGAGGGTGATGTTCTGACCGGCGAGCGCGGCCACGTTCAGCCCGATCAGCTGGAGCACCCGGTCACCCTCGGTGTTCAGCTGCACGTAGCTCAGCGGCGGGATCTCGATGCGGGCCGGCTGGTTGGTCGGCGACGAGGTCGGCTCCGGCGACGGCGAGTCGTCCGGGGAGGCGGAGTCGTCCGGGGACGGGGAGCTCGACGGGGAGGGGGAGCCGGTCGGCGAGGGGCTGCCGGTCGGGGTCGGGCTGGTCGCCGCGCGGACCGTGGTGAGCACCACCTCGCGGGCGTCCGGCGAGGTCACCGTCACGGTGATCGGCTCGTGGGTGTCGTTGTAGAAGACCGCGTTCAGCACCGCGTTGTCGCCGGGGCGGTAGCCCTCGACACCGGGGTAGTCGACCAGTACGCCCAGCACGCCGTACTTGCCCTCGGTGCTCTTGAGGTTGATGCCCTGCACCGACGGCACCTTGTTGGCCGTCTCGGAGATCTGGCCGGCGCCGCACCCGGACAGCAGCAGCGCCGCTGCCGCCGCGATCCCGGGCAGCAGTACGGCAGCTCGCCGGGAACCCCTGATCGAGCGCGTCACGTCGGTCCTCCTCGTCACGATCACACCCGGCTACGCCGCCGGACCCGCTGGCCATGCCCGCGCAGACCGCGCTCCAGGGTAGTTGGAGCTGATCGTGGCACGCACGCCGACCCGGGGCAGCCACCTGCCCGGGTGAGGTTTCAGACCAGCCGACCGCTGGTGACCAGCAGTACGACGTCGAGCAGGGCCACCAGCATCATCGCCCGGAAAGCGGCCACCGGACGGGTGCCGGCGCGTTGGGCGGCGCGGCCGGCGTACCCGGCGGAAATGGTGATCATCACGGCGGCGACGATCGCCGCCAGGCCCACTCCCGAGGGGGGCCCGGGGGGCCCGAACACCAGGGTGCCGGTGGCCGCCGTCAGCAGGCCGACGGCGGCCCACCGGCTGCCCGCCGGACCCAGCCGGTGCGGCAGCCCGCGTACCCCGGTGCGGGCGTCGTCCGCGAAGTCCGGCAGCACGTTGGCGAAGTGTGCCCCCGCCCCCAGCAGGGCGGCGGCGGCGACCAACCAGACCGGCGGGGCCGGTGCCTCGGGTCGGGCCAGCACCACGAAGGCGGGCAGGCTACCGAAGGAGATCGCGTACGGCAGCACCGAGATGGCGGTGAACTTCAGCGGCCAGTCGTAGAGCAGGGCCGAGACCAGCCCGACGGTCGCCCATCCGGCGGCCACCGGTGTGGTGGTCAGGGCCAGGGCCACCGTGGTGACGGCGGCCACCGCCGCGGCCACCCCCACCAGGCGGCGGCTGACCAGCCCGGTCGCCACGGGTTTGTCGGTCCGCCCGACCAGGGCGTCCCGGTCGGCGTCGACCAGGTCGTTGGTCCAGCCGACCGCGAACTGACTGGCCGCCACGGTCAGCGCCACCGTGGCGATGCCCCCGGGTGGATGACCGGTGCCGGCGGCGAGCAGGGCGGCCACTGTGGTGACTGCCGCCGTAGGTTCCGGATGGCTCGCCCTGACCAGCCCTAACACCGTCGACGACATAACGGAAGTCTGGTCGTTACCCGCGAGTCGTGCCACGCTCGGTGACATGCGTGATGCCGGCTTGAGCCTGCCCCGCAACGATCCACGTCAGTACGACGAGCTGGCCGACGAGTGGTGGCGGCCGGACGGCGTCTTCGCCATGCTGCACTGGCTGGCCGAGGCCCGGGCGATGCTGGTGCCACCGGCCACCCGTCCCGGAGCCATCCTGGTCGACCTGGGTTGCGGCGCCGGCCTGATGGCTCCGCATCTGGTCGGCAAGGGCTACCGGCACATCGGGGTGGACCTGACCCGTTCGGCCCTGAGCCAGGCGGCCGACCACGGCGTGACCGTGGTCAACGGTGACGCCATGGCGGTGCCCCTGGCCGACGGCTGCGCCGATGTGGTCACCGCCGGTGAGCTGCTGGAACATGTCCCGGACTGGCGGGTGACGGTAGCCCAGGCCTGCCGGCTGCTGCGCCCCGGCGGCCTGCTGGTGGTGGACACCCTCAACGACACCCCCCTGAGCCGGCTGGTCGCCGTCCGGATCGCCGAGCGGCTGCCCACCGTGCCGCGTGGCATCCACGACCCACGGTTGTTCGTGGACGATCGTGAACTGGTGGCCGAGTGTGCCCGGCACGGAGTGGACCTGCGGGTCCACGGTGTCCGGCCGGGGGTGCCCGGCCTGCTGCGCTGGCTGGTCCGCCGGGCGCGCGGCCGGGCCACCGCACCCGGGCAGGCCCCGCGCATCGTGCCGACCGGCTCGACGGCCGTGCTCTACCAGGGACGCGGGGTACGCGACGGGTAGCGGAACTCCACGGGGGTATGACGATGGTCGAGGAGGGTGCCATGAAGGTGCGTCAGCGGATGGATCGTCGACCCGGTGTGGAGCGCCGGCATGGGTGACGGGGTGGCCGAGGCCCGGAGGTTGGCACCCCGGTTGGCGGCCAGGGCCGCCGGACACGACCGGGAGGGCTCCTTCCCGGCCGAGGACTTCGCCGATCTGCGTTCGGCCGGACTGTTCGGGCTGATGGTGCCCGAGGCTCTGGGGGGCTCCGGTGCCACCTTCGCCCAGTACGCGGCCGTCGCCACCGAGCTGGCCCGGGGCAACGGGGCCACCGCCCTGGTGTTCAACATGCACGCCTCCGTCACCGGGGCCCTGGGGGCGGTGACCGAGGAACTGGCCGAGGCTCTCGGCGTACCGCAGGAGGCACTTGCCGCCCGGAACCGGCTGCTGCGGGCGGCGGCCGAGGGGGCCTGGTACGCCGTGGCGATGAGCGAACGCGGGGCCGGGGCCCGGCTGTCGCAGCTCAGCACGGTGTACGAGGCGGTCGAGGGCGGCTGGCGGATCAAGGGCAGCAAGACCTTCTGCTCCGGCGCCGGGCACGCCGACGGCTACCTGGTGGCCGCCCGCAGCGCCACCGACCCCTCACTGGTCTCCCAGTTCCTGGTCCCGGCGGGCGAGGGCATCACCGTCGAGCCGACCTGGGACTCCCTGGGCATGCGGGCCACCGCCTCACACGACCTGCACCTGGACGTGACCGTCCCGACCGACCGGCTGCTCGGCGGGGTGGAGGGGCTGGCCCTGGTGGTGGCCCAGCTCATGCCGCACTGGCTGGTGGCCAGCTACGCCGCCGTCTATGCAGGGGTGGCCCGGGCCGCGGTGGAGGCGGCGGCCGAACACCTGAACGCCCGGGACCTGGCCGGCCTGCCGGCGGTACGCGCCCGCCTGGGCCGGGCGGACGCCGCCGTGGCGGCAGCCCAGTTGACGGTGGCCGAGGCGGCCCGGCGGGTCGACGAGGCGCCCGGTGACGCCGAGACCAACCGGTGGGTGTGGCGGGCCAAGCTGCTGGCCGGTACGACCGCCGCCGAGGTGGCCGCCGCCATGCTGGAGGCGGCCGGTACCTCCGCCACCCGACGTGGCCATCCTCTGGAGCGGCTCTACCGGGATGCCCGGTGCGGATCGCTGCATCCGGCCACCTCGGACGTCTGCGCGGACTGGCTGGGGGTCGCCGCTCTCGGCGGTGACCCGGACCGTGCGGGATCGGCCCCTCGTTGGTGAGGGTGGAAGTCGTCCGGAGCAGGGGGAGGGAGCAGCCGTGTCGGTACCGGTGATCGCGGGCCTGGGCACGGCTTCGCCGCCCTCGGCCCACCAGGACGAGTTGTGGGAGCGGTTCTTCTCCCGGCACTACTCCGGCACCACCCGTGCCCTGGCCCAGCGGATCTTCGCGAACTCCGGGGTGGAGCGGCGCCAAGCCGCCGTCAACCCCCTGATCGAGGATGTCTCCGACTGGCCGACCGAGCGGCGGATGCGCCGCTACCAGGTGGAGGCGTTGCCGCTGGGCAAGGAGGCGGTGGGTAGGGCGCTGACCTCGGCGGGGCTGGCCGCCGGTGACATCGGGCTGTTCGTCGTCTGTTCCTGCACCGGGTACGCCACCCCGGGGTTGGACATCCTGCTGGCCCGGGATCTGGGCATGGCCCCGTCGACCCAGCGGATGTTCGTCGGCCATATGGGCTGCTACGCGGCGCTGCCCGGGCTGGGAGCGGCGAGTGACTTCGTGACCGCCCGGGGGCGGCCGGCGCTGCTGCTCTGCACCGAACTGACCAGCCTGCACCTGCAACCGTCGTCGGCCCGGGTGGACACCCAGCAGATCGTCTCGCACGCCCTCTTCTCGGACGCGGCCGTCGCCGCGGTGCTGGTGCCCGGGGGCCGGGGGTACGCCGTGCGCGCGGTCACCTCGGTCACCGACTCCTCCACCGCCGACCACATGACCTGGGACGTGACCGACACCGGGTTCCGGATGGGGCTGTCCCCCAAGGTGCCGCAGGTGCTGTCGACCCATGTCCGGGGCTTGGTGGATGAGCTGTTGGCCGGGCACGGCTCCACCCTGTCCGAGGTGGACGGCTGGGCGGTGCATCCGGGTGGGCCCCGGATCCTGACCGTGGTGGAGCGGGAGCTGGCCCTGGCCCCGACCGCCTTGGCCGCTTCCCGGCAGACCCTGGCGGAGAACGGCAACTGCTCGTCCCCCACGGTGCTGCTGATTCTCGACCGGCTGTTGCGGTCCGCCCCGTCGCCGCGTCGGGTGGTGATGCTGGCCTTCGGACCCGGATTGACCCTTTACGCGGCGCTGTTGGAGCAGCACGCCTGAGGCGCTCCGAGGGCTACCCTTCAGGGGTGGACGTCGATTCCCTCTATCGCCTGCGGGGGGCCCTGCTCACCGGGGTGGGGGTCATCGCGCTGGTTGCCGGCGGCTGGTGGTGGCGGGGGGAAGCCCCGGCGGGGTCCGAGGCCTCGACGGCTCCCCCGCTGGCCGCTGACTGGCAGGAGTCGGCCGCCTCCGCGCGCTACGACATGGCACCGGCCGGCAGCAGGGTGATGGTGGACCCGCGTACCGGGCGGGTGGTGGGGTACGCCACCGAGAGCTCGGGGGATCGTGGGATGGCCCGGGAGGGGGGCCGTGGGGCGGTGGTGTGGACCGATCGCGCGTCGCTCAGCGCGGGCAGCGCCCTGGTCCGGGAGGCCCGGCTGACCCGCGGCGAGCGAAATCTGCTGATCTTCAGCTGCACCGGTCCGGGTGAACTGCTGGTCACCGTCATCGGCGCCCGGGCGGCCGACCCCCTGACGGTGGGCTGCGACGGCACGGTGATCACCACGGAGATGACCGGCACCGGCGCCCCGGTGACGGTCTCCTTCTCCACCGCCGGTGCGGCCTCGCTGATGCTGTTGGCCCGCCTGATCGACCCCTCCTGAGGGGTACGGCTCAGCCCGCCAGGGTGGCCAGTTCATGCTGGTAGTCGGTGACCGAGCCGACCTCGCTGACCACCAGGGCGATCCGGCCGGTGCGGTCGGCCAGCAGGGCGGTCACCGTGTCAGGGCGGGCCGGCAGGTGCAGGAAGGCCCGCAATCCGCCGGCCGGGTCACCGAGAGCGCGTACCTGGGTGCCGGCCGGTGCCGCTGGTGGGCTCTGCGCGCCGACCGTGACCACGGTGACCCCGACCGGGGCCGCCGCGACCGCCTCGATGACCCGGTGCGGGCAGGCACACCCGTCCACCAGCAGCACCAGCGCCGGCAACAGCCCGCGCAGCGGCACCGGCGACTGCCCGGCGTCGACGAGATCCAAGGCGGGCAGGGCCCGGCCGATGAACTGCGCGGGCGCGGGGTCCGGCCCGGCCGCGGCCGGCTCGGGAGTGCCCCGCCCGGCCCGCGGCCAGGTGACGGTCACCAGCCCGGCGACCGCGGCGATCACCGCCACCAGCAGCAGCACCACCGGTAGGGCGGAGGGTGGCCACCGGCGGGGGCGGTTGGCCATCCGCAGCTCGCGGCGGAGCTGTTCGGCCTCCTCGGCCAAGGCGGAGGCATCATCCGGTACGACCACCCGGCCCCACTCCGGCGGGAGGTCGGGCAGCCCGGGACCATCGGCGTCAGGCTTGCCCATGACGACCCCCTGGTGCTCACGGGTGCGCGGACAGTGGCCTCTCCAGCGTCCCGCACTGGGCCCGGTCTCGCTACCGCTGCCCACACTCGGGTACGGCGAGATATCATGGGGTGGATGCGTAGCCCTTGATCTCCTGGCACTCGATCTCCGAGACCTCGGTCAGGGATCTCGTGGCTCGGGATCTTGATCACCGAGTTACTTGATCTTTGACGTGGGCCTAATCGTGGCATGGGGGTATTGGTCCACCGAAAATTGATCATTACTTGGTCGATCATTGACGGCTGCGCTGGTGATCACGGCGTTTTCGTCGTCCATGTCGGGGGGTCATCTCCAGATTACAGAGCGTGTTTGAATCATCGACTCGGTCATCTGTCAAGCCGAAGAAATACCTCTCACACGGCCCCTGAGCTGCGCCAACGGTCAGGACAGCGGTGAGACATCGGTGCCTGAGCGTGTTACCCTAGACACAGCGAAAGGGGTTTCGAACCTATGGTTTTCAGTGTCGGCGAGACCGTTGTTTACCCCCACCACGGGGCCGCACTCATCGAGGCAATCGAGACTCGGGTCATCAAGGGCGAGCCCAAGCAGTACCTCGTCCTGAGGGTCGCGCAGGGTGACCTGACGGTCCGGGTGCCTGCCGAGAACGCCGAGATCGTGGGTGTGCGCGAGGTGGTCGGCGAAGAGGGTCTTGGCAAGGTCTTCGACGTTCTCCGGGCTCCGCACACCGAGGAGCCGACCAACTGGTCGCGACGTTACAAGGCGAATCTGGAGAAGCTGGCCTCCGGCAACCCGCTGAAGGTGGCCGAGGTCGTCCGCGACCTGTGGCGCCGGGAGCGGGAGCGGGGCCTTTCCGCAGGTGAGAAGCGCATGCTCGCCAAGGCCCGCGACATTCTCGTCGGCGAGGTGGCGTTGGCCGAGAAGAGCACCAAGGACGAGGCGGAGACGCTGCTCGACAAGGTGCTGACCGAGGCCTAGTCCGCACAGCATCGTCGTACCCACTTCGTAGCGAAGAAACCATCGAGGACCGCGACGTGACCGCGCAGCTGAATCCGCGCGGTGACGTCGCGGTCCTCGTGCCTGCGGCCGGTGCCGGGGTACGCCTCGGCCCGGGCCGACCCAAGGCACTGCGGCTGCTGGCCGGGGAGCCGCTGCTGGTGCACGCGGTCCGCCGACTGGCAGCCGCTTCCTCGGTGCACACCATCGTGGTGGCCGCCCCGATCGCGGAGGTCGCGGCCGTGGGTGACCTGCTGGCCCCGATCGCCCCGGTGACGGTGGTGCCCGGCGGGGCCGAACGGCAGGAGTCCGTGGCCGCCGCCCTGGCCGCCGTACCGGCCGGACCGGACATCATCCTGGTGCACGACGCGGCCCGGGCGCTGATCCCGCCCGCCCTGGTGGAGTCGGTGGCCGCTGCGGTGCGCTCGGGGCACGAGGCGGTGATCCCGGTCCTGCCGGTGGTCGACACGATCAAGGAGGTCGACCCGGGGGAACTGGTACTCGGCACGGTCGACCGTCGGGCCCTGCGGGCGGTGCAGACCCCCCAGGGCTTCCGCCGCTCCGTGCTGACCGCCGCCCACGCCGCCGCCGGTGACGCGTTGACGGATGACGCCGGGCTGGTGGAGAAGCAGGGGGTGCCGGTGTTCTGCGTTCCCGGGTCGGACCTCGCTCTGAAGATCACTCGACCCTTCGACCTGGCCCTGGCCGAGCACCTGCTGGCTACCGGGCTCTGACGCGTACCCTCGAATCATGATCGTTCCTAGGGTGGCCATCGGCACGGACGTGCACGCCTTCGCCGCCGGCCGACCCTGTTGGGTGGCCGGCCTGCACTGGCCGGACCAGGACGGTCTGGCCGGGCACTCCGACGCCGATGTGGTCGCGCACGCCGCCTGCAACGCCCTGCTCTCCGCCGCCGGGCTGGGCGATCTCGGCGCCAACTTCGGGGTGGACCAGCCGGAGTGGGCCGGGGCCAGCGGAGTACGTCTGCTGGTCGAGTCCGCCCGCCGGGTCCGCGCCGCCGGCTTCACCATCGGCAACGTGTCCGTGCAGGTCGTGGGGGTACGACCCAAGATCGGCCCCCGTCGGCAGGAGGCCGAGCGGGTGCTGTCGGAGGCGGTGGGCGCCCCGGTCACCCTCTCCGCGGCCACCACCGACGGGCTGGGCTTCACCGGCCGTGGCGAGGGACTCGCCGGCATCGCGGTGGCCTTGGTGTACGCCCAACCGACCGCCTAGGCTCGCGCGATGTCCGCCGACGTTCCCGCCGACCCGCCCACCGCCGACGGCTACCTGCAACGCGCCACCCTCCTCGCCGAGCTGGGCCGCTACGACGAGGCCGTCGACGAACTCGGTTTCGCGCTGGCCCTGGATCCCGCACACCCGCCGACCCTGGCCATGCTCGCCCGGGTGCACCTGGCCGCCGAACGGCCCCTTGAGGCGCTGGCCGCCGCCGAGTCCGCCGTCGCCGCAGCCCCCGGACAGATCCCCCCGCTGGTGCTGCGTGGTCTGGCCCTCGGTGATCTGGAACGGTACGGCGAGGCCGCGCGTACCGCCGACGAGATCCTGGCCCTGGGCCCGCAGGACGCGTACGCCCAACGCAGCGGGGCGGCGATCCTGGCCGGCTCCCGCAACGGCCAGCCGGCGTTGAACGCCGCCTGGCACGCCGTGGAGTTGGCACCGCAGGAGCCGCAGGGGCATCTGGTGCTCGGTCTGGTGGCGGCGAACATGCGGATGTTCGATCTGGCCGAGCGGGCCTACCGGGAGGCGTTGCGGCTGGACCCGAGGCTGGCCGAGGTGGGCGAGGAGGTCGGGGTACTGCGGTTGGAGCAGCGCCGGTGGACCACCACCCTGGAGCGGCTGGCCGAGGCGGCCGTGCCGATCCTGCCGCCGACCGAACCCCGCCCGGCCGAGGGTCCCCGCCCGGAGCAGACTCCGGGTGATCCGGGCAACCCCGACGACCAGGCGCTCCCGCCCACCGGCCCGGGCGGGCAGCCGGGCTGGTCGACGGAGGAGCCGACCAGGTCGGGTGGCCCGGTGGCGGCCGGACGGGCCGACACGGGTCCGTTCGCCGCGCGTCGCCCGGTACCGGCGGCGCTGCGGCAGTTGGTGCTCTGGGGGACCGGCTGGTCGATCGTCGCCGCCCTGGTGATCGCCTGCTCGGCCGGCACCGGTTCCGGGTTCTCCCGGCTCATGGCTCTGCTGGCCGCCATCGGTGGGGCGATCGTGATCCGGCGGCACACCTCCCGGTTGCCCGGTCTGACCCGGACCGTGTTGCCCGTCCTGCGGCGAACCGACCGTCCGTTGGCCCTGGCCGTGTACGCGGCCCCGGCTGGCCCCGCGTTGATCCTGCTCTACGCCCTGATCGGTACGCCCTGGCCGCTGGTGTTGGCCATCGGCATCGCCACGGTCGCCCAGTTGGCGATCGTCACCCGCCCGGTCGCCTGAAGCCCCGCTACCGGGGCGGGCAGCGGGGCTTCAGAGGGTTGACAAGGGGCCCTCCGGTCAGCGGCGGGACCAGGTCCAGGCGTACGCGTCGTCCTCGCAGTCCGCTGCCGCGTCGCACAGGTCCAGCGGGCGGAAGGTGTCGACCATGACGGCCAACTCGTCGAAGAAGTCGACCCCGATCGAGCGTTCCGCCGCCCCGGGCTGGGGGCCGTGGGTGAAGCCGGAGGGGTGCAGGGAGATCGAACCCTGTTCGATGCCGGAACCGCGCCGCGCCTCGTAGTTGCCGCCGGTGTAGAAGAGCATCTCGTCGGAGTCGACATTGTGGTGGTGGTACGGCACCGGGATGGCGTCCGGGTGGTAGTCGACCTTGCGGGGCACGAACGAGCAGATCACGAAGTTCGGGCCCTGGAAGGTCTGGTGCACCGGTGGCGGCTGGTGGATCCGGCCGGTGATCGGCTCGAAGTCGTGGATGGAGAAGGCCCACGGGTACAGGTGACCGTCCCAGCCGACCACGTCGAAGGGGTGGTTGGCGTAGACGTGACGGGTCCAGCCACGACGGTGGCGGACCAGCACCTCCACGTCGGTCTCCTCGACCAGCAGCGGCGCGTCCGGCCCCCGGACGTCCCGCTCGCAGTACGGGGAGTGCTCCAGGAACTGGCCGCGTACGGACAGGTAGCGCTTGGGTGGGCCGATGTGCCCGGAGGCCTCGACGGCCAGTAGCCGGGTGGGGGTGTCGCCGGTGGGCACCAGTCGGTGCACCGTCGAGGTGGGGATGACCACATAGTCCCCGGCCACCGCGTCCAGTACGCCGAAGGTCGACTCGACCCGCAGGTTGCCCGACTCGACGTACAGGCAGTGGTCGCCGGTGGCGTCACGGAACAGCGGGGAGGGCTGGTCGGCCAGCACGTAGGCGATTCGTACGTCGTCGTTGGCGAGCAGGTAACGCCGGCCCAGGATCGGGTCGGCCCCGGCGCCGTCGAGTTTGTGGGTGCGCAGGTGCCGGGGCTTGAGCGGCAGGTTGGGCACCCGGGTCACGGCGGGCGGGGTGAACTCCTCCGCGGCGACGATCGCGGTGGGGGCGTACCGGTGGTAGAGCAGGGAGGAGTCGGAGGAAAAGCCCTCCTGGCCCATCAGCTCCTCGGTGTAGAGGCTGCCGTCGGGCTGCCGGAACTGGGTGTGGCGTTTGCGTGGCAGTTCGCCGACGCTGCGGTAGTACGGCATGTCGCCTCCCGGTCACCAGCTTGGTGCGTCCGATTATCGGACGCTGTTGTCCGCTCCTTGTAGCGTCCCGTACATTCTTGTCTCGTGTCAACGCAGCTGCCCGCACTCGTCGCCGGTCTGGTCGACGATGCCGCCGTCTTCCCGCCGGGCAGCGCCGCGCTGCCCGACGCCGTGACCGCCCACCGAGGCCATCGCTCCGCCTGGTACGCCGACCTCGTCGGCCCGCTGCTGCTGCCCGCGTCGAAGGTGGTGGCGGGCGAGCTGGACGGTCTGATCGACCCGGCCGAGGGCTTCGTGATCGGGCTGATCGGCGACACCGGCCTCGACCGGCTGCCCTTTGCGCTGTCGTTCCTGCCTCCGCTCGGGGTGACCGTCCGACAACTGGAGGCGCCGGTCGCCAAGCGCGGCGAGGACCCGCAGCCCGGTCTGGGCGAGCTGATCACGCTTACCGAGCGGTTGGACGGCGTGGCCGCTTTCGCGGAGATCCCGTTGACCTTCGGGCTGATGTCCGCCCTGGACACCCTGGCCGAAGCGAGATCCCGTGGCCTGCCGGTGGCGGCCAAGTTCCGTACCGGAGGGCTGGCCGCCGAGCTGTTCCCGAGCCCGGCCGAGCTGGCCGCGGTCATCTGCGCCTGTCGGGACCGGGAGGTGCCGTTCAAGCTGACCGCCGGGCTGCACCACGCGGTGCGCCACCTCGACCAGGAAACCGGCATCACCCACCACGGCTTCGCCAACGTGCTCGCCGCGACCCTGGCCGCCACCGAGGGCGCCGGGGTGGAGGCGGTGACCGAACTGCTCACCGTCCGCGACGAGCGACCCCTGGTGCAGCAGCTCGACGGCCGGCACGACCTGGGGCGTCCGCTGTGGGTGGGCTTCGGCTCGTGCAGCATCGTGGAACCACTTACCGATCTGATCCGGCTGGGGCTGGTGAACGGGGGATATCAGGCATGACCGCGCAACAGAGCTGGGTGCCCGGGGCGCAGGAGTCCGGCTTCGGGATCCACCACCTGCCGTACGGGGTGTTCCGGGTCGGCGAGGGGCAGCCGCGCATCGGCGTACGCATCGCCGACCTGGTGCTGGACCTGACCGCCGCAGAGGAGGCCGGCCTGGTGCTGGCCGGTGGGGCGCTGGGCCAGCCCACCCTGAACACCTTCCTGGCGCTGGGCCGCCCACAGTGGACCGCGGTCCGCCAGCGGATCACCGAACTGCTCACCGACCCGGCCCACCGCCAGGCCGTGGAGCCGCTGCTGGTGCCGCTGGACCAGGTGCGGATGGAGCTGCCCATCGAGGTCGCCGACTATGTGGACTTCTACTCCTCCGAGCAGCACGCCTCCAACGTCGGGCAGATCTTCCGGCCCGGCCAGCCGGCCCTGCTGCCCAACTGGAAGCACCTGCCGATCGGCTACCACGGCCGCGCCGGCACCGTCGTGGTCTCCGGCACCCCGGTGGTACGCCCGCAGGGTCAGCGGCCGAGCAAGGAGGGGCCGGTCTTCGGCCCGTCCGCCCGGCTGGACATCGAGGCCGAGGTCGGGTTCGTGGTCGGGGTACCCAGTCCGCTCGGCTCCCGGGTGGCTGCGGCCGACTTCGCCGAGCACGTCTTCGGGGTGGTGCTGGTCAACGACTGGTCGGCCCGGGACATCCAGGCGTGGGAGTACCAGCCCCTGGGCCCCTTCCTGGGCAAGTCCTTCGCCACCTCCATCGCCGCCTGGGTGACCCCCCTGGAGGCGCTGGGGCACGCCCAGGTCGCCGCCCCGCCGCAGGATCCCGCGGTCCTGGACTACCTGCGCGACGAGCCGCATCTAGGACTGGACCTGCGGATGACCGTGCACTGGAACGGCGAGCAGGTCAGCCGGCCGCCGTTCGCCCAGATGTACTGGACTCCGGCCCAGCAGTTGGCCCACCTGACCGTCAACGGCGCCTCCCTGCGTACCGGTGACCTCTACGCCTCCGGCACCGTCTCCGGTGATCGGCGGGACCAGGTCGGCTCGTTCCTGGAGCTGACCTGGGGCGGGGCCGAGCCGGTGACCGTCGGGGGAGAGGAGCGCACCTTCCTGCTGGACGGGGACACCGTGACCATCACCGCCACCGCCCCCGGCCCGGAGGGCACCACCATCACCCTGGCCGAGGTCACCGGCACGATCGCGGCAGCCGGCTGACTTCATCCCGACAGCCAGCCCTTTGTCGCACCGGCTGTGCGATCAAGGTCGGGGGCCCGTCTCGTTGATCGCCTCGGAATTCGTCGCCACGCGGCACCCGGCCGACCGGAACCCGGTCGGCCGGGTAGCGGGCGGCATGTCGAAGCCGAGGGAGATGACGACGATGCACGATCTCGTGGGTGCGGTGTGGCGGACCAGCAGCCGCTCCAATGACCAGGGCCTCTGTGTGGAGGTGGCCGACAACCTGGCCCGCCACGGCGTGGTGGGGGTACGCGACTCCAAGGACCAGGGCGGGCCGTTGCTGGTGGTCAGCACCCGGGTCTGGCGCGCCTTCGTCGGTGCGGTCCGCGACGGCGACCTGGCCCGCTGAGGACCCCAGGGTCTCCGGGGCGGCAGCCCTGCCCCGGGGCCCGCACCGCGTGATCTTCTCGCGCCGACCACCCCGCAGCGGGGCCTGACCGCAGCTCCGGGGTCGTTCCGACCGGTGGGTAGGGTGCCGGGCGGGGAGGTACGGCATGGGGTGGACGAGCAGTCGGCGGCGGATCGTGGCCGCGGTGGCGGCGACCGGGGTGGCCGGGACGCTGGCGCTCGTGGGATACCGGGTCCTGGCCCCGGCCGAGGTCAGCACCCCGGCCCGGGTCGACTATCCCGCCCTGAGCCGTCCGGAACCGCGGGTGGTGGGTCGGCTGCCGGTCGCCCCGTTGATCGTCGACGGTCGACTGCGGGTGTACGCGGCCGAGCGTCAGGTCTATGCCGATCAGCCGGCCGACGGGCGGCACCGCAGCACCCCCTACTGGTCGTACCGGCGTTGGCCGGCGACCCTGGACGCGGTGGTGGCCAGCGGCACTACCGTGGTCAGCCGATGGTCCGACGGTGACCTGGTTGCCCTGGACGCGCGTACCGGGCGGGTCGCCTGGCGCGCGCAGGGGCCGGAACCGGAGGGCAAGCGCAGCACCCGACGCACCGGGAGCGAGGTCGTCTGGCAGCCGCCGGGTCTCTCCGTGATCAGGACGGCCGAGGGCCGGGAGGCGGTGGTCAGCTCCGGGGCGGGCGAGGTGCGAGCCGTGGACCTGGCCGACGGGGGCCAACTGTGGCGGGCCGAGGTGGGGCGTGGTTGCCGGGAACCGGTCGGCGGCAGCACCAGCGGCCAACTGCTCAGCCTGGACCGCTGCGCCGGACCGACCGTGGTCGAGTTCCGGGATGCGGGGACCGGGGTGGTGGCCGCCCGGTGGCGTCCCCCGGAGGCCGGCGAGGAGCTGACCGCGAACCTGATCGGCTGCCTTCCGACCGGCTGCGCCGGGTTGCGTACCGCCGGTCCGGGTGACGGGGCGGCCCGGGGCTGGCTACTCGGCTCCGGGGAGCCGGTGGCCGCTGCGGCGCTGGACGGCACGGAGGTAGAACTGCTCGACCGGATGGCCGTGACCCTGGCGGAGGGTGTGGTGGTGGGCCGGGCGGTCCGCGACGGCACCGAACTCTGGCGGACCCCGGTTGGGCCGGGGCGGTTGATCGCGGTCCAGCCCGGCCGGGTGCATCTGGTGACCGAGGAGAATGAGCTGGTCACCCTGGATCCGGCCACCGGCCGTCAGCTGTCCCGGTTCGTGCTGAATGTGGGCGCCGACGGCACCGGATGGGTGCCGGGCCGGGCGTACGCGGTCGACGGATACCTGGCGGTGGAGCGGCTGCGGTCCCCGGTCGACCCGGAGGCCGACGATCACGGCTACTACTTCACCTCTGAGCCGTTGATCCTGGCGGCGACCTAGCCCGAATCAGCGGTAAATCGGACAAAAGCCGCGTAAGCTGTCTTCATGGGCTTCCGGGCCGGTCCGCAGGGGGATGGCGGACCGGCCCGGCTCAGCTCCACGCCCCGGTGAGTTGGGGCCGAATTTCTGTCAGGCCAGCGCCGACTCGGCGGCGGCCAGGAAGGCGTCGTTCTCGGCCGGGGTGCCGATGGTGACCCGGACCCCGTCGCCCGGGAAGGGCCGGACGATCACGCCCCGGGCCTCGCACGCCTTGCCGAACTCCAGCGCCCGCTCGCCCAGCGGCAGCCAGACGAAGTTCGCCTGGCTGGCCGGCACCTCCGGGATCAGCTTGCGCAGCGCCTCGGTGACCCGCTCCCGCTCGGCCACCACCAGGGCGCACCGCCGCTGCATCTCGTCGGCCTGAGCCAGGGCGGCCAGCGCTCCGGCCTGGGCCGCCATGCTGCTGGAGAAGGGGGTGACGACCTTGCGTACCGCCGCCGCCACCTGCGGCTGGGCGACCAGGAAACCGATCCGCAGACCGGCCAGCCCCCAGGCCTTGGACAGGGTGCGCAGCACGGCCACGTTGGGCCGGTCGGCGTAGTCCAGCCCGTCGGGCACCTCCGGGTCGGTGACGAACTCCCGGTACGCCTCGTCGATGACCACCAGCACGTCGTCCGGCACGGCGTCCAGGAAGCGATCCAGCTCCGCCCGACCCAGGGCGGTGCCGGTCGGGTTGTTGGGGTTGCAGACCAGGATCATGCGGGTCTGGTCGGTCACCGCCGCGGCCATCGCCGCCAGGTCGTGCCCGTGCCCGGCGTCGTTGGGCACCTTCACGCTGGTCGCGCCGCTGGTCGCCGCGATGATGGGGTACGCCTCGAAGGACCGCCAGGCGTAGATCAGCTCGTCACCGGGCAGGCAGGTGGCCCGTACCAGGTGCTCGGCCAGCGCCACCGAACCGCAGCCGGTGGCGATCCGGTCGGGGTCCACCCCGTACCGGTCGGCCAGGGTCTGACGCAGCGCCACCACTCCCATGTCCGGGTAGCGGTGCACCCCGGCGGCGGCCTCGGCGACCGCCTCCACCACTCCGGGCAGCGGGCCGTACGGCACCTCGTTGCTGGCCAGCTTGATCGCCTCCGGCAGACCAAGCTCCCGAGCCAGGTCGGCCGGGCTGCGGCCGGGCACGTAGTTGGGCAGCGCGTCCAGGTCGGCGCGGGTCAGCCGCACTGTCGGCTGGCGTCCGGTGTCGGTCATGAGGCATCTCCGGGTGGGTTGGTGCGATCAGCGGGGGTACGGGGAACCTTGACCACCACGGTCTGCGCCCGCTTGTCGTGCAGCGCCTGCCGCAGTGGGTGGTCGAAGAGTGGGGAGAGGGCGTCGAACAACTGGAGCAGCAGACCGAGCCCGCAGCAGTACCAGAGCAGGGTGGGCAGACCCAGGGTGTTCCACCGCCGCAGCGCGCGGGCGAAGCCCAGCGGGGCGTCCGCCTCGACCGGTACCGCCCGGATGCCCACCAGCCGCTTGCCGAAGCTCTGCCCGCTGGCCGCCATCGACGGCACCTCGTACGCCAGCCAGAGCATCGTGGCGATCAACAGGATCACCACGATCAACGAGCCGGTCTGGTCGCCCGCCTGCGGCAGGGGTTCGGTGTTGCGTTCCGGGTCTTGCAGCCGTCGCCCGAACTCGTTGAGCGGTGCCGAGATCTCGTCCAGCAGACGTGCCACGAACCAGCCGTTGACCAGCACGTTGAGCAGGAACACGATGCCGAAGTCGATGAGCCGGGCACCCAGGCGGGCACCGAAGGAGGCCAGCGGCATACCGTGCGGCCGGGGCTCCGGGGGGCGTCCGGGCCAGGTCGGGTACGGCCAGCCGGGGGGTGGCCCGTGCCGAGGGTCACCGATCGGTGGCGCCTGCTGCCAGCCAGCGGGTGGGGGATATCCCGGAGGTGGGCCGCCGACCGGTGTGCCGGGCGGGGTGGCCGGTGTGCCGGGCGGGGTGGTCGACGTCACCGGCTCGGGTTCCGGTGTCGGTTCGGGCTCGGGCGGGGGCGGGCCCTCGGGTGGGGTGGCATCGACCGGGATGGGCGCGCCGATCCAGCCCTCGCCGTCCCAGTATCTGCGGGTTTGCGGGTCGGCGGGGTCGACGTACCAGCCGGGTGCCACGCTCACGGCGCGGCCTTGCTGTGCTCGGTCACCTGGCCACCTTAACGACGACGGTCCCGGCGAACTTGTCGTGGAGGCACTGCTGCCAGGGCTTGTCCCACAGTTGCCAGAGGCCGTCGACGTAGCTGCCGCCCGGCACCAACGACCCGCCCACGAACTCCACGAGGTACCGCTTCCCGGCCATCCGCCGATCAAGGGTTTGGGTCGGATCGAGCGGAACCACCCGTAGTTTCATCACCCTCTTGCCGAAGGTCTGCCCGGTCCGCTTCATGTACTCGACGTGGTACAGCCAGTAGAACCCGAACATCACCACGAACAGTGCGCCCTGGAGGAGCAGCATCGGCAGCATGATCTCCGTGATGAGGTCGCTGGGGTCCGCCAGGGTGCCGTCCGGGTTGGTCTCCGGAGTCGCGGAGAGGATCCGGAACATGATGGTCAGGAACAACGGCATAAACAACAGCAGCAGGGCGACGGTGGTCATCGCGGTGTCGATCAGGTATGCCAGCAGCCGGTCACCGAAGCTGGCCAGCGGCTGACCGCCCGGCCCCAACACCGGCGGCGGTGGCCCGGCCGCCCACTTCGGCGGAGGCTGACCCGGGGACCAGCCCTGCGGCGGGCCGCCGGGGACGCCCGGTGGGGGCGGCGAGCCTGCCCAACCTGCGGGAGGCGGGGCGTACTGCGGCGGGGGGCCGGTGGGCGGCGGGGTGCCACCGGCGGCGGGCGGCGGCCCACCGATCGGTGAGCCGCCACCGGCCGGCGACGTCGGGTGCGGCGAAGGCTGATTCACCCTTGAGATTGTTACAGGTTTCCGCGCTTCTCCTGCTCACGCTCGATTGCCTCAAAGAGGGCCTTGAAGTTGCCCTTGCCGAAGCCGAGGGAGCCGTGCCGCTCGATGAGCTCGAAGAAGACCGTCGGGCGGTCCTGCACCGGCTTGGTGAAGATCTGGAGCAGGTAACCGTCCTCGTCCCGGTCCACCAGGATCTTGCGGGCCTTCAGCTCCTCGATCGGCACCCGGACCTCGCCGATGCGGGCCCGCAGCTCCGGGTCGTCGTAGTACGAGTCCGGGGTGTCCAGGAAGTCGACACCGGCGGCCCGCATCGCGTCGACACTGGCCAGGATGTCGTTGGTGGCCACGGCGATGTGCTGGGCGCCGGGGCCCTGGTAGAACTCCAGGTACTCGTCGATCTGCGACTTCTTGCGGGCGATGGCCGGCTCGTTGAGCGGGAACTTCACCTTGCGGGTGCCGTTGGCGACGACCTTGCTCATCAGCGCCGAGTAGTCCGTGGCGATGTCGTCACCGATGAACTCGGCCATGTTGCTGAAGCCCATGACCCGCTTGTAGAACTCGACCCACTCGTCCATCCTGCCGAGTTCCACATTGCCGACGATGTGGTCGACGGCCTGGAAGAAGCGCTTCGGCTGGAGGCCGGCGTCGATCATCGGCTGCCGGTTGACGATCGGGCCCCGGGCCACGAACCCGGGCAGGAAGGGGCCGGTGTAGCGGGACCGGTCGACCAGGGTGTGCCGGGTGTCGCCGTACGCGGCGATGGCGGCCATCCGGACGGTGCCGTGCTCGTCGCTGACGTCGTGCGGCTCCAGCAGACCGGCCGCACCCTGCGCGGTGGCGTGCGCGTACGCGGCGTCCACGTCCGGCACCTCCAGCGCGATGTCGCTGACCCCGTCGCTGTGCTTCGCGACGTGGTCGGCGCCGTCGGCGTCCGGGCGTACCGCCCCGGTCAGCACGAACCGGGCCGAACCGCTGGTCAGCACGTACTGGGCGTGGTCGCGGTAGCCCTGCTCCGGACCCCGGTACGCGACACAGGTCATGCCGAAGGCGGTGGAGTAGTAGTGCGCGGCCTGCTTGGCGTTGCCGACCAGGAAGTGCACGTGGTCCAGACCCTTGACCGGGAAGGGGTCCTTGGTGATGTCGTGGTTGACGGCGCCGACTAGGGCATCGACGTCGACGTCCTCGGTCGACTGGGGTCGGTCGATCGCCTGGGTCATGGTGGCCTCCCTTGCGTACCGGCCGGCCGGATCGGCCGACGCTGTGCTCGTTCCCCGGACTATCACGGTGAGGCCGCTCACTGGGCAACTGTCAGTCACACGGCTGGTCAGGTTGCACAACAAGTAGGGTGGGAAGCCGTGAACCCTGGACAGGATGTACAGCTCGATGCCCTGGACGTGAGCCTGATCGAGTTGCTCGCCGCGGAACCCCGGATCGGGGTACTGGAGTGCTCCCGCCGGTTGGGGGTGGCCCGGGGCACCGTCCAGGCTCGACTGGACAAGCTGGTCGACCGGGGGGTGATCGGCGGCTTCGGACCGGAGGTGTCGCCGGCCGCGATCGGGTTCACGGTGACCAGCTTCGTCACCCTGGAGATCAGTCAACGGCACGGACACGACCCGGTGGCCAACCACCTGGCCGGGATTCCCGAGGTGCTGGAGGCGCACACCATCACCGGCTCCAGCGACCTGCTCTGCCGGATCGTGGCCCGCTCCAACACCGACCTGCAACGGGTGATCGACCAGATCGTCGCGTACGAGGGCATCCGCCGGGCCTCCACGATCATCGCCCTCGCCGAACAGATCCCCTACCGGGTCCTCCCCCTGGTCCGCTCCGCCCTCCGGGGGGAAGGAAGGGCCCCTTATTAACGCCTCCGGTAGAGCAGGGGCCCCTTGTTAACGCGGATCCTCGGCCGAACGCGGATCAGTCGGCGGCGAGAGCGTCGCCGAGTGGGGTACGCCGATAGCGCACCGCCCGACCGGCGCGGATCCGGCTGACCAGCCCGGCCTCCCGCAACACCGTGAGGTGGTCGCCGACGCCGCCGAGACTGAGCCCGAGCTGGGCGACGAGTTGGCTGGTGGTGGCGGGCAGGGCGAGCGCCCGCAGCACGGCCGCCCGGGACCGGCCCACCAGTCGATCCAACGCGTCGTCCGGCCGGGTCGGGTCGGGCGGACCCAGCAACTCGGCCACGCCGGTGGCCCGGTAGACGATCGCGTACGGCCAGGGCTGCTCGACGTAGGTGATCAGGGTGCCGAAGACGGTCGGCACGAACAGCAGCCCTCGCCCGGCCAGCGAGTGGGTCTCCGGGTCGTCGCCGCTGATCTCGATGACCCCGACCTCACCGGGGATCCAGCGCAGTCGGGGGTCCAGGTCCGCGATGGCCGCGCCCCAGCCGTAGGCGAGCAGGCGGCCCGCCCGCCGCACCAGATCACGTTCCAGGATGGCGCGCAGCCGCGGCCAGTCCGGCTCGACCAGCGCCTGCCAGGCCGCCTCGATGGCGTCCGCGATCAGGTCGACCACCTTCGGCGAGGCGTAGATCTGGCGGGCGTACGCCGGTGGGGTGGCCCGGGGGCCGGCCAGGTTGCGGGCCAACTCGTCGCGGGCCTGGGCCAGCGGGGTGGCCCGGACCGCGGCCAGTTCCCCGTGGAAGTCCCGGGCCGAGCCGTCCGGCGGAGGCTGGATGAAGTCGGCGTTGTAGCCACCCCGATGCAGCAAGGCCAGCAGGGCGCCGACCGCCGGTACCTCCCGGCGCAGCCGGTCGTAGGCGGGTCTGGTCCGGGTCACCCACGGCCCCAGACCGTCGGTGGACCGTTGACCGGCGTGCAGCCGCAGGGCGGACACCGTCTCGCCCAGCGGGGAGATGGCGTACCGACTCGCCGCCAGGTCGGCGGGGGTGACCTCGATCCGCACGGCTCCACCTTTCGCTGTCAAGCGAAAGGATAGAGCGGACCGGGGCTTTCGGACCAGGCTGGCGGCCGTGAGTGACACGAGTACCCCGACCCTGGACCGGCCGGCGACCTTCGGCGACGTCTTCGCCGTGGCCGAGTTCCGGGTGATCTTCGGCAGCTTCGGGATCTTCATGATCGGCGAGACCGTGAAGATGCTCGCGCTGTCCGTGCTGGTCTACGAGCGCACCGGCTCGGGGCTGCTGGCCGCCCTGGCGTACGTGACCGGGTTTCTGCCGCACGCCCTCGGTGGGGTGTTCCTGCTGGCGTGGGCGGACCGGATGCCGGCCCGTGCCCTGATCGTCGGGTACGACCTGCTGCGGCTGGTGATGGTCGCGGTGCTCGCCACCGGGATGCTCTCCCCGCCGGTGATGCTCACCCTGGTAGCCGTGGTGGCCCTGTTCGGCCCGGTGAGCAGTGCCGCCCGCACCGCCCTGCTGCCCGAGGTGCTGCACGGCGACGCGTACGTGCTCGGGCGGTCCCTGCTGTCGGTGGCCGCCGGGGGTACCCAGGTCGCCGGGTTCGCCGTCGGTGGGCTGCTGCTGGGGCTGGTAGGTCCCTACGGCGCGCTCTGGCTGACCGCGCTGACCTGTGGCCTCTCCGCCCTGCTGGTGCGCCTGGGCCTGGCCGCCCGCCCCGCCCGGATCCGCCGCACCCCCGAAGCTGATCGGGCGGCCGAGGGCGCTGATCGGGCGGCCGAGGGCAAGTGGCGGAGCAGGGGCGGTGCGGTCCGGGAGACCCTGCGGGTCAACCGGGAACTGCTGGCCGATCGCCGCATCCGGGGACTGTTGCTGGCCCAGTGGCTGCCCGGCTCGCTGCTGGTCGGGGCGGAAGGGGTGGCGGTGCCGTACGCGGCGGATCTGGGGCCGGGGGCCAGCGCCGGGGTACTGCTGATGGCCGGGGCGGGCGGGATGCTGGTCGGTGACCTGCTGGTGGGTCGGTTCGTGTCGCCGGCCGGCCGGGAACGGTTGACCCCCTGGCTTTCGCTGCTGCTCGGCGTACCGATGCTGGTGTTCGTGGCCCGACCGGGGCTGGTGCCGGCGGCGGCGCTGTTCGCGGTGGCCACCGCGGGCTTCGCCTACCAGTTGGGGCTGGCTCGGCGGTTCCTGGAGGCGGTGCCGGAGCTGCGTCGGGGGCAGGCCTTCGGGCTGGTCAGCACCGGGATGATGGCGATGCAGGGGCTGGCGGCGGCGGGCGCCGGCGGGCTGAGTGAGCTGCTGGCCCCGGGCATTGTGATGGCGGTGGCCGGGGCCGCCTCGATCGCCGCGACCCTGACCCTGTGGCCGGTGCTGAAGCCCGCCGCCAGGCAGTGTTAACAAGGGACCCTGCTACTACCGCAGGCGTTAATAAGGTGCCCTTCCTTTCCCGACACGCGGTGGGGTGCGGGCGGTGGGGGATGCGGGTGGCTACCGTGTTCCGGTGGCGAAGGGCAGTGGCCTCGGCGTGCGTGGCTGGCTGCTGCTTGCCCTGACCGCCGTCGTCGTGCTGGCCGCCACCGGAGTCTGGAACCCCTTCCCCGGCATGTGGGACTGGGTGAACCGACGGCAGCCGATCTCCGAGCCGGACGTGCTCTGGCAGCAGCGCATCGGGGGCACCCCGCGCAGCGTCACCATCGCCGGGCAGACCGTGGTGGTCGAGCAACGCACCCGGGTGGAGGCCCGCAGCCTGGCCAACGGCAGCCAACTCTGGGAGCGCAAGGCCGACTGGAGCGCGGTGGCCGGCAGCGGCGCCGAGGCCGTGGTGGCCGTCGGCCGCCTGCTGGTCAAGGGGTACGAGGTCCTCGACCCCGGCACCGGGGTCACCCGTCGGCGCGACAACGATGCCGTGGCCGTCTGGACCTACCGCAACCTGCTGCTGGACGCCCGCTGTGTGGAGGCCACCGACTGCACCCTCAGCGCCTGGGAACCCCGGGGGACCGCGCCGCTGTGGACGGCCTTCCTGCCCGGGGTCAGCAGCGGCCTGCTGGCCGACAATCCGAACCTGCTGGACAGCCGTCGACTCACCAGCGCCCGGATCCACGGGCAGGTGGCCGGCCCGGAGGCCGTACCGGCCCTGCTCGGGTTCCCGGTCGACGGGCGGGTGCACGTGGTGGACACCGCGACCGGCCGGGTGTTGCAGAACGTGGAGCCGGGACGCGACGAGCGGCTGGCGGTGATCGGTGGGCGGCTGCTGCGCATCGTGGCCCGTTCCCAGGACGGCAACTGCTACTTCACCATCTCCGGCCGGGACGCGGTCACCGGTCAGGAGATCTGGCAGCGCGCCGGGCTCAACCTGCGGACCGCGGACAGCGCCGGATGTGTGCAACGGGAGGACCCCTACGGCGCCCGTAACGTGCTGGTCGGGGTGGCCCCGGACGGTCGGGAGGCCGTCATCGACGGGTACGACGGGCGGCTGCTGCTGGCCACCGAGAACTCCGAACGGGTGCTCGCCGTGGACGACCGGTACGCGGTGGTGCGTACCGCCGGGCGGGACGGGCTCTCCGGCCGTGAACTCAGCTCCGGGCAGGTCCGGTGGAACCGCCCGGCCGGCGAGAAGGCCGGCGCGGCCCTGACCCCGTACGCGGCCGTGGTGACCGAGGAGAAACCGAACCGGCTGGTGGCCCTGGATCCGCGTACCGGCCGGGAACTTGTCGCGTTGCGGACCTCCGCCAACGCCCTGGCGGTCGGCCCGGCCGGCATGGTGATCGGGGAGGGCCGCGAGATCGGGTACATCCGATTCGGCACGACCACCGGTGACCCGGCAGGCGATGGGGGTCCGGCCCGCGACAGTGGTGGGAACGGACCCGGTCCGGCCGGCACCGGCGGGGTGCCCGGACCCCAGGGCAGCTGCGGGCCGAAGAACGAGTTGTGCACCGCCCCCGATTCCGGCAAGTGACCTGGCCGGTACGGAGAAAGGGCGAGCGTCACCATCACCGGCGGCGGGTAGGAGTGATCGAACCTTCTGCCCTAGGCTTTGCCGTCATGAGCGAGCGTCAGCGAGCGAGTCACGGGTGGGGTGCGGTGGTGTCCGACAGCGGCACGGAGCGCAGCGGAGTT
Organism: Micromonospora sp. NPDC048871; assembly: GCF_043198155.1. NCBI lineage: Bacteria > Bacillati > Actinomycetota > Actinomycetes > Micromonosporales > Micromonosporaceae > Micromonospora > Micromonospora sp. NPDC048871. The sequence goes on along the minus strand of NZ_JBICUM010000007.1, from coordinate 217,049 downwards.
CTGGCATGAGCACGGAGTTCTCGTACTCTCCGCTGCTGCCCACCGGGCCGGACCAGACGGAGTACCGCCTGATCACGGACGAGGGCGTCGACGTGGTCAACGGCCCGGGTGGCCGACGGTTCCTCACCGTGGACCCGGCCGCGTTGACGGCGCTGACCGCCGAGGCGATGCACGACATCGCCCACTTCCTGCGGCCGGCGCACCTGGCCCAGCTGCGGTCGATCATCGATGATCCGGCGGCCTCGCCGAACGACCGGTTCGTCGCCCTGGATCTGCTGCGCAACGCCAACATCGCCGCCGGCGGGGTGCTGCCGATGTGCCAGGACACCGGCACCGCGATCGTGATGGGCAAGCGGGGTCGGCATGTGCTCACCGACGGCAGCGACGCCGAGGCGATCTCGCGTGGGGTGTGGCAGGCGTACACCCGGCTGAACCTGCGCTACTCGCAGCTCGCCCCGCTGACCATGTGGGAGGAGCGCAACACCGGCAGCAACCTGCCCGCCCAGGTGGAGCTGTACGCCGAGGACCCGGACGGGTACCCGGACGCGTACAAGTTCCTGTTCATGGCGAAGGGGGGCGGCTCGGCCAACAAGTCGTACCTCTACCAGGAGACCAAGGCCCTGCTGAACCCGACCCGGATGATGCAGTTCCTGGAGGAGAAGCTGCGACTGATCGGCACCTCGGCCTGCCCGCCGTACCACCTGGCGGTGGTGATCGGCGGCACCAGCGCCGAGTACGCCCTGAAGACCGCCAAGTACGCCTCCGCCAAGTACCTGGACGCGCTGCCCACCTCCGGCTCGATGAGCGCGCACGGCTTCCGGGACCTGGAGCTGGAGGCGGAGGTGCTGGAGTTGACCCGCAACTTCGGCATCGGGGCGCAGTTCGGTGGGCGCTACTTCTGCCACGACGTACGGGTGGTGCGGCTGCCCCGACACGGTGCCTCCTGCCCGGTGGCGATCGCGGTGTCCTGCTCGGCGGACCGGCAGGCGGTTGCCAAGATCACCCCGTCGGGGGTGTGGCTGGAGCGACTCGAAACCGACCCGGCCCGCTACCTGCCGGAGGTCACCGAGGCGCAGTTGGACACCACCGAGGTGGTCCGGGTCGACCTGAACCGGCCGATGGACGAGATCCGCGCCGAGCTGTCGAAGTACCCGGTCAAGACCCGGCTGTCCCTGACCGGCCCGCTGGTGGTGGCCCGTGACATCGCTCACGCCAAGATCGCCGAGCGGTTGGACGCGGGCGAGTCGATGCCGCAGTACCTGCGCGACCACGCGGTCTACTACGCCGGCCCGGCCAAGACCCCGGAGGGCTACGCCTCCGGCTCCTTCGGCCCGACCACGGCCGGGCGGATGGACGCCTACGTGGAGAAGTTCCAGGCCGCCGGCGGGTCGATGGTGATGCTCGCCAAGGGCAACCGGTCCGCCCAGGTGACCCGCTCCTGCGAGCAGCACGGCGGCTTCTACCTGGGCTCCATCGGCGGCCCGGCGGCCCGGCTGGCCCAGGACTGCATCAAGCACGTCGAGGTCCTGGAGTACGCCGAGCTGGGCATGGAAGCGGTGTGGAAGATCGAGGTGGAGGACTTCCCGGCCTTCATCGTGGTCGACGACAAGGGCAACGACTTCTTCGCCGAGGTGACCAAGCCGGTGCTGACCATCGGCCGCCGCTGAGGGAGTGACATCGGTGCGCCCGCCTTTCCCAAGGCGGGCGCACCGCCCCCGTCGATCGCACCCCACGTGTGCGACCGGGAGTAAGTCTCCGACCAGCCGCTGTTGATCCACTCTCAGATCGCTATCAGGCCGATAGGAACTTCGGTGATCATCGGACTACCCTGCTGAGAGTTGCACCAGTCGCGAGCGGGGAAGTGGATGCGATTCCGGATCCTGGGTCCACTGTGTGTCGGTGAGGGCGATACCACCATCACCGCGCCTCGGGACCGGGTCGTACTCGCGGTCCTGCTGTTGCGCGCCAACCGGGTGGTCTCCGTGGACGATCTGGTCGATGCGATCTGGGAGGAGCACCCACCGGCCACCTCGCGGGCCCAGTTGCAGACCTGTGTGTCCCGGCTCCGTCAGCGGCTGGCCGACCTGGGTCTGTCGCCGGACACCATCGCCACCGATCCCGCCGGATACGCGATCCGGATCCGGCCCGGCGAACTGGACAGCGAGATCTTCGCCCGCCGGGTGGAGGCCGGTCGTGCCGCGCTGGCCTCGGGCTGGTTGATCGACGCGCGTCGGCAGTTCCGCTCCGCCCTGGAGCTGTGGCGTGGCCCGGCGCTGGCCGGCATTCCGCAGCGCAGCGTACGTCGGCGGGCCCAGGCGTTGGACGAGCAGCGCCTGGCGGTGCTGGAGGAGTGTGTGGAGGTCGAGCTGCGGCTGGGCCACGCGGGGGCGCTGCTCGACGAGCTGACCGAGCAGTTGGAGCAGCATCCGCTGCGGGAGCGCCTGCGGGGGCAGCTCATGCTGGCCCTGTCCACGGTCGGTCGGCAGGCCGACGCGCTGGCCCTGTACCGGGCGGGACGACGGTTGTACGCCGAGGAACTCGGCATCGAACCGGGGCCCGCCCTCCAGGAACTGCATCAGCGGGTGCTCGCCGGTGACCTGGCGGTGGCCGGTCCGGAACCGCGGTCCAACGTTCCGGTCCGGGCCCTGCCCCGGGCCATCACGGACTTCACCGGGCGGATGGAGACGGTCACCCGGTTGGTGAAGGAGATCGAGGAGGGGGAGGCCCGGATCCACCTCATCGACGGGATGGCCGGCAGCGGGAAGACCACCCTGGCCGTGCATGTCGCCACCCACCTGGCCGACCAGTACCCGGACGCCCAACTCTTCATCGACCTGCACGGGCACAGTGAACGGGCCCCCCTGACCCCCGGGGCGGCCCTGGCCACCCTGCTGCGGCAACTAGGGGTACCGACCGAGCGGATCCCGGTGGACCTGGACGACCGGCTGGCCATCTGGCGTACCGAACTGGCCGACCGACGGGCTCTGGTGCTGCTGGACAATGCGGCCAGCGCCGAGCAGGTTGCCCCCCTGCTGCCCAGCGGCGCCGGCTGTCTCACCCTGATCACCAGTCGGCGTCGGTTGGTCGGCCTGGACGAGGGGCGGCCCTCCTCGCTGCCGGTACTGGCCACCGACGAGGCGGTAGAGCTGCTCGGCCGGGTGGCCGGTGTGGAACGGGTGGCCGCCGAGCCGGAGGCGGCCGTCGAGGTGGTACGCCGCTGCGGTCACCTGCCCCTGGCGATCCGACTGGCCGGAGGCCGCCTGGTCCACCGTCCCCGGTGGCGCCTGGCCGACCTGGCCGACCGGCTGGCCGGCAGCCGGGACACCCTGGCCGAACTGGCCGTGGGTCAGCGTTCCGTCGCGGACGCCTTCGCCCTCTCCTATGTCCAGGCATCTCCCGCGGCGCAGCGCACCTTCCGGCTGCTCGGCCTGCATCCGGGGGTGCGGGTGGACACCGCCACGGCCGCCGCGATCGCCGGGGTGCCGCTGGCCGAGGTGCAGGACGCCCTGGACGAGCTGGTCGACGCCCACCTGATGGACGAGCCGGAGCCGGGCCGCTACCGGCTGCACGACCTGGTCCGGGAGTACGCCCGGACCCTGCTGTCCGATCCGGCCAACGCCAGTGAGCGCCATGCGGCGCTGGGGCGTCTGCTCGGGCACCACCTGCACGTCCTGGTGGCGATCGCCGCCCCGTACGAGATGCCCGGCAGCCGCCTCACCCTTCCTCGTGACCTGCCCGATCCGCCCTGTCCGGACGCGGTGGCCGTCTGCATCGACCGGGGCATGGCCTGGTTCGACGAGAACCGCTGCAACCTGGTGCCGCTGTCCACAATGGCGGCGGAGTCCTTTCCGCACCATGCCTGGCAACTGGCCCGGGCCAGTTGGCGGCTGCTCTACCTCGGCGGGCACCTCGACGAGTTGATCGAGATCCACAATGTCGGGCTGCGCGCGGCCGAGGCGCTCGGCAACGAGCAGGCCCAGGTCCTGATGCTTAACTACCTGGCCTCGGCGTACGTCCGGCGGGCACGCTTCGGCCAGGCCAACGCCTTGCTGCGCCGGGCGGTCGAGTTGTGTCGTCGGGCCGGTCCACCCCACCTGTTACGCAGACTGCTGGGCAACATCGCCATCGGCCTGTGCATCGTCGGTGAACCACGTCGAGGCATCGAGGCGTTCAACGAGGCAGCGGCGGCCATCGGGAACGAGCACCTGCCCGAACGAGGCGACCTGCTCAACAACCTCACCCACGCGACGTGCGCCCTGGGCCGCTACGACGAGGCGCTGCGGCTCTGCCGCCGGCACCTGCTCCTGGCGCGGGAGATCGCCGACCCTCGGCACCTGGCCACCGCCCTCGGGCATGTCGGCATCGTCCGGCACCGGATGGGCCATACCGGGCCGGCTACCCGGCTGCTACGGATGGCGTTGCTCCTGCACCGGCGGCTGCGTAACCGGTTCGACGAGGGGGAGGTGCTCAACGAGATCGGCATGATGGCCCGGGAGGCGGGTCGACCGGAGGAGGCCGCAGCCCTGCACCGGCAGGCGTACATCGCGATCAGCGACGGTGGGGACCTGATCGGTGAGTGCAGGTCACGCAACCTGCTGGCCCGGGCCCTGCTGGACCAGGGGGACGTGCGCAGCGCCCAGGACCTGTTCGGCCGGGTGCTGCTCGACGCCACGAAGATCAACCATCGGTACGAGCGGGCGCACGCGTTGGACGGCCTGGCGCGCTGCCTGCGGGACACCGACCCGGCCGGAGCCCGGTCCTACTGGTTCCGGGCGCTGTCCCTGCTGCGCGAGGTCGAGTCGCCCGACGCGGAGGAGATCGAGCGGCTGCTGGCCGAGCTGGCTTGAGTCCGGCTCCCGCGATCATCTGCACGTCCGCGGTCGGCGCGGCAGGATGGTACGCGTGACGACTCCAGAGACCACGGGCTACCGGATCGAACGCGACTCGATGGGCGAGGTGGAGGTGCCCACCGAGGCGCTGTGGCGGGCCCAGACCCAGCGCGCGGTGCAGAACTTCCCGATCTCGGGTCGGGGGATCGAGCCCGCCCAGATCCGGGCGCTGGCCCGGATCAAGGGAGCGGCCGCCGAGGTCAACGGCGAGCTGGGGGTGATCGACCCGACCGTGGCCGCCTCGATCGCGGCAGCCGCCGCGCACGTGGCCGACGGCGGGTACGACGACCAGTTCCCGATCGACGTGTTCCAGACCGGCTCCGGCACCTCCTCGAACATGAACACCAACGAGGTGATCGCCACCCTGGCCAGCCGGGAGCTGGGCCGGGACGTGCACCCCAACGACCACGTCAACGCCTCCCAGTCCAGCAACGACGTCTTCCCCTCCTCGATCCACCTGGCCGCCACCGAGGCGGTCGCCCGGGACCTGCTTCCGGCCCTGGACCACCTGGCCGGTGCCCTGGAGACCAAGGCCGGTGAGTTCGAGACCGTGGTCAAGGCCGGGCGTACCCACCTGATGGACGCCACCCCGGTGACCCTGGGCCAGGAGTTCGGCGGGTACGCCGCCCAGATCCGCTACGGCATCGAGCGGTTGGCGGGGGCCCTGCCCCGGCTGGCCGAACTGCCCTTGGGGGGCACGGCGGTCGGCACCGGCATCAACACCCCCCTGGGCTTCGCCGCCGCCGTGATCGAGAAGCTGCGCGACTCCACCGGGCTGCCGTTGACCGAGGCCCGCAACCACTTCGAGGCCCAGGGCGCCCGGGACGCCCTGGTGGAAGCCTCGGGTCAGCTGCGTACGGTCGCGGTCGGTCTTTACAAGATCGCCAACGACATCCGCTGGATGGGCTCGGGCCCTCGGGCGGGCCTGCGTGAGCTGCGCATCCCCGACCTCCAGCCCGGCTCGTCGATCATGCCCGGCAAGGTCAACCCGGTGGTCTGCGAGGCGGTCCGGCAGGTCTGCGCGCAGGTGATCGGCAACGACGCCACGGTCGCCTTCGCCGGCTCGCAGGGCGACTTCGAACTCAACGTCATGCTCCCGGTGATGGGCCGCAACCTGCTGGAATCCATCCGGTTGCTGGCCGCGTCGAGCCGCCTGCTGGCCGACCGCTGCGTGGTCGGCCTGGTCGCGGACGCCGAGGTCTGCCTGTCGTACGCCGAGGGCTCGCCGTCGATCGTCACCCCCCTCAACCGCTACCTGGGGTACGACGAGGCCGCCTCGATCGCCAAGGAGGCCCTGGCCAAGCAGACCTCCATCAAGGAGGTGGTGATCGCCCGGGGCCACCTCGAATCCGGCAAGCTCACCGAGGTCCAGTTGGAGGAGGCCCTGGACCTGCTCCGGATGACCCACCCCTGAGCGTCGGAAGCGCGGCACCGGGTGCGATGCCCTTGGCGGGTGTGGCCCGTCAGGCGTCGGTCACCGGCCTTGAGGTCCGGGTCCGGCCTGCTGTCGAGCTGAACCGTTGGTGCTATCACCCACCTGCCTGCTGATCGACGTCCGGCGAGCGGGTCGCCCTTGTCCCGTCAGCAACCAGCACTCCGGTCCTGACCGCCACCACCGGCTTCCATGGTCAGTGGGTCACGGTTCGCCTCGGGGGCGCGGTACCCAGGCGAGGAAGCGGGCGAAGAGCGCGGCCGGGGTCGGGCCGTCGTCCGGGTGGAGGCGATACAGGTCGGCGACGGCCTCGTGCAGGACTGCGCAGAGGTAGACGCTGAGTGCGATCCGGTCGTGGGCGTACTCGGCGATCAGCGTGAGTCGTGCCGTGGCGCAGGGCCAGGGTGCCGCGCAGACCCGGCACAGCCACAGTGGACGCAACGGCAGGTGAGGGCGCGTCACCGGTCCCTCGGCGGATGGGGTCGGCATGGCGCAGCCTTCCGGTAGAGCGGACTCGTCATGGCCCCCGGCGATGGGACCGCCCGGCCGGGGGAGCGGGGCGGTCCCACCTCGACGTCGCCTCTCGGGGGAATGAGCGGCGAGCGTCGCTGCGCACAGTCTGCTGAGCACACCGTTACGGTCGGAAGGGTTTGACCGTGCTGTCCGAGGCCCACTGTGACCGGGCCGGGTTGCCGGTGGCGGTGCGCTGTAGTCGATCAACCGGTTCCTGGAGGGCGGCTGGAGATGGCGAGTGGACAGCTGACAGCGGCGGCCTTCCTGGTCGCGGAGCTACGTCGGGCGCGGGCTCGGCAGGGCTGGAGTCAGGAGGATCTGGCCAAGGCCGTGAACTATTCGCCGTCGATGGTCAGCGCGGTGGAGTTGGGTCAACAGCCGCCCACCCCGAAGTACCTGGAACAGTTCGACAAGGCCCTGGACACCGGCGGCCTCTACGGCCGAATGCTCACCCATCTGGTAGCCCTCGACAAGGCCCAGGTCTGGCGACGGGGAGCGCAGGCGATCATCGAGCAGGCGGCGAAGCTTCGCTGGTATGAGCCGCTCTACGTGCCCGGTCTGCTCCAGACGCCAGCTTACGCCCGTGCCGTCTTCGAGGCCGGTGACCTGCTGGACGCCGCCGAGGTCGAGCGGCGGCTCGCGGAGCGGATGGACAGCCAAGCGGTGCTGTCCGGCGATTCCTCACCCCACCTGGTGGCGATCATCGACGAGGCGGCCATCCGCCGATGTGTCGGAGACCGGAAGATCATCTCCGAGCAGGTGTCACACCTCGTGCAGGTCGCCAGCGAACATCCCCGGGTGCGGCTACATGTCATCCCGCAAACGGCGGCGGAGCACCCCGGCCTGGGCGGCCCCTTCCTGCTGACCACGGCGAGGGACGGCACCGACAGCGCCTTCCTCGGCAGTCATATCGGCGGACAGGAAGTGGACCGGTCGGCGGATCTCGATCTCCTGAGGCAGGTGTGGGAGATTTGCCTCGGCGAGGCGTACACGCCTACCCAGTCGATCGAGTTGATGAGGGAAGTGGCCGAGTCATGGAACTGACCGGTGCCCGGTGGCGCAAGAGCAGTCGTAGTGCGCAGTCGAACGACTGTGTCGAGGTGGCTACGAATGTGCCGGGGGTGGTGGGGGTGCGGGACAGCAAGGATGCGGCCGGGGCGGTGCTGACCTTCGAGGCGTACGCCTGGCGGGTTTTCGTCGCCGCGCCGCCGCGCTGAGGTGATCACCTCTCCCGGCGCGGAGGTGTTGGAGCGGCTGGATCGGGAGCGCGTGGTCTGGCTCTGCACGTTGCGGCCGGACGGGTCGCCGCACCTGACGCCGGTCTGGTTCCTGTATCTCGACGACGAGTGGTGGATCGGCACGGCCGAGCGCAACCGCAAGGTCCGCAACATCGCCGCCGACCCCCGGGTCTCGCTGGCGCTACCGGACGGGGACGCGCCGGTCGTCGCGGAAGGCCAGGCGAGCATCGTGCGCCAGCCGTTCCCGTCCGCCGTCGTCGAGGGCCTGCGGCATCGGTACGACGGATGGGATGTCACTGTGGACGGCCCGGACGGACGGTACGTGCTGCTGCGGATCGCGGTGACCCGCTGGCTGATGGCCGGGCGCGCCCACTGACCGCCCCGCCGGGCGGATCTGGGTGCGTTTGTTGTTGCTCCGGCGACAAGAAACGTACCCAAAGTCGCCGGGGTCAGGGGCGGGCGGCGGCCTTGCGGGCGCGGTAGGCGTTGACTGCGGCCCGGTTGCCGCAGCCGGCCTCGCAGAATCGGCGGGACCGGTTCTTCGACAGGTCCACCAGCACGTTGTCGCAGTCCGGGTACTCGCAGGTGCGTAACCGGCGCAGTTCGCCGCCGCGCACCACATCGGCGATCGCCATGGCCGCCTCCACCGCCATTCTGGTGGCCAGCGGGGCGTCGCGGGGCACGGCGTGCAGGTGATACGGCTCGTCGTCGTGGGTGATGAGCTGGGGCAGGGCCCGGTGTTCGCGGAGCAGCCCGTTGACGATCGAGACGATCTCGTCGATGTCGGCGTACCAGATCCGGCGTAGCCGGGGGCGCAGGGCGCGTACCGCCCGCAGTTCGGTCTCGGTGTGTTCGTGTCTTCCGGTGTAGGCGTGGGCGGTGAAGAAGGCGCTCAGGGCCTCCACGTCGGGCAGCCCTTCACCGCCCTGGCCGGCGGTGTTGACCAGCGCGGCGGCGGCGATCAGGGAACACTCGGTGTCATGAGCGAAGAGCAACTTGACTCCTGTCGTGGCCCGACTCTAGCGTCATCGGTGTAACCCTAGTTTGCCGATGTCGCGGTGCCGTGCCAAGGAGAGTCATGCGTCAATCACCCGTTGCCGGTGCCGGCCTAGCGCTGGCCCTGCTCTCCGCGGTCACCTTCGCCACCTCGGGCACCTTCGCCCGGTCCCTGATCAACGCCGGTTGGTCCGCCGAGTCGGTCGTCATCGCCCGGGTCGGCCTGGCCGCCCTGGTGCTGGCCACCCCCGCGTTGCTGATCATGCGGGGCCGGTGGCCGGTGCTGCGCCGCAACCTGGCCTCGATCGGGGTCTTCGGGGTGCTGGGGGTGTCGGTCGCCCAGGTCTGCTTCTTCAACGCGGTGCGCTATCTGCCGGTCGGGGTGGCGCTGCTGCTGGAATATCTCGGCATCATCCTGGTCGTCGGGTGGACCTGGCTGGTGCAGGGGCAGCGCCCGCGTCGACTGACCGTGGCCGGTTCGGTGGCGGCGTTGGCCGGCCTGTTCTTCGTGCTCGACCTGACCGGTGCGGGCCGACTCGACCCGATCGGCGTGCTCTGGGGACTGGGCGCGGCGGTCGGCCTGGCCGGCTACTTCGTACTCGCCGGACGGGTCGACTCCGCCCTGCCCTCGGTGGTGATGGCCAGTGGCGGCATGGCGGTCGGTGCCGGGGTGCTGCTGCTGCTCGGCCTGGTCGGCGTCCTGCCGCTGCGGGCCGACTTCGGCACGGTGCAGTTCGGCGGGCAGGAGATGAGTTGGCTGGTGCCGATCGCCGGCTTGGTCCTGGTGGCCGCGGTGATCTCCTACCTGGCCGGGATCGCCGCCACCCGGGTCCTGGGCGCCCGGATGGCATCCTTCGTCGGGCTGACCGAGGTGATGTTCGCGGTGCTGATCGCCTGGCTGGTACTGGGTGAACTGCCCACGGTGGTGCAACTGTTCGGCGGGGCGTTGATCGTCGCCGGGGTGGCGCTGGTCCGCATCGACGAACTACGCGCGCCCGCCCTCCCCGAGCAGCCGAAGGCGGCGGAACCGGCCCTCACCTGACACCCTGGTCGACATGCTGAGCGCGGTGGTGTTCGACGCCGACGAGACCCTGCTCGACCTGCGCCCGGCCGTCACCGGCGGGTTGGTGGCCGTACTCGACGAGATGCGGCGCCGCACCCCGGCGGCGGCCGAGGTGTCGCTCGCCGACCTGGAATGCGACTGGGACGCCGTCTTCGGCGAATTGGCCTCGGCTCCGGTGCGGGAGATCCGTCGAACGGCACTGGCCCGTTCCTTGGCCCGGGCGGGCCTAGACGGCCACCTGGACGAGCTGGTCGGCGACAACCTTGCCTTCGACGTGGTCGCCGCCCAGCGGGCCGGGTTGCGGGCGGTCTGGCTGAACCGGCGGGGTGAGTCGCTTCCCCCTGAGGTGCTGCCGGATGCGGCAGTTTGCTCCCTTGCCGAGCTGCCCGCTGTCCTGGTCGGCCTTTCCGGCGAAGCAGACTTTTCAATTCCTAGCGGATACCGGTCTGGCGAAACGTCATGCGTTGATGTCTGATGACGCCACGTCCCTCAACGAGAGGATTCGATGTGGTGAGCAAGCGCTTCACCGTCGGTGTCGTCGCGACCGCGGCGGCACTGGCACTCACGGTGACCGGCCTGGGCGTGCCCGCTGGTGCCGAGCCGTCCGGCGTTGCCCGGACCTTCACCGTGGTGGCGGAGGACGGGGTCTCCGCCGACGCCGCCATCGCCGCGATCCGGTCGGCCGGCGGGACCGTGGTGTCCCGTACCGACGAGGTCGGTGTGTTCCAGGTGACCAGCGACCGGGCCGACTTCGCGACGAAGGCGACCGCTGCCGCCGCCCTGATCGGCGCCGCCGAGGAGAAGGCCATCGGCCGCAAGCCCAAGCTGGACCGGGTCGAGCAGGAGCACCTGCTGGCAGCCGCAGCCAAGGGGGCCGGCAAGCAGCGGGGTAAGAAGCTGGACCCGTTGGACGACAAGCTCTGGGGCCTGGAGATGATCCGGGCCGACAAGGCGCGCAAGATCGAGCCGGGTGATCGTCGGGTCACCGTCGGGGTCCTGGACACCGGCGTCGATGCCAGCCACCCGGACATCGCCCCGAACTTCAACTGGGCCCTGTCGCGCAACTTCGCCCCCGACATCCCCGAGATCGACGGGCCCTGCGAGGTGCCGAGTTGCCTGGACCCGGTCGGCACGGACGACGGCGGGCACGGTACGCATGTCGCCGGCACCATCGGCGCTGCCGCCAACGGCTTCGGCCTCTCCGGGGTGGCCCCGAAGGTCTCCCTGGTCAACCTCAAGGGCGGCCAGGACGCCGGCTACTTCTTCCTGAACCCGGTGGTCAACGCCCTGCTGCACGCCGGCCGGTCCGGCCTGGACGTGGTCAACATGTCCTTCTACGTGGACCCGTGGCTCTACAACTGCACGGCCAACCCGGCCGACTCGCCGGAGGCGCAGGCCGCCCAGCAGGCCACCATCCGGGCCATGAAGCGGGCCCTGACCTACGCCCACGACCGGGGCGTCACCCTGATCGGTGCCCTCGGCAACAACCACGAGGACCTGGGCGACCCGCGTACGGACATCTCCAGCCCGAACTACGGGGACGTGGCGCCGTACCCCCGCGAGATCGACAACAACAGCTGCTGGAACCTGCCCACCGAAGGGGCGCACGTCATCAGCGTCGCGTCGGTCGGGCCCTCCGGTAAGAAGGCGGACTACTCCAACTACGGCACCGAGCAGACCGCCATCGCCGCCCCGGGCGGATGGTTCCGGGACGGCTTCGGCACGGACACCTTCCGTACCGACGCCAACATGATCCTGTCCACGTACCCCTTGAGGGTCCTCCAGGAGGAGGGCACGGTCGACGAGGACGGCAACATCGTGCCGGGCGCGGAGACCTTCGTGTTCAAGGAGTGCAAGGCCAACCGGCAGTGCGCCTACTACACGTACCTCCAGGGCACCTCGATGGCCGCACCGCACGCCTCCGGGGTGGCCGCGCTCATCGTCAGCCGGTACGGCAAGCCGCAGGGCCGGGGTGGCTTCGGCCTCGCGCCCGACGTGGTCGAGCGGCACCTGTACCGCACGGCCGCCGAGCGGGCCTGCCCCGAGCCCAGGTTGCAGACCTACACCAACGAGGGCCGCTCGCCCGAGTTCGACGCCTACTGCGCCGGCTCACCCTCCTTCAACGGCTTCTACGGCCACGGCATCATCGACGCCTACGCCGCCGTGACCACCCCGCTGCGCCGCTAGCCTCGCGGGAAGGTCTGATTCACCGTTTCGCCGAAGTGGCGGTTACCCGGGTGCTGGGTGACCGCCACTTCGCCGTGACGGAGTGGATCACCCCCCTGCTGGAGGCCGAGGCGGCTGGGGTTGCGTCCACGGGTGGCGCCTGGGTTGGTCAGCGGCGCCAGCCGGCGGCGACGAGGGCGGTACGGACCTCCCGTACCAGTCCCGGGAAGTCGCGGTGCAGGCGTCGGCTGGTCACGTGCAGCACCTGCCAGCCGGCGGCCATCAACTGGTTGATCCGCTGGCGGTCGAGGTGCAGCTGCTCGGGATCGCTGTGCCGGTGCCCGTCGTACTCGACGGCCACCCGGTATTCCGGCCAGGACAGGTCCGGATGCAGAATCCGCCCGCTGATCGATCGCACCGGATGCTGAGTGACCGGTCGGGGCAGCCCGGCCAGGATCAGCCGGACCCGCAGCTGTGACTCCGGCGGCGACTGGGCACCCGCATCGGTCAGACCGAACACCCACTCGGCCCGCCGACCTCCGGGGCGGCCCGTGTTCGCCCTGGCCACAGCGGCAAGCCCGGCGGAGTCGACCAGTTCCTGCCGGAGCATGGCGTCGATGATGCCGATCGCCTGCACGGGTTCCAGCCACACCGCGCACTCCCAGGCGGCACAAACGGCATCCGACCGCAGCAAGGGCTGTGCTCTCCCCAGCCTGGTTCCTGCGGCCGGCTGATGGCTGTGCAGTTCGGTGGTGGTGCCCGGTCGACCGGAGAGCTGCGGTTGGCCTGGGCTTTGGCTCGGTGACGGACGCGAAACTGCTGCGTGGGCCGGGATGCCGCGCTGCGGGTGGCGTGGGCCGAGGGTGTGGACTCGGATGCCGTGTTGCGAGCCGAGTCGCAGGTGCATCGGGGCCAGGACGTGAACCTCGTCGGTGAAGGTCGCGGCGTGTTCGATACCGTGCAGGTAGGCCGCTGAGGGGCCCGCCATCAGCACCCCGGCTGGCAGGCGCAGCGAGGCCGCTCGGCAGAGCAACTCGTGATCGCGGTCGAGGCGTGCGTCGGCGTACACGTCGTGCATCAGGCGGACCCAGGCCCCACCGCGAAGCTGGTGCCGGGTCAGTAGGCGGTCGCGGATCGCCTCGGAACCGCGAAACACCTGCCACGCTAGGGTGGCTGGCCGGTACGGGGAAGGTGGCATGTCTCTACCGTGCGGCCTGCGATCGGCTCTACGGGACCCCTGTGGACAACCATGGCCTCCATGATCGACGGCCCCTGTGGACAACCCGCGCGCCACCGCCCCGCCGTGGTATAGGCCCCACGCGAACCCCTGCCACCGACCCCACCACGGCCTGACCGAGGGAGGCTCGCCGCCGTTTCGGCGGAATGGCTGTCTCCAGCACCCACCGATACCGCCATTCCGCCGTAACGCTGCCAGCCCGCCCGTCGCGCCCCGGCCCGCCCGGCCCGAGACCTGGGTGGGTGAGGGGTCAGCGGAGGGCGGTGGCGATTGCGGTGGCGGCGGCCAGGACCTGGGCGCCTACCGCCTCGGTGTCCAGGGGGGCGAGGGCTACCACTCCGACACTCGCCTCCAGGCCGGGTACTCCGAGCACCGGGGCTGCCACCCCGTACGCCCCGGGTTGCAACTCGCCGACGGTGCTCACCGGGCCGGCGGCGCCGGACCGGCCGGCGAGGATGGCCTGCCCGGCGGCACCGCGTTCCAGGGGGTGCCGGGCCCCGGTGCGGTATGCCACATGGAACGAGGTCCAGCTCGGCTCTACCACGGCCAGGGCCACTCCTTCGCCGCCCTCTACCACGGTCAGGTGGGCGGTCGCCCCGGCCTGCTCGGCCAGGCGTCGCAGGGCCGGCAGGGCGCCTTCGGCGAGCAGGGGTTGGGCCCGTCGCGCCAGGTGCAGCACCCCGGCTCCCAGACGGAGTCGACCGTCGGCGTCCCGGCGCAGCATTCCGTGCCGGGTCAACGGGACCACCAGTCGGTAGACCGCCGCCCGCCCGATACCCAGGCGGTTGGCCGCTTCGGTGACGGTGAGTCCGCCGGGGGCGTCCGCTACCAGGTGCAGCAGGCGCAGGCCCCGGTCCAGGGTCTGCGAGGTCTCTCCACCGGCGATCGTCGCCCCACCCTCGGCGCCGGGGGTGGCGGGAGTGGGCGGGTCGGTGCCGAAAGGCGCGGGGGAAGTCACGATCAGCAGCGTACGACCCGGCTCCGGCCGACCGGGAAAACGACGGACGGCTACCCTTGTATGGTGACGCTTCGCTTGTATGACACCGCCACCCGATCGGTGCGGGACTTCGTCCCGCGGGAAGCCGGCAAGGTGGGGGTCTACCTGTGTGGGCTCACCCTCCAGGCGCCGCCACACATCGGCCATCTTCGTTCCGGGGTCAACTACGACGTGCTGCGTCGCTGGTTGCTGGCCGCCGGGTTCGAGGTCACCTTCATCCGCAACGTGACCGACATCGACGACAAGATCCTGGTCAAGGCGCAGGAGCAGGGACGACCGTTCTGGTCCATCGCGTACGCCAACGAGTTGAAGCTGGCCGAGGCGTACCGGGCGTTGAACGTGTTGCCGCCGACCTACGAGCCTCGGGCCACCGGCCACATTCCGGAGATGCATCAACTGATCGCCGAGTTGATCGAGCGGGGGCACGCCTACCCGGCCGCCGACGACTCCGGGGACGTGTACTTCGACGTGGGTTCCTGGCCGGCGTACGGTGCCCTGTCCAACCAGTCGCCGGACGAGATGCAGTCCGACTGCGAGGCCCCCGAGCGCGGTAAGCGGGACCCCCGCGACTTCGCGCTCTGGAAGGGTGTCAAGCCGAACGAGCCGGCGGACGCCTACTGGCCCTCGCCGTGGGGGCGGGGCCGGCCGGGTTGGCACATCGAGTGCTCGGCGATGTGCCGGCGGTACCTGGGGGCGGAGTTCGACATCCACGGTGGCGGGCTGGATCTGATCTTCCCGCACCACGAGAACGAGTTGGCCCAGTCCCAGGCCGCCGACCTGCCCTTCGCCCGCTACTGGGTGCATCACGGGCTGCTCGGCATCGGTGGCACCAAGATGGGCAAGTCGCTGGGCAACGCCCTCGATCTGGCGTACGTCGCCGATCTTGGGGTGCGCCCGGTCGAGTTGCGCTACTACTACGTGGCCGCGCACTACCGCTCCCGGATCGACTACTCCGAGGAGGCGCTGCGCGAGGCGGCCGTCGCGTACCGGCGGATCGAGGGCTTCGTGCAGCGGGCCGTCGAACGGGTGGGCCCCGGTGAACTCGGGGAACTGCCGGCCGCCTTCGCCGCCGCGATGGACGACGACCTGAACACCTCGGCCGCGTTGGCCGTCCTGCACGACCTGCTGCGCGACGCCAACAGCGCGGTGGCCGACGGGGACGATGTGACCGTACGCACGGCGCTCGGCAGCATCCGCGCGATGCTGGATATCCTCGGGGTCGACCCCCTCGACCCGGCGTGGACCGGCGGCGCTCGGGCGAGCGACCTCCGTGGGGTGGTCGACTCCCTGGTCGCCCTGGCTCTGGAACAGCGTGCGCAGGCCCGGGTCCGTAAGGACTGGGCTGCCGCCGACGCGCTGCGGGACCAACTCAAGCGGGCCGGAGTGGCGGTCGAGGACACCCCACAGGGCCCGCGTTGGACAATTGGAGAGCATGACTGATGGCCGGCAATTCGCAACGCCGTGGCCGACGGGTGGCCTCGAAGTCGAGCGCACCCAAGGGCTCCGGCGGCAAGAACAAGGACGCCCTCGCCGGTCGGGGCCGTACCCTGCCCGCCGACGAGCGGCCATGGCACAAGGCCTACTCCGGTACGGAGAAGGTGCCCCAGCGCACCGCCTGGAAGCAGGAGAAGGAGCGCCGGGCGGCGGCCGAGGAGGGTCGGGCCCCGAAGATCGGCAAGCCGGGCACCAAGGACACCACCTGGGGCCGGGGCGGCGGTCGGGGTACCCCCACCCCGAAGCCGGTACGCGGTAAGCAGCCGGCCGGACGTGGTGGTCCCCGGGTCGCGCCGGGGCGCAAGTCGAACCCGTCCAAGGACACCCCGGAGCTGCTGGTCGGCCGTAACCCGGTGCTGGAGGCGCTGCGCGCCCAAGTGCCGGCCACCGCGCTCTACACCGCCCAGGGCATCGACACCGACGACCGGATCAACGAGATCATCCGTACGGCGGCCGACCGGGGCATCGCCATCCTCGAGGTCAGCCGCACCGAACTGGACCGGATGACCGGGGGGGTGCTGCACCAGGGGGTCGGCCTCCAGGTGCCGCCGTTCGCGTACGAGCCCTTCGAGGATCTGGTCGCCGCCGCGCTGGAGCAGCCGGCACCGCTGCTGGTGGCCCTGGACGGGGTGACCGATCCGCGCAATCTCGGCGCGGTGATCCGGTCGGCCGCCGCCTTCGGCGCCCAGGGTGTCTTCGTACCGGAGCGGCGGGCGGCCGGGATCACCGCGACCGCCTGGCGGACCAGCGCCGGTGCGGCGGCTCGGGTGCCGGTGGCCCAGGTCACCAACCTGACCCGGTCGTTGAAGGCGTGCCGGGACGCCGGCTTCATGGTGGTCGGCCTGGACGCCGACGGCGAAACCGACCTGTACGACCTGGAGGCTGCGGTCGGCCCGCTGGTCGTGGTGGTCGGCTCGGAGGGTCGGGGCCTGTCCCGGCTGGTCGGGCAGACCTGCGACCTGACCGTCAGCATCCCAATGATCTCCGAGGTGGAGTCGCTGAACGCGAGCGTGGCCGCCGCGGTCACTCTCGCCGAGGTCGCCCGCCGCCGAGCCGCCGAGAGCTGACGCCAAGCGCAGGATGACAAAGGGGCGGCCCGCCGGGCCGCCCCTTTGTCAGTTGCTACTTCAGATGCGCTTGCCGGTGGTGGCGTGGAAGGCGTGGTTCTGGCCGGCACGCGGCTTGACGAAGATCGTCTCGCCCATGCTCGGCATGGTCCGCCGGTCGGTCCGCACCACGAACCGCTCGGAGGCACCGTCCAGCGCGGCGTGGCCGTAGACGTTGGCGTCCGAACCGAGGTCCTCGACCAGCTCGACCACGACCGGCATGCCGCCCTCGGTCGGGCTGACGATGTCGCAGTCCTCCGGCCGGAAACCGACCGTCACCTTGCCGGCACCGCCCTCGGCATTGGCCGCCTCGACCTGCTCGCGGGTCAGCGGGATGAACATCTCGGCGAAGGCCGCACCCTGCTCGGTCAGCGGGACCGTCTTGATGTTCATGGCCGGGGAGCCGATGAAGCCGGCGACGAAGACGTTGGCCGGGGTGTCGTACAGGGCCCGCGGGGTGTCGACCTGCTGGAGCACACCGTCGAGCATGACCGCCACCCGGTGACCCATGGTCATGGCCTCGACCTGGTCGTGGGTCACGTAGACCGTGGTGATGCCGAGCTTGGCCTGCAACGAGGCGATCTGGGTACGGGTCTGCACCCGCAGCTTGGCGTCGAGGTTCGACAGCGGCTCGTCCATGAGGAAGACCTGGGGCTCCCGGACGATGGCCCGGCCCATCGCGACCCGCTGGCGCTGACCACCGGAGAGGGCCTTGGGCTTACGGCTGAGGTACTCCTCCAGCTGGAGCAGCGCCGCCGCCTCCTTGACCCGCCGGTCGATCTCCGCCTTGGAGGTCTTGCGCAGCTTGAGGGCGAACGCCATGTTCTCGTACACCGTCATGTGCGGGTAGAGGGCGTAGTTCTGGAAGACCATCGCGATGTCGCGGGCCTTCGGCGGCAGGTGGGTGACGTCCCGGTCGTCGATGTAGATCGCGCCGTCGTCGACGTCCTCCAGACCGGCCAGCATCCGCAGGCTGGTGGACTTACCACAGCCGGAGGGACCGACCAGGACGAGGAACTCGCCGTCGCCGATCTGGAGGTCGAGCTGGTTGACCGCGGGGCGTTCGGTGCCCGGGTAGATCCGGGACGCCTTCGCGTAGGTGACCGTAGCCATGAGGGGGTGCATCCTTTCACCGGCAGGAACGTGCCGGACGATCCGAGTGAAGGAGCGACCGGTGCTAGGGAGCACCGGCGCCACGGCCGCCATGAGATGAATCCCATGTCGTCCGTGTCACTGCACGGTAAACGGCTTTTGCCGCGCTGCCAAGGTGTCGAACCCTGGATGGGACGGACGGCATACGCATACCGGTCAGTCGGGCACGGTCGGACACGAATCGACGTTCGCAGGTCAAGATGTTGACGTTTCCCGTGCTCGGGACCCCTGCCGGGGAGGAAAACCGGACGTCGGTCGCTATGCTGACCACGGACACTGCCCCTGTAGCTCAGCTGGCCAGAGCACCCGCCTTGTAAGCGGGATGTCGCCGGTTCGATCCCGGCCGGGGGCTCCATCCGTACCACGTGCGCGGCCCACCGAGCTGACACCTCGGTGGCCCGGCCGTGACGCTCCCTGCCCGGCCGGGCGGCCGGGCGGCACCGCTATCGTCGCCGTACCCGGGCAGCAGCCCTTGTGGCAGGACCTGGACCCGGCCGGAGGGGTGGTGGGCAGTGGCGGACGCGGAGCTGACCGTGACGGTGTCGGATCAGGTGGCCACGGTGGTGATCCGCAATCCGGGCAGGCGCAACGCGATGACCCTGGCCATGTGGCGGCAACTGCCCGTACTGCTGGATCACCTGGAGGCGGACCCGGCCGTACGCGCTCTGGTGCTCACCGGGGCGGACGGCACCTTCTGCGCCGGTGCCGACCTGGCCGACCTGGATGAGCAGCTTTCCACCGGCGACGCCGCTGTGGCCGTCGCCGCCGAGGAGCGTCTGGCCGCCTTCGCCAAGCCCACCGTGGCGGCCGTCCGGGGTGCTTGCGTCGGGGGTGGGTGTCAGCTGGCGGTCGCCTGTGACCTGCGGATCGCCGCCGCCGACGCCCGATTCGGGGTGCCCCCGGCCCGACTGGGCCTGGTCTACCCGGCGCCCACCACCCGCCGGCTGGCCCGGTTGGTCGGCCCGGCGGCGGCCAAGCATCTGCTGTTCACCAGCGAGCTGATCGACACCGACCGGGCGCTGCGGATCGGCCTGGTCGACGAGGTGCTGCCCGGGGACCGCCTGGCCACCCGCATCGACCGGCTGACCGCCACGATCGTGGAACGCTCCCAGCTCAGCGTCGTGGCCGCCAAGGAGATCGTCGACGACCGGGCCGACGAGGCCCGGGTGGACTGGTGGTACGGGCAGGTGCGGGCCAGCGGTGAGGCCCGCGAGGGCATCACCGCCTTCCACGAACGCCGCCCGCCCCGGTTCACCTGGAGCCCTCCGCCCGCAGGCTGACCGATCGGGAGGGCCGGCGGGTGCCACGCCGGGAATCCGACGCCGCCCCCCGTTCCCGCCGGCCCGGTCCCTCACCCCCCGGCCAGGGCCGCCCAGGTCGGCACGACCGGCACCCGCCGCAGCGGCATCCCCGCCTCGGTCGGCGTACGGTCGCCCTTGCGCTGGTTGCAGGCGTAGCAGGCGGCCGTCGTGTTCTTCCAGGTGTTCCGGCCACCGCGTGAGCGGGGCAGGATGTGATCGATGGTGCTGGCCGGCCCGGCGCAGTAGGCGCAGCAGCGGGCGTCGCGGGCCAGCACCCCGGCCCGGGACCAGGCCGGGCCGGAGGTGAACCGCCAGCGGGTCACCACGTACCGCACCAGCCGGACCACCCTGGGCACCGGGAAAACCCCGATGACCTGGTCCGGTACGGCCTCGTGGATCTCGGCGACCCGACGGCAGAGCATCCGGATCGCATGGGGAACGGTGACCCGGTGCAGCGGGCCGAGATCGGCGTTGACAACGAGGACGGCGTACACCGGCTTCTCCCTCCACGGCGGTGACGGACGTACGGGCCGGACAGCGACGAGCCGCCCGGTCCCAGGGCGGGTGGGCGGCTCGACGGGTACGGGTACGCGTCAGCCGGGTCGGCCACCCCGGGGGTGTTCCGCCAGGCCAGCCGTACCGGGCAGCCACGACGGCACCAAATGCGGCATCGACATGAGTGCTCCCGTGAACGGCGGTTGACCTTGCGCGTTCACGGTAGGGGTGGCCCGAGGGCGACGGCAACGCATTTCGATACGGCCGGTCAGCGCCGGGCTAGCAGGCCCCGGGGGCGGACCGACCGCAGGGGTTCGGTGGCCGCGCCGGCCGCGCGCAGGATGTGGTTGGCCGCGAGGATGCCGGTCGCCGCGGCCCGTTCCATCAGGGCGCTGGGGAAGTCGGTGTGGATGCCGTCGCCGGCCAGGTAGAGCCCGGGAGCGTCGGTGCGTACCCCGGGCCGTCGGGCATGGCTGCCCGGCGCGAAGGCGGGCGCCTTGGCCTCCACCCGGGCGTGCAGCTCCCGTACCCGCAGCCGCCCCACCTCCGGCCAGAGGGTGGTCAACTCGGCCCACATCCGCCCGGCCAGCTCCGTCGCGGGCACGTCCGGTTCGCAGGCGTACGCGTGCAGTTCCAGCACCGAGCCGTCGGTCTCCTCGGCCCAGCGTCGGCTGCCCTGCTCCAGCCGGTGGTAGAGGGTCACCGAGTCCAGGGTGGACTGGCGGGTGACCCCGCTGAAGATCGCCCGTGCGGCGGCGACATCCCCCTGGCACCAGTACCGGGCCACCGCGTACGGCGGGCCGGGTTCGCCGTACCCGGGCATCGCCGCAACCAGCTGCGGCGCGGTGTCGGCCAGGCCGGGGGAGGCCGCGACCAGCGCGGCGAGGGCGGCCGGGTCGACGGCGAGCACCACCTGCCCGGCCTGGTACGCCCCCTCGGTGGTCGTCACCTGCCAGCCGGTGTCCGTGCGTTGCAGCCCGGTCGCCGCAACTCCGGTCACCACCTGACCCCCGTGGCGTTCGACATGTCGGGTCAGCGGGCCCCAGATGGTGGTGGCGTAGTCGTCCTCCGGGCAGTCGAAGGCCAGCCCTTCCGGGTTGCCGAGCAGGTAGAAGTGGAACTGGGCGATCATCTCGGCGGCCGACATCTGCGCCTCGTGGTTGAAGAACGAGTGCGAGAAGACCTCGAACAGCATCGCGCGGGCCCGGTCCGGCAGGCGCAACGAGGTGAGCAGATCGTCGGCGGTGCGCTCGTCGAACTCGGCGTAGGTGCGTACCGGGTCGTAGGTGAGCAGGGGCAGGGCGGCGTCCCGGTCCATCCCGCGCAGGTCCCGCAGCCGCAGGCTGGGGCTGCGTACCAGCAGGGTGAGCAGGTTCGCCGGTGGGGCGGGTGGTAGCCGGCCGAACTCCTCGGTCGGCCACTGGGCGCTGAGCACCGGATAGCTGGGTACCGGCCGCAGGAACCGCAGTTTCGGGTCGATCCGACGCAGGATGTTCCGCCAGTTGTAGTACTGCCGGAAGAAGGCGTGGAAGCCGTGCTCGTTGACCTGTCGGGTGCCGTCGGCCAGGGTCTGTGGCCAGGCCCCCAGCCGACCCCCCAGGGTCGGGGCGGCCTCCAGTACGGTCACCTCGACACCCCGCTCGGCGAGCACCACCGCAGCGGACACACCGGCGATTCCGCCACCGACGACCAGGGCGGTCACCGGCTGCGGCACCCGGGACGCACCACCCCCGCCGGGCTGGACCTGGTACGGACGTACGCCGAGAAGCCGACCCACCACCTGCGACAGCGCCACCGGACACCCCCTGACTCCACAGTGTGCCGGAGATGTCGGAAACAGTCGCGTGTTAACAAGGGGCCCTTTCACCTCGCCAGGCGTTAACAGGGGGCCCTTCCTTGCACCTCAAAGGCAGCGGCGGGGGCGGTCGGAGGGGGGCCAGACGTATTCGAGGTCCAGGGGTACCTGGTCGCCGAAGATCGGGCGGTAGTGGTCGGGGTCCTTGCGGATCAGCGAGGATCGGTGGCTCAGATGCAGATCGTCGCGGCCCAGCCAGGGTGGCAGTTCCCCGGCCACGGCCAACTCGTGCTGGGAGCGGACCTGCTCGATGCCGCAGGCGGTGGCCAGGTCGGCGGCCAGGGTGACGGCGCAGGTGTCGGCCCGGCCGGCGGCACACCAGACCTCGCAGACGTCCAGCCCGTAGCGGGTCAGGGCCTCCTCGTACCCGGCCCACATCTTCACCGCGGGGTGGTTGCGCCAGCCGTAACCGGGCCGGGTCAGCCCGCGCAGCACCTGGATCGCCTCGACCCGCTGCTTGCCCAGCCGACGCTGGTCCAAGGCCCGAGCGCTGGCCAGGAAGTCCGGATACGGCAGGAAGGTCTGCATGTCGCAGGGCCTACCCGCCACGGCCCGGCCCATGCCGACCGGTCGACGATCATGATCGTCGCGGGGCTGCGCGGATTGCGACCGGCTTACTACCATGCCGGTCATGGCGGAGCCGCTGCTCGATCGGGCCCTGCGGGCCAGCCGCCGGTTGCGGGTCAACGGGGAGCCCCGGGCCCACTACGTGATCTGCGGTCAGGATCCCCTCGCCTACTGGGTGGTGCTCGCCTTGCGGGGCAGTGAACCGCAGGCCGGGCGGCTGCGGATCACCCTGATCGTGCCGACCCGGCAGCGTTCCCCCGCTCCCGACGGCCGGGACCTGCCCGGCGTCGAGGTGATCCGGGCCGACCGGTTGGACGAGCACACCTTCCGCCGGGCCAACCTGGCCGGGGCGGCCGGGCTGGCTTTGCTGCACCAGGACGACGTGGGCAACATGCACGCCGCCCTCTGCGCCCAGGAAGTCGAGCCCGGGTTGCGCCTGGTGGTGCGGATGTTCAACACCGGCCTGGCCAACGGGGTGCGGCAGATCTTCCCCGACTCGGCGGTGCTGTCGGACGCCTCGATAGCCGCCCCGGCCTTCGTGGCCGCCGCCCTCGGTGAGGTCGCACCCACCCACTTCCGGCACGGCGGTCGCACCCTCTACCTGGCCCGCCGCCAGGACGTACGCCCCAGCGAGGTGGTCTGCCCGGTGGCCGACACCCGCGATCCGCAGCAGGACCTGGTGCTGCCCGCCGACGACCGGGCCGCCGATCTGGTGCTCGCCGAGGCCGCCGGTCGGCCGGTCGGCACGGAGTTGGCCGCCCGCCGGCTGGCCCGGGCGCGCCGACAACGTCGACGGCGTCGGCCGGTGACCACCGTGCTGCGGGCGATCCGCAGCTTCGCCACCCGCAAGATCGGCATCACGGTCATCCTGCTGCTCGCGGTGGTCGGGCTACTCGGCGGGTTGTACGCCAACGCGGCGCACGTCAGCCTGGCCGACGCGTTCTACCTGACCCTGGTCACCACCCTCACCGGGCAGGACCCGGACACCGCCAAAGGCGGCGCCGAACAGGTCGTGCAGGTGATCCTCAACCTGGCCGGGCTGGCCCTGATCCCGTTGATCACAGCGGTCGTGGTCGACGGGGTGGTCAACGCCCGGCTGGCCCTGCACACCGGGCGGATCCTGCCCGAGCGGTCCGGGCATGTCGTGGTGGTGGGCCTGGGCAACATCGGCACCCGGGTGATGGCCCAGCTCAACGACTTCGGCGTCGAGGTGGTGGCGATCGACAAGAACCGGGACGCCCGGGGCGCCGGGCTGGCCCGCCGGTTGGGGGTACCCCTGGTGGTGGGGGACGCCGCCGAGGAGGAGACCCTGCGGGCCGCCTCGGTGGCCACCTGCCAGGCCCTGGTGGTGGTCTCCACGGACGACGGGGCCAACCTGCGGGCCGCGCTCAACGGCCGCACTCTCAACGATCAACTCCGGGTGGTGCTGCGGCTGTTCGACGGCCACTTCGCCGAGCGGGTGCAGCGGGCCTTCGGCATCGGCACCTCCCGCAGCGTCTCCTACCTGGCCGCCCCCTCGTTCGCCGCCGCCCTGCTGGACCGGGCGGTGATCGCCACCATCCCGGTCGGCCGGCACGCCCTACTGGTAACCGAGGTCCCGGTGGCGGCCGGTTCGGCCCTCGACGGCCGCCCGCTGGCCGCCGTCGGCAAGGCCGGCAGCGTACGGCTGCTCGCGCACGCCCGCCCCGGCCAGCGCTACGACTGGTCGCCCGATCACCGTCTGGTGATCGTGGCCGGGGACCGGCTGACCGTGGTGGCCCGGCGCGCCGGCCTGAACGCCCTGCTCCGCGAGGCCGCCCCGCCCGAGGAGGAGATCGCGGTCGGGACACCGCCGCTGCCGAGAGAGACCGAGGAGTGAGCTTCCACCTGTCCCGGCGGGAGCGTGAGCCGGTGCGCTCGCCGCTGCCGGGCGCGGAGTAAGGTGCGGCCGTGCTTGGTGGTGGGGTCGGACGGCGAGCCCGGGTGCGGCAGGTGCCCCGCCGGGGCGGGCCGCCGTGGGGGTTCGTGCCACGTCGGGTGTTGCGTTGGGCCCTGGTGGCGGCCGGTCTCGTGGTGGTGCTGACCGCCGGTTGGCTGCTCTGGCCGGACGACGAACCGCCGCCGCGTCAGCGCGAGTACCGAGCCGAGACCGCCTGCCTGCTCACCGGCGCTCAGGGGGTTGCCTCCCCGGAAGCCAGTCCGGTGTGGAGTGGGATGCAGGAGGCATCTCTCGCAACGCAGGTGAAGGTGCAGTATCTCGAAGTGGACGGTCCGCAGACCGGGCCGCAGGCGGAAACCTTTCTGGCCGGTCTGGTGCAGAACCGCTGCGATGTGATCTTCGCGGTCGGCGCGGCACCGGTCGCCGGAGTGACAAAAATCGCTGCCCGCTATCCCCAGGCGCGTTTTGTTGCGTTCGGCACCATCGAGCCGGGTCGGAATGTGTCGGTTGTGGATGATAGCGACCCGGAAGTGGTGCGGAGACAAGCACATGACCTGGTTGTGGCGCTGACCCGAACGCGCTCCTGAGCTCTCAGGTTTTTTTCAGGATCTGTTCGTTCGGACAGCTTGTCCCATGATCAGCTAGCCACAAAAATTCCCTCGGAATCATCAATATTTACGGGGGAGTGAGCGGCCATGGGCCGATCCTTCAGCAGGGCCGGCCGCCGCTCGGCGCTGGTCGTCGCTGTGATCTTCGGGCTGACCGTCGCGGTACCGCCGGACGTGGTGCGGCCCGGTGGCGAGTTTCCGCTCACCTGGCTGAGTTGGTTCAGACAGCATCCGGCGTGGTCCGCCTCCGCAGCCTTCGTCGGGCTGCCGGTGCAGCAGACGGGTCGGCCGGTGCAGGTCGATCCGCAGGCACCCGCAGCGGCAACCGATGCGCGACGCGGTGCCGGGCGGGCACCGAAGCCTGCCGCCGGCACGCTCGACTCGTATCAGCCACATCAGATCGAGTCCACCCCGGAGCAGACCGGAGTCGCCGAGCCCGGGTTCGACGCCCGCACCAGCAAGCGGGACGCCCGCCGGTCCAGCGCCCGCTCCGACGTCTACGTCAACGCGGACGGGTCGTTCACCAAGCGCACCCACAACCGTCCGGTCAACTACCTGGCCGCCGACGGCACCTGGCAGAAGATCGACTCGGACCTGACCCGTCGGTCCGACGGACGCCTGCACGTCAAGGCGAACCGGCTGAAGCTCTCCGTGGCCGGGGCCCCGTCCGCCGGTGCCGATCGCAGCGCCGCCGCCGGCGCCAGGAGCGGGGCCACCGCCCAGGAAGCGGAACTGGCCCGGCTCACCCTGCCGACCGGCGAGTCCGTCGCCTACCGACTGGAAGGCAGCGCCATCGGCGCCCCCGAGGTCACCGGACCCACCGCCGTCTACCGCGATGTCCTGCCGCACACCGACCTGGAGCTGACCACCTTCGACGCCGGGATCAAGGAAACCCTGATCCTGCGGTCGCCGGAGGCGGCCTCGACCTGGGTGTTCCCCCTGGATCTGGACGGGCTGACGCCACGCCCGACCGCCGAGGGCTCGGTGGAACTGCTCAACAGCGACGGCAAGGCGGTCGCCTGGTTCCCGCACGGGTCGATGCAGGACTCCAAGGTCGACCCGCAGTCCGGGGCACCGGCAGAGTCCTCGGCGGTCAACTTCGAACTGGTGACCGTCGACGGTCAGGTGGCACTGAAGGTCGTCGCCGACTCGACCTGGCTCAACGACCCGGCGCGGGAGTACCCGGTCCGGGTGGACCCGACCACCACCACCGGTACGACCGGCGACGTCTACGTCGACAACGACTCCAGCACGACCAACCACAACGGTGACAACCTGCCGGTCGGCACCTACAACGGTGGCACGGTCAAGGCTCGCTCGTTCATCCACTTCGACGAGTTCGACGATGACGGCCTGATGGGCAAGCGGATCACTGGCGCGAAGCTGAAGCTCTACCACACCTGGTCGTACGACTGCACGTCGCACAAGCCGTTCAACGTCCACCGGGTCAACGAGGCGTGGACGGTGGCGAACCTGACCACCGGAAGCTACCCCGGCCCGGCGATCTCGTCGTCGATCGGATCGCTGACGATCACCGACAACTACCCGGCCTGTACGAACACCAACGCGGTCCGCAGCACCGGCAAGTGGGTCACCGTGCCGCTCGCCGTCGACACCTTCAACGACTGGTCGACGGGCGGGATGAACGAGGGCCTGGCGCTGACCGCCTCGGTGACCGACTCGACCGCCTGGAAGCGCTTCACCGCCGCCAACTACTCCGCCGGTGCGTACAAGCCGTACCTGGAGTTGACCTACTCCAACAACGTCGCGCCGCAGATCAACCTGCGCTACCCGGGCAACAACGCGGTGGTCAACACCCTCACCCCGCAACTGCTCTCGCGGGCGGTCGACTCGGACAAGTGGCCCAACAAGGGCTTCACCTACAACTACGTCATCACCGACGCCGCGACCAACGCGGCCGTGGTGAACTCGGGATGGGTGAGCAGCCCGACCTGGACGGTGCCCGCCGGCAAGCTGGCGTGGAACAAGACATATCTGTACACCGTCCGGGTGTACGACAAGGTCAGCTACAGCGCGGTCTATCCCGCGTACGCGTTCACCACCTCCGTACCGCAGCCGCTGCTCACCACGAACCTCGCGCAGAACGCCGGTAAGGGCTTCGACCCGAGCGTCGGCAACTACACCACCTCGGCCACCGACGCCAGCATCAGCACAGTCGGGCCTTCGCTTTCGGTGACCCGTAGCTACAACAGCCTGGACACCCGCCGCGACAACGCCTTCGGCGCCGGCTGGTCGAGCCTGGTCGACGTGCGGGCGACCCAGGTCAAGGACGTCGCCGGCAGCGTGCAGTCGGTGCTGGTCACCTATCCCACCGGCCAGGACGTCGCCTTCGGTCGCAACGCCAACGGCACCTTCAGCCCGCCGTCCGGCCGGTTCGCCACCTTCGTCGAGACCAAGGATTCCGGCGGCACGGTCACCGGCTACACCCTGACCGACAAGGACGCCACGGTCTACACGTTCGGCCGGGCGACCGGCACCGGGGTATTCAAGGTCACCCGGATCGCCGACGCCAACGGCCGGGCGATGACCTTCTCCTACGACAGCTCGGCGAATCTGATCACAGCGACATCGGCCTCCGGCCGCTCGTTGCACTTCACCTGGTCGACTCCGGCCGGGTCGACCAAGCCGCATGTCGCCACGGTCTACACCGACCCGGCCGTGCCCGGCGACCCGAACACGATCGCCACCTGGACGTACAGCTACGGCGCCAACGACCAGCTGACCAGGGTGTGCCCGCCGACGGACCACACCAACTGCACCACCTATCAGCAGGACACCACCTCCCAGTACGCCAACGCGGTGCTCAACGCGGGCCCGTACTCGTACTGGCGACTGGACGAGGGTGCCGGGGCGACCACCGCGGTCAGCGAGGTGCTGAGCAACGCGGGAGTCGACAACGCCCGGTACACCAACGTGACCCTCGGTCAGCCGGCCGCGCTGCCCGGCTCGACCGCGACCACCGCGACCTTCAACGGCACCAGCTCACACGTCCAACTGCCCGGGAAGCTGGTCGCCGACGGGCAGTACCAGTCGATCAGCATGTGGTTCAAGACGAGCACCCCGAACGGTGTGCTCTTCAGCTACCAGGCCGACGCGATCAGCAAGGGCACCACCGCCGGCAACTACACCCCGTCGCTCTACATCGGCAGTGACGGCAAGCTGCGCGGCGGATTCTGGACCGGCAGCGTCGCGACGATCACCACGGACGTCGCGGTCACCGACGGCGCCTGGCATCACGTGGTGCTGGCCGGTGCCGGTAACGTGCAGCGGCTCTATCTCGACGGCGCGCTCAAGGGCACCCTGAACGGGACGATCGCCCAGATCGCCGGCGGGTCGGCGAACGTGCTTGTCGGCGCGGGCTTCGTCGGCGGCTCCTGGCCGACGCACGTCAACTCCGGTGCCAACCCGGCCAAGGCGACCTACTTCAACGGCTCCATCGCCGAGGTCGCGTTCTTCAACCAGGCCCTGACCGCCACCACCGCCGCCGAACTCAACAGCGTCGGTCGGACCAGCCATCCGGTCCTCAGCAAGGTGGTCCGCCCGTCGGGCGGGGTCACGGCCGAGATCGGCTACGACAAGGTCAGCGGCCGAGTCGCCACGGTCACCGACGAGAACGGCGGGGTGTGGCAGCTGGGCAGCCCGACCGTCTCCGGCAGCAGCGACGTCTACGCGGCCTCGGTGCTCGGCGCCAAGCCGGCGGACTACTGGCGCCTCGGCGAGATCGAGGTGACGGACGCGGTCAACGAGGTGCAGGGTGGTACGGCCACCTACCACCAGGTCACCCTCGGGGTGGCCGGTCCGTTCAGCGACAGCAAGGCCGGATCGTTCAACGGCACCTCCTCGCATCTGGTGCTGCCGCCCGAGGACATGCCCACCACCGGCCCCAACTCCATCGAGATGTGGTTCAAGATGCCGTCCGGCAACAACAAGGGCGGCGTCCTCTACAGCTACCAGGCCAGCCCGATCAACGACCCGTCGGTGACCGGCAACTGGACCCCGTCGCTCTATGTCGGCACCGATGGGAAGCTGCGTGGCGGGTTCTGGACCGGCAGTCCCACCCGGGTGATCACCAGCCCGATAGCCGTCAACGACAACAAGTGGCATCACGTGGTGCTCTCCGCCGCCAGCAACACCCAGTCGCTCTACCTGGACGGCATCTCCATCGGCAAGCTTGACTACGAGCTCGTCACCACCGATGCCGTCAACGCGTACGTCGGAGCGGGCAAGTGGGCCGGCAACTGGCCCATGCACGGCACCGGGGACGTCGGCTACTTCCCCGGCTCGATCGCCGAGGTGGCGTTCTACCGTTCGCAGCTCTCCGCCGAGCAGGTGGCCACGCACTTCCTGGCGTCGAAGCAGACCGCCCCGGTCGCGGTGACCATGATCTCCGGGGTCGCCACCGCCTTCCCGATGCCGGTCTCCACGATCACCGTGACCGGGCCGACCGGTGAGACCACCTCCTACACCTACGACCTGGTCAACGGCCACCGGCTGGTGGCCCAGACCGACGGGTTGGGCAACACCACGAAGTTCGGCTACGACGTCGGCGGTTACGGAAACCTCACCTACGATCCGCGCGGCGTCTGGACCCAGGAACTGCAAGACGCCCGGGGTAACACCAAACAGGTCATCACCTGCCAGGACCAGTCCGCCGGCAAATGCTCGTCGGTCTACTACACCTATTTCCCGGACGCGACGACCACCACCCTCACCCCGGACGCCCGCAACGATCTGATGCTGACCCTGCGCGACGGCCGGTCGGCGTCGGAGACCGACAACACCTACCTGACCAGCTACGACTACGACACCAAGGGCAACCAGACCAGCATCACCGATCCGCTCGGCCGGGTCACCCGCATGACGTACACCGACGGCACCACGGTGGCGGCCAAGGACGGCGGTTTCGCGCCGCCCGGCCTGCCGGCCACGGTGACCACGCCGGGCGGGCAGATCCAGCAGATCATCTACTACGCCAGCGGTGACATCGCCGAGCTCATCGAACCCGGCGGCAAGATCACCCGATACACGTACGACGGCCTCGGGCAGCTGCTCACCGAGACCGAGGTGACCGACACCCATCCCAGCGGGCTCGTCACCAGTCGGACGTACGACCTGCTCGGTCGGGAGATCACCGAAACCGAGCCCGCCGTGACCAACCGGGTCACCGGCGCGGTGCACACCGCCCACACCAGCACCACCTACGACGTGGACGGCAACATCACCGAGGTCACGGTCAGCGACCTGACCGGCGGCGACGCACCGCGTACGACCAGGCACACCTTCAACGCGTACGGGCAGGAGGTGTCGGTCACCAACGCGGCGAACCAGACCACCCAGTTCGCGTACGACCTGTACGGCCGGATCGTCACCGAGACCGAACCGGACGGCGGGGTCACCACCAGCACCTACGACGTCGAGGGCAACCTGCTCACTTCGACGGTGGTCGGCTTCACCGGCGACCCGAACAACCCTTCCGCGCCCCGCGATCTGGTCACCACCCAGCGGTCCTACGACCCGGCGGGTCGACTGGCCCGCGAGGTCGACTCGATGAACTGGGAGACCCGCTACACCTACACCGACAACGGTCTTGAGGCGCGGGTGGTACGCGCCGACAACGCGGGCAACGAGTTCCTGATCGAGGAGAACTTCTACGACGCGGCCGGCAATGTGGTGCGGGAGGTGACGAACAACGGTCACACCACCACCACGACCACCTACGACGCGGCCGGCCGGACGATCTCCACGACGGTGGACCCGGACGGGCTGAAGCGAACCACCACCCTGACCTACGACGCCGACGACAACGTGGTCTCCACCGTCTCCACCGGCGCGGACGGCACGCCCACCAGCATCTCCGAGGCGATGTACGACAACGCCGGACGGGCGATCGCCGAGACCGAGTACACCTCCACCGCCCTGACGCCGGTGGCCCGGTGGAAGCTCGCCGAGACCGGGGGGACGACGGCGGCCGACTCCGTCGGCAACAGCCCCGCTACCGCGCTCGGTGGCGTCACCTGGTCCACCGACCGTGGTGGCTCGGCCGTGTTCGACGGCACCACCGGATACCTCAAGTCCGGCCCGGTCGTGGACACCACCCGGGCGTATTCGGTCACCGCCTGGGTGAAGCTCGCCTCGAAGAACGCCGCCCTGGGGGACGAACAACTCGTCTTCTCCGCGCCGGGCGCGATCGGCAACTCCGCACTCAAGGTCTTCTACTCGCCGGTCAGCGACCGGTGGTATGCCGCCATGTCGGTCCGCAAGGCCGACGGCACCACCACCTGGTTCGGCGGCGGCGGTCCGCACGGGTCCGCGGTGATGGGTACCTGGACGCACCTGACCCTCGCGGTGGATTCCGTCGGCAAGACGATGCGGCTCTACGCCGACGGTGTGCTGCAAACCACGGTGAACATCACCGAGAGCCTCAACAACGTGTCGACCGCCTTCACCATCGGTGGCGCCGACGGCTTCGGTTGGTTTCCCGGCTCGATCAGTGATGTGCAGGCGTACCAGAAGGCGCTCTCCGCCACCGAGATCGGGCAGGTCAGGACCGGCGCGGTGCCGGCGGCGGACGCGCAGGTCATCCGGACCTCGCAGACCCTGGACTTCGACGGCCTGCCCACCTCCGTCACCGACCCGAACGGCAACACCACCTACTACGGGTACGACGAGGAAGGCCGGGCGGTGAAGACCACCTCTCCGGCGGCCCTGGTCGAGCAGGCCGGGCAGCTTTCGACGATGGCCAACGCGGTCAGCTGGGTCGGCTACAACACGTTCGACGAGCCGACCGACACCCGCGACGCCAACGGCAACTGGTCGGTGGTGGAGTACGACGCGGTCGGCCGGGTGGTGGCCGAGCAGGCCCCGGCGTACACGCCGCCGGGTTCGTCGACCCCGATCGTCCCGCGAACCACCCAGGCGTACGACACGGCTGGGCAGCTCGTCTCCGTGACGGACCCGGCGGGCCGGGTGACCCGCTACGAGTACGACCAACTCGGCCGGGTCTCCAGGACGATCGCGCCGAACGATGGTGCGAGCACCTACACCTACGACGACCTGGGCAACATGCTGTCGTCCACCGACCCGACCGGAGCGGTCACCACCGCGACGTACGACTACCTCGGTCGGACGGTCACCACGACGGAGGTCGTGCGGCAGCAGGGCACGAACCACACCACCCACTACGCCTACAACGCGCAGGGCTGGCCGTCGGTGGTCACCAGCGCGACCGGCGTGACCAGCAGCACCGAGTACAACGTGCTCGGTGAGCCGACCTCGGTGCTCGACGGCGCCAACAACCGGACCCGCTACGAGTACGACGCGGAGGGCCGGACGACCAGGAGCATCCGGCCGGACGGCTCGTACTCCACCGTCGAGTACGACCTGGCCGGGCGGGCGATCCGTACGACCGAGCGCGCCGCAGGCGGGGCTCTGCTCTCCGAGCAGGTGGCCCGCTACGACCGGGCCGGCAACATGGTGTCCAGCACGGACGCGCGTGGCACCACCACCACCTTCGAGTACGACGCGACGGGCGTGCTGACCAAGCAGATCCAGCCGATCTCCGGATCGGATTCGATCGTCACCACGTTCGGCTACGACCTGGAAGGCAACCGCACCCGGTTCACCGACGGGCGGGGCAACGCCTTCTACACGACGTACAACTCGTGGGGGCTTCCCGAGTCGCAGATCGAACCGGCCACCAGCGCCCACCCGAACCCGGCCGACCGCACCTTCACCATCGAGTACGACCGCAGCGGCCTGCCGGTGCAGCAGATCCTGCCCGGCGGGGTCACGGTGACCAACTCGTACGACGACTCGGGCCAGCTGATCCGGCAGTCCGGCGCCGGTGCCGAGGTGCAAACCGAGGACCGGGAGTTCGGCTACGACCTGGCCGGCCGGATGACCTCGCTGTCCGGTCCCGGCGGCACCAACACGATCAGCTACGACGACCGCGATCTGCCGGTGTCGGTGACCGGTCCCTCCGGGAACTCGGCGTTCGGTTACGACGCCGACGGGCGCCTCGCCTCCCGGCAGGACGCGGCCGGCACCACCTCCTACGGGTACGACGTCGCGGGACGGCTCTCGACGCTGGCCAACCCGACGGCCGGCGTGCAGATGGCCTACACCTACAACACGCTGTCCCAGGTCACGAAGATCACGTACGGCTCGAACGGCAACACGCGCAACTTCACCTTCGACCCGCTGCGCCGGCTCACCGGCGACGAACTGAAGTCGCCGTCCGGGGCCTCGCTGGCGAAGATCTCGTACGACTGGGACCTCAACGGCAACATCATCGCCAAGACCACGACCGGCTTCGCCGGTTCGGCGGCGAACACCTACACCTACGACCTCGCTGACCGGCTGACCTCGTGGAACAACGGCAGCGCGATCACGGTGTACGCGTACGACAAGTCTGGTAACCGGGTGCAGAACGGCAGCAAGCTGTTCACCTACGACCAGCGCAACCGGCTGATCAACGCCGACGGTGCCGGATACACCTACACCGCTCGCGGCACCCTGGCCCAGGCCGGCGGCAACATCACCCGTACCGACGCGTTCGGGCAGGTGATCGAGCAGCAGTCCGCGGGCGGCACGCAGACCTACACGTACGACGGTCTCGGTCGGGCGATGCGGCCCGGCCACTCGTACACCGGTCTCGGCAACGACCTGGCCGCCGACGCCTCCGCGAGTTACGTGCGTGGGCCGTCCGGTGAGGTGGTCGGTGCCGCCTCCGGCGGTGACAAGCGGCTGGTCTGGACCGACCTGCACAGCGACGTGGTCGGCCAGTTCAGCCCGACCGGTACGGCACTGACCGGCTCGGTCACCTACGACCCGCTCGGCAAGGTGCTGACCACGGTCGGTCTGCTGGGGCAGCTCGGCTACCAGTCGGAGTGGACCGACGCGCTGACCAACCGGGTGAACATGCACGCCCGCTGGTACAACACCGACACCGGGCAGTTCGACACCCGGGACACGGCCAACAACAGCCCGGTCCCGGACTCGATCAACGCCAACCGCTACCAGTACGGCGACGCGAACCCGCTGATCGTCACCGACCCCACCGGGCACTGGGGCCTGGGAAGCCTCAAGAAGTCCTTCTCCCGGGCGGTCAGCTCGGTCTCCTCGACGGTGCGTTCGGCGTACTCGTACACCTCGTCGTACGCCTCCAGCGCCTACTCGTACGCCTCGTCGGCGTATCGGTCGGCCAAGTCGACGGTGACCAAGACGGTGACGAAGGCGAAGACCACCGTCAAGAAGAAGGTCCAACAGGCAAAACGCAAATACACCCAGGTCAAACAGCAGGTCAAGAAGAAGTACAACCAGGTCAAACGCACCGTCAAGAAGAAGTACGAGGCGGCCAAGAAACACGTCACCAAGAAGGTCGCCCAGGTCAAGAAGAAGGCCAAGCAGGCGGTCGCGAAGGCGAAACAGGCTGGCAAGAAGGTCGCGGCCAAGGCGCAGCGAACCGTCAAGAAGGCCGTCAGCCAGGTACGTGACGCCACGAACGCGGCCAAGAAGTGGGTCAAGGACCACAAGGACGTCCTGCTGGAGGTCGCCGCGATCAGTGGTGCGATCCTCGCCGGTATCGCCTGCACGGCAGTGACTGCGGGTGCGGGTGCGGTGGCCTGCATGGTGGGTGCCGGGGCGTTGATCAACCTGGCGAAGGATGCGGCGCAGGGCGATATCCACAGTATTGGTGACGCGTTGGGTTCGCTGGGCACCGGTGCGGTCACCGGTTTGGTCGGTGGTGCTGGTGGTGCGATCGCGGCCAAGGTCGGTGCGGCGGTGGCGAAGAAGGCTGGCACGGGTCTGTTGGGTCGGTTGGCGACGGAGTCGGCTGAGGCTGGTGTCGAGGACGCGATGTCGCAGCTGGCGATGACGGGGAGTTACAACCCGCGTGCGACGGCGGAGAACATGGTGCCGGGTCTGGGTGCGTTGAACCGTAAGAGCGGTGGTGGCGCGCGTAGTGGTGGTGCGGTCGCCGGCGGCTCCGGTGGTGGCGGGTTTGGTATTTCGGTCGGTGGTGTTGGTGCGTCGTGTTCGACGTCGGGTCGTCGGCACAGTTTTGATCCGAAGACGCCGGTGTTGATGGCTGATGGCAGTAGTCGGCCGATCGAGGATGTCAACGTCGGTGACAAGGTCATGGCCACCGATCCGGTGGCGGGTGGGTCGGTGCCGAAGCAGGTCACCCAGTTGCATCGCAACCTCGACGAGGATCTGACCGATCTGACGGTGAAGGATCAGGACGGGAAGGTGACGAAGGTCGAGACGACCTGGCATCACCCGTTCTGGAACGCCTCGGAGCGGAAGTGGACCGACGCCAAGGACCTGAAGCCGGGTACGAAGCTGCTGGTCAAGGGCCAGGGCGCGGTCACCGTCGTGGCGGTGCTCAACAAGCTCGGCCTCGAAGAGATGCGCGACCTCACCGTCGCCGACATCCACACGTACTACATCGTCATCGACGACCAACCCGTCCTCGTCCACAACATCAATAAGCCGCGGTCGGATATATGTGGGCCCCGAAGTGAGCCTATCTATGACATCCCAGGAGGATCGAGTGGTGGCCTAGGGGCTCGTGAGGAAATTCCGAAACCAATGCTTAAGGCTTACAACATCGGCGTCCAGGCTGATGCCACTAAGCCGACTCCCTTGTGTTCCTACTGCAGGCAAAACCCGGCGCAGGCTGTCGATCATGTCGAGCCGAGAATTCATGGCGGCGATCTGACTGATCAAAATACGACACCGATTTGCACGAAGTGCAATAGCTCAAAGCGTGATGGGATGGTGCCGTATAATCCTCCAGCGGGATTCACGGGCACGTGGCCACCGGCACACTGGCCGGCTAGGATGACTCAGGAGTGGTTCCTGCTACATGCAGGCCGGGGCAAGAAATGAGGGTGTGTGACAGACGCGATATATGTGAATCATGTCGAACCATTCGGCCGAGATGCTCCGTATCACATTGCCATGGTCGATCTGACTTACTCCGGTCTTCCTGGTCAACTCGAACAGGTCTGGCTGAACCCCTTGGGTGACCATTTTCGGGTCGCGTGTATACCGTTCTGTGCCTACGGTCTGGCATACCTGGATGAGGTTGTCCTCGATCCAGATGGTGTCTTTGTCCGTGAAGTTGTAGGCCTGTCCGGCAACCGCGTCCTTCGCGCACTAGTACACGAGCGGCGCGAAGGTTGTGACGTCAATCCGGATAGTGTTTGCGAGTCTCTCACGGCAATTGCTTCCAATCTGGGGATAGGCATGGAAATGCATGGCGATCGTTTCCTTGCTTTTGACGTGCCGCGTGGCGCGGATGTTCGAAGTCTTGTTGATGCGATGGCCTCCTGGGCAAACCGAAAGGCTCTCCATTACGAGTGGAGTGATGTTCGGAGTTTCGCCTATTCGCGCAGCTCCGGTTGACGGATATGCTGGTTCATCTGCCTGTCTGAGTTCTGCGCTCGGTGACATTGGGTGTTTGCGAAGAACCAGGACGGGAAGGTGACGAAGGTCGAGACGACCTGGCATCGGTCCGGCGAAGATTGGGCTATCTCGGTAAGCAGGAATGCCGGCCGATGAGGGCGGGCGTGTGCTCGTGCGACGTAGCGGGCGACGACGTCTTGGCCCGAGAACTCGCCTTGTTCGATCTGGAAGACTCGGCCTCTGGTGACGCCCATGCGGTCGGCGGTCTGCTGTTGAGTTAGGCCGCGGGCGCGGCGTACCTCGGCGAGGTGGTGTCCGACCACGGTGGCGAGTAGTTCCCGCTTGCCGTCTTCGACGGACTGCTCGCCGCCGGCGCGCTCGACGTGAGCGGCGCGGATGTCGCTCCAGCGTGCGTAGCGCTCATGGCTGTCGGCTCTCCTCCTTGGCGCGTTCCTTCAGGTAGATCTCGTAGCGTTGCTCGGCCAGGGGGATCGCTTCGGTGTACCACTGCTGCCAGCGTCCGGCCTTGTCTCCGGCGACGAGCAGGATGCTGGAGCGCCAGGGGTCGAAGGCGAACAGGGCCAGACAAGGCCACGGGAACCGTGTGGCTTAGGTGTAGACGTCCTTGCGGTGCCCGACGGCGTGGATGGTCAACTCGTCGCGGTCGAGGCGGTAGAGGATCCGGTAGTCACCGACGCGCAGCCGACGCCCGGATCCGTCGCGCATCTCGGTCGAGTTCTGTGGCACAGGGTCGGAGACCAAGCCGAGGATTGCGCTCAGGACGGTCAGGAACACGTTGCGTGGCTGCTTGTGCAGCCAGACCAGCACGTCCCGGTCGATTTGAACCTTCACGCCGCCTCACCATTGGCCCGGTCAGCCAGCAGCGCCTCCACCTCACGAGGATCAACCCCGAGCGACTCCAAAGCCGCCGACAGCGGCACGAACTGTCCCTCGGCACGGGAACGAGCGATCACCGCAGCGTCCCTATGGTCCCGGAACGCCTCGATCTCCTCCCACTCGTCGATGCCGACCAGCACGGCGACAGGCCGTTCGTACTTCGTGATGATGACCGGCTCACCGGTGCGCTCAACCCCGTCCAACACACGACCCGCGCCATCACGGAACTCCCGCAGCGTAATCCTCATCATGTACCGCACTGTACCACGCGGTACCGCTTCGCCTCCGTCACGGAAAGCAGCACAGCTCCCCAGACGTAACCCAGCAGCCCGCCACCGACAGGGATCCCGGGCCTGTCTCGCCAACTGGAAGGCCAGCACCGATCCCGACTTCACGACCAAGATGCGCCGGATCCTGGACCTCTACGACCACCCACCCGTCGGCGGCAGGGTGATTTGCGTCGACGAATTCGGGCCGCTGAACCTGCAACCACGCCCCGGCCGGGCCTGGCGATTCCAGGGACAGCCGGCACGGCTGCGCGCCACCTACACCCGCGACCAGGGCGTTCGGCACATGATCGCCGCCCTCGACCTGGCCACCGGCCGCCTGCACTACCGCATCCGCGATCGCAAACGCTGGCGCGAGTTCCTCCGTTTCCTCAAGACCCTGCGCCGCCGCTGGCCCGACCAGAAGCTCTCTCTGATCTGCGACAACTTCTCCCCGCACTGGATCGAAGCCGAGTTCGCCGCAGTGCGCTACTTCGCTCTCAACGCAATCGACCACCGCAGCCACACGGAGCAGGACGCCGCCATCGGCGGCTACATCCGCTGGCGCAACCAGCGAGCCCGACCGAAATCCGGATTTGCCGCCGGCTCCAAGATCCGCCACCCGGATTACCCGTATTGGCCGGATGGTCAGGATGGCATAAGAAGCTGGAGTTCGGATGACTAGTTAATTCTCATCGCGTGTGCTTCACGTTGAACCTCACGACCGCCAAATTCCTGAGAGGATGCTGAAATGTCTCCGGATACAACCGCCAGTCTACCTGCATGTGGCATTTGTGGTCAGCCGATGGCTGACGACCATGGCGAGCATGTGGATAGAAGTGGGGTTGGAGGGAGGGTCGAGTATGTCGTGGTTGGTAAACGTGGCGGGATCGCGGAATTCCGTGAGGTGGGCGACTCCAGAATCCGGAAGACGGACGCCGAAGTTCTGGCGTATCAATTGGGGGTAGAGCAGTCGAGCCTGCTCGGATGCCGCTTCAGTTGCTGGGTGGAACCTGCGGAATATGGCGTCATTCGGAGTGATTTTCAGTTGGTTGAAGATGCCTGAGGCGAATAGGTAGCGGGACTTGGGAACAGCAGTACGAGGTGACCGGCGGAGGTCGGATCTGGTGCCTCGTCGACGACGAGCGCCGTACGGTCTGGCTCACGTATGTCGGCACCGGCCATCCGCGTGAGACGGAGTGACCGGGCTGGTTCAGCGGCGTGCTGCGCGTAGGGCGTACCAGGCTGAGCCGAGGGCGAGGACGCCGAAACCGGCGAGCACGCTGCCCAGCGGCAGGTTGACCGCGAGCAGGATGCAGCCGACCAGACCGGCCCCGGCCAGGGCCTGCACCGACAGCGTCCGGGCCGGGTCCCGGCCGAGGGTCAATGCCGCTGCGTTGGTGATTGCGTAGTAGACGAGCACGGTGACGCTGGAGAAGCCGATCGCGCCCCGTACGTCGGCCAGCGCCACCACCAGGATCACCACGGCTGCCACGGCCAGTTCGGCGCGGTGCGGCACCCGGCGTACGGGGTGCACGGCAGCCAGGGCGGCGGGTAGGTCGCGGCGGCGGGCCATCGCCAGGGTGGTACGCCCGACCCCGGCCACCAGGGACAGCAGCACCCCGGTCACCGCGACCGTGGCCCCGGCGCGGACCACCCAGTCCAGGCCGGGCAGCCCGGCGGCGGTCACCACCTCGGCCAGCGGTGCGGCCGAGGCGGCGAGCCGATCCGGACCGAGCACCCCGAGGGCGATCACGGCCAGTACCAGGTAGATGACCAGCACCAGGCCGAGGGCCAGCGGCACCGCGCGGGGGATGGTGCGTTCGGGGTCGCGTACCTCCTCGCCGAGGGTGGCGATGCGCGCGTACCCGGCGAAGGCGAAGAAGAGCAGGCCGGCGGCGGCTAGGACGCCCCGGGCGGAGCCGCCGGGGGCGTCGATCCGGGCGATGGAGACCTCGGTCGCCCCGGCCACCGCGACCAGGGCGAGCACTCCCAGCACGACCAGCACCAGGATGCGGGTGGCGGTGGCGGTCTTGGCGATGCCGCGCAGGTTCACCCCGGTCACCGCGAGGACGGCGGCGACGGCGACGAGCCGGGCCTGCCCCGGCCAGAGGTACGCCCCGATGGTCAGTGCCATCGCCGCGCAGCTGGCCGTCTTGCCGACCACGAACCCCCAGCCCGCTAGGAAGCCGGCGAACGGGCCGAGCCGTTCCCGGCCGTACACATAGGTGCCGCCGGATTCGGGGTAGCGGGCCGCCAGCCGGGCCGAACTTGTCGCGTTGCAGAAGGCGACGAATCCGGCCAGGGCCAGTGCCACCAGCAGGCCTAGGCCACCGGCCGTCGCCGCTGCCGGGGCGAAGACCACGAAGACCCCCGCGCCGAGCATCGACCCCAGACCGATGATCACGGCATCGGGTACGCCCAACCGGCGCGCCAACTGGTCCACCTGCCGCAGCCTAGACAGGCTTGGTGAACGGCTGGTCCCAACGCCGGAACCGGGCGGGTAGCGGCAGGTCGTCCCAGGGCACCCGGTGCAGGATGCGGTCCAGCAGCAGCCCCAGCATCAGCCCGGCCACCGAGTCGCTCAGCCAGTGCCAGCCCAGGTAGGTGGTCGTGCACAGCACCACGGTCGGCGGAACGATCCGGATCGCCAGCACCACCCGGTGCGGCAGCCTCCGGCCCAGGTCAGCCAGCAGGAGGGCTAGCAGCAGCGCGATGACGCCGTACCAGACGATCGCGTTGGCCACATGTCCGGAGGGGTACGACTGGGCGAACCGGACCGGCAGGTCCTCCTGGAACAGCGGGAGGGTCTGCTCCGGTGGCAGGAAGGGTTCCTTGATGCTGGCGCTCGGTGCCGGTCGGGCCGTCCACACCTTCAACGGTCCGATGGTGAGGTAGGTCAGCGCGAAGGCCACCACCGGAACCAGCAGTGGGCGTACCGAGCGCAGTCGGCGGGCCAGTAGCACCGACAGGCCGACCGCGATCAGGGTCAGCGGGGTGCCCTGGCCCAGGTAGTTGAGGATGACCGCGGTCCACCAGGCGGCGGTCGGCCGATTCGCCTCGGCCCAGTCGGCGACCCACCGGTCGATGCCGAAGAACCAGCCGGCGGCCAGGGCCCCGGTCAGCCCGACGAGGGCGACCAGCAGCAGCGCGTCGAACCACCAGCCGGCCGGTCGGACCGGCATCAGCCGCACCTTGCGCCGTACCGTCGGGGTTTCTCGCACCCGATCACGCTACCGGCCCGGGGCGGCGGCCGGGTTCAGGCGGTGATCGGGGTGACTGTGTGCCCAGCCACGCCGGGAAGCGTTCCGGCGGCCCAGCCGTCAGACTTGACGCCGTGCGGATCACTTCGGCCCTCGTGGACCCGGCCCTGCTCGACCTGCCCTGGTCGACACCGCTGGAGCAGTGGCCGGCCGAGCATCTGGTCGCCCTGCCGCAGGGCATCTCCCGGCATGTGGTGCGGTTCGTACGACTGGGCGGGTACGTCTACGCGGTCAAGGAGACCGGGGAACGGGTCGCCGAGCGGGAGTACGACCTGCTGCGGGCCCTGGAGCGGATCGACTTCCCCTCCGTGCAGGCGGTGGCGATCGTCGCCGACCGGGAGTCCGAGGCCGGTGAACCCCTCGACCCGGTGCTGATCACCCGGCATCTCCAGTTCTCCCTGCCGTACCGGGCGCTGTTCTCGCACACCCTGCGACCGGGAACCATGGGGCGGCTGCTGGACGCCCTGGCCGCCCTGCTGGTCCGGATGCACCTGACCGGCTTCTTCTGGGGTGACTGCTCACTGTCGAACACCCTGTTCCGGCGGGACGCGGGCGCCTTCGCCGCGTACCTGGTGGACGCCGAGACCGGGGCCCTGCGCAGCGCCCTCTCCAACGGTCAACGTGGTGAGGACCTGGAGATCGCCCGGGTGAACATCTTCGGCGAGGCCCTGGACCTTCAGGCCGCCGGCCTGCTGCACGACTCGATCGACCCGGAGGTGGTCTGCGAGGAGGTGGTGCAGCGGTACGAGCGGCTCTGGCACGAGATCACCTACGAGCAGCAGGTCGAACGGGAGGCCCGGCACGACATCGAGGGGCGGATCCGGCGCCTCAACGAGCTGGGCTTCGACGTGGCCGAGGTAGCCATGTCGACAATCGGCAACGGGCGCTACCTGATCCGACCCAAGGTGGTCGACGCCGGCTACCACCACCGGCGACTACTCCGGTTGACCGGCCTGGACGCCGAGGAGAACCAGGCCCGCAAGCTGCTCAACGACCTGGACGCCTACCGGGCGGAGAGCGACCTGACCGACGAGCAGCAGGCCGCCCACCGCTGGCTGACCGAGGTGTTCGAGCCGGTGGTCCGGGCCGTCCCTGCGCACCTGCGACGCAAGCTGGAGCCGCAGGAGCTGTTCGCCCAGATCATCGAGCACAAGTGGCTGCTCTCCGAGCGGGCCGGCCGGGATGTCGGGATGCGCCACGCGGTGCAGTCCTTCCTGACCGAGGAGTTGGTGCACCGCCCCGACGAGCAGGCCGTCCTGGGGGTGGAGATCCCGGCGCCGCGCTGAGGCGGGGTCACTGCACCCAGGCACCCGCCCGCATCACCCGGACGACATTCAGGTCCTCGTCGAGTTCCACCAGGTCGGCGCGGAGACCGGCCTGCAGGGTGCCCACCTCGTTGCCGAGGCCGATGGCGAGCGCCGGGGTGGTGGAGACCATGCGTACCGCCTCGGGCACCGAAAGCCCGGCGGCCACCGCGTGCCGCAGCGCCGCGTCCATGGTCAGGGTGCTGCCGGCGATCGCGCCGTCGCCTGACAGCCGGGCCACCCCCTCGGTGACGGTCACCGCCTGACCACCGAGTTCGTACTCGCCGTCCGGCATACCGGCGGCGGCCATCGCGTCGGTGATCAGGGCGCAGCGTTCCGGCCCGGCCGTGGAGATGGCGAAGGTCAGGGTGCCGTCGTGCAGGTGCACCCCGTCGGCGATCAGCTCACAGAACACGTTCGGGGAGCTCAACAACGCCACGGCCGGCCCCGGCTCGCGGTGGTGCACCGGACCCATGCCGTTGAACACGTGGGTGCCGACGCTGGCGCCCGCCGCGATGGCGGCGCGGGTCTGCTCGTACGTCGCGTCGGTGTGCCCGACCGCGGCCACCACCCCGCGCCCGGTGAGCATCTCGATGGCGGCCAGGGCCCCGTCCCGTTCCGGGGCCAGGGTGACCATCCGTACCGTCCCCTCGCCCAGCTCGACCAACTCGGTCAGTTCGTCGAGTGAGGGGTCGCGGAGAAACTGCGGGTTCTGGGCCCCGCAGCGGGCGGCGGACAGGTACGGCCCCTCGAAGTGGATGCCGGCAAGCACCCCCTGCTTGACCAGCGGGGCGAAGGCGGTGGTGGCCGACCGCATCAGCTCGATGGGGGCGCTGACCAGGCCGGCCAGCAGGCTGGTGGTGCCGTGGTTCAGGTGGAAGGCGGCGGCGGCCCGGGCGGAGTCCGCGTCGCCGGTGGTGAAGGTGTGCCCGCCCCCGCCGTGGTTGTGGATGTCCACGAAGCCGGGGACGATCCAGTGCCCGTCCCGCACCGACGGGTACTCGGCCACCGCGCTGATCCGGTCGCCCTTGACCTCGACACAGCCCTGTCGGACCACCCCGCTCGGGGTCACCACCCGGCCGTTCACCCGTACGGTCATGACATCTCCAACTGGTCGAGGGCGAGCAGGGCGGCGCCGAGGCAGCCGGCCTGGTCACCGAGAGCGGCCGGGACCAGTCGCGGTTCCCGGTGGAAGGTCAGTCGATCACGCAGTTCGCTACGCAGGGGGTCGAACAGCCCCGGACCGGCCTGGGCCAGGCCCCCGCCCAGCACGACCGTCTCCACATCGAACAGGGCCTGTCCGGTGGCCAGTCCGTCGGCCAGGGCCTCGACGGCCTCCCGCCAGACCCGGGTGGCCAGTTCCTCACCGGCGGCTGCCCGCTGGGCCACCTCGGCGGCGGTGATCACGGCCGGTCCGGCGGCGGCCAGGTCGGTGTAGCGGCGGGCCACCGCCGAGGCGGAGGCGATGGCCTCCAGGCAGCCGGATCGGCCGCAGCCACAGGGCGGGCCCCCGGGACGGATCAGGATGTGGCCGAACTCCCCGGCGGCGCCGTGTGCCCCGGTGGCCGCCGTACC
This sequence comes from Micromonospora sp. NPDC048871, assembly GCF_043198155.1. Taxonomy (NCBI): domain Bacteria; kingdom Bacillati; phylum Actinomycetota; class Actinomycetes; order Micromonosporales; family Micromonosporaceae; genus Micromonospora; species Micromonospora sp. NPDC048871. The sequence goes on along the minus strand of NZ_JBICUM010000007.1, from coordinate 173,284 downwards.
GGCGACCACGTGCGCGGCGGCGATGCCGGTGCCGATCGCCACGAACAGCAGGTGCTCGGTGTCCTGGCCGGCACCCAGCCTCGCCTCCGCCAGGCCCCCGGCGCGTACGTCGTGGCCCAGCGCGGTGGGCAGGCCGAGCCGGTCGGCGGCCAGCTTCCGCAGCGGTACGTCCCGGAAGCCGACGTTCGCCCCCCAGAGGACCATCCCCCGGGCCTGGTCCACGATTCCGGGCACCACGATGCCGAGCGCGGCCGGGGTCAGCCCGGCGGACCGTGCGGTGGCGGCCAGTCCCTCGGCGACGGTCAGGATGGTGTCGACCACGGCCTCGGCCCCACGGTGTGCGCCGGTGGGATGCCGTTCGCTGTGCACGACGGCCCCGTCCGGACGGATCAGGGCGCATTTGATCCCGGTGCCGCCGACGTCCAGCGCGACGACGACAGTGCCGTCGCGCAGCCTCACGCGAGCACCACGGACCGGCTCAGGTGCCGGGGCGCGTCCGGGTCCAGCCCGCGACTCGTCGCCAGGGCCACGGCGAACCGTTGCGCCAGGATCAGGTCGGCCATCGGGTCCACCGGGGTACGTCCGGCGGCCCAGCGGCCCAGCACGGTACGCACCCCGTGGGTGCGGCTGTGGGCGAAGGCCGCGCCGGTGGCGGCGACATCCTCGGGGAGGCCCTCGGGCAGGTCACCGAAGGCCCAGACCAGCCGGCCGGGGGCGGCCACCGAGATCGGGCCGTGCCGGTAGTCCATGGCCGGGTACGCCTCGGCCCAGAAGGTGGCCGCCTCCCGGCACTTCAGGGCGGCCTCCAGGGCCAGGCCGATGGTCCAGCCCCGGCCCAGGAAGGTGACCTGCTCGATCAGGTTCGGGTCGATCGGCAGCGGGGCACGTACGGCCACCTCCGCGTCCGCGACCAGAGCGTCGATGTTGTCGCCGAGCTGGGTACGCAACAGGGCGAGCGCGGTGGTGGCGAAGCGGGTCTGCACTACCGCCCGTTCGTCCGCGAAGGGCATGGTGACGGCGGCGTCGGCCAGGCTCACCGCCGGGGAGGTGGGGTCACCGACCAGCACGGTGGTCGGCATCCGCCCGCGCAGGGCGGCCAGCAGGTCGAGGACCTCGGTGGTGGTGCCGGAGCGGGTGATCGCCAGCAGCCGGTCGTAGCGGCGGCCGGTGGGGAACTCGCTGGCCTGGAAGGCGTCCGTCTCGCCGTGCCCGGCGGCCTCCCGGCGGGCCGCGTACGACATCCCCATGAACCACGAGGTGCCGCAGCCGACGACGGCGACCCGTTCACCGCGGCGGGGTAGCCGGTCGAGGACCCGGGGGGCCAGGTCGGCGGCCTGACGCCAACAGTCCGGCTGGCTTGCGATCTCCGCGGGAACGAACGCCATGAGAACTCCTCGCAGCGGCTGCGCATTACGGCTCGTTTGGCCCGTCTTTCGAGCGTTATTCTGCGCGAAATCCGATGGAAATAGCAACCGCTGGGATGATCGAGCAATGCAGGGTTTTGCCTCATCGTAGTTTCGCGCACTAGTGTGCACGCAACCAATCACCGTTCGTGCAGACACGGAGGTCCCGGGGTGGACCGTTACGCGAGATGGAACGCCCTGCTCGAAATGCTGACCGACACCGGTCGGGTCACCGTGGAGGAGGCCGCCGACCGGCTGGAGGTTTCGCAGGCGACCATCCGGCGGGACTTCGATCAGCTGGCCCAGCAGCAGATGATCACCCGTACCCGGGGTGGTGCGGTCGCCAACGGGGTCTCCTACGACCTGCCGCTGCGCTACAAGACCGCCAAGCACTCCGCGGAGAAGCAGCGCATCGGCGCGGCCGCCGCGGCGCTGGTCACTCCGGGCACGGTGGTCGGCCTCAACGGCGGCACCACCAGCACCGAGGTGGCGCGGGCCCTGGCCGTACGTCCGGATCTCAACACCAGTGCCGAGGGCGCCCAGTTGACCGTGGTCACCAACGCCCTCAACATCGCCAACGAGCTGCTGGTCCGCTCCCGGATGAAGGTGGTGGTCGCCGGCGGGGTGGTGCGACCCAAGTCCTTCGAGCTGGTGGGCCCTTTGGGTGGGGCCCTGCTGCGCGAGGTGACCCTGGACGTGGCCCTGCTGGGGGTGGACGCCATCGACCCCCACCTGGGTGCCGCCGCCCATCACGAGGGGGAGGCGGCGATGAACAACCTGATGGTGGCCCGGGCCAAACGAGTGGTGATAATCGCTGACTCCTCCAAACTGGGGGGTCACGCCTTCGCCCGGATCTGTCCGATCGACCGGGTGGAAACCCTGGTCACCGACTCGGGTGCCGCATCCGAGGTGGTCGAGGCCTTCCGCGCCGCCGGGGTCCACGTCATCTGCGCCTGAGGGCGCGACACCACCCGCGCCGTCGATGCCGGCGCCCTGCGTACCTGCGTACGGCGGGTGAGGGGTGCCGCCGGGAGGGTAGGGCTGACTGCCGTCCGAAACGCTGATGCATACCGGGTATTGCCATCGGCTGCATACCGCGTATGGTGTCGTGGACACCCACACACCAACGGGGGAGGTGCAGCTTGCCAGCTGTCCTGGAAATCGAAGGTCTACGAAAGACGTACCGGAGCCGACGACGTGGCACCCGCAACGCCCTGGACGGCTTTGACATGCGGGTCGAAGCCGGCGAGGTGCACGGCTTCCTGGGCCCCAACGGGTCCGGAAAGACCACCACTCTGCGTACCCTGCTCGGGCTCATCCGCTCCGACGGTGGCCGGATGTCCATCCTCGGCCAGGAGGTGCCGGCGGCGCTGCCCCAGGTAGCCCGGCAGGTCGGCGCGATCGTGGAGAGCCCGCAGTTCTTCCCGAACTTCACCGCCCGCGACACCCTGTCCCTGCTGGCCGGCGCCGGCGAGGTGCCCGCCCAGCGGGTCGACGAGGTGCTGGAACTGGTCGGCCTGCGCGATCGGGCCGGCGAGCGGGTCAAGACGTACTCGCTCGGCATGAAGCAGCGCCTGGCGGTCGCCTCCGCCCTGCTGAAGAACCCCCGGCTGCTGATCCTGGACGAGCCGGCCAACGGCCTGGACCCGGGCGGCATCCGGGAGATGCGTACCTTGGTGCGCAACCTGACCGAGTCGGGGATGACCGTGCTGCTCTCCAGCCACATCCTCGGTGAGATCCAGCTGATCTGTGACTCGGTCACCATCATCTCGCTGGGCCGCCGGGTGGCCTTCGGCCCGGTCGACGAGGTGCTGGCCCAGCACTCCTCCGGCGGAATCCGGGTCCGGCTGGAAGCCGTGATGGACCTGCCGCTGGCCGCCAACGCCCTGCACGGCAACGGTTACCGGGTGACCGCGAACCCGGACCATCTGATGGTCTCCGGGGTGGACAAGCCGGCCACGATCACCCGGCTGCTGGCCGAACACGGCCTCTACGTCAGCGAACTCGCCCCGGTCACGGTGGACCTGGAGAGCGTCTTCCTCGAGCTGACCAACACCGCGCCGGTCCCCGGCCAGCACCGGCAGGTCGACCAGTCCGTACAAGTCGATGGGGCGGCACCGTCCGCACCCACCGGGGGAGGTTGGGGCGCGTGAGTCTCTTCCGTACCGAGCTGCGCCGGCTGGCCAAGCGGCGCTTCGCCCGCTGGACGACCGTGGGTGGCCTGCTGGTGCTGGGCCTGATCGTGGTGGGCCTGCTCCTGACCAACGAGAAGATCGGTCCCGAACAGTGGGCCGAAGCCCGTCGGGCCGCCGACCAGCAGTACCAGGAGCAGGTGCGGTGGGCCGATCAGGAGCGCGCCAACTGTGAGCGCGCGAAGGCGGCCGGCGAGAACGTCGACGACTACCCGGCCGACTGCGCGACGATCGCCCCGCCGGAACGGGAGAGCTACCAGGAGGAGTGGTACCTCCCGTCGACCTTCATCTTCAAGACCAACGTTCCGGACATGCTGGTCACCCTCGCGGCGATCCTGGGCATGGTCGGTTACGTGGTGGGGGCCTCCTTCATCGGCGCCGAGTGGAACAGCGGCGGAATGATGAACCTGCTGCTGTGGCGACCGAAACGGCTGACCGTCCTGTTGACCAAGCTGGGCGCGTTGCTCACCGGCATGCTGGCCCTGGCGGTGCCGGCCACCGCGGTGTGGTTCGGCCTGCTCTGGCTGATCGCCAACTGGCGCGGGACCACCGAGGGGGTGACCTCCGGGGTCTGGCAGTCCTTCCTGCTCACCGGGTTGCGCGGGATCGTGTTGGTGCTGGTCGCGGCGACCGTGGGCTTCGCCCTGGCCTCACTGGGCCGGCACACCGCGATGGCACTGGGCGGGGCGGTGGCGGTCATGGTGGTCGGCCAGACCGGGCTGACCATCATGCTGGAACTGGCCCAGGTCCGGTTCGCCGACGCCTGGCTATGGCCCACCTACCTGTACGCCTGGATGGCCAAGAGCACGACTCTCACCGACTGGCGATCCTGTGACGCCTCCTACACCGGTGAGTGCCAGCCGGCCACCATGGACATCACCATGCAGCACTCGTCGATCCTGTTCACGGTCGCGGTGGTGGTGTTCCTCGGCGGGGCCCTCTGGACGCTGCGTCGGCGCGACATCACCTGAGGACCGGCACCCTGGCCGCCCGTGGGCACGATCTCTCCCCGGATCGCGCCCACGGGCGGCACCTCTTTCGGCACCTGTTCCGGTGTGGCAACGGCCTCGGCGCGCTCCTGGTGCGTCGGCCGTGACCTGTGGTTAGGCTGGGAACCCGGCTGGCGTCGCCCGTGTCGGCCGCCCCCGTGAGGAGCCCCATTGCCGCCCGCCGACGCCACCCCGACAGCCCAGAGCCCCGAGGCCCGGGTGCCGACCGGCCCGGACTCCGGGGCGGTGCCGCTGCCGCGTTCCGCACCCGAAGCCGAGTCCGCACCGACCGCCGCTGCCGAAGCCTCGACCACGGAAGCCGGAGCACCGACCGTCGCTGCGGGCCCGGAGTCGGTTGGTGCCCTCGGCGAGCGGGAGCAGGAGATCCTCGCCTTCGAACGGCAGTGGTGGCGGCACGCCGGCGCCAAGGAACAGGCGATCCGGGATCGTTTCGGGCTCTCCGCCACCCGCTACTACCAGTTGCTCAACGCCCTGCTGGACAATCCGGCGGCGCTGGCCGCCGACCCGGTGCTGGTCGGCCGACTGCGCCGGCTGCGCGCCTCCCGGGCCCGGAGCCGCCGCCGCTGAACCGACCCGACTGGTCGATTCCTGCGGACCGGAGGGGCACCTCCTCGGCAACCCGGTGGACTTCCCCGGCTGAGCGCGGAAGACTCCGGCAGGTGACGGGTGCGGTCCGGTTGGAGCCGGTGGACGAGCAGAATCTTGAACCGTTGCTGTCCGTGGCAGCCGCTGAGGCGGAGCCGGACGACGTGATGCCGCCGGTGGATGCCCCGGCCGGCTGGTCCCACGCCCGCAGGGAGGCCTTCCGGGAGTTCCACCGGGCCAACTTCGGTGGTCTGCACTCGGCCACCCGCACCGCCATGTACGCGATCATGGCCGGGGGTGAGGTGGTCGGGATGATCCGGATGACCCGCCGGGACGCCCCGGACACCGTCGAGGCGGGCATGTGGCTGGGTCGCTCCGCCCGGGGTCAGGGCCTCGGCGCGGCGGCGTTGCGCGAGTTGTTGAACCTGGCCGCCGCGGCCGGGATGCGGGTGGTGGTCGCCGACACCACACCGGAGAATCGCGGGGCGCTGTCCGTGCTGGAGAAGTGCGGCGCGAAGCTACGCGAGGACGGCGAGAAGGTGTACGCCGAGATTCACCTCGACTCGACCCCACCGGCGCTCTAGGGCTCAGCTCCGCTGCTCGGCGTACGCGGCCAGCCAGGCCACCTGGGCCGGATCCAGGGAGGGGCGGACCCGACTGCGGGCGGTCTGCACGTGTGCGGCCGTGACCGTGGCGGCGGTCAGCGACTCGCGCATCGCCGCCAGGGCCGCCTCCCGGACCAGCGCGGCGCAGTCGGCGGCCGAGAAGCCGTCCAGGTCTCCGCCGAGTTCGTCGAGATCGACGTCCTCGGCCAGCGGCACGTTGCGGGCGGCGGCGCGCAGGATCGCCGCGCGTGCCTCGGCGTCCGGTGGCGGCACGTAGACCAGCCGTTCCAGCCGACCCGGGCGCAGCAGCGCCGGGTCGATCAGGTCGGGCCGGTTGGTAGCGCCGACCACGACGACATTGCGCAGGGCCTCCACCCCGTCCAACTCGGTGAGCAGGGCGGCCACCACCCGGTCGGTGGTGCCACCGTCGGTGGCCTGGCCGCGTACCGGGGCCAGGGCGTCCACCTCGTCCAGGAAGACGAGGGTCGGGGCGGCCTCCCGGGCCCGGCGGAACAGTTCGCGGACGGCCCGTTCGCTCTCGCCGACCCACTTCGACAGCAGTTCCGCGCCCTTGACGGAGAGCACATTGGCCCGTCCGGAGCCGGCCAGGGCGGTCACCAGGTAGGTCTTGCCGCAGCCCGGCGGGCCGTAGAGCAGCACCCCGCGAGGTGGCTGCACCCCCAGTCGGGCGAAGGTGTCCGGGTAGGTCAGGGGCCAGAGCACGGACTCGGTCAACTGCTGCTTGACCTCTACCAGGTCACCGACGTCGTCCAGGGTGACCCGGGCCAGTTCCAGGGTGGAGGCGGCCATGGTCGTCGGCCGGACCACCTCCAGGGCGGCCGTGAAGTCGGCCATCCGTACGGTCGGGTTCTCGGCCGACTTCTGCCGCCGCGCCGCGCGGACCCCGGCCTCCCGGACCAGCGCGGCCAGGTCGGCGGCGACGAAACCGGGGGTACGCCCGGCCACCTCCTCCAGCCGTACGTCCTCGGCCAGCGGGACCGGACGGGTCAACACGGTCAACTGTTCCCGGCGCAGGGCGGCGTCCGGCAGGGGCACATCGATCCGTACCGAGAGCAGATCCGGGGACCGCAGCGCCGGGTCCATGGCCTCCGGGCGGCTGGTGGTGCAGACCACGGCGGCGCCGGCCCGGACGATCTGGGCCAGGCACTGGCGGAACACCGTGGCCACCGGTCCCGGGGTGTCCGCCGGGGCCAACGCCTCCACGTCGGAGACCAGCAGCACGGCCGGGCCGTCGGTCAGCACCTCGGCGGTGGTCGCCCGCAGTCGGTCCGCCGCCGAGGAGTTGGTCAGCGCGGCGATCTCGGGTGCCCAGAGTGGATGGACCCGGGCTCCGACCTGAGCGGCTACCGCCCGGACCAGGGCCGACTTGCCGGAGCCGGCCGGACCGCTGACCAGCACCCCCAGCGCCACCGCGGTGCCCAGCCGGGCCAGCACCTCGCGGTGGTGGAAGCCGAGGTCCAGCAGTTCGTTCAGCTCCTCGGCCTGGGCCCGCAGGCCGGGCAGCTCATCCACCGAGGGGACGTGCTCCTCCTCGGTCGCGCCCCTGGTGCCCGTCCAGTCGGCCTGAGACGTACCGGCGGTGGTGGCCCCACCGGCCTGGACCCTGACCGCCCCACCGGGACCGGCCAGGGAGGCCGTGCGGGTGGCGATCGGGTCGGCGACACCTCCGGTGGCGGCCCCGTGCTGCCAACCGACCATGGTGTCCATGGTTACCAGGGCACCCACCTCGGGTTCGACCGCGACGACCCGCAACAGGGTGCTGGTCCAGGCGTAGCCGACCCGGTTGGAGAGGCTGCGCCGGGCCGCCTCGACCAGGTTGCGGGTGGCGGCGTCCGGCAGGATGTCCTGGGGCAGCAGGGAGACGTCGTCCCCGGTGGTGACCACCTTGCCCAGCAGGGCCAACCGGAGCATCTCCGGGGAGACCACGGCGACTATCTGCGCCGGCCCGGCGAGCAGCACCCGGGTGGCCGCGACGACCGGGGTGGCGCTCACCCGCACCTGCCCGCCGTCGCGGAGACCTAGGTTGCCCAGGATCAGGTCATCGGCGTACAACAGCGCGGTGCTGGCGGTCGACTCGGCCGGGGCGACGATGCCGGCGGTCACCCGCTGGCCGGTCAACTGGACCGGGTCCCCCGGCCGCAGAGCCAGGGCGGTGAGCACCTCGGGGTGCAGCCGGACGACGCCGCGCCGGGCATCCAGCGCGGCCGGACGCAGGCTCGCGGTCAAGGTCAACTCGGGTTCGCCCATCGCCTGACCTTAAACGGCGCGATCATCCCGCGTCCGGTCAGCCTGGCGGCTCCTCCCCGGCCAGCAGGGCGGGGTTGCGGCGGATCAGCTCGGCCAGCCGGGCCGCCGGAGCGCCGGGCAGGGTCTCCTGGCTGGCCGGCCAGTCGGCGACGGTGTGCTCCGACAGCGGCCAGGCCGGGGGTGCCACCACCGGCTGCCCGGTCACGGTCACCTCCGCACCGGTCCAGGCCACCCGCAGGTCGTACGCCTGCCCGTCCTGGTCGATCCGGGCGGTGACCGCCGTGCCCGGATGGACCGCGACGGCGGCCCGCAGCGCCTCGACGACATCGTCGAGCACACCGCGTGGCGGGGACCCGGCCGGTGCCCGGGGGGTGGTCCAGCCGGGCCCGGCGTTGCGGCCGCCGGAGGAGCCCTCCGGATCCCCCGCCCCGGTTGCCTCGTCGGCTCTGTCGGTGGCCCCGGTGGACCGGCGGCGCAGGGCCTCCTCGCGCCGCCGCATCCGAGCCAGGGTCTCGTCCAGCCCGCCTCGCATTCGCCTCACCCCTTCCCACCAGGGGCTTGAGCCGTTCGGCTCAGGCCCGCTTGTCCCGGGTGGCCCGCACCAGCGCCCGGTCCAGGACGACCAGCAGGGCGTCCCGTACCGAGAGTCGGTCACGGGCGTCGAACTGCACCAGAGGTACATGGTCCCCGATCGCCAGGGCCCATCGGATCGCACCGAGGTCGTGGGCCAGCCGCCCGTCGAAGGCGTTCACCCCGACCACGAAGGGCAACCGGGCCCGCTCGAAGAAGTCGATAGCCGGGTAACTGTCGTCCAGCCGGGCGCTGTCGACCACCACCAGCGCCCCGAGTGCCCCGCGCGCCAGGTCGTCCCACATGAAGCCGAAGCGAGCCTGACCGGGCGTACCGAACAGGTAGAGCTTGAGGCTGCGGTCGATGGTGACGCAGCCGAAGTCCATCGCCACCGTGGTGGTGGTCTTGTCGAAGCGTTGTCCCGGATCGTCGACCCCCAGCCCGGCGATGGTCATCTCCGCCTCGGTGGTCAGCGGTTGGATCTCCGAGATGGAGGCCACCGTGGTCGTCTTGCCCACCCCGAAACCGCCCGCGATCAGAATCTTGACCGGGATCGGTGGCGCGGGGCGCGGGGCCGGGCCCATCCCGGCCGGCGCGGGGGCCGAGGGAGGGTACGGCGCCCCGGCCGGCCGGGGCGGGGGCGCAGTGGCCCGACCCACCACCGGCGGGGGCACCGGAGGGGGGCCGCCGTAGCGTGCCGTGGCGCTGTTGGCGGTGAGCGCGCCCTGTGGGGCGACCGGCCAGTCAGGAGATTGCACGGAGTCCATCAATCACTCGCAGGATGATGTCGGGGTCGAGAGCCTCGTCGGCGTCGGTGACGTGCACATCGAGATGACCGGCCGCCCGCAGGTCACCCACCAGCACCCGGGTCACACCGAAGTGCAGCCGGGTCTTGGCGGAGATCTCGGCGACCGAGATCGGCTCGTCACAGAGTGCCACGATCGCCTGGAGTTCCGGGGTCAGCCGGGCGGCTGTCAGGTGCCGCGCCTCGGCGGTCGACCGGGCCGTCACCTGGGTCTCCAGGCCGATCGTCGGGTCGGCTCCGGCCACCCGGCCGGAGGTGAGCACGAACGGGCGCAGGCCGGTCGGTGTCCCAGGTTCCGTCCCGACCGCCGCCGGTGTCTCCGTCGGGTCGGGGGCGACCGGACGGGACTCGCGCAGATAGGGCCGGATCCGGGGGACCGGCCCCGGATCCGCACCGGCGGCGTCGGGGTTCACTGCTGTACGGAATTCTTGAGTTCGGCGATCAGACGCGGTGTCAGCGCACTACCGGCTCGACCGGCGAAGAGGGTCATCTCGTAGGCCACCGTGCCGAGATTGGCCGACCGGTCGGCCACCACCCCCAGCACCGAGCCGCTGCTGATCGCGCTGATCAGCAGATACCCCTCGGCCATGTCCACCACCACCCGGTTCAGCCCGCCGAGGGCGTACCAGCTGGCGGCGCCACCGGCCAGGCTGGTCATGCCGGAGACCACCGCGGCCAGCCGTTCCGCGTTGGACCGGTCCTTGATCGCGGACATGGCCATCAGCAGCCCGTCCGACGAGACGGCGATCGCCTCCACCACGCCCGCCGTGCTGGAGGTGAAGGTGTCCAGCAGCCAGTTGAAGGTGCGGGCCTCGGGGCTGAGGTCCCCGACCGGGTGGCCTGAGTGGTCGAGGTTCTCGTGTACGTGCGGGCTGGTCAATGTGGCGTTCCTTCGTCGTCGCTGCGGTCGGGGCGGACATCGCGCAGAGCCCGGGCGACCCCGGTCTCGAACGCGTTGAGGAGATCGCGTACCTCGGCCGGGTCGCCGGGGTGGTCGGTGATCGGCGGCCGGGCCGGGGTGGTGACCAGGTTCGCACCGGGGACCCGCCGGGTCAGATGGGTCGGCGCGCCCGACGGTGCGGGGGCGATCGGCTCGGGGAGGACCTTCCCCCGCTGCTGTTCGGCCCGGCGTACCCCGGATTCGAACTGTTCGACCAGGCTGCGGGCGGCGATCGGGTCGGCGCCGGTGGCGTCCACCGGGCCGACCCCGGGTGCGATCCTGGGCAGGCTGGCCCCGGGCACCCGTTGCCGGATTCCCGGCGGCGGGGTGGTCGCTCCGGCCGGTGCCGTCGGCGCCGGGACCGGTCCGCCGGTCGGGCCGACGGTCACCTCGCGGCCACCGGTGGCGAAGGCGTTCCATGACTCGGCCAACTCGAGGCTCTCGGTCGCCCGGCTCAGCAGCCGCTGATCGAACCCGCCCGGCCCGCCGGCACCGACGGGTGCCAGCGCCTCCCCGGGTCGGGCCGGGCCCACCGGCATCGGCTGGGGGCGGCCCGGTAGGGCCGGCCGGACGGTGATCGGGGTGGCCCGGGGCGGCTCGATCGTGCCGAGGACCAGGTCCGCCCGGGGGATCGACAGGGTGGCGGTGACCCCGCCGCTGAGGGTGGTGGACAGGGCGACCGTCCAGCCGTGCCGCCGGGCCAACCGGCCCACCACGAACAACCCGAGCACCTCGGTCGGGACCAGGTCCAGCCGCTCGCGTCGGGTCAGCCGGGCGTTCTCCTCGGCCAGTCGTGCCGCCGTCATGCCGATCCCGTGGTCCACCACGGTCAGCCGGGCACCCTCGTCGGTCAGGTCGCCGCTGACCACCACCCGGGTGTGCGGCGGGGAGAAGACGGTCGCGTTCTCCATCAGCTCGGCCAGGGCCAGCACCAGGTCACCGACGACCGCCGGGGCTGCGGCCACATCGATGGGGGCCTGCACGTCGACCCGGGTGTAGTCCTCGATCTCACCGAGGGCCAGGCGGACCACGTCGGCCAACGGAACCGGTGCGGCGTGCACCACGTCCCCGGCCGCCCCGGAGAGCACCACCAGGTTGCCGGCGTTGCGCCGCAGTCGGCTGGAGATGTGGTCGAGGCGGTACAGGTTCTCCAACCGTCCCGGGTCGGTCTCCTGCTGCTCCAACCGGTCGATCAGGGCGATCTGCCGACCGACGAGATTCTGGGTACGCCGACCGACGTGCCCGAACATCTGGGCCACGTTGCGTCGACCCGCCACCTGCCGCTCCACCAGCTGCGCGGCGGTGCTCTGGACCCGTTCGAAGGCCCGGGCCAGGTCACCGATCTCGTCCTGGCCCCGGATCTCCACCCGGTCCAGGCGGATCGACTGAGGCTGGTCGGACTCGTCGTCGGCCACCCGCAGCAGCTCGGACTCGGCTACCCGGGCTACCCGGTCGGCGGACCGGGTGAGTCGGGTCAGCGGCCGAGCCACCGACCGGCCGATGACCAGGGCCAGCAGCACGACCACCAGCATGATCAGCAGTACCAGGGCGGTCACCCAGTACGCGGCGATCAGCGCGGACTGCCGCTCGGCGCGTACCGCCGCGGTGACGTCGGTGACCAGCTTCTTCTCCACGAACTGACCCAGGGTGATCAGGGAGGAGGTGGTCGGATAGAGGGCCTCCAGGGGAATCCGGGACGCCGCGGTGACCGGGTCCAGGGCGCTCTGGTCGAGGAAGTCCTCCCCGGCGCGGGAGTCCACCGCGGCCTGCTCGATGTCCAGCAACCCCAACTGGTCGGGGCTGAGCAGGCCGATCATCTGGTTGCTGTCCGCCCGGAGGGTGGCCATGTTGGCCACGAAGGCGGTGGCCAGCTCCGGACGGGGGTCGGCGGCGATCAGCACGATGAGGGCGGACCCGGCGCTGATGCCCTCGCTCTTGCGCAGGATGCGGTCCAGGGCCAGCACCTGCCGACCGACCGGGGTCCGGGTGTCCACGTCGTACGGCAGTCGCAGCGAGTCGATCAGGGCCAGGTGCACCGGGGCGTAGGTGCCGATGATCTGGTCGGCGGTGGCGCGGTTGGCGAGGGTGGCCGTGCGTACCGGAGTCAGTTGCCGGACCCCCTCCAGCGCCGCGGTCACCCCGGGGGACAGCTCCTCGCCCAGTTCCGCCCGGAGGTCGAAGACCAGGTCGTCGACCTCAGCGATCTGCTGGACCAGGTCCCTGCGGTCGATCTGTCGCAGCAGCAGACCGACCGCGAGCATCCGTTCCCGTTGCAGGTGTTGCAGGATGGTGCCGACCCGGTTGGCGACCTGCACGGTGCTGGCGATGTCACCGGCCCGCCGGGCCACCCCGGCCCGTTCCGCGACCACCGGCAGGGTCAGCCCGAGCATGCAGAGCACCGGGATCAGCACCAACAGGGCCAGCTTGCCCCGGATCCGAAGCCTATCGAGCAGCATCGAAGGGCCTCCAGCGATCCGGATCGGGGCTGTTGCCCACGGCCACCGGGGACCGTTGCGCCGGCATCTGCTCCCACCGGGTGGTGGTCGGCACGGTCGGGTCGACACCCGTCGGGGCGCCACCGGCCGGGTCCAGGGCTACCGGGTCGTCCTTCCGGCGGGCCGACCAACCGGTCACCGCCAGGGCGACCAGGAGCAGTACGGCCACCCCACCCGCGCCGAGGACCAGCAGGTCGTCCCGGTTGAGTTCATCGATCCGCTCGACCAGCAGCCGGTCGACCTCGTCCAGCAGAACCGGCTGTAGCTGCTTGGCGGCCTCGTGCGCCTCCAGGCGGGCCCCGGTGAGCCGGACCAGGTCGATCGCACCGGTCCGGTCCGGTTGGGAGGTCAGCGCCATCGCCTCGACGCCCCGCTGGTAGGCGTCGAAGGGGGTGAGCACGTGCCCGCCGAGGTCGGCGCTCTCCGAACTGTCCATCACCGCCCGAAGGTTGTTGACCAGGTCGTTGGCGGGCTGGAGGGCGGCCACCCGGTAGGCGGCCAGTTCGCTCAGGGAGCGCAGCCGTTCGCTGTCGGGCCGCCGTTGGACCAGGGCGACCAGGTCGGTGAGTCGACCGGCGGCGACCAGGGCCTCCGGCATCTCCTCTCCGACACCGTCCTGGAGGAAGTACGAGTCGGCACCGGGGTCCTGGACCAGGCCGGATGTCTCCCGCACCTTGGTGTGTAGGGCCAGCAGCAGGTCGGTGACCTCCCGGTAGGCGCTGAAGGCGGCCTCCGGATCGCTGAGCGGTCGCTCCGGAAGGGCCTCCAGTTTGGCCCGCAGACCGGCCCACCGTTCTCCGGTGCGCAACTCGCCGCCGATCTCGGCATCCACGGCCGCCACCTGCTCCACCGCCTGGTCCAAAGCCAGCCTGGTGGTCGGCCGGCGGGCCACCGCGGCGCTCTGCGCGTCGACCAGCGCCACGGTGAGTGGCCCCAGGGTCCGCAGGTAGGTCACCCCCAGCCGTTCCCGCTCGGCGACCTCCCGGTCGGCGTCGAGGAGCCGGTGGGCCTGCCCGGTGAGCAGCGCCACCGGCAGCAGCAACGCGACCGTGAGCAGCAGTGGCAACAGCCGACCCCGGGTCCGGGGTCGGCGACGGACCCGCGGAGCGGGAACGGTCATGGTGATCTCCTCGGGCGGGGACGCAGGTTCGGCCAGTGGCGTCGACGAGCCGGTCCCGTGCGCCGGACCGGAAACTAATCGAACAACGTTGGTGTAGTACCGGCCTCTCGGGTCGGCTTTGCGTCACTTCGGGTGAGGTGACTCAGGCTCACTCAATCGATCACCGTGGGTGCTGCTTTCCTGGTGGATAAGACGTACTTCGATCGGGATTCCGGTGGTAGGTAGGAATTTCCACAATGGGAAGTCGTCCCAAAGGTTGGCCCGATGGACAGTGTGCGGTCGACCCCTCTCGGGTGACGTTCGGCTGAACAGAACGGACGTACGGCGGAACTCAGCTAATACACAGGTTCCGCGCCGTACCGTGTGGCAAATGAAATCGCCGATCTCGGCCGCGCGGTTGCGCAGTGCCCTGCCCACCGGCCGGCGGGCCGTCGCGGCGTCGATCGCCGTGGTCCTGCTGGCCGCCGTCGTGGTCTGGGCCGCCTGGCCGGATCGCCCGGGATTCCGCACCGAGTCCGCGATGCTCACGGTCGCCTCCGGACCGAGCGGCGACGAGCCGGTGGACCTGGACACCACCCTGTACCTGCCGAAGGACGCCGGCCCGGACCGGAAGGTGCCGGCGGTGCTGCTGGCCCACGGCTTCGGCGGCACCAAGAACTCCGTGCGCACGGACGCCGAGGAGTTGGCCGACCGGGGCTACGCGGTGCTGACCTGGACCGCCCGGGGCTTCGGCCGCAGCGGGGGCCAGATCCATCTGGACAACCCCGACTACGAGGTACGCGACGCCCAACGCCTGCTGGACTGGCTGGCCGCCCGGCCGGAGATCCGTACCGACGGCGCCGACGACCCCCGGGTGGGGGTGGTCGGCGGCTCCTACGGCGGCGGCCTGGCGCTGCTGCTGGCCGCCCAGGACCAGCGGGTGGACGCCATCGTCCCGATGATCACCTGGAACGACCTGTCCCGGTCCTTCCTGCCGGAGAGCACCGGCGGGGAACCGACCCAGGGGGTGTTCAAGTCCGGCTGGGCCGGCATCTTCTTCGGCGGCGGCGGGAACGTGGGCTCCGGCCCGGCGGGGATCTCCGGCAACACCGCGGAGGCCCCCGAGGGGGCACCCTCGCCCGGCCCGCCCAGCCCGGCACCCGGGCAGGGCCCCGGCACCGCACCGGGGGCCCCGACCACCGGCACCATCCCGGACCCGGCCTGTGGCCGCTTCGCCCCGGAGGTGTGCGCCGCGTACCTGAGCATCGCGGTCACCGGCCAGGCCGACCAGGCTGCGGTCGACCTGCTGCGCCGGTCCAGCCCGGCCGGGGTGCTGGACCGGATCAAGGCCCCCACCCTGCTGGTGCAGGGGGCGGCGGACACCCTCTTCCCGCTCGGTGAGGCGGACGCCAACGCCCGGGGCATCGCGGCCAACGGCACCCCGGTGCGGGTCGCCTGGTTCACCGGCGGCCACGACGGCGGGGCCGGCCCGCGTACCGACTCCGACCGGGTGAAGTTCCTGACCGCCCAGTGGCTCGACCACTACGTAGCGGGAACGGCCGCCACCCCGGGCGACAGCTTCACCTTCTCCCGGATCGCCGGCTTCGACGCGATGGACCGGGGACTGGTGGCCACCGGCTACCGCACCGCCGACTACCCCGGCCTGAACGGGCAGTCCCGGCAGGAGGTGGCCCTGGCCGGGCCGCCCCAGGCGGTCGCCAACCCGCCGGCCGGCAACCCGGCGGCGATCTCCTCGGTGCCCTTCGCCGGCTCGTTGAGTTCGCTGCTCAGTGGGGTGGCCGCCGACATCCCCGGCCAGCATGCCCGGTTCGACTCCGAGCCGCTGACCGAGGCCGTCGACGTGGTCGGGTCACCCACCGTGCAGATCCGCGCGGCGTCGCCCACCGGCGAGGCCGTGCTCTTCGCCAAGCTCTACGACGTCAACCCGGAGGGAGCGGCCACCCTGCCCAGTGGGCTGATCGCCCCGATCCGGTTGACCGGTCTGCCGACCCAGGTCGCCGAGGCCGCACCGGTGACGGTCACCCTCCCGGCGATCGTGCACCGGGTGGAGGCCGGGCACCGCCTCCGGTTGGTCCTGGCCACCTCGGACCAGGCGTACACCACCCCGGTCGAGCCGACCGTCTACCAGGTGGTCGCCACCGGCCCGGTGAGCCTGCCCACGGTCGACGCCGAACCGATCCCGACCGAGGCGGTGCTCTGGCGCTGGATCCTGGTCGGGCTGCTCGCCACGATCGTGCTGGGGCTCGTCGTGCTCGTGCTGCTGCTGCGCCTGCGGCACCGCCGCCAGGACACCTCCGTGCACCCGGAGTACGCGGACACCCCGCTGGCGGTGCGTCATCTGCGCAAGGAGTACGCCGACGGCTTCGTCGCCGTCTCCGAGGTGGACTTCGAGGTGCACCCCGGTCAGGTGGTCGGCCTGCTGGGGCCCAACGGTGCCGGCAAGACCACCACCCTGCGGGTGCTGATGGGGCTGACCCAGCCGACCGCCGGAGAGATCTACGTCTTCGGTCACCGGCTGGTCCCCGGCTCCCCGGTGCTGTCGCGCATCGGGGCCCTGGTGGAGGGGCCGGGCTTCCTGCCCCACCTGTCCGGGCTGGAGAACCTCAAGGCGTACTGGCGGGCGACCGGGCGGCCGGAGGCCGACGCGCACTTCGACCAGGCGCTGGAGATCGCCGGGCTGGGCTCCTCGGTGCACCGCAAGGTACGCAAGTACAGCCACGGCATGCGCCAGCGGCTGGCCATCGCCCAGGCCATGCTGGGCCTGCCGGAGCTGCTGGTGCTGGACGAGCCAACCGACGGGCTGGACCCGCCCCAGATCGCCGAGATGCGCCGGGTGCTGCAGCGCTACGCCACGGACGGGCGGGCGGTGCTGGTCTCCAGTCACCTGCTCGCCGAGGTGGAGCAGACCTGCACTCATGCCGTGGTGGTCAACAAGGGCCGGATCGTGGCCTCCGGGCCGGTCGAGGAGATCGTCGGTGACTCGCCCAGCGTGCTGTTCGAGGTGAGTGATCCGGCGGCGGCCCGGGAGGTGCTGGCCGATCTCGGCGGGGTGCAAGTGCTCGACGACGCCGACGGGCAGTTGGTGGTCGACACGTTCGGCACCGCCCGCAGCGAGGTGGTGGCCGAGTTGGTCCGGGCCGGGATCGGAGTGGACCGGGTGGTGCCTCGGCGCCGCCTGGAGGACGCCTTCCTCGCTCTGGTGGGGGAGAACTCTCGGGGAAGCGGGGACCGGTGATGGCGGGATCGACTGTCGAACCCACGCACGGCGGGGGCGAGCCCGCGCCGGCCGCCGGCCGGCCGGCGGCCCCCTCGGGGGCCGGGGCCGGTTACCGGCCCTCGCGGACCCTGCCGTTCGTGGCGGAGTTCCGGCGGCAGGCGTCGCGGCGGCGCACCCAGTTGGCCCTCGGCTTCATGGTGCTGCTGCCGCTGATCATCCTGATCGCCTTCCAGTTCGACACCGGAGACGACGACAACGGTCGGGGCGAGTTCGGCAGCCTGGTCTCCTTCGCCACCTCCGGCGGGCTGAACTTCACCCTGTTCACCATCTTCGTGTCCGCCTCCTTCCTGCTGGTCGTGGTGGTGGCGCTGTTCTGCGGTGACACGGTGGCCAGCGAGGCGAGCTGGGGCAGCCTGCGCTACCTGCTGGCGATTCCGGTACCCCGGGCCCGGCTGCTGACCATCAAGCTGCTGGTCGCCCTGACCTACTCGGGGTTGGCGTTGGTGCTGCTGGCCGGCACGGCTCTGCTCATCGGCACCCTGCGGTACGGGTGGTCCCCGCTGCGCAGCACGGTAGCCGCCCAGTTGGAGCCGGGCGAGGGGCTGCTGCGGCTGCTAGCCGTCCTGGGCTACCTGGCGGTGGTCCTGCTGGTCGTCGCCGGCCTGGCGTTCCTGCTGTCGGTGATCACCGACGCCGCGCTGGGTGCGGTGGGCGGCGCGGTGCTGCTGTGGATCCTGTCCAGCATCCTGGACCAGATCACCGCCCTAGGGGCGATCCGCTCCTTCCTGCCCACCCACTACAGCACCGCCTGGCTGGGGCTGCTGTCCACGCCGGTGCAGACGGACGACATCGTCCGGGGTGCGGTCTCCGCTATCTGCTACGCCACCGCCTTCTGGGGTCTGGCCTTCTGGCGGTTCACCCGCAAGGACGTCGTCTCGTAGCGACGCGGCCGGCTCCGGCGCCCGATAGCGGGTCAGGGCAGCGGCACCGCGGTCGGGGTGACCGGCAGGGGAGTCGCCGTCGTGGTGGGGACTGCGGACTGGGATGTGGTCGGGGGGCGCTTCTTCCAGGCGCTCACGCCGACGCGGTTGGTGTTGCCGAGGTCGATCGGCCCCTCGATGGCGACCTCCTGCGTCGGCTGCCCCTCCGCCGGGGCTACCTCCAGCCGCTCCGCGTTGGTGGCGACCACGGTCGGGTCGTCGACCAGGTTGCGCCAGAGCACCGTCGCGCCCGCGGCTTCTCCGGGTGCCAGCGTCAGTGGCCGGGGCGGGAAGTCGAAGCCGGAAGTGATCTCTCTGGCCCCGGGGATCACCCGGACCCTGATCAGATTTCCGTCGTCGTCCAGTAGCCGCAGTTCCGGGTAGCCGTGCAGCCGGTACGGCCGGCTGCCACAGTTGACCAGTTCCAGGGCCATCGCCCGCAGGCCCATCGCCGCACTCACCCCGAGGTAGCTGATCCGGACGCCGTCGGCGGGACAGGGGCCCGGCGAGCCGGCTCCGGCGCTCGGCTCGGTACGCGTCGGCGGGGCGTCGGAGGTGGTGACCGGGGCCGATGGTGGGGCGTCGGTCGTGGCTTGCGCCCCGACACCACCGGAGCCGGGGGCCGGGGCGCACCCCGCGAGCAGGACGAGCGTGGCGAGCACCCCAGCAGCACGACGCCAGGGCAGCGCCCGCCGTCCGCCCGGGTGTCGGATGGTCGTCCCTGGTGATGTCCCCCGTATCCCGCACATCGGGACATCGTTGCACCGAGAGATGTCGGGCGTGGTCCCGACGTCCGGTCGTCGCCATCGCGAAGCACACCGCGCCCGGTAAGGAGATTCCCGTCGAGGCGTTCTTCCGTCGATGGCGAAGACGCTGAGTGATGAGGCAGCGGCCGGAAGTTTCGGTCGCTAGGATGGCATGGGAGCGTTCCCATAGTCAGAGATTGCATCGACAAGTATTTATGGGTTCCGCATTCTGGATGCCACCAACCGATCTACAACGGAGGTATCGGAATGCGTATCGACCGGTTCGGCGGCCCGGCACTGTCCCTGTTCCGCATGGTTGTCGGCCTGCTGTTTCTCTGCCACGGCCTGGCCTCGTTATTCGGCATTTTCGGCGGCAGCCGGGGCACCGGTGAACCTGTGCCGCTGGGCCAGTGGCCCGGCTGGTGGGCGGCCCTGATCCAGGCGCTCTGCGGCGCTCTGGTGCTGGTCGGCCTCTTCACTCGCCCTGCCGCGCTGCTGGCGTCGGGCTCGATGGCGTACGCGTACTTCGTCGTCCACCAGCCCGATGCGCTGCTGCCGCTGCGCAACCACGGCGAGTTGTCAGTGCTGTTCTGCTGGTCGTTCTTGCTGGTCGCGGTGCTCGGCCCGGGCACCTGGGCCCTGGACAACCTGCTGCCCCAACGCGGCACCCGGGCGGTCGGCCTGGACACCAAGGAACGCAGCTCGGTGCCGGCCTGACCCACCGCGCGACAGTCGCGATCATGCGCAAACCTGGATCGGGCGGCATCCGGCGGCGCTGATGCCGCCCGATCCAGGAACGGGTGTGACCTGCGGATCAGTCCGCGATGTCGCTCACAAGCTGGGATTGGCGGGCGACTGAGGCGCTGCTCCTGCCTAGAATCGGCAGCACAACTGCATACCTCATCCAGAGGGGCTGAGGGATACGGCCCGACGACGCCCCGGCAACCACCCCCCGCGCTCACCGTTGAGCGTCCGGCGGGGCAGGTGCCAATTCCGTCCCCGCCGCAGGGTGCGATGTGGGGAAAGATGAGAGGACTTCGACATGACGTCGACGCTCGCCCCCTCCGGCCTAAGCGCCGCCACCAGCCCGGCCCGGGCCCTGATCTGCCGCGCCTGTTCGGCCCGCTACCCCCTGGCTGCCCAGCACGCCTGTTACGAGTGTTTCGGCCCGTTGGAGGTCGACTACGACCCGGCAGCCCTGGCCGCCGTCACCCGCGAGCAGATCGAGGCCGGTCCGCGCAACATCTGGCGGTACGCCGCCCTGCTGCCCGCCGGCCAGGACCCCGCCACCCGGGTGACCCTGGATCCCGGGTTCACCCCCCTGGTGGCCGCCGATCGGCTCGCCGCCGAGCTGGGGATCACCGCCCCGCTGTGGGTCAAGGACGACAGTGCCAACCCCACCCACTCCTTCAAGGACCGGGTGGTGTCGGTGGCCCTGACCGCCGCGAAGTCGCTCGGCTTCTCCCGCTTCGCCTGCGCCTCCACCGGAAACCTGGCCAACTCCGTCGCCGCGCACGCGGCCCGGGTCGGGGCCCCCTCGGTGGTCTTCATCCCCAGCGACCTGGAGCAGGGCAAGGTGGTGACCACGGCCGTCTACGGCGGCGACCTGGTCGCCATCGACGGGTCGTACGACGATGTCAACCGCCTCTGCGGTGAGCTGGTGGAGACCGACGAGTTCGAGGACACCGCCTTTGTCAACGTCAATGTCCGGCCGTACTACGCGGAGGGCTCGAAGACCCTCGGCTACGAGGTTGCCGAACAACTCGGCTGGCGGATTCCCGCCCAGGTGGTCATCCCGATGGCCTCCGGTGAACTGCTCACCAAGATTGACAAGGCCTTCACCGAACTGGTCGAGATCGGGCTGGTCGAGGCGCCCGCCGACGGCTGGAAGGTGTTCGGTGCCCAGTCGGCCGGGTGCAACCCGATCGCCACCGCCCTGCACGCCGACAGCGATGTCATCACCCCGGTCAAGCCGACCGGCATCGCCAAGTCCCTGAACATCGGCGACCCGGCCGCCGGCCTCTACGCCCTGGAGGCGGTCCGCCGTACCGGTGGCTGGATGGAGTACGCCGACGACGAGGAGATCCGGGCCGGGGTGCGGCTGTTGGCGCGTACCACCGGGGTCTTCGCGGAGACGGCCGGCGGGGTGACGGTCGCCGTGCTGCGCAAGCTCGTCGAGTCCGGCCGGCTGGACCCGACCGCCGAGACGGTGGTGTTCAACACCGGGGAAGGGCTGAAGACCCTCGACGCGGTGGCCGGTGAGGTGGGCCCGACCCATCGAATCAAGCCCTCCCTACGGGCCGCCCGCGACGCCGGGCTGCTCGGCTGAGCGGATCCCCGCAATGATCAGGGGATATGGCGCTGCCGTCCGGAAATGATCAAGCGGTATCGCCGAAGATCGAATTAGAATCGCGTTTCTTCGAAAATGCGGGAAACACCCTGCCGAGGACTTGACGGCGGGAACCCGGCGGCGGAAGATGCTCCGTGCGGGAGGGCGTTTCGCCGTAGACTTTTAGTCTGTACGACCCAACGCCGGAGGCGTTGTGCGATCGACCCTCCCGACCAAGCTTTCGAACGGGCCAGCGAGAAAAATTCGCTGGCCCGTTTCTCTTGCTATCGCGCAGGCTCCCGACATGACCCTCGCCATCGCGCCCTTCGGTGCCGACGACACCCCGGCCACCGAGCAGGCGTACGCGATCGACGCCGCCGCCGCCGCGGTCGACCTGCCGGACCTGCCCTGCTGCCGGCAACGGTTCTTCGCCATGATCCGACACCCGATGCCGGGCAACCGGTCGGTGCGCCTGCTGGCCCACCTAGACGGTGCCCCCGCCGGCTATCTGCTGCTGGACCTGCCGCAGTTGGACAACACCGAGAACGCCTCCGCCAACCTGGTCGTGCACCCGGCGTACCGCCGTCGGGGGGTGGGTCGCGCGCTGCTGGACCGGGGCCTCGACCTGCTCCGCGAGCGGGGCCGGGTGCGGGTGAGCGCGATGAGCCGGGCGCACCCGCCCGGCCAGCCGGAGCAGCCCTCGCCCGCTGCGGCCTTCGCGGCCACCGTCGGGGCGACGGACGCCCTGGTCGACATCCGGCGGCGACTGGAGGTGCGCCGACTCGACCAGGGCCGGCTCGACTCGCTGCTGGTCGAGGCCCGGACCCGGGCAGCCGGGTACGAACTGGTGTTCTGGCAGGGGGATACGCCCCAGGAGTACCTGGCCGAGGTGGCGTACCTGGATGGTCGGCTGTTGTCCGACGCCCCGATGGGCGACCTGGCCTGGGAACCGGAGCAGGTCGACGCCGAGCGGGTGCGCGCCACCGACCGGGCGATAGCGGCCCGGGGGCGACGGCGCTACCACGCCGGTGTCCGCCACCGCGCGACCGGGCGGCTGATCGCCTGGACCCTGCTGGAGGTGACCGCCTCCGCACCCTGGCACGCCTTCCAGCAGATCACCATCGTGGATCCCGATCATCGCGGGCACCGGCTGGGACTGCTAGCCAAGATCGAGAACTTGCGGCACCTGCTGGCCCACGAGCCGGACCTTAGGGTCATCGACACCTTCAACGCGGACAGCAACGAGCACATGATCGCGATCAACGAGCAGCTCGGCTTCCGGGTGTGCGACAGGTGGAGCAACTGGCAGCTGTCGGTGTGAGGAAAACCGGTGGCGGGGGCCGGGCGGTGACGGGCAGGCTCGCGGCCATGGACATCGCCGTAGCCCCGTTCGACCCCTCCGACGAGGCGGCGCTGGACGACGCGTACCGGATCCGCGCGGCGGCCCAGGCGGTCGACACCCCGGATGTCCCGGCCGGTGACCGGGCCGAGTTCGGCCTGGTGGCGGCCCACCCGCCGTACGGCAACCTGATCCATCGCGCGCTGGCCCGGCGGGGCGGGGCGGCCGTCGGATATCTGTGGCTGCGCCTGCCGCAGTTGGACAACACCGGCAACGTCCTCGTCGAGCTGTTCGTCGACCCTGCCCACCGGCGGCGCGGGGTGGGCCGGGCCCTGCTGGCCCACGCCCGGGAGGTGGCCGTCCGGCACGGCCGCAAACGCCTGATCGCCGAGGTCGACGGGGTGCCGCCGGGAGAGGACCGGCAGCCGCCCGGTGCGGCCTTCGCGGTGGCGGTAGGCGCCCAGGCCGCCCTGCCGATGGTGCGGCGTCGGCTGGACACCACCCGGCTCGACGAGGCGGCGCTGGCCGCCCTGCACGAGCAGGCCCGGTCCCGGGCCGCCGGTTACCGCACGATCGCGTGGCGTGGCCTGGCCCCCGAGGAGTACCTGGCCGATGTGGCCCGACTGGAGGCCCGGCTGCTCGTCGACGCCCCCACCGGCGACCTCACCATGGAGGCGGAGCGGGTGGACGCCGAGCGGATCCGCCAGATCGAGCGGTTCCAGGCGCTGCGCGGTCGGCGGCGCTACCACCTGGGGGCGGTGCACGAGCAGACCGGGCGGCTGGTCGCCTGGACGATGGTCCAGACCGGCCCGTTCACGAACTGGCACGGCTCGCAGGAGATCACCATCGTCGACCCGGCGCACCGTGGGCGCCGCCTGGGTCTGCTGGTGAAGATCGAGAACCTGCGTCAGGTGCTGGCCCGGGAGCCGGAGCTACGGGTGATCGACACCTGGAACGCGGCGGTCAACGACCACATGGTCAGCATCAACGAACAGCTCGGCTACCGGGTGGCCGAGAGCGCTGCGGACTGGCAGTTGACCCTCTGAGTTTGTGACAGCCCTCTACTGATCGCAGGGCTTCCTGTTGCATGATGGCGGGCATGACGGACACCCCGCACCCCCACTACGACAGGCACGCCGAAACCCTCAACCGCGCGCTGACCGCGATCACCGAGCGGGGGTACTGGTCCGCCTACCCGGAATCCCCCAGCCCCCGGGTGTACGGCGAGACTGCGGCGGCCGACGGCAAGGCCGCCTTCGAGGCGTACCTGGGCGGGAACTTCCCGCTGGACCAGCCCACCGACGGGCAGTGGATCGCCACCGAGACCAGCCCCTACGGGGTCGAGCTGAACGTGGCCTACCCGCACGCCACCGCCGACCAGTTGGTCGCCGCCGCCTCGGCCGCGCTGCCCGCCTGGCGCGACGCCGGACCGCAGACCCGGGTCGGGGTCTGCCTGGAGATCCTCGCCCGGCTGCACCAGCACGTCTTCGAGCTGGCCAACTCGGTGCAGTTCACCAGCGGCCAGGCCTTCGTGATGGCCTTCCAGGCCGGTGGCGCCCACGCCCTGGACCGGGCCCTGGAGGCGGTCGCCTACTCCTACGCCGAGATGACCCGGCACCCGGGTACCGCCGGCTGGGAGAAGGCCGCCGGCAAGGGCGACCCCCTGCGGATGACCAAGACCTTCCACGTGGTGCCCCGGGGCGTCGCCCTGGTCATCGGCTGCAACACCTTCCCGACCTGGAACTCCTACCCGGGTCTGTTCGCCTCCCTGGCCACCGGCAACCCGGTGATCGTCAAGCCGCACCCGCGGGCCGTGCTGCCGCTGGCCATCACCGTCCGGTACGCCCGCGAGGTGCTCGCCGAGGCCGGCTTCGACCCGAACCTGGTGCTGCTGGCGCCCGAGGCCGCCGACGAGAAGCTGGCCACCACCCTGGCCCTGCACCCGGCCGTGAAGATCGTCGACTTCACCGGCTCCACCGCGTACGGCGACTGGCTGGAAGCCAACGCCCGGCAGGCCGCCGTCTACACCGAGAAGGCCGGCCTGAACACGGTCGTCATCGACTCCACGGACGACTTCGTCGGCCTGTGCCGCAACCTCGGCTTCACCCTCGTCCTCTACAGCGGCCAGATGTGCACCACCTCGCAGAACATCCTCATCCCCCGGGACGGGATCGAGACCGACCAGGGGCACAAGAGCTTCGACGAGGTGGCCGCCGGCATCGCCGCCGCTGTCGGAAAGTTGACCGCCGACCCCGCCCGGGGTGTCGAGCTGACCGGTGCGATCGTCAACGACGGCGTACTGGAGCGGCTGGAGGAGGTAGCCAAGGTCGGCGAGGCGGTGTTGGAGTCGCGCACCGTCGAGCACCCCGCCTACCCGGGCGCGGTAGTGCGTACGCCGACGATCGTCAAGCTGGACGCCGGTGACACCGCGACCTACTCGCGGGAGTGGTTCGGGCCGATCTCCTTCGCCATCGCCACCGACTCCACCGCCCACAGCCTGGAGATCCTGCGCTCGACCGTGGGGGAGAAGGGTGCCCTGACGGCGGCGGTGTACTCCACCGACGAGGCCGTGCTGGCCGCAGCCGAGAACGCCGCGATCGAGGTCGGGGTGCACCTGTCGGCCAACCTCACCCGCGGGGTCTTCGTCAACCAGTCGGCGGCCTTCTCCGACTTCCACGGCAGCGGAGCGAACGCGGCGGCCAATGCGGCGTTGACCGATGGGGCTTACGTGGCGAATCGGTTCCGGATTGTGCAGAGTCGTCGGCACGTTTGAGTAGTTGCGGCCTAGTGGTTGCGGTGGGGGGTTCCGGGGCAGCCCGACCCGCACCGGGCGGTCAGGCTTGATCCCTGGCGGGTCGGGCTGCCCCGGAACCCCTGCCTGGTTGGGCTGCGTCCGGCGGTGTCGGGTTTTTGCGGAACCGCTCTCGGATTGTGGGGCGGTTGGTGGTGTCGGGTTCTTTTCAGGCGGGGCGGCGCATTTGGAGTTCTCTTAGGGTGGGGATGGTGGGGTGCGGGACGCGTACGCCGGTGTCCACGAAGCCCAGTCGCTGGTAGGCCCGATAGGCGCGGTCGTTGCCGACCACCACTTCGAGCATCAGTTCGTCGCGTCGTTCGGCGCGTGACCAGGTAGCCACGGCCGCGACCAGATCCGCCAGCAGGCCGGTGCCGCGCCAGGCCGGGGTGACGTAGATGGCGTAGAGCAGGGTGACCCGGGGCTCTGCGGGGTGGGCTATGCCGCCGGCCTGCCCGACCAGACGATCGCCCGGATCGGCGATGAACTGGGCGTTGGTGGGGCCCGTGGAGGTCTGGCGGATCCGGGCCGCGTACTCGGCGTGCGGGCGGGCGGCTGCCTCGGCGAGGGTCTCCAGGAAGGCCAGCGGCGAGTCGGCGAGCATCTCCAGACGCAGCGCACGCATCCGGCCGGCATCGGTGGGTCGGACCCGCCGCACCTCGGTCCGCAGGCGGGCCACCCCGCCCGAAGCGCTGATCATGTCCGCATACCTATCACAATGACAGGCGACGATGTGGCTACTTGGATTATGCCCGATTTGCGGTCGTGCGCCGTCGTCACGCTTCGTGTACCGTGCGATTTCGGTCACCCTATTCCGTGGTCGTCGATGACCGCCGAGTGGGTGAGTTTCCGGGTGATCCGGCGTGCCGCCGGCCCCGGGTAGTGGAACGCCGCGCAGAGTGAGGACAACACCGTGGCACAGGGCACCGTGAAGTGGTTCAACGCCGAAAAGGGCTACGGCTTCATCGCCGTCGACGGCGGGCAGGACGTATTCGTCCACTTCTCCGCGATCGAGATGGACGGCTACAAGGCGCTGGACGACGGCCAGCGGGTGGAGTTCGAGATCGCCCAGGGCCAGAAGGGGCCCCAGGCCGAGCGGGTACGCGTCATCGCCTGAGTGCATCCCCACCGAAGCCGGCAGACCGCCGGCACGGGTGCGTGGTCGCGGCCGGAGGGGGGCTGCGGGACGGATACCTCACAAGGGAAGATCATGGACCGGATCCAGCTGTCGCTGAGGAGGGTTCATGTCCGACCAGCCACCCCCGGCAGGTCCGCCGCATTCGTCGCCTGAGGAACCGGCGCCGTCTGTCGGCGCCTCCGGTTGGCAGCCCACCGACCCGACCACGCCGGCCTCGCCGTCGGCGGATCCGGCCGGAAGTGGCCCGCTGTCGCCACCGCCCTCTGGTGAGTCCGGCCCGCCGTCGGTCCCACCTCCGAGCGGATTCGGTCAGCCCGGGGTACCGCCCCCTGGTGGGTCCGGTCAGCCCGGGGTACCGCCACCGGGCAACCCGCCACCCCATCCCGGCTATCCCGGCCAGCCGACCCCGCCGGCCGACCAGCCGTACCCGCCGGTCCAACCGGGATATCCAGGCCAGTCGCCCTACCCCGGCCAACCGGGGTATCCGGGCCAGCAGGCCTACCCGGGCCAGCCGGGGTCCCCGGGTCAGGCGGCCTATCCCGGTCAGCCGGGGCCGGCACCCTATCCGGGGCAACCGGTCTATCCCGGCCAGGCCGTGTATCCGGGGCAGCCCTTCCATGGCTGGTACGACCCGGCGGCGCACGGGTTCGACCCGGCCGACCCCCTGGTCACCCCACCCGGGGTGGGGCTGGGTGCGTGGTTCGCCCGCTGCCTGGGTGCGGTGCGCCGGGGTTGGCAGCTGCTGCTGCCGATCCTCCTGGTGACCCAGGTGCTGCCGGCGGTGGCGCTGTCGGTGCTCGCGCTGGTCTTCGATCCCTCGGCCCGGTGGGATGCCGAACTCACCGCCGACTCCACGGCCCTGCCCGCCAACTTCGGGGTCGACCTGGCCATCTGGCTGTCGGTGCTGCTCGGCGGAAGTCTGATCTTCGGCTTGGTGCAGTGTGTCGGCTGGGCCGCCGGCGCCTGGGTGGTCACCCGACAGGCGGCCGGCGAGCAGGTCACCCTCGGCGGCGCCTTCGGTTATGGCCTGCGTCGGGCGCTCGGCCTCTGGGGCTGGAGCTTGATCTTCACCCTGATCATGACCCTCGGCTTCTGTCTCTGTTTCCTGCCCGGTGTCTACGCGGCCTTCGCGCTGGCCATGGCCGGCCCGGTCTACCTGTTCGAGCGCCGTGACCCGATCGGTCGCTCCCACCGGATGCTGCGTGACCGGCTGGGGCTGCTGCTCGGCCGGGTGGCACTGACCGGCGGGGCGGTGATCGCCCTCGGGATCGTCGTCGGCATGGTGGAGGGGGCGGTACTGACCCCGTTCGGCACCGAGCCCCTCGCCGCCATGGACACCGCCGTCGGTGCGGTTCTGGCGATCAGCGGGGCGGCCCTGTTGGGGCTGCCGGCCTACCTGGCTCAACTGGTCGGGCTGCTGGTCACGTACGCCGAGCAGCGGGCGCACGAGGGGCCGGTGAACAGCGGGCAACTGGCTGCCGAACTCGGCTGAGCCGGGCCATCGTGCTTGCACTCGGCAGGTGAGAGTGCTAAACAAGTCATTGGCACTCGCATGGCGTGAGTGCCAACTGGTCGGGACGGTGGGGCTGCGGTCGCACTCGTGGCATAACTACGGGTGAGGCACGTGGCCGGTCGTCGCGGGCTATCCGGCCCGGCCGAGGAGACGTCGTCGTCGCCAGGTGGCGACGTCCCAAGGTGCGTACACCAGACGGTTCATCCGGGGCACACACTCGGGTGGCCCGTGAGTGTCCAGGAGGACAACGCCGTATGGCCAAGATGATCGCGTTCGACGAAGAGGCGCGCCGCGGCCTCGAGCGGGGCATGAACCAGCTCGCCGACGCCGTGAAGGTGACCCTCGGCCCCAAGGGCCGCAACGTGGTGCTCGAGAAGAAGTGGGGTGCCCCCACCATCACCAACGATGGTGTGAGCATCGCCAAGGAGATCGAGCTCGAGGACCCGTACGAGAAGATCGGCGCTGAGCTGGTCAAGGAGGTCGCCAAGAAGACCGACGACGTGGCCGGTGACGGCACGACGACGGCGACCGTCCTGGCCCAGGCTCTCGTTCGCGAGGGTCTGCGCAACGTGGCCGCCGGTGCCAACCCGATGGCCCTGAAGCGGGGCATCGAGGCTGCGGTCACGAGCGTCTCGGAGGAGCTGCTCAAGCTCGCCAAGGACGTCGAGACCAAGGAGCAGATCGCCTCCACCGCCTCCATCTCCGCCGGTGACAACACCGTCGGTGAGATCATCGCCGAGGCGATGGACAAGGTCGGCAAGGAAGGCGTCATCACCGTCGAGGAGAGCAACACCTTCGGGCTGGAGCTGGAGCTCACCGAGGGTATGCGCTTCGACAAGGGCTACATCTCGGCCTACTTCATGACCGACCCGGAGCGTATGGAGGCCGTCTTCGACGACCCGTACATCCTGATCGCGAACAGCAAGATCTCCTCGGTCAAGGACCTGCTCCCGATCCTGGAGAAGGTCATGCAGTCGGGCAAGCCGCTGCTGATCATCGCCGAGGACCTGGAGGGCGAGGCCCTGGCCACCCTGGTGGTCAACAAGGTCCGGGGCACCTTCAAGTCGGTCGCCGTCAAGGCGCCGGGCTTCGGTGACCGCCGCAAGGCCATGCTGACCGACATCGCCATCCTCACCGGTGGCCAGGTCATCAGCGAGGAGGTCGGCCTCAAGCTGGACGCCGCCGGTCTCGACATGCTGGGCCGCGCCCGCAAGGTCGTGGTGACCAAGGACGAGACCACCATCGTCGACGGTGCCGGCGACGCCGAGCAGATCCAGGGCCGGGTGAACCAGATCCGGGCCGAGATCGACAAGAGCGACTCCGACTACGACCGGGAGAAGCTGCAGGAGCGGCTGGCCAAGCTGGCCGGCGGTGTTGCGGTGATCAAGGTCGGCGCGGCCACCGAGGTCGAGCTCAAGGAGCGCAAGCACCGCATCGAGGACGCGGTGCGCAACGCCAAGGCCGCCGTCGAGGAGGGCATCGTCCCGGGTGGTGGCGTCGCGCTGGTGCAGGCCGGCAAGACCGCCTTCGACAAGCTGGACCTGGCCGGCGACGAGGCGACCGGTGCGCAGATCGTCAAGATCGCGCTGGACGCCCCGCTGCGGCAGATCGCCGTCAACGCCGGCCTTGAGGGCGGCGTCGTGGTCGAGCGGGTTCGCAACCTCGACGCGGGTCACGGCCTCAACGCCGCGACCGGCGAGTACGTCGACCTGCTGGCCGCCGGCATCATCGACCCGGCCAAGGTGACCCGTTCGGCGCTGCAGAACGCCGCGTCGATCGCCGCGCTGTTCCTCACCACGGAGGCCGTGGTGGCGGACAAGCCGGAGAAGACCCCGGCCGCCCCGGCTGCCCCGGGTGGCGGGGACATGGACTTCTGAGTCCAGCTCCAACGCCGAGAAGGGCGGGCCGCGTCAGCGGTCCGCCCTTCTCGTCATCTCGGCAAGGGGCGTTGGTTACGCCGCTTCTGCGCCCGGTCGTACGGCGGGCGGTGCGGCACCGGCTCGTCCACCAGGATCAGTGGCTCCTCGGGTGGTTCGGCCGTCCCGGTCATCTCCGCCAGCTGCTCGGCGTCGCCGTAGTCCAGCCGGTCGACCGGCAGTGTGCCCGGTAGTTCAACCGGGACCCAGCTGACCGGCGACGCCTCGTGGGCCTGATCGTCGTCCGTGGTCATGGCTGCCTCCTCTACCCGAACGGTAGGGGGCGTCGATGACCTGGGTGGGTGAACGGTGCTATCAGAGCTTATGTGCGGTTCGCCTGCCATGTCTGATCCGAGGTGCGACGGCGCGCAGACCCGCTCATGGTGAGGTGCTGATGCCCACCCGGAAGCTCAACGGATCCTCGCCGGAGGATTTGGTGACCGACTGGATCACTCCGCAGCACAGGGCCACGACGAGCGCCGGCACCCCCAACAGGACCAGTAGCGCCATGCCGCGCCACCGGGCAGTCGATGGCATCAGGGGAGCCGCCCCGGACGAATGACCGTGCATGAGCTTGCAAGATAGCAGCTGGCGAACATCTTGTGACCCCTTGATGAAGGGCGCTCACGTTGGGTGAGGTCAGCTGCGGGCGGCCCGCACGGCCGCGTAGGCGTCCACCAGGCCGGCGCCGATCACGTTCTGCCTGCCACCGCAGGCGTCGGTCCGCTCTCCCGAGTCGGTACCGCCCTGCACCTCGGTGGCCGTGGCCCGCAGCAGTTGCCGGGTCCGATCCAGATCCCCTACCAGCTCCGGATTGGCCGACCACATCAGCGCGACCACCCCCGCCACCTGGGGAGTGGCCATGGAGGTGCCGTCCAGCCTGGCGTACCCGCCGCCGGGCATCGCGGAGAGCACCTCCGCTCCGGGGGCCATCAGGTCCGGCTTGGCGGCCCCGGTGGAGGTCGGGCCACGGGAGGAGAAGGCGGCCACCCGGCGCTGCTGGTCCACCGCACCGATGGTGAGCACGTCCGGGTACGGCGCGGGCGGGTCCTGCACCGAGCGGCAGAACGGGCCACTGTTGCCGGCCGCCGCCACGACCAGGATCCCGGCCGCCTCCAGGGCGTCCGTGGCCGGCCGTAGGGCCGCCGGGTCGCAGCCCTCGATCGGCGGGCAACCCCACGAGTTGGTCAGGATCTCCGGTGCCCGGGCCGGACGACCCGCTGTGAAGGGGTCACCCCCGGCGGGGAAGGGGGCCAGCATGAACTGGAGGCAGTCCAGGTAGGCGGCCGGATTGCCGAGGTTGCGGTCCAGGTTGACGCAACCCACCCAGTCCGCCCCGGGGGCCACCCCGATGCCGCCCTGGCCGACCGCGCTGCCGGTGGTGTGGGTGCCGTGTCCATTGCGGTCGGTCGGGGTACGGGTGCCGTTCCAGGGATCGAACCAGGAATCCTCCCCGCCCCGGAAGTTCCCGGCGAGAGCCGGGTGCCCCCCGTCGACCCCGGAGTCGGAACTGCCGACCGTCACCCCGGCTCCGGTGGTCCCCAGCTCGGACCAGACCCGGTCGGCGCCGATCATGGTGATGTTCCAGGGCGGTCCGGTGGGCGCGGGGGCCTGACCGGAGGCGGACTGCGCGGGGGAGGGCAACGGCCGCAGCCGCTGGCTGACCAGCACCCTGGCCACTTCGGGTCGGCCGGCCAGCCAGGCCCGTACCCCCGGCCCGCCGTCCACCTCGACCGCGTTGACCAGGTAGTAGGGGGTGTGGTCCAGCCGCAGTCGGCGCAGGTCGCGGCGCAGGTCGGCCTGGGTGCGCTCGGCGGTGGCCACCAGGCGCCGGTAGACCTCCTCGGCACGCAGGTCACGGCCCGCCTTGCCGGTGCCGGCCGGCAGGCCGGTGAGATCGGCCTGCTCGCGCAGCACCACGAAGAGTCGCTCGCCGTGCAGGCCGGGTTGGCCGGCGGCGGCACCGACCCCGACGACCGCGATCAACACGGCCAGGGCGGTCAGCCCGGCCACCGCCGGGAGCGGCGGGCGGGTCGCCGGTCGGGCCAGCAGCAGGCCGTACCCGACAGCCAGCACCAGCGCGATGACCAGCCCGGCACCGGCGGCCACCGCCACCCAGAAGGGCAGGTCCCGGGAGGTGACCAGCAGCAGACTGATCTCCTCCGGGTCGGTGAAGGCCAGCGGACCGAACACGGCCAGTCCAACCAGCCAGGGGGTCGAGGTACGGCCTGCGGTTTCGGGGGCCCGCTGGGCCAGTGCGTGCAGGGCCCCCAGCGCGAAGCCCACCGGGGGCAGCGTCACCAGCAGCGGCAACTGGGCGCCGGACTGGCCGGTACCGGCCCCGACCAGCAGCAGCACCACCCCGGCGACCAGCCCGCCCAGCAGAACCAGCCGCATCGGCCGGGGGGACCGCTCGCCGGTGAAGTGGCCCCAGAACCGGGCGTCGAGCAGGGCCGCCGCCAGCGCCCCGACCGCCGCTGCGGCCAACCCGGCAAGGAGGGTCTCCAGCAGGCCACCGAGGGCACCGATCCAGACCCAGGGCAGCAGCAGGGCCAGCCCGGCGGCCACCGCCAGCCGGGTGGTCACGGACCGCCGCGGCACGGCCGACTGCGCCGGTGCGCTCCCCTGCCCGGTACGCCCCAGCCGCCGCGACACCCACCTGGCCGCCAGGGTCAGCAGGGTGGCCGTGATTGCCAGCGCGGCCAGGTACGCCTCGTGGTGCACCGGGGGGATCGCGCGCAGCAGCCCGAGCGCCCCCAGGGCAAGGGCTCCGGCCAGCCAGGCCCGCCCGGTTGCCCGGATCGCCGCCGAGCGGGGCACCAGGGCCAGCGGCAGGGTGGCCGTACCGATCGCCAGGGCGGTGATCAGGCTGGCCAGGGGCCAGAGCAGCGCCAGCCGGTCCAGGGCGGCGATCAGCATGATCTGGTCGATGGCCCATCCGCCGGCCTGGGACAGGACGGTGACGGCGACCGTGCCGCACCCGACCAGGACCGCGGCGACGACCGCCCAGGGGCTGCCCGGGGCGCCGGATGAGTAGTCCGCCCGCATCCGCACACCCTACGACGCGGGCCGCACCCCGGCCCTGGCCTCGGCACGACGCGGGAGGAGGAACCGAGCCGCCCCGGCGGCGAACGTCGCTGCTGCGACCGGAGGGCTACCGTGGAGCGATGCGCGATCCACACCTGCCGCGATCCGTCGCGGGGCAACTCTCCTCCTCCCGCCGGGCTGATGACCTGCGTCGACTGCGGAGTGAACGCTTCGATGTGCTGATCATCGGCGGGGGTGTGACCGGGGCGGGGGCGGCCGTCGACGCCGCCTCGCGAGGGCTGAAGGTCGCCCTGGTGGAGGCGCGCGACTTCGCGGCCGGCACCTCCAGCCGGTCCAGCAAACTGATCCACGGTGGCCTGCGCTACCTGGAGCAGTTGGAGTTCCACCTGGTGCACGAGGCGCTGACCGAGCGGGGACTGCTGGCCACCCGGTTGGCGCCGCACCTGGTACGCCCGGTGCCCTTCCTGGTGCCGCTGCCCGCCACTGAAGGCGTACGCGGTCTGCCCGCCCGGATCATCCGACGGGCCTACTACGGCGCCGGGGTGGCCGCGTACGACGCCTTCGCGGGTCTGTTCGGTGGTGGCCGGGGGATGCCCCTGCACCGGCATCTGAGCCGGGAGGGGGCCCGCCGGGTCTTCCCCAGTCTGCGGGCCGAGGGGCTGGCCGGGGCGATCCGCTACTACGACGGGCAGGTGGACGACGCCCGGTTGGTGGTCACCCTGGCCCGTACGGCCGCCAGCATGGGCGCGACCGTGGTGAGCAGTGCCCGGGCGGTCGGGCTGATCCGGCAGGCCCGGGAGGTCACCGGGGTCCGGGTGCGTGACCTGGAGGCACCGGAGGGTTCCCCGGAGGCGGAGTTCGAGGTGCAGGCCCGGTCGGTGATCGCCGCCACCGGGGTGTGGACCGACGACATGTCCCGGATGCTCAACGACGTCGGGCTGCGGCCGGGCATCCGGGTACGGGCCTCCAAGGGGGTGCACCTGGTGGTGCCCCGCTCGGCGATCACCGGCGACACCGGGCTGATCCTGCGCACGGCGACCAGCGTGCTGTTCGTCATCCCCTGGGGTGGGCACTGGATCATCGGGACCACGGACACCGACTGGCGGCTGGACCGTTCCCACCCGGCGGCCTCCGCCAGCGACATCGACTACCTCCTGCGGCAGGTCAACACCGTGCTCGACCGGCCGCTGACCACGGCCGACATCGAGGGGGTCTACGCCGGGCTGCGTCCGCTGCTGAGCGGCGAGGCCGACTCCACCTCCAAGCTCTCCCGGGAGCACGCCGTGATCGAGCCGATGCTCGGCCTGCTGCTGGTCGCCGGGGGCAAGTACACGACGTACCGGGTGATGGCCGCCGACGTGGTCGACCGGGCGGTCCGCCGGCTCGGTTGGCAGCGGCCGTCGCGTACGGCCGATCTGCCGTTGCTCGGTGCCGACGGGTACGCGGCCATGTGGCGGGACCGGGCCGACCTGGCCCGCCGGCACGGGCTGCCGGTCGGGGTGGTGGAACACCTGCTGGAACGCTACGGCAGCCTGACCCTGGACCTGCTGGCCCTGATCGACGCCGATCCGCTGCTGGCCTCCCCGTTGACGGGGGCCCCGGAGTACCTCGCGGCCGAGGTGACCTACGCGGCCCGGGCCGAGGGTGCGCTGCACCTGGAGGACGTGCTGACCCGGCGTACCCGGATCTCCTTCGAGACCACCCACCGGGGGCTGGAGTCGGCCGAGCACGCGGCCGAGCTGATGGGCGCCGTGCTGGGGTGGGACGCCGACCGGCGGGCCCGGGAGGTGGCGCATTACCGGGCCCGGGTGATGGCGGAACGTCAGTCGCAGCTGATGCCGGACGACGCGACTGCCGACGCGGCCCTGCTGGGTGCCCCGGACGTGCGAGGCTACGCCGCCGACCGAGGTGTCGACGACGCCGGGCTGGCCCGCTGAGGAGTCCAGTTAGGACAGCGTTCACGGCGGATGTCCACCTGACGGGTTACGCGCGCTACCTACGGTGGGGTAAGTTCCGCGCGTGATGGCGCTTTCCTGGTCACGGTTGGCTACCGGCTCCGCCTCCGCCCTGCTGGCGGTCGCCCTCGTCGGGTGTGCCCCGTTCGGCGACCAACGCCAATCGGCGGCGGCCGGCGGGGCGGGCTCCGCCACCAGCGGCAAGCAGCGGGTCAGCCTGTTGCAGAACGAGGGCACGGACGGCCCACTGCGCACCCTGAACGTGGAGCCGGACGGGCGCTGGGAGTGTGTCGACTGCGCGGGCGACGGGGTGACCTCCACGGGCATCCTGAGTCAGGAGCACTCGGAACGGCTGCAACTCCTGCTGGCCGATCCGGCGCTGGTGATGGAGACCGACGAGGCACGCGGCTACAAGGTCACCTGCATCGGGGCCCTGACCTCCAGCCTGCTGACCACCTCCGGGTTGATCACCTCTCAGGACTGCCCCGGGGAGGAGCGCCCACCGGTGGCGGAGGAGATCCTGCTGCTGCTCACCCAGAACACCCCCGCCCAGCTCACCTCGCCCTGAGGCTCAGAGCACCTTGCCGGGGTTGAGCAGACCGGCCGGGTCCAGGGCAGACTTGATCGCCTGGTGCACCCGTACCCCCACCGGCCCGATCTCCCGGGCCAGCCAGTCCCGCTTGAGCAGGCCGACCCCGTGCTCCCCGGTGCAGGTGCCGCCGAGGTCCAGGCCCAGGCGCATGATCTCGTCGAAGGCCCGCCGGCCGCGTTCCAGGCTGGCCGGGTCGGCCCGGTCCACCACGATGTTGGGGTGCATGTTGCCGTCCCCGGCGTGGCCGACGACCCCGATCGGCACCGCGCACTCGGCCGCGATCCGGGACACCCCGTCGAGGAGGGCGGCCAGGGCAGCCCGGGGCACCGCCAGGTCGTCGATGATCAGTCCGCCGTCGCCGCCCGGGTAGGCCTCGGCGGCGTACTTCTCCATCGCCGGATGGGCCAGCCGGCGGGCCTGCAACAGGGCGGCGGCCTCGGTCGCGTCCGTGGCCGCGTACACCTGCTCGGCACCGGCCGCCGTGCAGACCGCGGCCAGTTCGGCCAGGTCCTCGGCGGCCCGGGGGCCGGTGTCCGCGGCGGCCAGCAGCAGCGCCTCGGCGTCGGTGCGCAACCCCATCGGCCGGTACGCCTCGATCGCCACCAGGTGGGTGCGGTCGAGCAGTTCCAGCAGGCTGGGGGAGAGGCCCTGGGCGGCGATCCGGGCCACCGCCTCACCGGCCGCGCCGGTCGAGCCGAAGACGGCCACCAGGGTCAGCGAGGCCGCCGGGGCGGGCCGCAGAGCCAGGGTCACCTCGGTGATCACGCCCAGGGTGCCCTCGGAGCCCACGAACAGCCGGGTCAGGTCGTACCCGGCGACCCCCTTGGCGGTACGCCGCCCGGTGCGCAGCACCTCGCCGGAGGCCAGCACCACCTCCAGGCCGAGCACGTACTCCGTGGTGACGCCGTACTTGACGCAGCACATCCCGCCCGCGTTGGTGGCCACATTGCCGCCGATGGTGGAGGACTCCCAGGAGCCCGGATCCGGCGGATACCACAACCCCTGCTCGGCCACGGCCGCGCTGAGGGCCGCGTTGATCACCCCGGGCTGGACCACCGCGATCCGGCTCACCGGATCGATCTCCAGGATGGCGTTCATCGCGGTGGTGCTGAGCACGACCGCGCCGTCGACCGCGTTGGCCGCCCCGGCCAGCCCGGTCCGCGCCCCCTGCGGCACCACCGGTACGCCGTACCGCCCGGCCGCCCGGACCACGGCGGCCACCTGCTCGGTGCTGCGGGGGCGGGTGACCACCAGGGGGGTGCCGGCGACGCACAGGTCGGCCTCGTCCCGTTCGTACCCACGCAGCAGGTCCGGATCGGTGAGCACCGCGTCCGGCCCCAGGGCGGTACGCAGGTCTTCCAGGAGGGGGGAGGTGGCCATGTCGCCGAGGCTACGACCGGTCGTCGGTGATCATCAACCGGCCGTCCCGCACCCGGTACGGTGGCGGGCGTGATCTACCTGGACCGGCCCGCCTGGCCGGCACGCGGTCGGCTCTGGTCCCACCTGATCAGCGACCTCTCCCTGGCCGAGCTGCACGTGTTCGCCGAGGCGCTGGGCGCACCCCGGCGCGGCTTCGACCGCGATCACTACGACATCCCCGCCGAGCGATTCGACATGGCGGTCTGGCTGGGGGCGCAGGTGCGGCCCAGTCGGGATCTGGTCCGCCTGCTGTACGCCGCGAACCTCCGCCGCCCCAAACACCTGCACCGGGTGCCCACCCAGCCGGTCAGGCGAGGCGTACCCGCTCCCTCAGCGCGGTCAGCTCTCGGGTCAGGTTGGCCCGGGCCTGCGGTTCCCACCGGGCGGCCGGCGCAGGGAGACGGAAGAGGGTAGGCAGGGCCAGCAGGTTGCCGAGCACCTGGGCCCGACCGATCCGGTACGCCTCCCGGGGCACGTGGGCGTACTCCCGGCGGATGGCGGCCGCGTACCGGTCGTACTCCGGTGCGGGTGCGGCCAACACGGCCAGGTCGGCGTCGCAGAGCAGCACCCCGTCGGGGTCCGCCGGGTCCACCTGGTGCCCGGCGGTGCGCATGATCAGCCGGCGCACCTCGGCCACCTCGGGTTCGGGCAGTCCGGTGCGGGCCAGCAGCACCCCGGCCAGTGCGGCGCTGTCGCGTTCGTTGCGGTCACCGGCCGCCCTTGGGTCGTACACCGCGTCATGACCCCAGGCGGCCAGCCGGACCAGGTCCGGCCGCGACCCCTCGGAGGCGTACCGGTCGACGACATCGAGCACGGCGGTCAGGTGGCCGACCGTGTGGTAGTGCCGGTGCGGCTCCCGCCACCGTTGCAGCAGTTCGGCACCGGTCGCCTCGATCGCGGCCGGGTCGGTGGCCCCGGCGCCCCGGGTGGCCCTCCGCCACCGTTCGATCAACTCGACCACCGGGCCAGTCTGCCGTACCGGGGCCGGGGCCGGCACCGGCGGTCACGCCGAGGATTGTCCCCACCCAGCGCGGGTAGACGCGGCCATGGTGGTGGCCCGGGAGCGACGATTTCGGCTGGTGCGCCGCGACCGGATGCGCAAGAGGCTGCTCGACGGGGACTCGGCGCGGGTGTCCGAGGCCGTGGCCCAGGTGCGCCAACGGGGCAGGGCGACCCTCAGCGACCGGGTGCACCGAGTCCGGATGGCGCTCGGCCTGGCCGTCCAGGCGGGTCTGGCGGCCGGGCTTAGCTGGATCGCCGCGCATGAGGTGCTGGGCCACCCGCAGCCGGTCTTCGCCCCGATCGCCGCGGTGGGCACCCTGGCCGCGTCCGTCGGGCAGCGGTTCCGGCGGACCGTGGAGCTGATCACCGGGGTGGCGGCCGGGGTGGCGATCGGTGATGTGCTGGTCCACTTTCTCGGCACCGGCCCCTGGCAGCTCAGCCTGGTCGTCACCGTGGCCATCCTGCTGACCATCTTCGCCGGGGGCAGCGTCGGCATCGTCATCCAGGCGGCGGCCACCGCAGTGCTGATCGTGACCCTCAGCCCGACGGTCGAAGCCCTGGAGGTGCCCCGATTCGTCGACGCCTTCGTCGGCGGCGGGGTCGCCTTGCTGGTCACCGCGATTCTGCTGCCACTCAATCCGTTGCGGGTGCTCAACCGGGCCGCCCGGCCCGCCCTGGACCTGCTGGCCGACCAACTCGACGCCACCGCCGAGGGGCTGCGCGAGCGGGACCGGGAGAAGATCCAGGCGGCGATGGAGCGGCTGCGCAACAACAAGGACGAGTTGGCCACCCTCAACGAGGCGATCGAGGGGGCCAAGGAGACCGCCACCCTCTCCCCGGCGCGTTGGCACCGGCGGGGTGAACTCACCCACTATGCCGAGTCGGGTGACCCGATCGACCGGACGATGCGCAACAGCGGCACCCTGATCCGGCGCGCGGTCACCCTGCTGGAGGACGACGAACCCGTTCCGGAGCCGTTGCCTCAGGCGATCACCCGTCTAGCGGAGGCGGTTCGCCTGCTCAAGCGCGAGTTCGCCCAGGGCCATGAGCCCCAGTACGCCCGGGAGTGGTCCCTGCGCGCGGTCAGCGAGGCCGGTCAGGCGTACGCCGCGGGGGTCGGCTTCTCCGGCAGCGTGGTGGTGGCCCAGGTCCGTACCACCGCCAGTGACCTGATGGTGACCTCAGGGATCAGCCAGGAGGAGGCGAACCAACTGGTCCGGCAGTCCTTCGGCGAGATCGACCGGCCCGGCGCACCGCCCGGCCCTCGGCCCACGACGAACCCCTCCACCGCCCCGCCGGTCGGCTGAGCACGCTGGTGGCCCTCGTTGTCGCCGATGCGCCCGGTGGGGCGAGCCGGGGATGACTACGCTGACCGCATGGCCGACACCCCGTCCGGCGGGCCCCTGCCGCCGTCGCCGCCCGTGCCCGTCGCACCGCCCGGCGGCTTCGGGGCGACCGGAATGCCGCGCCGCCGGCTCGGTTGGCGGCGTGCCCTGGTGCTGAGCGGGGCGATCGTGCTGATCGCGGCCAGCGCGATCTTCATGCTCTTCACCCTCGGCACCAACCTGGGCCTGGAGGCGTTGCTGATCGGCACCGCCGCCGCGATCCTGCCGGTTCCGGTGCTGGTGGCCTGCTTCCTCTGGCTGGACCGGTACGAACCGGAGCCGCTTAAATACCTGATCTTCTGCTTCGGCTGGGGTGCCTTCGTCTCCACCGCGGCATCCCTGCTGGTCAACGAGACCGCCGCCGGGTGGTTCGAGGATCAGGGCCTGCCCGTGGCGCTCACCGCCGTGCTGGTCGCCCCCTTCATCGAGGAGTTGACCAAGGCGATCGCCCCGATCCTGCTGCTGGTGTTCCGGCGTCGGGAGTGGTCCGGGATCACCGACGGCCTGGTCTACTGCGGGTTGTCCGCGCTCGGGTTCGCGATGGTGGAGAACATCCTCTACCTGGGCGGGCACGGGTACGCCTCGGGCGCGGAGCAGTACGGCCCGGCCACCGGGGCGCAGCAGGTGATCGCCATCTTCATCCTCCGGATCCTGCTGTTCGGCTTCGCTCATCCCCTGTTCACCGCGATGACCGGTATCGGGCTGGGCATCGCCGCGCGTACCGCGGACCGGCGGGTCCGGGTGCTGGCCCCGATCGCCGGTCTGCTGCTGGCGATGATGCTGCACGGGGCCTGGAACCTGATCCCCACCCTCACCCAGGCCACCGGCCAGGTGCTGATCTCCCTCTTCGGTTTCGTCGGGGTGATGATGCCGATCTTCTTCGGCATGGTCGGCCTGGCGGTGTGGCTGCGGGCCTGGGAGGGCCGCCTGACCGAGCGGATCCTGCCGGACTACGTCCGCGCCGGCTGGCTGACTCCGCCAGAGGTGGCGGCGTTGAGCAGCCTAGGTCGGCGACACGCGGCCCGGGCCTGGGCCCGCCGGGTGGCCGGTGACGCCGGGTTGCGCGCCATGCGGGGCTACCAGTTCGCGGCCACCCGGCTGGCCCTGCTGCGCGACGGTGCCCTGCGCGGGCTGGATCGCAAACCCGCCGATCGGGAGCGGACGGCGCGGGAGGAACGGGAGCTGCTGGACTCGATCAGCGCGTACCGGTCGTTCTTCGTGGGGCGGGACCCGCAGGCACCGGTCGGCGTCTGGGACGGCCACCGCTACCACCTGCGGTTTCCGGACGGGTCGCAGCGGGTGGTGCCGGCCCCGGAGGATCCGGTGGTCCCGATCCCGGTCGTGCTGGCCGCACCCCCGCCCCCGCCGCCCTACCCGCACCACCCCCCGCCGGGCTGGTACGGGCCCCGCCCGCCGGCACCCTGGCCACCGCAGTACTGAGCGGTTCGTCAGGGGCTGCGGGGCGGTCAGGTCATCAGGCTGGTCAGGAAGTCGCCGAATCCCTGGGCCATCATCACCAGGGCACCGCCGATCGCCTTGAACATCTGCGCCGCACCCTCCGGCCGGAAGGCCATGAAGTAGATCAGGAACGCCAGGCTTCCCCAGGCCAGCACCTTCTTGACAAATACCGGCATCGTCCCTCCCCAGGGCCGGTGGTGCGGCTGGCTTCCCGCCGGGGAGCGCGGCAAACGGCACTGGGGGTCTCACTGGGACGCCGGGCGGGGCCGGGCCAGGGCTCAGAGGTAGA
The DNA here is from genome assembly GCF_043198155.1 of Micromonospora sp. NPDC048871. Classification (NCBI taxonomy): domain Bacteria; kingdom Bacillati; phylum Actinomycetota; class Actinomycetes; order Micromonosporales; family Micromonosporaceae; genus Micromonospora; species Micromonospora sp. NPDC048871. The sequence goes on along the minus strand of NZ_JBICUM010000007.1, from coordinate 132,174 downwards.
GCCCGGTGGTGTTCTCCTCGATCCGTTCGGCGGCCACCGCGTGCACGTCACGCTCGCGCAGCAGCACGTAACCGCGCCCGTGCAACTCGACCTCGGAACGGTCGTCGGGGTCGAAGAGCACCCGGTCGCCGGAGACGATGGAGCGTACGTTCGGCCCGACTCCCACCGCGGTGGCCCAGGCCAGGCGCTTGCCGACGGCCGCGGTGGCCGGGATCACGATGCCGGCGGTCGAGCGCCGCTCACCCTCGCTTCCCTCCACCCGCACCAGGACGCGGTCATGCAGCAGCCGGATGGGCAGGCCGGAGTCGATGTTCTGGTCGGCTGTCACGCCGCAGACGCTACCGTGTCCTTTCCGGCAAGCCGCCGGTGGTCTGCGATTCACCGGACCGTCGGCGGGGCAATGTGGGGTGGAAACCTGGCCTACCGTCGCGTCTTCGGGCGTATCCTGTCCGCCCTGGCGCCGTTGCGGGCCGAATCATGCCGGGAGGTGCGCTTGAGCCGATTCGAGCGGTTACGCGGGCGGCTGCGCCGCGCCTACGAGTCGGGCCGGGACTCGGTCCGTGCCGCGCGCAACACCCCGCCCTACGTGCCCAAACCGGCCCGGGCGGCCTCCCCGGAGGAACCGGGCCCGGTGGCGCCGCCGGCGGCCACCGTGGTCGGGGCGGAACCCGGCCCGGCCCTGCACCACTCCACCTCCAGCCGCGACGACGCGGACGTGCCGCACGCCCTGCGCATCGCCGCCGCCTGGTCGTGGCGGCTGATCGTCGTCGGGGTGGTGTTCTGGGCGCTGGTGAAGCTGGTCAGCACCATCAGCATCGTGATCATTCCGCTGGCGGTGGCGATGCTGCTGTCGGCCTTGCTGGCCCCGGCGGTGGGCTGGCTGCTGCGGGCCCGGCTGCCGAAGTCGCTGGCCACCGCCGTGGTGCTGGTCGCCGGGCTCGGCGCGGTGATCGGCACGTTGACCCTGGTGGTGAACGAGTTCATCAAGGGCGTGCCGGAGCTGGCCGCCAAGTCGAGCCAGGGCCTGCAACAGATCCAGGACTGGTTGAAGACCGGGCCGCTGCACCTGTCGGACAACGACCTCGACCGCTATCTGGAAGAGGCCCAGCAGTGGGTCAACAACAACACCGAGCAGTTCACCAGCGGTGCCCTCTCCACCGCCAGCACCCTGGCCGAGGTGCTGACCGGTACGGTGCTGGTGCTGTTCGCGGCCTTCTTCTTTCTGCGTGACGGCAACATGATCTGGCGGTTCGTGGTCCGGCTGCTGCCGGTGGCCGCCCGCTGGAAGGTCGACGACGCCGGGCGGGCCGCCTGGGCCACCCTGGTCGCCTACGTGCGGGCCACCGTGCTGGTCGCCTTCATCGACGCCGTGGGCATCGGCATCTTCCTGGTCATCTTCGACATCCCGTTCGCCTTCCCGCTGGCCGCCCTGGTCTTTCTGGGTGCCTTCATCCCGATCATCGGTGCGACCCTCTCCGGCGGGGTGGCCGTGCTGGTGGCCCTCGTCGACAGCGGGCCGGTCACCGCGTTGATCATCCTGGGTGTGGTGATCGGGGTGCAGCAGGTCGAGGGGCACATCCTCCAGCCGTTGATCATGGGTCGGGCGGTGGCCATCCACCCCCTGGCGGTGATCATCGGGTTGGCCGCCGGTGTGGTGCTCGCCGGGATCACCGGCGCCCTGGTCGCGGTCCCGCTGATCGCGGTGCTCAACACCGCGGTACGTCGCCTCGCCGCCCGTACCGTGCCGGACACCCCGCCGGACGCGGTCGTCGTCGCCGCCCGCGCCCCCTGACCCGTCAGCTGTCGGCCAGCCGGGCCAGGGCGCCACGGACCACCTCGCGGCGGGTGGTGTACCAGAAGGGGGGCAGCGACCGGCGCAGGAAGGGGCCGTAACCGCGAGCGGTCTCCAACCGCGAGTCCAGCACGGCCACCACCCCCCGGTCGCCGGAGGCCCGGATCAGCCGCCCGACCCCCTGGGCCAGCCGGACCGCGGCGATCGGCACGCTGACCGCGGCGAAACCCGACCCGCCCTGAGCGTCCACGGCCGCCGCCCGAGCGGCGGCCAGCGGCTCGTCGGGCCGGGGGAAGGGCAGCCGGTCGATCACCACCAGTTGGCAGGAGTCACCGGGCACGTCCACCCCCTGCCACAGGGACATCACCCCGAACAGGCAGCTCGCCTGCTCCTGACGGAACCGGCGGACCAGCAGCGGCAGGGCCTCCTCGCCCTGCAACAGCACCGGCAGGTCGGTGCGGGCCCGCACCAGCTCCGCGGCCTGGGTGGCGGCCCGCCGGGAGGAGAACAACCCGAGGGTACGACCACCCAGGGCGGTGACCAGTTCCAGCAACTCCTCCCCGGCGGCGTCCGGTAGCCCGGAGACGCTGGGGCGAGGCAGGTGCGCGGCCACGTAGAGGATCCCCTGCCGGGGGTAGTCGAACGGGGAACCGACATCCAGGGAACGCCAACCCGGCCCCGAGTCGGCGTACTGGCGCGGGGCCTGGGCACCGCTGCCGCCCGAGGTCGGTGCGGTGCCGCCCGGCCGGACGGTGGCGGCGGCCAGCGCCTCCGCGGCCGGTGAGGGCGGGCTGGGGGTCGGCGCCTCAAGGCCCAACGCCCGGGCCACGGTGTCGAAGCGACCCCCCAACGCCAGGGTGGCCGAGGTGGCCACCACGGTCCGTTCGTCGTAGAGGTGGGTGGCCAGGGTGCCGGCGACCGAGAGGGGGGCTACCACCAGGGCCCGCCGGCCGGTGTTGTCGTTGCGTTCCACCCAGGCGACGTCGTGGTCGGCCTCCTCCAGCAGCCGCTGGGCGGTGGTGGACAACTCGTCCAGGACGGCCTTGGCCTGCTGCTTGCGTACCGGGTCCGGGTCGTCCGCCTTGATCTCGCCGATGGCGTCCAGGGCGGCCCGGGTAGCGGAGTCCAGCAGGGTGCACGCCTGCTGCAACGGGCTCGGCAGGCCGCCGGTGAGCCGGCCCACCGGAGCCTCGGCCAGCCCGACCGCCAAGGCGTCACCGGCCTCGGTCAGCGCCTCGGCCGTCTCCGGACGCAGCAAGGGTCGGGCCCGGCGGGCGGACCGGTCGATCAGTTCCGGGGTCAGCTCCGCCTGGGCGGCCGAGGAGACCCGGTCGGCCAACTCGTGGGCCTCGTCGACGACCAGCAGCCGGTGCGGGGGGACGATGTGCCGCCCGGCGAGCATGTCGACCGCTAGCAGGCTGTGGTTGGTCACCACGACGTCGGCCTCCCGGGCCCGGGCCCGGGAAGCCTCCGCGAAGCATTCCGCACCGTACGGGCAGCGGCCGGCCCCCACACACTCCCGGGCCGGCATGGAGACCAGCCGCCAGGCCTGGTCGTCGACGCCCGGATCCAGTTCGTCCCGGTCGCCGGTGTCGGTCTCCAGGGCCCAGTCCCGCAGGCGTTGGATCTGCTTGCCGAGTCGCCCCGCCTCACCCAGCCACCGGGTGCCCCCGCCCGGCCGCTCGGCCGGTGCGTCGAAGAGGGTGTCCGCCGGCTCGTCCTCGGTCGAGTTCTCCAGCCGGGCCAGGCAGAGGTAGTGGTGTCGGCCCTTGAGCACGGCGTAGGTCGGGCGGCGCTTCAGCAGGGGCTCGACCGCGTCGGCCAGCCGGGGCAGGTCGTGCTCGACCAGTTGGGACTGCAGGGCCAGGGTGGCGGTGGAGATCACCACCGGGCCGTCGACCGTTAGGGCGGGAGCGAGGTACGCCAGCGACTTGCCGGTGCCGGTGCCGGCCTGCACCAGCAGGTGCTCACCGGAGGCCACACACTCCTCGATCGCTGCGGCCATCTGCTGCTGGCCCGGCCGGGCGCTGCCACCGGGCACCGCGCCGACCGCGGCGGCCAACAACTCGGCGCCACCCGGGCGGTCACCGGATCGACGGGATCTGCTGCGGGTCGAGGCGGAGCCGGAGGAGGTGCGGGGCGGGGTCACCGTGGCACGGTACCCGCCGGGACCGACGCCAGCCGTATCGATCGGGTGGTGTTGCGCCGCCTTGAGCAGGAGATCGCCCTTGCGTCCGGTAACTTCCCGACGGCACCGCGTGGGCGTAATCGGTTAGGGTGCGAATCATGCCGAGCGACGTGGTCCGAGTGATCTACCGCAAGTACGACGGCAGCGCTCACCGGGACTATCCGGCCCGTCGCCTGACAGAGGACGATCTCGGCATCTGGTTGGGGGTGCCGGCCGGCACGAGTTCGGTCTATCACGGTCGCCCCTCGGTGGAGCAGATCCCCTTCGTCCTGCTGGTGCCGCACCAGGCCTGGTGGACGACGATGTTCAACCCGCCACCGCGCACCAGCGAGGTCTACTGCGACATCGCCACCCCGGCCCGCTGGGAGGGGGAGGACACCGTGCACCTGGTCGACCTGGACCTCGACGTGGTGCGGCGGCGGGAGACCGGCCTGGTGGAGTTGCGCGACGAGGACGAGTTCGCCGAGCACCGGGCCCGGTTCGGCTACCCGGACGATCTCGTGGTCGAGGCCGAGGCGGCGGCCCGTTGGCTGCTCACCGCCCTGGGCGATGGCACGGAGCCCTTCGCCACCTCGTATCGTAAGTGGCTTGCCCTGGTGCTCTGACCTCGGCGAAGGCACCTGGCCGGGGCTTGCCTGGCGGGAAATTCGCCGACGCCGAGCGGATCAGTCGGCCACGGGTGATGATGCAGCGATGGCGCACGACGGCGTGAGACGTTCGACACCCTTCCTCCCGGGTATCCACCGCTCACTTTCGGCCTCCGGCGGCACCTGGAGGCCCACCGGTGGGGACGGCGGGAAACGATGAAGGTGAACGGAAGTTGAACGGCCGGTGAATGACACCTGACCAGGGGTGGGCCGCCGAATCGCGGGTCCGGGCGTTCCCTAGCATTCCCTCAGCAGGGCGCCGGACAGCGCGCTGACACCCCTTCCGCCGACACGACGAGGTCCGTGCTGTGAGGTTTTCCTTCCGCCCCAACGAGGGCGCCTTCTACGAGCTCTTCACCAGGGCCGCGCAGAACCTGGTCCGGGGTACCGAGCTGCTCAACGAGCTTGCCCTGCCTGATGTCGAGGTGCAGTCGGTCAGTGAGCGGCTGACCGAGGTCGAGCACGACAGCGACAAGATCACCCACGAGCTGTACAAGAAGATCAACTCGACCTTCGTCACCCCGTTCGACCGGGAGGACATCTACCGACTCGGCTCCCTGCTCGACGACGTGATGGACCACCTGGAGGCGGTGGGCAACCTGCTCTACCTCTACGGGCTGACCAAGCTGCCGTCGCTGCCCCGGGAGATGCACGAGCTGGTGAACGTGCTCGACCAGCAGGCCAAGCTGACCGCCGAGGCGATGCCCCGGCTGAAGTCGATGAAGGATCTCGAGGACTACTGGATCGAGATCAACCGGCTGGAGAACGACGGTGACCAGGCGTACCGGATGCTGCTGGTCCGCCTCTTCTCCGGTGAGTACGACGCGCTGACCGTGCTGAAGATGAAGGAGGTCGCCGACGAGCTGGAGGCCGCCTGCGACGCCTTCGAGCACGTGGCCAACACCGTCGAGACCATCGCGGTCAAGGAGTCCTGATCCGGTGACTGTTACTCCGGAGCTCATCGCGGTGCTGGCGGTGATCGGGGTAGCCCTGGTGTTCGACTACACCAACGGCTTCCACGACGCCGCCAACGCCATCGCGACCAGCATCTCCACCCGGGCCCTGACCCCCCGGGTAGCCCTGGGCATGGCGGCGATCGGCAACTTCATCGGCGCCCACTTCGGCGCCGAGGTGGCCAAGACCGTCGGTAGCGGCCTGGTCGAGTTGCCGACCGGGGTGTCCAGCCTCGGCATCGTCTTCGCCGGGGTGATCGGCGCGATCGTCTGGAACCTCATCACCTGGTACTTCGGCCTGCCCTCCTCCTCCTCGCACGCCCTGATCGGTGGTCTGGTCGGCTCGACCGTCGCGGCCAGTGGCACGGTGCTCTGGAAGGGCATCGGCGAGAGCGTGATCATCCCGATGATCCTGTCGCCGATGGTCGGCTTCATCCTCGGCTACATCGTGATGATCGGTGTGCAGTGGCTGTTCCGCAACGGCCACCCGGGCAAGCTCAACCGGGGCTTCCGGTGGGCCCAGACCGCCTCGGCGGCGGCCATGTCGGTCGGTCACGGCATGCAGGACGCGGCCAAGACCATCGGCATCGTGGTGCTCGCCCTCTTCGTCGGTGGCTACCAGAGCGACCCCACCCACATTCCGGAGTGGGCCTTCTGGACCTCGGCCGCCGTGCTGGCGGCCGGTACCTACGCCGGTGGTTGGCGGATCATCCGTACCCTGGGTCGGAAGATCATCGACCTGCGGCCTCCGGAGGGCTTCGCGGCCGAGACGGTGGCCAGTGGGGTGCTCTACTTCAACGCCCTGGTCCTCGGCGCCCCCATCTCCACCACCCACACGATCACCTCGGCGATCATGGGTGTCGGCGCCACCAAGCGGCTCTCCGCCGTCCGGTGGGGGGTGGCCGGCAACATCGTCGGCGCCTGGATCCTGACCTTCCCGGCCGCCGGCTCGATCGGCGCCCTGATGTACTTCCTGGTCCGCCCCCTGTTCAGCTGAGCGGTAAGGAAGGGCCCCCTGTTAACGCCTCGCGTAGTACAGGGGGCCCTTCTTAACACCCACTCAGAGGTACGAGACCCCGATCTGGGCCCGTACCTCGTCCAGCAGCCCCATGATCTCCAGGGTGGCGGAGTGCGGCACCAGCGGGCTCTCGGTCAACCCCTCGGCCAGGCAGCGCTGCACCTCGATGGCCTCGTACTGGTAGCCGGAGCCGACCAGGTCGGCGGCCAGGGTCTCCGGCTCGGCACCCTCCCGGTGCAGCTGGACGGCCGCCGGCCGGAAGAAGGGGTCGGGCAGGTCGATCCGTCCGGCGGTGCCGGTGATCGAGGCGGCGGCCCCGGTGGGACCGACGATGCCGCAGCTCAGGGTGGCCACGGCACCCGAGTCGTACCCGAGGATCATGGCGGTGTTCTCGTCGGTGCCCTCCGGGCCCAGCTTCGCCCAGGAGCGCACCTGCTGGGGTGCCCCGAGCAGCAGGTGGGCCAGGCTCACCGGATAGATGCCGAGATCCAGCAGGGCGCCACCGCCCAGTGCACGGGCCCGCATCCGGTGCTCCGGCGGGAAGGGCCCGGCCAGGCCGAAGTCGGCCCGTACGCTGGTCACCCGTCCGATCGCACCCTCCGCGATCAGCTCACAGACCCGCAGGATGAGGGGGTTGCAGCGCATCCACATCGCTTCCATCAGGAAGACTCCGGTCGCCCGAGCGGTCTCGACCAGCTCGGTGCTGGTGGGCAGGTCCAGGGTGAACGGCTTCTCCAGCAACACCGCACGCCCGGCGGCCAGGCAGGTGCGGGCCGCGTCGTAGTGCGCCACATGCGGGGTGGCCACGTAGATCACGTCCAGGTCGGTGTCGGCGGCCAACTCCTCCCAGGAGGCGTACGCCCGCGCCGCGCCGTGCCGGTCGGCGAAGCGCTGCGCGCTCTCGGCGGTACGTGAGCCGACCGCCGCCAGTTCGGCCCCCGGCACCAGCCGGAGGTCCTCGGCGAAACGGGCGGCGATGTGGCCAGTGGCCAGGATGCCCCAACGAGTCATGGATCGACGCTACCGAAGATCACCACTGGGTCGTACGGCTGATCCATCCGTCGAGACCGGGCCCGGCTAGGCTGCTGGCGATGACGAAAGACCGTGGCTACCCGGCCCCGCCCGCAGTGGTGGAACATGCTCGCCGTTTCTCGACCAGTGGCGACCGGCCGGCGATACCCCGGGTGGCGGCCACCGTGCTGTTGCTGCGCCCGGCCTGGGAGGGCTTCGAGGGGTACCTGATCCGTCGGGTGGCCGCGATGGCCTTCGGCGGCATGTACGCCTTCCCCGGCGGCGGGGTGGACCCCTCGGACTCCACCGTTCATGTGGACTGGGCGGGCCCGGAGCCGGCGAGTTGGGGGGAAACCCTGGCCCTGACCCCGGCCGCCGCCCAGGCGGTCGTCTGCGCGGCGGCCCGGGAGGTCTTCGAGGAGGCCGGGGTGCTGCTCGCCGGGCCGGACCCGAGCCGGGTGGTCGGTGATGTCAGCGACGAGGGCTGGGAAGCCGCCCGCGACGATCTGGAGCAGCGCCGTACCGGCTTCGCCGAACTGCTGGCCCGCCGTGGGCTGACCCTCCGGTCGGACCTGCTGTTGCCGTGGAGCCGCTGGGTGACCCCGGAGTTCGAGCCGCGCCGGTTCGACACGTACTTCTTCGTGGCTCTGCTGCCGGAGGGACAACGGACCCGGGACATCTCCCGGGAGGCCGACCGCACCCTCTGGATGCGGCCCGGCGAGGCCTGCGAACGCGCCAGGGCCGGTGAGCTGACCATGCTGCCGCCCACCCTGGTCACCCTGAGTGAGGTGGCCGCCTGCCCGGACCTGGCGGCGGTGGCGCGCGCCGCCTCAGCCCGGGACGCGGCCACCGCGATCATGCCCCGGTTGGACCTGTCCGACCCGGACCGACCCCGGTTCTACCTGACCTGAAACCAGCTCAGTCGAGCTGGTAGTTGACGTGGGCGGACCAGCGGGCGAACCCGGTCCGCTCGTAGAGGGCCATGGCCGCGGTGTTCGACTCGTCGACGTAGAGCATCACCCGGTCCAGGCCGCGCTCCCGCAGGTGGTTCAGTCCGGCCGTGGTCAGGGCCCGGCCCAGCCCGCCGCCGTGCGCCGAGGGATCCACCCCCAGCACGTACACCTCACCGAGGCGGGCCGAGCCGGGGCGCTCGTGCACCTTCGTCCAGTGGAAGCCGCGTAGCCGGCCGGTCGCCGACTCCACCGCCAGCAGGAATCCGGCCGGGTCGAACCACGGCTCGGCCAGGCGTACCCGCAGGTCCTCGGCGCTCCACCGGCCCTGCTCGGGGTGGTCGGCGAAGGCCAGGGCGTTGAGCGCCAGCCAGGCCTCGTCGTCCGCGCCAGGGCGGAAGGCGCGCAGGGTGACCCCCTCGGGCAGGCGGGGTTCGGGCTGGGCTGCGGTCAGTGGCCTACGCAGTTGCCAGAGCACCCGGGCCCGACGGAAGTCGAGGTCGACCGCGAGGGCGGCGGCCGAGGGGTGGTCGCCGTGCGCCCAGACCCGCAGTGGCCGGGCCTCGGTGGCCAGCGCCTGCCGGGCCAGGGCCCGCCCGGTGCCCTGCCGCCGGTACGCCGGATGCACGACCAGCCCCACCCCGATCCCGGAGCCGGGGTCGGTGGTGTCCAGGTGGACGTACCCGGTCAAGGTCCCGTCGGCGTCGCGGGCGGTCAGGTGGATCGCCGGGGCCCGCTCGTCGCGGAGCCGGAGCAGAATCTGCTCGTCCAGCGGGTCGGCGCCGTCGGTGTCGCCGGCGGCCCCGGCCAGGGCCAGGACCTCGGCGATCTGCGTGGCATCGAGCCGGTCCAGCCGACTCACCTGGGTTCCGGGTTGGCCGGTCTGTGTCTGCTCACTCATCATCGAAACGGTATCCGCCGAGGGCGGGAGACCCGGGAGGTCCCTCAGGTGCCGTGGCCGTGCTTCGGCAGGGCCTGGAGGTCGAACCGGGCGGTCAACTCGGGCAGGATCCGGTAGAGCGCGTCGACGGTGCCCTGCCGGTCGCCGCCCGCGTCGTGCAACAGCACGATCGATCCGGGTCGGGCCTCCGCCAGCACCACCCCGGCGATGGTGGCCGCGCCGGGGGCCCGCCAGTCCGAGGGGTCCAGGGTCCAGTGCAGGGGGGTCATCCCCAGTTCCCGGCTGGCGGAGATGACCGGGTAGGTCCAGGCCCCACCGGGTTGCCGGTACCAGGTGACCGGTTCCTCCGGCACGGCGGCGTGGATCGCGGCATTGGTACGCAGCAGGTCGTCCCGGATCCACTCCGGTGACCGGGCGCCCAGGCTCACGTCATGGTTCCAACTGTGGTTGCACAGGGTGTGGCCCTCGGCGACGATCTGCTGGACCAGCCACGGGTAGCTCTGGGCGTTCTGTCCGACCACGCAGAAGGTGGCCGTGATCTGGTACTCGCGCAGGATGGCCAGCACCTGCGGGGTGTAGTCCGGGTGCGGGCCGTCGTCGAAGGTCAGCGCGATCTCGTTGGTGCCGGTGCTCAGCCGGGTACCCATCGGACCGAAGTCCGGGTCCTGTCCCGACCCCTCGGGAACCCCGGCCGTAGGGCTCTCCGACAGTTGGTCGCGGCCGGGGTCGGGCTCGGCGGTCGCGGACTGGTCGGCGTGCTGGGGATGGTCCGCGCCGGTGACGGTGACCCCCGAGCCGCGGCGCGGTGGATCGGGGACCAGGCTCCGACCCAGCAGGTACGCCGAACCGAGCACCGCCGCCACGACGACCGTGATGATCCCGAGCATCCGGGCCGTGCTGCCCTGGTAACCGCGCACCGCTGCCCCCTCCCACTGGCCAACTCGGCAGTCACGATATGACTACCGAGTTGCCCAAAAGGGGCGTACAGGGAATTAGCCCTCTACGGTGACCGGGCGGGCGACGAGCGAGGTCGGGTCGGTGGCCTCGGACAGCGAGCCACGCGAGGACGGCACGACGAACTTGTAGCCCACCTGGCGCACCGTGCCGATCATCGACTCGTACTCCGAGCCGAGCTTGGCCCGCAGCCGCCGGACGTGCACGTCGACCGTCCGGGTGCCGCCGAAGTAGTCGTACCCCCAGACCTCGCGCAGCAACTGGTCCCGGGTGAAGACCCGGCCCGGGTGCTGGGCGAGGAACTTGAGCAGCTCGAACTCCTTGTAGGTCAGGTCCAGCGGGCGACCCTTGAGCTTCGCGGCGTAGGTGTCCGGGTCGATCATCAGCTCGCCGGCCCGGATGGAACCGCCCACCCCGGCGGTCGCGTTGCTGAGTCGGCCGACCGCCAGCCGCAGCCGGGCCTCGACCTCGGCGGGACCGGCGGAGGCGAGGATGACGTCGTCGACCCCCCAGTCGGCGTTCAACGCGATCAACCCGGCCTCGGTCACCACCGCCACCAGCGGTACGCCGAGCCCGGTCGCGTGCAGCATCCGACAGGTGGCCCGCGCCTCGCTCAACTCGGACCGGGCGTCGACCAGGACAGCGTCCGGGCTCGGGCCGGCAACGAGGGTACGGACGTCGCGAGGTGCGGTGCGCACCGAGTGCGGCAGCAGGTCCAGTGCCGGCAGTACTGCGGATGGTTCGCCTGCGCGTGCGGTAACCAGCAGCAGGATCTCCACGATCACCTCCGTCCCGGCGGCCCCGTGCGGCCGCGCGCGACCAGCGGCACTCCTTGACGGATATGGCGCTGGGAACATCCGTGGGTCCCGGCGTCGCTGACGGGCGGGTTTCGGCAAGAGCGTAACTGATCGGCTGCGCGGAGCTGGGGCGTGATTTCCTGTTCGCCCTATCTGCCCCCGGTTGCGGCCCAGGTTTTAACCTGGCGGAAACCGGGACACCCGCGTTGACGGCCCGGTCTGGCACGATCGGTGGGTGGTTCCCTCCAGCTCACCCGAGACCGGCCGCGAGCCCTGGGCGGACGACCTGCCCCCAGGCGGTGGTGCGGCACCGTCGGCCGGCCCGGCCGTGGCCAACGACGACCGTCGTCGCTCCGGCGGCCCCCGACGCCTGCGCCGTGGCGGCTCGGCACGCCGCTCAGACGAGGCCCTCGACGATGAGGACGAGGAGGAGACCGAGCCGCCGGTCGAGGTTAGCCGGCAACTCTCCCTCGCCATCGCCGGGTTCGCCCTCCTGCTCGGGCTGGGCCTGGTCCTCGGCGCGTACACCGCCGGGCCCGACCACCGGCTGCCCTTCACCATCGTGGTGCTCACGGTGCAACTGCTGTTCGTGCTGGGCTGGACGATGGTCACCCGGCCACCGGCGGTGGCGGTGGTGCTCGGGGTCGGCGCCCTGACCGCCCTGACCGCCGACGTGATCGCGGTACGCAGTGCCACCCCCCGGATCGGGCCACTGTTCCTCATCGCCATCGGCGCGGTGCTGGTAGCCGTGCTGGGGCAGTTGGTGCGCCGGGTGGACCGGGTGCGGGTCATGGACTCCCTGCGGACCACGGCCACCATCATGTTCGGGGCGGTGGCCTTCGCCACCCTGATCGTGCTCAGCCGGATTCCCGCCGGCACCCAGGCCATCGTCGTCTGCCTGACCGCGGGCGCGGTAGCGGTGGCGATTGCCCGCGCGACGGACGCCTTCGCCGCCTGGCCCCGGCTGGCACCCCAGGTGCCCCGGGGAGCCGCCGGGGTGGTCGGTGGTGCGATGGTGGGCACCCTGTTCGGCGCGGTGCTCGGCAGCTACCTGGTCACCCCCTTCACCCCCACCCGGGCCGCGATCCTCGGGCTGGTCGCGGCGGTCGTCGCCGTACTGGCCGACCTGGCGGTCAGCTACGCCGAGGCCGGTCGGCTGATGGCGGGGGAACCCCCCACCGCCTGGGCGGCCCAGCACGTGCAGGGGCCCCTGGCCGCCCTGGCTATGGCGGCACCGGCGGCCTACCTGATGTGTCGGCTGCTGCTGTGACCGGTCGCGCCGAGGGCGTGATTGAGTGAAACGGGCTTCGGGTACCACCGTGCGCGGGCAACGGCGTACGGAAAGACGAGACGGCGTACGGGAAGCCAAGGAGGCGGCGTGGACCACGAGCAGACGTCCGGACGGCGACCGCGGCGACGCGGCCGCAAGCTACTGATCGGGTTCGTCGTCCTGCTGCTGGTCCTGGCCGGGCTGATCTTCATCGCCGACCGGGTGGCGGCCGGGGTGGCCGAGCGCACCATCGCCGACGAGGTCCGCGAACAGGTCGCCCGGCAGAACGCCCAGTCTTCGCCGCCGGAGGTGGAGGTGGGTGGTTTCCCCTTCCTCACCCAGGTCCTGGACGGGCGGTACGAGCGCATCACCATCCGGATGCGCGACGTGCAGGGCGCGGTGCAGGGCGACGCGGTCTCCCTGCCCAGCCTCGACGTGGACGCCCACAACGTCCGGGCCTCGCTGCAGACCCTGCGTACCGGTCAGGGCGACGTGGTGGCCGAGACGGTCAACGGCACGGCCACCATCAGCTACCAGAGCCTGGCCGCCCTGCTGAACCGGGAAGGACTGGTGCTCGGCGAACGCAACGGGCAGCTCGCCGTCACCGCCCCCCTGGAGGTCCTCGGCCAACAGCTCACCGTCACCGGGGTCGCCGACATCGTGGTCAGCGAGGAGGGCAAGATCGCCCTGCGATTCGCCGACCTGGACGCCGAAGGGCTGCCCACCGCCCCGTTGGCCCGTACCCTGCTGAACAACTTCGCCCGCAGCATCTCGATCGAGGTACCCCTGCCGGAGTTGCCCTTCCAGCTCACCGTCCGGGAGGTGGTCCCGCAGCCCCAGGGCCTGACGGTGACCGCGGACGCGCGAGACGTGCCGATCAATTCCGTGGGCTGACCTCGGGCTCAGCATCCCGGATGCTGGTCGGGCCCCTGGAGAAAACTGGGATCGCTGGTAGGCTCCGTGCTCATGGGGACGCTCCTCACCAAACGGCGCGCGGTCGACCTGTGCCGCGTGGCCACCTGCCTGTGTCGCCCCGTCATCTGACGGCGGGGCTGCTTCCGGCCGCATAGCGGCCAATCGGCACTCGGGGTTTGCGTACCTCTATCCCGGTGCACCTCACCGGACGCCCGGCAGCGGCGCCGTCGCACAAACCCGTGATCCGTTCCTAGCTCTGGGTCCCGCGCGTGGTGCGACAAACTTCAACATCCCAGACCTCCGCGCGCTGGCTCACCACACCATCCTCACCAGGGAGTGATCTGATGAGTCGCGACACCGCACTCGTCTCGGCCGAATGGGCCGAGAAGAACCTCGACGCCCCGGGCGTCGTCTTCGTCGAGGTCGACGAGGACACCTCGGCCTACGACACCGGCCACCTGGCCGGCGCCATCAAGCTCGACTGGAAGACCGACCTGCAGGACCCGATCCGTCGGGACTTCGTCAACAAGGCCCAGTTCGAGGCGCTGCTCTCCGAGAAGGGGATCAGCAACGACGACACCGTCATCCTCTACGGCGGTAACAACAACTGGTTCGCCGCGTACGCGTACTGGTACTTCAAGCTCTACGGCCACGGTGACGTCAAGCTGCTCGACGGCGGTCGCAAGAAGTGGGAGCTGGACGCCCGGCCCCTGGTCAAGGACACCGTGACCCGCCCGGCCACCCAGTACGTCGCCAGCGAGCCGGACAACAGCATCCGGGCCTTCCGCGACGAGGTCGTCGCCGCGATCGGCACCAAGAACCTGGTCGACGTGCGCAGCCCCGACGAGTACGCCGGTCGCCTGCTGGCCCCCGCCCACCTGCCCCAGGAGCAGGCGCAGCGGGGTGGCCACATCCCGACCGCGATCAGTGTGCCGTGGTCCAAGGCGGCCAACGAGGACGGCACCTTCAAGTCCGATGACGAGCTGCGCAAGCTCTACGGCGAGGCGGGGCTGGACGACGGCAAGGAGACCATCGCGTACTGCCGGATCGGCGAGCGCTCCTCGCACAGCTGGTTCGTCCTTCAGGAGCTGCTCGGCCACCCCAACGTGAAGAACTACGACGGCTCGTGGACCGAGTACGGCTCGCTGATCGGTGTGCCGATCGCGCTCGGCGATGAGCCGGGGGAGGCCTGAGATGACCGCACCCACCGCGGCCGGTTGCGCCGCCCCGGATCAGGCGGCACCCCTGCCCGCCAGCATCGACCTGGAGAAGGAAACCGTCATCACCGGTGTCGTCCGCTCCGCGCAGGACGAGGTGGTGCCGGGTGCGTACGTCCGTCTGCTCGACTCGACCGGTGAGTTCACCGCCGAGGTGGTGACCTCGCAGGCCGGTCAGTTCCGGTTCTTCGCCGCCCCCGGCAACTGGACCCTGCGGGCGCTGTCCCGCCACGGCAACGGCGACATCGCCGTCACCGCCAACCGGGGCGTCAACGAGGTGACCGTAACGGTCACCGACTGACCCACGAACCACCGGCCGCGTGGCCCGGCTCCCCTGATCCGTGGGGGACCGGGCCACGCGCCATTCCCGGCCCCGGCGAGGATCGCCGGGTGCACTTGTTGCTGCCCCGACGACAAGAAACGCACCCAGAGCGGCGCCGGTCAGCGGGGCAGCGGGCGGAGCAGGTGGCGGGAACAACCGCCGCCGTGGCCGGGCCGCAGCAGACAGCGCCGGTCCCGACCCATCGACCGGTCACAGAACACCTGATGCTGTACGTCCGGCGCGCCCTCCACCGAGATCGTCGTCTCGCCGGTCACCACCTCGGGCAGGAACCCCAGGGAGCGGGTGAGGGCGCGAGCCAGCAGGTGAGCGGCCGGCAGGTCGGCCGCCCGGATGGTCAGGTGTACGACGAAGCGAGCCCGCTCGTCACCGCCGACCTCCCGCATGTAAATCACCTCTCTCCGGCTGGCTGGCTGGCTGGGTCGGTGTCGGGGGAGCTGTGGCAGCTCAGCTGTGCTTTCTCCAGGGGTAGCGACAGCTGGACTGCCACAGCTCCACAGCCCATCGAGAACGAGGGGGTGTCGGGGTGGACCGGAAGGGCGGTCCACCCCGACTGGGGGACTGAGCTCTGCTCGTTGCCACGCGAGGAGCGCTCGACAGCCAACTTATGCGCATAACACGCATAAGTCAAGGCACCTGGGCGTCGGCTTGTCGAACTGCGTGAAGACGTGATCGAATCCAAGAGCCACGCGAGGAGCGCCATGCCTGCCACACCGGATTACCTGAGGATCGCCAACGCGATCATGTCGGATGTCGAGAGCGGCAAATTGAAGCCGGGCGAGAAGCTTCCGTCGATTGCGCAGCTCTGCGAGATACATCGAGTTGGCGCATCCACGATCCAGCAGGTCTACATCCGGCTTGAGGCGCTTGAAGTCATCGAACGGCGGCAGGGCAAGGGTGTGTTCGTGACTGATCCGGGGACCTGGCTGCGTCGGCCGTGAGCTGAAGACGGAGCTGGGAACGGGTACGGCCGCCGGGGGCGTCCCGACGGCCGTACCGTCTGTGGTTCTTGCACCTCAGGCTGGCGCTCGCTCGATCAGCTGACCTTGCGCCGGGCCTTGGCGCCCCAGTTGGCGACGGTCACCAGCAGGGCACCCAGCCCCAGCAGGATGCTGCCGACCAGGCCGACGGCGGCGGTAGACGCGCCGGTCAGCGGGAGGTCCTGGTTCGCGGACATGTTCTCACCTCCCTCATCCCTTGGCCCCGACGGCGATGCGCGCCGGGGAGTCCCAGACGCATCGATCGACCGTGGGTTGACGGATCGCCTTCACCAGGGCGTGCACCAGGATCACCCGGTACAACAGGTCAGCGACGATGATCACGGGCAGGAAGAGTGGAAGTTGCCAGTGGCGTAGTCGCCAGGCGGCGATGCCCACCCAGATGCCCTGGCCGATCAGCAGGAACAGCAGGCCGGGCAGCAGGCCCGGCCCGGCGGTGGCGATCAGCCACAGGGTCAGCGGACCACCGGCGACGTACAGCAGCCAGTGCACCATCAGCAGGACGTACGCGTAGTCGAAGCGGGTGGCGTACCTGCCGACGCCGTGGCCGATGACCCCCTGGAAGGTGCCCCACATCCACCGCAGGTTCTGCCGGTACCAGTCGCGCAGGTTGGTGGGGTCCTGGAGGTGGGCCAGGGCGCGGGGCGCGTAGACGACCCGGCCCAGGTTGCGCCGGTGGGTCTCCAGCACCCAGTAGGTGTCGTCGACGATGTACGGGGGCTGGGTGGGCAGCACCTCGTCCAGCAGCTCGGTCCGGTAGACGGAGTTCGAGCCGGAGATGCAGTTCATGACGTTGAAGTGGCTCTGGATCCGGCGGATCACCGCCTGGTACATCCAGTAGCTGTAGGCCCGCTTGGCCAGCCACGGGTTCCACCGTCGCTCCGGCGGCCACCAGGTGGCGTTGTGTCCCACCACGATGCTGACCTCGTCGGTCAGCTTGTCCAAGGCCTCGGTGACGAAGTTCGGCGCGATCACCACGTCGTCGTCGAGGATGGCCACCGCGCGATAGCGGCGGCCGAGTTCGAAGGTCTCATACGCGGTGTGCAGGGCGGCCGGCTTGCCGACGTTCTGCAGCAACGGCAGCACCCAGGCGCCGGCCTGAGCGGCGAGTTCGGCGGTGTCGTCCGAGGAGTCGTCCGAGACCAGGTACACGTCGCTGCCGGTGGCCCGGGCGGCGCGTACGGTCGCCGCGATCGTGGCGGCGCCGTTGCGGCAGGCGATCAGGATGGCCACCTCATCCGGGCGTACCGGCCCGAAGCGGGGCGGGCGGGCCGCGTGCCGGGGCTCGTAGCCCACTGCCGGGCGGAGAAAGCCGTACCCGAAGGAACCGACTATGAGGAGCAGCACGAGACTACTCACAGCAATCGTCGCGGTCAGGATTACTTCGGGCATTGGGGGTCGATTCGCAGGCAGCAGGGGATGTGAGGGGGGTTCGCGTTGGAGGCCTGCTGATAACGCTAAGTGATGCCTGGTGGATCGCCAAGGAGGGTGATCATTCTCGCCCGATCGGGCCACCCGGGAATGCCCTGCCGGTGCCGCACGTCCGCAAATGATCGGGGCGAAGCTGGATGGGTGGGCTGCCGGTCGATGCGCCCGGCCACTTTCCCGACCAGGTGATCGGCCTGTCGATGGATCACTTCTGGGTACGGAAGGGGCCTGTCCCCCAAAGGCCCATCGGGCGGCCTTGACCGTTACCAACGGGCCGGACCGCCCGAGGAGGCAGCGACTACCACGAACCGGCCCGACTGCCGCGAAAGCAGTGGCCGCCGGTCGATGCACGACCGGCGGCCACCAGGATGTGTCGGATCAGATTCCGGTTGCTCTGGTGCAGTTGGAGGTCGGTTCGAGGGCGAAGTTCAGGGTGCCCACGATGCCGGCCTCGATCTGGTGGCGCTGCACCTGCGGCACCCACCCGTCCTTGGCGACGATCACCTCGTACCGGCCGCGCGGCAGCCACCAGGCGTACTTGCCGGAGGCGTCCGCGGTCAGGGTGGTGCCGGTACCGGCCGAGATCAGGTTCACCCGGACGGTGGCCGGAATCCCCACGGTGACCCCGCCACAGGTGGTGCCCGTGACCGTGCCCTGGATCTTGCCCCAGCTGTTCGGCGGCGACACGTTCATCTCCACCGAGACCGGGGTGACCGGGTAGGGGGTGTCGGAGGCGATCGCCAGCTCACCGGTGTACCGACCCGGTTGGAGCACCCCCGCCTCCGTGGTGGCGTCCAGGGTCACCGTCACCGTCTTCGAGGCCCCCGGGGCCAACGTGAAGGTGCTCGGTGAACTGCTCAACCAGGGCAGATCCGCCGCGGTCGCGCAGAGCTCCAGGCCACCCAGGCGCTCAC
This sequence comes from Micromonospora sp. NPDC048871, assembly GCF_043198155.1. Lineage (NCBI taxonomy): Bacteria > Bacillati > Actinomycetota > Actinomycetes > Micromonosporales > Micromonosporaceae > Micromonospora > Micromonospora sp. NPDC048871. The sequence continues at coordinate 113,881 of NZ_JBICUM010000007.1, read as the reverse complement.
TGTCCGCGCTGCCCACGAAGGAACTGGGCGAACCACCGATCTTGTACGCCCCGCAGGCGGCGGCACCCCGGTACCGGGCGAACTTGGCGTTCGGCAGATCACGCCAGGCCCCGGTGACCGGATCGAAGCCGACCGTGCGGTTGGTGACCGTGGTCGACCCGGCGGTCACCCCACCGGCCAGCACCAGCAGGCCACCGGCGGCGGCGTACTGGGAACCCCACAGCTCCAGCGGGAGGCTGGGCAGCGGGCTCCAGGAGTCGGCCGTCGGGTCGTACCGGTAGGCGTCGGTGTACTCCGTACTGCCCGTACCACCGGCGCAGTAGACCGAGGACCCGATCCCGCCGCAGGACAGCCAGGACACCGGGTGGGGATAGGCGGCACCGGTACGGAAGGAACTCGTAGCGGGGTCGAAGATCACCAACCGGTCGCTGTCCGTGCAGGTGGCATCGGCGCAGCCGCCGACCAGGTAGACCTTGCCACCGAGCACCGCCGTGCCGGCCGCGGCGACCGGGGCCGGGTTGGTGGCACCCGGGACGGTGCTCCAGGTTCCGGCGGCCGGGTCGAAGACGTCGACCGTGGCGACCGTACCGTCGTCGGCACCCCAGCCACCGATCGCGTACAGCTTGCCGTTGATCGCCGCCGTGGCCGGCTTGGACCGGGCCACCGGCAGGTCGGGCAGGGCGCTCCAGGCGTTGGCTCCCTGGTCGTACACCCATGCCTTGCGCTCGGTGCCGGTGCTGCCACCGCCACCGACGGAGTAGACCTTGCCGTCCAGCCAGGCCGCCGAGTTGTCGTAGACCGCGGCCGGCAGTCGGGCGATGTCACTCCAGGCGTCGTCCGCGGCCCGGGTGCCGGACTCCGGGGCGGCCCCGCCGTACGCGATACCGGTGCGGGCCTTGCTGATGCCCTTCATCTTCTGCTCGACCAGGGCTGCCCCACCCTGGTTGAGCAGCTCGAACTCGCCGGACCGCTCCAGCAGGTCGACCGCTGCCGGTGCGCTGCCGGTGTTGCGGACGGTCACCTTGGTGGTCCGCACCACCCCGTGCCGCTGATGCGACTCGATGGTGGTCGGGCTGACCGTCAACCGGCCGGCGCCGAGGGCGAAGTTGGCCCGCCTCACCCCGTCGGAGACCACGGCGACATCCTTCGTCACCGGCTGGTACGGGGTCCGACTGGCGGTGAAGGGATGGGTACCGGTCAGGGTCGAGAAGATCCAGTAGAAGCCGTCCGGCTGGGCCTCGTCCTCCGGGGTGGCCGCCGACACCGCCCGGTCCTCGGGCTGGTGGACACTGGCCACGTTCACCCCGTTGATCGCCTCGCCGGTGTTGCGGTCGGTGGTGTTGCCCACCACCAGTCCGCCCGGCACCGGGGTGCACTCCCGGTTGACCAGCTCCACGTCGTCCACCTGCCACCACCAGGCGAAGGTGCCCTTGAACCGGAAGCGGACCAGGGCGGACTCGGCGTTGGCGGCCGGGGTCAGCGGCACCTCCTCCATCCGGGGGCCGCGTCGGCTGGAGGTCTGGTGCCAGACGTTGGTCCAGGTGGCCCCGGCGTCCGTGGAGACGTCGATGTCGGCCGTGTCGGTGATGCCGACCGCCCGCCAGTCACTGCGGAAGCGCAGCACCGGGGCGCTGACCCCGGACAACGTCAGCGGCGGGGTGACCAGGTCGGTGTCCTGGGTGTTGCCGCTGCCCAGGGCGTCGCTGTCGATGATGGCGAACCCGCCCGAGCCGCCGGTCAGGTTGCCGCGTGAGCGGGCGTCCGTGAAGACCCACCCGCCGGAGGCGGTGCGGTTGGTCACCGTCCAGCCCGGGGGCGCGGTGGTGCCGTCGAAGCTCTGCGTCAGCAGGGGGGTGCTGAAGCTGCCGGTGTAACCTGCCGCGACGCAGGCCGCCTCGACCGGTACGGCCACGTTGGCGGTCACGTTCTGCCCGGCCACGGCCACCTCACGGGTGACGGTCTGATAGCCGGGGTAGCGCGCGGTGACGGTCAGCCGGTACGAGGTGCCACCCGGCACGGTGAAGGAGTAGCGCCCGGTCACCGGGTCGGTGAAGACCGGCCCGCCGGGTCGGCCGGCCACCTCTATCCGGGCGTACAACGGCCAGCCGTGACCGGAACCGTCGGTGACCTTGCCCTGCACGGTGACCGTGGGGTTGGCGGTCAGGGCGAAGTCGCGGGTGACCGCGCCGCCCTCGGCGACGGTGACCGTGGCGGTCTGTCCGGCGTAGCCGTAGGCGCTGACCGTCAGGGTGATCTCGCCGGCCGAAACGCTCAGCGCGTACCGACCGTCCGGGCCGGTGGTGATGCTGCGGGTGCCGTCGGTCACGGTGGCACCGACGATCGGGTCCCCGTCGGCCGCGTCGGTCACCCGGCCGGTGACCCGACCGATCGGGCCCCTAGGGGCGTCGCGTACGGCCGCGTAGGCGTCCAACCGGCCCTCGCCGAAGACGTTGTTGTCGGCCGGGGTGCCGCCGCAGGTGGTGGCGTCGACATCGCGGGCGGTGCGGTCCAGCAACTCCTCGGTGGCGGTGACGTCCCCGCGCAGGCTGGGCGCGGCGGACCACATCAGGGCCACCGTGCCGGAGACGTGCGGAGCGGCCATCGAGGTGCCGCTGAACGAGGCGTACCCCCCGTTGCGGACGCTGGAGCGCACCCCGCTGCCGGGGGCGGCGATGTTCGGCTTGATCAGGGCGGTGCCGGAGCCCCGACCGGAGAAGCTGGCGATGTTGTCGTTCACGTCGTAGGCCCCGACCGCGTACGCGTTCGAGTTGTCGCCGGGGGAGCCGGCGCTGCCGCAGTTCGGGCCGTCGTTGCCGGAGGAGAAGACCGGGAACATCCCGGCGGCCCGCCAGGCGGCGATGGTCTGCTGGTACCAGAGGTCCCCGCCGTCACCGCCCCAGGAGTTGTTCACGATGTCGGGGCGCAGATCCGGCCGGGGGTTCTGGCCGTTGGCGTCCGTCGGGGCGAGCACCCACTGGCCGGAGGCGAGCAGGGAGGCGTCGGAGCAGCTGCGGGCCTCGCAACCCTTCGCGGCGATCCACTTGGCCCCCGGTGCCACCCCGATCTGGTTGCCGGCGCCGTCGTCGCCGACCATCGTGCCCATGGTGTGGGTGCCGTGGTCGTTGTTGTCGCAGGGCGCGGTGCCGGTGCAGACCCCGGCCGGGTCGAACCAGTTGTACGCGTGGTCGAAGCCGCCGCCCAGGTTGCCCCGGTAGGAGGCGACCAGGGCCGGGTGGTCGTACTGCACCCCGCTGTCGATGTTGGCCACCACGATGCCCTCACCGCGGCCGCCGAAGTCCTCCCAGACCCGGGGCGCGCCGATGTTGGTCAGCCCCCATTCGACGGCGGCGGTACGGGCCCGGGTCGCCTCGCTGGAGGTCGGCAGCAGCAGGGGGTAGCTGCGACTCGGCGCGATCCGGGACACCTCGGGCCGACCGGCGATCTCGTCGAGCAACGCCTTGTCGCCCTCCACCCGGATCGCGTTGGCGATCCAGTACGCGGTGTGCGGCACCTTTCGATCGTCGAGCAGTTCGCGCAGGTCGGCCTGACTGCGATCGGCGGTGCTGGTGAGCAGCCGGTGCACCGTACGGGCCCGGTCGTCGGCGTCGCGGGCCTTGGCGGCCTCGGCCAGGGGTGCGGTCTCCCGCAGGTAGACCAGGAAGGCCGTGCTGTCGGTGGTGGCGAAGCGGTCCAGCAGGGCCTGGTCGACCGTGGCCCGCTGCGACGGCTGTGGTGCCGCCGCGGCGACCGCGGGTTGGGCGGTGCAGGCCAGCAGGGCGGCGGTCGACACCGCCACTGCCCGCCACCAGGTTGATCGTGCGGATGGTCGTGTGAACAAAGGTTCCTCCCCCACTTCGTCGTCCCGATCGGGGACGGGCACCCGCGGGTCGGAGCCTGACGCCGCGGAGCGGTCGGACGTGTGGGTGACTGGTGGTGCCCGGCCGCTGAGAGTCATGCTTCTGCGCCGACGATCAGTGATCAATGGAAGGCGTCAGTCAGTACTCGGTCAGTGACGTGGCGCGATCCTGACCGTTAGGCTGAGCGGGCGAAGCCATCGGTGGCCGTCATTGTCGATTAGTGGGAAGTCGCAGGTCAGCGCGGGCTTTCGGGGAGGCAGCGTGTCCGGAATGGAGATCCCGATCCTGGTCTGCGTCAGCAGCGATGCCGCTGTCCGGCAGCGGGTGGTGCAACGACTCGACGGGGTGGGCCCGGTGGTGATCTGCGCCGACCTGGCCCAACTGCGGGCGATGTTCCCCGAGCCGCCGGGGGAGCCCGACCCGGCGGAGGTCGCAGCCGCCGAGATCCGACCCGGGGCGGTGGGCGGCTGGGCCGATCTGGTGATCGACCGCGCCGGGCACCTGGTCACCTGGCAGGGGGTACCGGTGGGGTTGACCCGTACCGAGCGGGAGTTGCTGGCCCGGCTGGCCAGCCCACCGATAAGCCTGTGGAGCTACGAGCGGCTGTTCGCCTCCGTGTGGGGTGGGGCCTACCTCGGCGACACCGCGATCCTGCATTCCGCGATCAAGCGACTGCGGCGCAAGCTGCGGGCCCTGACCGGCGGCCCCCAGGTGCAGACCGTCCGCGGGGTCGGCTACCGGCTGGCCACGCCCCCCGAGGATCCGCGTGACACCATGGCTCGGTGAGCAGTGCAGCCCAGACGGGGTACGCCCCTCCCGCCGGCCCTCCGCCACCCGAGCCCGGCAGCCGCTGGCCGCGGTGGCTGGTCGTGGCGACCGTGGCCTGGGCGGTGCTGCTGGCCGGTCTGACCTGGTACTCGGCCCGCAACGATCCGCCCACCGTCCGCGAGCAGCGCACCCTGGCCCAGGCGGCCTCGCGGGTCGAGGCCGCGATCGGCGAGCTGGCCGCGGCGGCCTCCGGCACGGTGTACGCGCTGGCGCCACCGGAGGTCGAGCGGGGCTGTCGGGTAACCCCGTTCGCCGAGGGCGCGATCCTGCGCAGTCACATGGAGCTGGCCGTGCCGCCGGGTGAGGAACGGGCCCTGCTGGAACGGATCGCGGACGGACTGCCCTCGGACTGGCGGGCCGGTGTCCGGCTCACCCCGGAGGGTCCCCGGCTGCGCGCGGACGCGGGGGAGTTCGTCACCGTCCAGGGCCGTGCCGCCGCCGAGGGTTGGGTGCGGCTGAGCGCGGAGACGGGCTGCCGCCCGGTCGACGCCCTGCCCGGGACGCTGCTGCCGGGGACCGCGGCGAGCACGGAGTCGAACGCGCTGGCCCGGGCGCTGGCCGCCCTCGGCGCCACGGTCACCGACCCGACCGAGGCGGTGCAGGCCACCTGCCCCGGAGGCGAGACCGCACGTACCCTGCGCGGCACCGCCCCGGCGACCGACCGGTCACCGCAGGCCGCCCTGGCCCCGCTGGCCGGCGGCACCCCGGTGGTGGCCACCGACGAGGTGTACGCCTACCGCAGCAACGGGGTGGCCATGCTCGTCCAACTGCACTCGGACAGGACGGTCGTCTCGGCCACCGTGGGGTGTGCCGGCTGAGGGGTACCCGCCCTCACCTGTCGTCGCGGCCGTGGCTGCGACCCAGGGCGTCCACCCGACCCCAGCGGCCGGGGATGTCCAGCAGTTCCACCCGACCCATCCCCTGCGGCAGGTACGGGTCGATGATCAGGTGCTCGTCCTCGGGTTCCAGCCCCAGCAGGATCCGCAGCAGCAGCAGAGGGGTTCCCGCCGACCAGGCCTGGGGACTGCACGCCGTCGGGTACTGCACCGGGAAGTCGGTCAGGTCGCGTTCGTAGCCGGCGAAGGCCTCCGGCAGTCGGCCGTTGAAGTAGTGCGAGGCGGCGAGCATCGACTCGCAGATCCGGGCGGCCTCATCGCGGAAGCCGTACTTCCACAGGCCCCAGGCGATCAGCGAGTTGTCGAAGGGCCAGACCGTGCCGACGTGGTATCCGATCGGGTTGTACCGACCCTGGTCGTCGGCGAGGGTGCGGACCCCCCACCCGGAGAACAGTCGCGGTCCCAGCAGGTGCTCGGCGATCCGCCCGGCCTTCGACTCATCGACGATGCCGCTCCACAGCAGGTGCCCGATGTTGGAGCTGAGGGCGTCCACCGGGGTGCCGTCGCGGTCCAGCGCCAGGGCGTAGTACTCCCGGTCCGGCAGCCAGAAGTCCCGGTTGAACCGTTCCTTGAGCGCGGCGGCCTCCCGTTCCAGCTGGTCGGCGTACTGCGGGTCGTTCCAGAACAGCCGGGCCAGCCGGGCGCCGCGCCGCTTGGCGTCGTAGGCGTAGCCCTGGAGTTCGCAGGTGGCCCGGGGGAAGCCGGGTAGCCGCCCGTCCGAGTAGGAGATGCCGTCCCAGGAGTCCTTCCAGCACTGGTTCTCCAGCCCGTTGCGGTCGTTGCGGGTCTCGTACCAGAGGTAGCCGGTACCGAGCAGGTCGCCGTACGTGTCGATCCAGTCCAGCGCCAGCCGGGTGGGGTACTCCAGTTCCTTGATCAGCCCGCTGTCGCCGGTCCATCGCTCGTATTCGTCGAGCAGGATCACGAACAGGGGGGTGGAGTCGGCCGAGCCGTAGTACGGCGAGTGGGGCTGCTCCTCGAATCCGGCGGACTCGCCGTAGCGCAGCTCGTGCAGGATCTTGCCCGGCTCCTCGTCGCGGAAGTCGTCGACCCGGAACCCCTGCAACCCGGCCAACATCATCAGGGTGGGCGGAACGATGTCCGGCAGGAAGGGCAGCACCTGAAGCGAGGTGATGAGGCTGTCCCTGCCGAACAGGGTCATGAACCAGGGCAACCCGGCGGCCATCAACCGGACCCTCAGGGTGATCGACTCGTACCGTAGCGAGGCCAGATCCTCCAGGCTGCGCCGGTACGCGGCGGCCAGGGGGCTGCTGCTGGCGCTGAGCTTGGGGGCGTTGGCGATGATCTCCTCGTGTTCGGCCTGGATGGCCGCCGTGCTGCGGCCGCCGGCCAACGGCAGTCGATTGCGGATATCCTCGCCCCGCGCGCCGTAGATCACCGTGGAGGTCTTCAGCCGGGTGGTCCACTCTCCGTGCGGCTCGATCCGGATCGAGAAGGTCATGCCTTCCTTGTCGACCGCGACCGGGGTGCTGCTGCGCACCAGGGTCTCGCGGTGGAAGGCCTCCCGGCGGTAGCTCAGCCGTAGCGCATCATCCTCGATCCTGACAGTCTGGCTGCCCTGTTTGGGCTGGACGTTCTTGATCTCGAACAGGTCGGCGAAGTCGGCGGAGATCTCCATGCGGACGGTGAAGGCCATCTCCTGGCCGGAGTGGTTCAACACGGTCAGTTCCTCGTCGAAGCCGTCCCTGATGGCCCGGCTGCGGATGATGGAGACCTTCGTGTCCAGGAAGTGGCTGGGTTCGCCCGGCACGAGGTAGTAGCGGGTCCGGTAGGTCTCATCGTCTTCGACGGACAGGGGCTGTAGCCGCTCGCCGTCGAGCAGCAGCAGCCAGGTGGAGAGGAACCGGGTGTCGAAGGCGAACAGGCCGGTCGGAAAGTCGAGGGAGGGCTCGATGTCCCCACCCCGGTCGCTGACCAGGAAGGTGTTGCCGTCCAGGATGCTGACCAGTTCCTTCACTGTGCCGTCCCGGCCTGCTCGCGGGCCCTCGTGCGTGGATCCTGGACGCCTGGCGCGGAGGGAAACAACCGCCGCAGGATCAGGAACATCGGGACCCTGCCGCTGAAGCTGCACTCGTTGCGAAACAGCGCGGCCAGGGGCTCGGCCCGTCCGGTCACCAACCGGTCGAACAGATCCACGCTGCAGTACCAGATGGAATCGGCCTCGGCCGGTCCCCGCTCGACCTCGATGACACCCGGTCGCAGCCGGAGCACCCAGTGCTCTGTGCGTTCGCCGTCGGAGAGGTCGATCCGCAGGGTGCCGGCGAGCGAGCTGCGCATCTCCTGGGGGCCGCGAGCCGGCAAGCTGGCAAAGAACTGCTCGATCGCCTCGTCCACACCCGAATCGTAGGCATATGTCGGAGTTGTCGGGCAGGTTCTCCGGCCTTGCCGAGGTCGATGTCCACAGCAGCCGCACCGGCCCCGGGTCAGTAGACGAGCGCCTGGGCTCCCTCGGCCATCGTCTCCTCCACGAACACGGCCGCCCCGGCGATCCGGATGCCCGGGATCACGTCGTCCGGGCCGATGTCCCGGCGGGCCGCACACTGGGTGCACGCGGTCACCGTCCCAGTGGTGAGGATCACGTGCAGCAGTTCGGCCAGCGGCGCGGAGTGCGGCAACTCGAAATCCTGCGCCCGCCCCGGCAGCGCGAACCAGGTGGATTCCCCGGTCAACCAGAGGGAGACGGGCACACCTGCGGCGGCGGCCGTGGCCGCCACCGTGAAGGCCTGGGCGCACCGCTCCGGGCCGTCCGCTCCGGCGGTGGCCTTGACGACGAGAGTGCGGGCCATGGGGCCAGCATAGGATGAGGCCGATGGTCACCGAGATCGGGTTCGTCAGCTTGCTGGTCGCCGGCCTGGGCGCGCTCGCCGGTGGCCTGATCTATCTGGCCGTGCGCATCTCAAGAGGCAAGTGATGAGTGACGACAACCCGCTGGCACCGCCGCCGTGGCTGAACGCCCCGCCGGTCGATCCGTATCCCTTCGAGGAGAGTCACGACCTGCGGGTGGGGCCCAAGCTGCATCCGGCCCTGGACGGCCTGCTGCCGTACGTCGGGGTGTGGCGGGGCCGGGGCCGGGGCGGCTTCCCCACCATCGAGGACTTCGACTACGCCCAGGAGATCCGGATCAGCCACGACGGCCGACCCTTCCTGTCGTACGAGTCCCGGGCGTGGCTGCTCGACGAAGAGTCCCGCCCGGTGCGCCCGGCGGGTCGGGAGGTCGGCTGGTGGCGACCGGTGTTCGACGGTGACCGGGTCACGGACGAACTGGAGGCCCTGCTGACCGTTCCGACCGGGGTGATGGAGCTGCACATCGGCCGGCGCAAGGGCACCCAGATCGAGTTCGTCACCGACGCGGTGGTGCGTACCGCCACCGCCAAGGAGGTCACCGCCGGGCACCGCCTGTTCGGCATCGTCGACGGCGCCCTGCTGTACGCCCAGGACATGGCCGCCGTGGGTCAGCCGCTGTCGCCGCATCTGTCCGCCCGCCTCATCCGGGTCGCCGGCTGAGGAGTCAGGGCAGCTCGAAGCCGAGCAGCTCCCGCAGCGCGTGGGTACGCGGGCTGCGGGGTAGCGGCTCCCCGTCCAGGGCCAGCACCTCCACCAGGCCGCGTACGGAGGAGGCCAGCCAGACGGCGTCGGCCTCCCGCAGCTCGGCCGGGGTCACCATGCCCTCGGCGGGGTCATAGCCGACCTCGGTGGCGTGGGCCAGCAGCCAGGCGACCGTGGTGCCGGGCAGGATGCCGGTGCGGGCCGCCGGCACGGTGCACAGGGTGTCCCCGGTCGACCAGAGCAGATTGGCGGTCGGCCCCTCCAGCAGATAGCCGTCGGAGGAGACCCAGAGCACGTCGTCCACCCCGGCTCGGGCGGCCCACCGGCGGGCCGCGGTGCTCGCCCCGTACGAGGTCGACTTGATCCCGGTGGGCAGCCAGTCCAACTCGGGGCGGGCCTCGGCGGGTACCCCCAGATTCAGGGTGGCCACCCGTACCCCCTCGCGCCGGGCCTGCCGGGCGGCGGCCGGCACGGCGGCCAGGGTGGCGTACACCGTGGGGTCCCCGCCCCCCTCGGGCCCGCGGGTGCAGACCAGCCGCAAGGCGCCCTCGACCTCGCCGGGCCACCCGGCGGCCACGGTGTCCAGCAGCTCGACCAGGGCCGCGTCGTCCGGCAGGGTCAGCTCCACCGCTGCGGCACCGGCCCGCAACCGGGCCAGATGCTCCTTGAGCAGCCAGGGCCGCCCACCCCGCAGGTGCATGGTCTCGAACAGTCCGTCGCCGCGCAGCACGCCCAGGTCGTCGCCGCGCAACACCGGCTCGTCGATCGACAGCAGTCCCCGACCCAGTACGCCGATCCGTGTGGCCTCCATAGCTGGGCAGGATAGAGGGGCGGCGGTCTCGATCGGACGCCTCCGAGACGGCCGAACTATGATCGGAGAATGTCCGAAACCTCCCTGGCGGAACTGCTGCGCTCCCGTGGCCTCCGGCTGACGGCGCAACGCCAGCTGATTCTGCAGGCGGTGCTGGACCTGGGGCACGCCACGCCGGAGCAGGTGCACACGGCCGTACGCGAAGTGGCCGCCGGGGTCAACATCACCACCATCTACCGCACCCTCGAACTGCTGGAACGCATCGGCCTGGTCACCCACACCCACCTGTCGCACGGGTCGCCGACCTATCACGCCGCCGGTGAGGATCAGCACATCCACCTGGTCTGCCGGGAGTGCGGGGCGATCGACGAGGTGGATCCGGAGCTGATGCGCCCCCTGGCCGAGCAGTTGGCGCGGGAACGCGGCTTCCGGGTGGACATCGGCCATGTCTCCTTCTTCGGCAACTGCGCACGGTGTGGAGACGGGAGTCAGGAATGATCGACATCGCGGGCGCGGTCGCCGTGGAACGCCTCGACGAGGCCAGCCGCGACCAGCCGGAGCCGGCCCACGCGGCGGCCGGGGTACGCGGGGTGGCCGCCCACTACGGCGACCCGATGCGCGAGCAACGACTGCTGGACACCGAGGTCGGCCTGGTGGACCGCTCCCACCGGGGGGTGATCGCGGTGCCCGGGGCGGACCGCATCTCCTGGCTGCACACCCTCACCACCCAGCACCTGGCCGACCTGGGCCCCGGGCAGGGCACCGAACTGCTGGTGCTCTCGCCGCACGGCCACATCGAGCAACACGCCATGGTCGCCGAGGACGGCGACACCACCTGGCTGGACACCGAACCGGGCGCCGCCGAAGGGCTGCTGACCTTCCTGGAGAAGATGCGGTTCTTCAGCCAGGTCGAGCCGCGCGACGCCACCGCCGAGCAGGCCCTGCTGTCCCTGGTAGGGCCCCGGGCGGCCGAGGCCCTGACCCTGCTGGACCTGCCCGCCCTGGCCGAACCGGACCTCACCGGGGTACCCGGCCCCAAGTTCCGTGCCGGTGAGGTGCCGACCCGGCCCACCGCCCGCTACGAGGTCAAGCCCCTGCCGCTGGGCGGGTGGGCCCGGCGCGGGCCCCTGGGGGTGGACCTGCTGGTGCCCCGGGCCGCGATGGACCAGGTGGTCACCCGGCTGCGGGACGGCGGGGTGCCGGTCGCCGGCCTGTGGGCGTACGAGGCGGTGCGGGTGGCCGCCCGCCGGGCCCGGGTGGGTGTCGACACCGACCACCGCACCATCCCCGCCGAGGTGAACCTGATCGCCCCGGCCGTACACCTGGACAAGGGCTGCTACCGGGGGCAGGAGACGGTGGCCCGGGTGCACAACATGGGCCGTCCGCCGCGTCGGCTGGTCCTGCTGCACCTGGACGGCATCACCACGGACCAACTGCCCACCGCCGGCACCCCGGTCGAGCTGGACGGTCGTACGGTCGGCTTCGTCGGCACCGCGGTGCATCACCACGAGCTGGGTCAGATCGCCCTGGCGGTGGTCAAGCGCTCCGTACCCGACGACGCCGTGCTGCGGGTGGCCGAGAGCACCGCCGCCATCGACCGGGTGTAAGGAAGGGCACCTTATTAACGCCTCCGGTAGAGGCCGGGCCCCCTGTTAACACCAGCACCTGCGGCGGGCGTTCTAGGATCGCCGGCATGACAACAGGGACGTTGATCACGGTTGCCCCCACCGGCGCGGAGTCGGCCAAGACGGAGGTGCCGGCGCTGCCGGTGACCCTGGACGAGTTGCTGCTCACCGCCAAGGAGTGCGAGGCGCTCGGCGCCTCGATCATCCACGTCCACATCCGCGACGAGGACGCCCGACCCACCCTGGACCTGGGCCGACTGCGGGCCACCGTGGCGGCGTTGCGGGAGAGCACCGACCTGATCGTGCAGCTCTCCACCGGGGGCGCGGTCACCGACCCGGAGGCCGATCGGCTCGCCGTACTGGACGCCGCGCCGGACATGGCCTCCTGCACGATGGGTACGGCCAACTTCGGTGACGACGTCTTCCTCAACCGTTGGGAGTTCATCGTCGACCTGCACACCCGGATGCAGGAACGCGGCATCGTGCCGGAGTACGAGATCTTCGACCTGGGTCACCTGACCGCCCTGCGCCGCCTGCTCGACAAGTACGGCCTGCCGCACGGCGGCCACGTGCACGTGGACTTCGTGATGGGGGTGCCTGGCGGGATGCCCGGCACCACGGCCACCCTGGTGGCGGCCCAGCAGATGCTGCGCGACCTGCCGGAGGGCACCACCTTCTCGGCGACCGGGATCGGGCGCAGCAGCATCCCGGTGATGCTGGCCTCGCTGTCGGCCGGAGGTCACCTGCGGGTCGGCATGGAGGACACCGTCACGTACGCCAAGGGCCGCCCGGTGGAGTCGAACATGCAGCTGGTCGCCCGGGCGGTCGGCTTCGCCCAGCTCGCCCAGCGTCCCCCGCTGAACACCACCCAGGCCCGCGAACTGCTCGGCCGGTAAGGGCTGACCCCGCCCGGCGTGGCTGTACACCCGGAGGTGGAGTACCTGCTCACCCCGGCCTCGGCGGCCGATCGATCATCGGTACCGTCCACATCGTGGCAGACACGTACGCGGGTGGGGTTCCGCTTGCCGAGGTGGTCCGGTCCGGTTTCGTGGAGGGCCTGCACCGGGGCTCGGTGGTGGTGCTGGACGGCACCGGTGCGGTGGTCGACGCGGCCGGTGACGTCAGCGCCCCGATCTTTCCGCGCTCCTCCAACAAGCCCATGCAGGCCGTCGGCATGATCCGGGCCGGGCTGCCGCTGACCGACCCCGCCGACCTGGCGTTGGTGGCGGCCAGTCACGCGGGGGAGGAGTTCCACCTGGCCCGGGTGGCCCGGCTGCTGGCCGACGCCGGGCTGGACCAGGAGGCCCTGCACTGCCCGCCGGACCTGCCGGTCGGGGAGCAGGCGCGGGAAGCGGTGCTGCGGGCCGGGGGCGGCCCCACCCGGATCCAGATGAACTGCTCCGGCAAGCACGCCGGGATGCTGCTGACCTGCCGCTCGGCCCGCTGGCCGGTGGAGGGTTACTGGCGCCCGGAGCACCCGTTGCAGCAGCGGCTGCGCGACGCGGTCGAGGAACTGACCGGTGAGCAGGCGGCGGCGGTCGGGGTGGACGGGTGCGGGGCACCCGTGCTTGCGCTGTCCCTGACCGGGCTGGCTCGGGCGTACCTGCGCCTGGTGAGCGCCGAGACCGGCACCGTGGAGCGCACGGTGGCCGACGCCATGCGGGCGTACCCGGAGATCGTCGGTGGCACCGAGGCGGACGACACCCGGCTGATGCGCGGGGTACCCGGACTGCTGGCCAAGGTGGGCGCGGAGGGTGTGATCGCCGCAGCTCTGCCCGGCGTCGGCGCTCTGGCCCTGAAGATCGACGACGGCGCCGGCCGAGCCCGGATGCCCGTCCTGTCCGCCGCCCTACGCCGCCTGGGAGTCGAAGCCCCGGTCCTGACCGAGTTCACCGAAACCCCCCTCTTCGGCGGCGGCCTCCCCGTAGGTGCCACCCGCCCCCTCTGGTAACCCCCACCCGCCCTCACCCGCCCCGCCCTCGCCCTCCCGCCCGCGCCCTCCCGCCCGCGCCCGCTGCGGCGGTCGACGGGCCATGACCCGGGCGGCCTCTCCCCGTCGATCTTGCACTTTTGGTCGCCAATATGACCCCCTATGGGAGGTTTTGTGCCGACAGAAAGTGCATGATCGACGGGCTGGGGTGGGGGGTGGGTGGGTGGAGGGGCTGAGGGGTGGTGAGACGCTGCTAACTGTGGCTAGCACTTTGCTTGCAGGGTGCTAGCGGGGCGAGCTAGCGTTGAGTCATGGCCACTTCCAAGGACCTTCCCGATGTCGGCGGGTTCATTCGTGACCTGCGGCGGAACGCGAAGATCTCGTTGCGTCAGCTTGCCGAGCAGGCCGGGGTCAGCAATCCCTACCTGAGCCAGATCGAGCGAGGGCTGCGTCGACCCAGCGCCGAGGTGCTTCAGCAGCTCGCCAGCGCGCTGCGGGTCTCCACCCCGGCGATGTACCTGCGGGCCGGCCTGCTCGATGACAAGGAAGGCCAGGGGGTGCTTGCCGCCATCGCGGTCGATCCGGACCTGACGATGGCCCAGAAGCAGTCCCTCACCCAGATCTACGAGACCTTCCGCCGGGAGAACGCCCGGCTGGCCGAGGCGACCGCTGCGGCCGAATCCGCCACCACCGGCCCCGAGGCCGACTCCGCCGCCAGTGGACCTGGCAGTGCATCAGGCAGCGCCGGTCAAGCTGAGGGCGAGGCCGCCCCGGGTGGGCCTGGCCGGGCTACGGACATCGAGACCAGTGGCGACGTCAATCCGACCGTCACCGCGCCCGATGTGGCCAACCTGGCTGCTACCGGGCCCACCACCGCAGAGGGCACCCCGACCGAGGCAGTTCTCGAGTCGGTAGCCGTGACCGAAGCCGGTCCCACCCCGACCGAGGCAGTCCTTGAGTCGGTTGCCGTGACCGAAGCGGGTCCCGCCCCGGCGCCGACCCGCCCCGTCAAGAAGGCCGCCCGCAAGGTGGTCCGCAAGGCCGCCGACGCGGCCGAAGAGGAGAAGTCATGAGCCAGCCGAAGACCAACCGCATCCCCGCTCCGATCTACGCCGCCGCCGGTGCCGGTGAGCTGGCCCTGGAGCAGCTGCGCAAGCTGCCCACCGTGGTCGCCGAGCTGCGCGACCGGGTCGTCAACGACGGCAGCCGGGTGGCCAACGAACTGGGTGGCAAGGCCGTCGTCACCGGTTTCGAGCTGCGCCAGAAGGCCAACGAGAAGCTGCGCAACGCCAACCTGACCGCCGAGTCGCTGCGCCGCAACGCCGACCTCAACCGGCTGCGGGAGGCTGCCGACCTGCACCGGCTGCGTGAGGTGGCCGATCTGGACCGCCTGCGGGAGAACGCCGAGTTCAACCGGCTGCGCGAGGCGGCTGACCTGGACCGGCTGCGTGACCTGGCGACCCGCAACGCCGCCGTGGTCGTCGCCGGTGCCCAGGTCGCGCAGGAGCGGGCGCTGGCCGCGTACGGCAAGCTGGTGACGCGCGGTGAGCGGGTGGTCGGTGCGGGTGTGCTGGAGGCCGCCGACACGGTGAACGCCGACATCGAGGCCACCCAGTCCGCGATCACCGCGAGCGAGTCGACCGCCACGACCGAGCCGGCCACGACCGAGCCGACCGGCACCGCCAAGCGGACCGTCGCCAAGCGGGCCACGGCTGCCAAGAAGGCCACGGCCGGCGAGTCGGGGCAGGTGCCCAGCCCGGCCGAGGTGGCCGAGATCGCCGAGGCCAAGCCGGCCAAGAAGACCACCCGCGCCAAGGCGACCACCCGGCAGCCGGCCGCCAAGCGGACGGCCACGCCGTCGGCGAAGGCACCGGCGACCACCAAGCGGACCCGCCCGGCCGCCGAATGATCACCTGCCGACGATCCCGGTCACCGTCCTGTCGGACGGATCCGGGGTCGTCGGCATAAGCTTGCCGTCATGGCCTACGCCGCGCCGATCTTCGCCTTCGATGTCCGTACCGTGATCGACCTGATCCTGTTCGTGTTCGCACTGATCGTGCAGGGGGTCGCTCTCGTGCACGCCATCACGCAGCGCTCCGACGCCTTCCCCGCCATCGGCACCTTGCCGAAGGGCGGCTGGATCGCCATTCTGGCGGTCACCCTGCTGCTGACTCTGCTCACCCAGACCACCCTCAGCATCTTCGGGCTGATCGGCATCGCGGCGGCCCTGATCTACCTGCTCGACGTCCGGGTCGGCCTACGTGAACTGGGTGACAACAGAGGATCCTGGTGAGGGCTTTCCGCTGGCCACCACCACCGGACGGCGGGCCGCGCACCTGGGGTCCCGGCCCGGGCGGGCCACGCAGCGGACGCCCGGCGCTACCCGAGCCGGACACGGAACTGGTCGCCACCCCCCACGGCGTACGACTGGAACGGTTGGTAACCGGCACCGGTGATCCGGTCACGGTGTTCGCGCACGGGCTGGGCAACGGCATAGCGGTGACCCGCCCCTTCGGCAGCGGGGTAACCGGCCGGAAGGTCTTCTTCCAGTTCCGGGGCCACGGTCGTTCGGATGCGCCCGAGGGGGTGTGGAGCTATCTGGACCTGGCCCGGGACCTGCGGGCGGTCGCCGACCTCTCCGGTGCCACCCGGGCCTTCGGTGCCAGCCTCGGCGCGGGCGCCCTGTGCCGGCTGCTCGCCGAGAGCCCGGACCGCTTCGAGCGGCTGGTCTTCTTCCTGCCGGCGGCGCTCGACCAGCCACGAGGGCCGGTCGCCCGGACCCGGCTGTTGGAGTTGCTGTCCGCGGTGGAGAGCGGGGACGCCTCCGCGGTGGCCGAGGTGGTCGCGGCGGAGATCCCACCGGCCGTACGCAACACCCCGGCCGGGTGGGCGTACCTGCGGCAGCGGCTCGATCACCTGTTGCGCGACGGTCTGGCCGTCGGTCTGGCCGACCTGCCCGGGCAGGCGCCCCTGGACGACGCCGGGGCGCTGGCGTCGGTCACCGCACCGGCGCTGGTCATCGCCTGCGAAGGGGACGACCTGCACCCCCTGGAGATCGCCGAGCAGCTCGCCGCCGCCCTGCCCCAGGCCACCCTGCACCGGTACGCCCGCCCCGGGGTGCTCTGGACGGAACGCGCCGACGTCCGGGCCCGGATCTCCGAGTTCCTCAACGGGTGAACCGCCCGGTCCGTCCATGACGACTCAAAGCCGGTCAGCGGGGCAGGTGGGCGGCGCGCACGTCCAGCAGCCAGCGTTCCACGGTCTGCTCGTCCGGCCGGTCCGGCAGCGGGGTCCGGATGCGGTCGAAGTCGCCTTCGGCCTCGGCCAGCAGGGCCCGCGCCTCCTCCAGAGCACCCCCGGCCACCCGATCCCCGAAGTCGCGGAACCAGCCCGGATCGGCTAGCCGGATCTCCAGTACCCCGGTGGCGTAGAGCAGTCGGCCCTGGTGCACCAGCCGGGCCAGGTGTCGGGCGTGCTTGGCGGTGCGCCGCCGGGTGTCCGAGGAGAAGGTCCCGTCACCCCGGGACTCCAGCTTGCGGAACTGCTGGGCGGCGTAGCCGAGGTAGGCCTCCCGGACCCGGGGAGCGCTGAGGAAGGCCGACCGGATGCCGATCAGGCCCTCGCCGAACTCGGTACGGGTCTCGTAGCAGTCGTCCGGGAGCCAGACCAGCTCACTGGCGGTCGGATTGCCGCTAAGGGCCAGCCGACACCACTTGCGGGCCTCGTGCAGGGTGAGGTCCGGGTCGGTGGTGACCACGGACTCCTTCGGCGGGTGCAGGCCGTGGAAGGCGACCGTGGGGGCGGCGAAGACCCCGATCCGGTCGACGTCCGAGCCCGGCCCCGCCAGGCCGTACGCCACCGAGCCGACGATGCCGGAGAGCAGCAGGTGCATGTCGGCGAGCATGCCGGATCAAGGGTTCTCCGCAAAACCTGACATCGGTTGTCAGGCTCTGCTGGCAGCGTGGCGACCATGACGAAACCGCTTACCGGAACGGTGGCGCTGGTGGCCGGGGCTACCCGGGGTGCCGGCCGACAGATAGCCGTGCAACTGGGTGCCGCAGGCGCCACCGTCTACGCGACCGGCCGCAGCAGCCGGGCGGCCGGACCTTCCGAGCTGGACCGCCCGGAGACCATCGAGGAGACCGCCGAACTGGTGACCGTGGCCGGGGGCACCGGCATCCCCGTCCGGGTGGACCACCTGGTCCCCGACCAGGTACGCGACCTCATCGCGCGGATCGACACCGAGCAGGGCCGACTCGATGTGCTGGTCAACGACGTGTGGGGTGCCGACCCCCTGATCAGCTGGGAGCAGCCGGTCTGGGAGCAGCCGCTGGAGGCCGGCTTCCGTACCCTGCGGCTGGCGGTGGACACCCACATCATCACCAGCCACTTCGCGATGCCCCTGCTGATCCGCCGCCCGGGTGGCCTGGTGGTGGAGATCGGTGACGGCACCCGGGCGTACAACGAGCGGAACTACCGCCTGTCGGTCTTCTACGACCTGGCCAAGACCTCGGTGAACCGGCTCGCCTTCAGTTGGGCGCACGAACTCAGGCCGTACGGCGGGACGGCGGTGGCCCTGACCCCCGGCTGGCTGCGTTCCGAGGCGATGCTGGAGCACTTCGGGGTCACCGAGGCCAACTGGCGCGACGGCGCGGCCAAGGACCCGCACTTCCTCATCTCGGAAACCCCGGCCTTCGTCGGCCGGGCGGTCGCCGCTCTGGCCGCCGACCCGGACCACGCCCGGTGGAGCGGGCAGTCCGTCTCCGCCGGAGAGTTGTCCAAGGTGTACGGCTTCACCGACCTGGACGGCAGCCGGCCGGACGCCTACCGCTACATCACCGAGGTGGTCGACAGCGGCAAGCCGGCCGACGTCACCGGTTACCGCTGACCGTCGGGGTGGTGTAGAGGGCGGCGGTGCGCCTCGCCGCCTCGGCCAGCCGGGCCCGCAGCTCGGGTGGGTCCAGCACCTCCACCTCCGGACCCAGCCCGAGCAGTTGGGTGTATGCCACCTCGACGGACTCGACCGGCAGCCGGGTGGTCACCCAGCCCTGCCCGTCGGGTTCGTCGGCGGTGGCGACCGCCTCGGCGTACCCGAAGGGGATGTCGCTGCGGTGCTTGAGCTGGCGCAGACCGGCGGGGCTCAGCCGGATCCGCACCTCGGCCCGCAGCATCCCCCGCAGGAAGGCCTCCGCCTGCGTCCGCCAGTACCCCGGCAGGTCGAAGTCCGGCTCCCGGTCGAAGGTCTCCTCGTGCTGCTGCACCCCGACGATCCGGTCCACCCGGTAGGTGCGCAGGTCCCCGTCGACCCGGCCGACGAGATACCAGATGCCGCTCTTGAGGACCAGACCGTACGGGCAGACCCGGCGGATTACCGACCCGTCCGCGCGTTGGTAGTGCAGGGTCACCACCCGGTCCCGCCAGAGGGCCCCGGCCAGCTCGGCCAGCCAGGGCGGCGGCTCGCTCGGCGCGTACCAGCCGGGCACCTCCAGGTGGAACCGTTGCCCGGTGCGGGTGGGTGCGTCGCGCAGGCTCGGCGGCAGGGCGGCGAGCACCTTCAACTCGGCCGCCGCCACCGCATCGGCCAACCCCATGTCCCCGGCCGGGCCGGGCAGCCCGGCGAGGAAGAGGGCCTCCGCCTCATCCCGGGTCATCCCGGTCAGCCGGGTCCGGTACCCGCCGAGCAGCCGGTAACCCCCGGCCCGACCCCGGTCGGCGTAGACCGGCACCCCGGCGGCGGAAAGCGCCAGGACATCCCGGTACACCGTCCGTTCGGAGACCTCCAGCTCGCGGGCCAGTTCCGCCGCCGTCATCGCCTCCCGGGCCTGCAACAGCAGCAGCAAGGAGATCAGTCGGGCGGCCCGCACGGTCAGCGTCCGCCGGGGGTCAGCAGACCCCGGTCGTACGCGGCCGCCACGGCGGCGGCCCGGTCGTTGACCCCGAGCTTGGCGTACACGTGCAGCAGGTGGGTCTTGACGGTGGCCTCGCTGATGAACAGTTGGGCGGCGGCCTCCCGGTTGGTCGAGCCGCGCGCCACCAGGGTGAGCACCTCCAGTTCCCGGTGGCTCAGCGGCTCCTCCGCCGGGGCGCGCAGCCGGCCCATCAGCCGACCCGCCACGGCGGGGGAGAGCACGGACTCACCCCGGGCGGCGGCGCGTACCGCCCGGACCAGTTCGTCGCGGGGGGCGTCCTTGAGCAGGTAACCGGTGGCACCGGCCTCGATCGCGGGCAGCACGTCGGCATCCGTGTCGTAGGTGGTCAGCACCAGCACCTTCGCCGTACTGTCCGAGCGGACCAGCCGACCGATCGCGGTCACCCCGTCCATGCCGGGCATCCGCAGGTCCATCAGCACCACGTCGGGATGGTGCCGGGCGGCCAACGCCAACGCCTCGGCCCCGTCGGCCGCCTCACCGACCACCTCGAACCCGGGATCGCCGGTGAACATGCCGCGCAGCCCGTCCCGCACCACCGGATGGTCGTCGACGATCAACAGCCGGATCGGCTCGGTCAACCGGCACCTCCCGGTAGCGCCGGTACGGAGGCGGAGATGGCGGTGCCGCCACCCGGCTCGGACTCCACATCGAGGCGCCCCCCGACCTCGGTGACCCGTTGCCGCATGGCGGTCAGCCCGTAGCCGCCGTCCGGCCTGGGTGCGGCAGCCTCGGGGTCGAAGCCGGTGCCGTCGTCCCGGACATCAAGGGTCACCACATCCGACATGTAGGACAGTGTCAACCCCACCCGGGAGGCGGCGGCGTGCCGGGAGACATTGGCCAACGCCTCCTGAGCGGCTCGCAGCAGGGTCACCTCGACCTCCGGATGCAGCGGCCGGGGGGTGCCGGTGGTGTTGACCTCGGCCCGTACCCCGTGCCGGGCCGACCAGCGTCCACCCAGCTCGGTCAGGGCATCGGGCAGCCTAGCGGCCTCCAGCGGCTCGGGACGGATGGCGCGGACCGAGCGACGGGCCTCGGTGAGGCTCTCCCGGGCCAGCGCCAGGGCATTGTCCACATGCCGCCGCCAGTCACCGGACCGGTCCCGGGTCTGCTCGGCCGCCTCCAACTGGGTGATGATGCCGGTGAGCCCCTGGGCCAGGGTGTCGTGGATCTCCCGGGCCATCCGCTGCCGTTCGTCCAGCACCCCGGCCTCCCGGGCCTGGGTCACCAGTTGGGCGTGCAGACCCTCGTTCTCCCGTACCGTCTCGGTGAGCCGGCGGTTGGCGGCGGCCAACTCCGCCACCAGCCGCTTGCGTTTCTCGCCCTGGTGCTCGGAGACGTAGGCGAACCAGCTGACCGCCCCGGCGATCGTCACGTTGAAGAACACCATCACCAGCCAGATCGCCCAATGTGACGACACGACCGGTAGGCCGCCGCTCTGCGAGGTGGCCAGCAGCACGGCGGTGACGACGACCCCGGCGATCCGCCACCTGCCGGGCAGGAAGAACGCGTGCACATAGCCGATCCAGGCGAAGAAGCCGTACCACGGACTGGCGACCACCAGCACGGCGGCGATCGCGAGCATCCCGAGGTAGTAGACCGTCATCAGCGCACGCCGGCTCTGCCAGCGCGGGTGCAGGGTGATGAACCAGGCGATCCAACAGGCAGCCGCCACGGCGACGGGCAGGGTGGCCGCCATCGGGAGACCGCGCGGCGTCGGCGCGAAGACGGCCAGCAGCGTGCCAACGATCAGCCCTCCGAAGGGCAGCACCCGCCAGACATTCGCTTCCCGGACCTGCCAGGCATCCATTCGGTCGTCGGGTCGGTCGCCGCTGCTGATCATCGGATCCCCGCCTACTGCCAGCGGAACAGTTTCGTCGCGAGAGCACCGGCGGCCACCGCGACCACCGCCATTATCGCCAGGTGCAGCGGATGCGGGGCGGTGCCGGTCCAGGCGTCCAGCAGGGCCTGCACGCCCGGCGGGGTGTAGGCGCCGATCTCGGCCAGGAAGTCGGGCAGCAGGAACCTCGGCAGGTACACGCCACCGAGAAACATCACCGCCATGAACACCGGTACGGTCAGCGCCTGAGCCGACTTGGCGGAGGGTGCGACCGCCGCCACCAGCAGTCCCAGCGCGAGCAGCGCCGCGGTGCCGAGGACCAGGGCTGCGGCGAATCCGAGCGGATGCTGCGGCAGCGGTACGCCGAACGCCAGCCGGGCCACCACCGCGAGCAGCACCGCGCTGGCCAGGATGCCGATGAGGGCCAGCACCAGTTGGGCCAGCAGCAGGGCCAGCGGGCTGGCCGGGGTGGTGGCCAGCCGGCGCAGGATGCCCCGCTCCCGGTAGGTGGCCAGCACGGTGGGCAGGACGTTCACCCCGACCATCGCCAGGGTGACCACCAACAGGGAGGGGGTGAAGTAGCTGACGAAGGACTGCCCGCCGAGGTCCTCAGTGGGCCTTTGGAGGGTGGGGATGAGCCCGAGGACCACCAGGATCAGGGTGGGCAGTGCGATGGTGAGCACCATCGTCGAGGTGTCCCGCAGATAGAGCCGGGCCTCGGTCTTGAGGATCTGGCCGAAGGCGTGCATGGGTTCCCCTCAGTCGGTGAGTCGGTGCCCGGTCAGCTCGACGAACGCGTCGTCCAACGTGGCCTGCTCCAGCCGCAGGTCGGCGGCGATGATCTGGTTACGGGCCAGCACGGAGGTGACCGCGTGCAGCACCTCGCCGGTGCCGGTCACCACCACCTGGGCACCGCTGCGGGTCACCGAGTTCACCTGCGGCAACTCGGCCAGGAGACGATCGTCCAGCGGTGCGGAGGGGCGGAACCGGATGCGTTGTTCCGGTGCCACGGCCGAGACCAGCCCGGCCGGGCTGTCCAGGGCCACCACCCGTCCCTTGTCGATCACGGCGAGCCGGTCGCAGAGTCGCTCGGCCTCCTCCATGAAGTGGGTGACCAGCACGATGGTGACCCCCCGATCCCGGATCCGTTCGATCAGGCTCCAGGTATCCCGGCGGGCCTGCGGATCCAGCCCGGTGGTCAACTCGTCCAGGATGGCGATCCTCGGGTTGCCGACCAGGGCCAGCGCGATGGACAGCCGCTGCTTCTGGCCGCCGGAGAGCTTGTCGTACGGGGTGTTGCGCTTGGCGCCCAGCCCCAACTCCTCGATGAGGGCGGCCGGGTCGGCGGGGTCGCGGTAGAACGAGGCGTAGAGGTCCAAAGCCTCGGCAACCCGGAGCCGATCCGGCAGTTGGCTCTCCTGTAGCTGCACCCCCACCAGTTGGCGCAGGCGGGCGGCGTCCCGGCGAGGGTCCAGCCCGAGGATGGACACCTCGCCCCCGTCGGGGACGCGCAACCCGGCCACGCACTCCACAGTGGTGGTCTTGCCCGCACCGTTGGGCCCGAGGATTCCGAAGATCTCGCCCGCCGCGACGTCGAACGACACATCCTGCACCGCCATCGTCTCGCCGTACCGCTTGTGCAGGTGGGACACCTCGATCACCGGCATCGCGACCCCTCTCCTCGGCTACCCGTTCAGCCTCGCGGCAGCGGGTCGGCGGGGGATCGACCAGCCGTAGATGATCTCCACCGGCTCCGGTTGACCCGAACGATCCGTCAATCGGTTGATGCGGTGACCGGTGACTAGGCTCAGCGCGTGAACGTTTCCGAGATGTCCGGCACCGCCACGAGCACCGCACGGCGGTTCGCCGGTGGGGCCGGGTTCCTGCTGCGTGGCATCGGTCTCTACGTACGCAATCCCGGTCTGATGCTGCTCGGGGTGGTGCCGGCGCTGATCTCCGGCGTGCTGTTCCTGGCCGCGTACGCCGCCCTGGTCTTCTTCGTCGGTGACCTGGCCACGGCGGTGACCCCCTTCGCCGACGACTGGTCGACGGCGACCCGCCGGGTGGTCCGGGTGATCGCCGGCCTGGCCATCCTCGGTCTGGGTGGCCTGCTAGCCGTGCTCACCTTCACGGCCGTCACCCTGGTCATCGGCGACCCCTTCTACGAGAAGATCTCCGAGCGGGTGGAGCAGCGGTACGGCGGGGCGCCGGACGCGGTCGAGGTGCCGTTCTGGGCCTCCCTGCGGCGCAGCCTCATCGACTCGATCCGGCTGGTAGCCCTGGCGGCACTGTTCGGCATCCCGCTGTTCGCGGCCGGGTTCATCCCCCTGCTGGGCCAGACCGTGGTACCGGTGATCGGTGCCGCCGTCGGTGGTTGGCTGCTGGCCGTGGAACTGGTCGGCGCGCCCTTCTACCGGCGGGGCAAGGGGCTGCGGGAGCGCCGGGCGGCGCTGAAGGTCGACCGCCCCACCGCCCTGGGCTTCGGGATGGCGGTCTTCGTCTGCTTCCTGATCCCGCTCGGGGCGGTGGTGCTCATGCCGGCCGCGATCGCCGGTGCCACCCTGCTCGCCCGCCGCACCCTCGGCCAACCCGTCACGGAGGACTGACCCGTGGACATCACCCTGGTCGAGGGGGACATCACCGCCGAGCGGGTCCAGGCCACCCCCTGAGCCGCCGCGGCTCGCTCCTTCTCGGCCCGCGTCGGCCTGGCCTGACCGTTCCTGCCCGCTCGCAGGCTTGCACCGCGCGACTGGGTGCATCCTCGTCCGGGAGGTGCCGAACCCGTCGTACCCGTACCGCAGGTAGGCCTAGCGGGAGGCGGCGCAACAGGTCGGCCTGCCGTCGGTGATGGGGGACCAGCACGTCGACGGTCTGGTAGCGCCACCTGCCCCGCAGGCCACCGGCCGTCGCCGCCGCCAGCCCGGCGAGCACCGCGCCCGGCCCGGCGGCCAGCACCGCCGCCCACCACTGCTGCTCCTGGCGGTACGGCTCACTGGGCGGCGCGGCGCGCAGGATGCCGCGACACACCCGGCCCCAGCGGCCGGTCGCCAGCAGGTGCCGTACCTTCGCCGGAGTCAGTTCGGCGGTTGCCTGTGCCCAGCTCAACATCCCCGACTGCTCGAACAGCAACCACTGCACCGCATCCCCATCATCACTCGGCATCCGCACCGATCGATTGCACCGCAGTGTGGGTGCATTTGTTGTCCCCCTGACGACAACAAACGCACCCAGAAGTCAGGAGGCGGGGAGGGCGGCGATCGCCTCGACCTCGACGAGTTGGCCGGAGTAGCCGAGCACGGTCACCCCCAGCAGGGTGCTGGGGGCGTCGTGGTCGCCGAAGGCCGCCCGTACCACCTCCCAGACCGTGACCAGGTCCTCCTGGCGGCTGGAGGCCACGTACACCGTGCTCTTGACGACGTCGGCCAGGGTGGCCCCGGCAGCGGCCAGGGCGGTCTCCAGGTTGGCCATCACCTGCCGGGCCTGAGCCGCGTAGTCGCCGGGGGCGACCGTGCGGCCCTCGGCGTCCAGCGGGCAGGCGCCGGCGGTGAAGATCAGGCGGGTGCCGGGTTCCACGGTCGCCAGATAGGCGTACGGGGCGACGTCGGTGAGCGCGGGAACGGGCAGCAGGCGAACCGGGTGGGACATGTGGGGCAGGCTAGCCGCCCGCCGAGCCGGGTGCCACGCGATAAGGGTTGTTAATAGGGGGCCCTTGCTCTACCTGAGGCGTTAATAAGGTGCCCTTCCTTACACCTCAGGCGGAGTCGCGGATGATGAGTTCGGTGGGCAGGATGAGGGCCGGTTCGACCTGTTCCCCGGCGGCCAGGCGGAGCAGCAGTCGGGTGCCCTGTCGGCCGAGTTCGACTATCGGCTGGCGGACGGTGGTCAGCGGAGGTTCGGTGTACGCGGCCGTCTCGATGTCGTCGAAACCGATCACGGCGACATCCTCCGGCACCCGCCGTCCGGCCTCGCGCAACGCCCGCAGGGCGGCGTGCGCCATCAGGTCGGAGGCGGCGAAGACGGCGTCCAGGTCGGGGTGGTTGGTGAGCAGTTCCCGCATCGCCGCCGCGCCGGACTCCCGGGTGAAGTCGCCGACCGCCACCATCTGCGGCAACCCGGCGGCGGCCATGGTGTCCCGGTAGCCGGCCAGCCGTTCGATGCCGGCGACCATGTCCTGCGGCCCGGCGATGGTGGCGATCCGGCGGCGCCCCCTGTCGATCAGGTGTCGGATCGCCTGGGTGACCCCGCCGACCTGGTCAACGTCGACGTACGGCACGTCCGCGCCG
Source organism: Micromonospora sp. NPDC048871 (assembly GCF_043198155.1). Taxonomy (NCBI): domain Bacteria; kingdom Bacillati; phylum Actinomycetota; class Actinomycetes; order Micromonosporales; family Micromonosporaceae; genus Micromonospora; species Micromonospora sp. NPDC048871. Next base: position 88,317 of record NZ_JBICUM010000007.1, on the reverse strand, counting down.
TCCAGGGGTCGGCCGCTGCACACCACCGGGATGCCCAGGGCGGCGAGCCGGGCGGGCAGCGGATCGGCACCGTGCAGGGAGGCGAACAGCACCCCGTCGACATGCCGGCCGGTGGTGTACCGCTCGACCCGTTCGTGCCCGGCCGGTGAGCCGGCCAGCATCAGCACCAACTGCTTGTCGGCGGCCTCCAACTCCTGGGCGGCCCCCCGGATGATGCCGGGAAAGACCTGGTCGTCGGAGAAGACCCGGGTGGCCTCCTCCGGCATGACCAGGGCGATCGAGTCGGTCCGCTGGGTGACCAGGGTGCGGGCGGCCAGGTTAGGCACGTACCCCAACTCGGCCACCGCCTGGCGGACCGCATCCCGGATCGGCTCGGCGACCGTGGTGGAACCGTTCACCACCCGGGACACGGTGGCTCGGGACACCCCGGCCCGCCGTGCCACCGCTTCCAGAGTGGGCCGTTGTGCGCCCGTCATCGGAGAGATCACCGCCTCGTCACAGCCCGTTCCGGGAGATCACCTCCTGGTACCACCGGGCGCTGGACTTCGGTGTACGCCGTTGGGTGAGGTAGTCGACGTGCACGATTCCGAATCGCTTGCGGTACCCCTCGGCCCACTCGAAGTTGTCCAGCAATGACCATACGAGATAGCCGCGCAGGTCCACTCCCCGGGCGATGGCCTCGTGGGCGGCACGCAGGTGCCCGTCCAGGTACGCGATCCGGTCCTCGTCGTGCACCGGGCTGGTGGCCTCCGAGGTGCCCTTGTCCGGGAAGGCCGCCCCGTTCTCGGTGATCATCAGCGGCACCGGGGGGTAGTCGGTGGCGATGCGTTCCAGCAGCCGGGTCAGCCCGGCCGGTTCGATCATCCAGCCCATGTCGGTGAGCGGCCCGACCGGCGGCAGGAACTCCACCGCCCCCGCCGTGCCCGGGTAGGCGCCGCCCCCGCCCTCGCCGTCCGACCGCCCGGCGACGTAGGTCGGGGCGTAGTAGTTGATCCCCAGCAGGTCGATCGGGGCCGCGATGATCTTCTCGTCGCCCTCGGCGACGAACACCGGCTCGACGATCCGAGCCACATGCTCGCGGACATCCTCGGGGTAGCCGCCGACCAGCAGGGGATCCAGGAAGATCCGGTTGTGCAGGCCGTCGACCAGGCGTACCGCCTCGGCGTCGGCGGCGCTGTTCGCGTCCGCCGGGCGTACGTCGGCCGGGTTGAGGGTGATGCCGACCCGCCCGGCGCCGCCCGCGCGCAGGGCCTGGGTGGCCAGGCCGTGCGCCAGCAGCAGATGGTGTACGGCGCTGAAGGCGGCACCCGGATCCTGCACCCCCGGGGCGTGCACCCCGTTGCCGTAGCCCAGGTACGCCGAGCACCAGGGTTCGTTGAGGGTGGTCCAGGTGCTGATGCGGTCCCCCAGCCGGGCGTACACCGCGGCGGCGTAGGTCGCGAAGTGCTCCGCGGTCTCCCGCGCCGTCCACCCGCCCCGGTCCTGCAGGTTCTGCGGCAGGTCCCAGTGGTAGAGGGTGACGATCGGGTCGATGCCCCGGCTCAGCAGGGTGTCCGTCAACCGGTCGTAGAAGTCCAGCCCACGGGGGTTGACCGGGCCGCTGCCATCGGGCTGGATCCGGGGCCAGGCCACCGAGAACCGGTACGCCCGCAGACCCAGCTCGGCCATCATCGCCACGTCCTCGGCGTACCGGTGGTAGTGGTCGCAGGCGACGTCACCGGTGTGCCCGGCGTACACCTTGCCCGGGGTGCGGCAGAAGGTGTCCCAGATCGACTCCCCGCGCCCGTCGTCGCGGGCCGCCCCCTCGATCTGAAAGGCGGCCGTAGCCGCTCCCCACAGGAAATTCTCCGGGAACCGGATTCCACTCACGATTTGACCGCACCTTCCATGATTCCGCCGATGATCTGGCGTCCGAACAGTACGAACACCAGCAGCAGCGGCAGGGTGGCGATTGCCGTACCGGTGAACACCTGGGACATGTCCTGGTAATAGCCGTCGGAGAGGGCCCGCAGGGACAACTGCACGGTGGGATTCTCCGGATCATTGAGCACCGCGTACGGCCACAGGAAATCGTTCCAGGTGGTCATGAAGGTGAGTAGGCCCAGCACCGCGATGGCCGGCCGCAACGCGGGCAGCACCACGTTCCAGTAGATCCGGGCGGTGCCGCAGCCGTCCACCCGGGCCGCCTCGATCAGCTCGGTGCTGATCGCCTGACCGGCGTACTGCCGCATCATGAACACCCCGAAGCCGGTGACCAGGGCGGGCAGGATCACCGCGGGCAGCCGGTCGTTGAGGTTCAGCCTGGTCATCAGCATGTACAGCGGGATGATGCCGAGCTGGGTGGGCACCATCATCGTGGCGATGATGACCATCAGCAGGGCGTTGCTGCCCCGGAACCGCAGCTTGGCGAAGGCGAACCCGGCCAGGGAGGAGAAGAGGACCACCGAGAAGGTGACCGTGGCCGCCACGATCGCCGAGTTGATCAGGCCGGTCAGGAAGTACGCGTCCGTGTTGGCGAACAGTCGGGAGATGTTGGCGCCCAGGTTGCCGCCGGGGGTGACCGGCGGGGGCAGTTGCCCCATCGCGTCGCTGGAGCGACTGGCCACCACGAACATCCAGTAGATCGGAAACAGCGACAGGAATCCGGCGGCGAGCAACGCGCCGTAGGTCAGCGGGCTGGCCCGCCAGAGTCGACTCATCGGAAGCCTCCCTTTCGGGCGTCCCTGGGTGGCCGGGTCCCCGATCCGACCCGGCGGATGATCAGTACGTTGATCGCCGCGACGATGGCGATCAGGGCGAACAGCAGCCAGGCCACCGCGGAGCCGTACCCGAAGTTGTAATAGGGCGCGAAGGCGTTCTCGAACATGTACATCGTCATCGTCTGCGACTCGCGCAGCGGCCCACCCCGGATGGGGTTGGTGCCGGAGTGGAACAACCGGGGTTCGGTGAACAGTTGCAGCCCACCGATGGTGGAGATGATGACGCAGAAGATGATCGTCGGCTTGAGCAGCGGCACGGTGACCGACCAGAACTGCCGGGCCCGGTTCGCCCCGTCGATCGCGGCGGCCTCGTACAGGTCCCGGGGGATGGCCTGCATGGCGGCCAGGAAGATCAGGGCGTTGTAGCCGGTCCACCGCCAGTCGACCATGGCCGAGATGGCCACCCAGGAGGCGAACCGGTTGGACTTCCACTCGATCCCGTCGATGCCGACCAGGTCCAGCAGCCAGTTGACCATCCCGAACTCGCGGCCGAACAACACCCCGAAGACGATCGCCACCGCGGCCGTGGAGGTCACATTGGGCACCAGCACGGCCATCCGCCAACCGGTACGCATCCGCAGCTGCCGGTTGAGCAGGTTGGCCAGCCAGAGCGCCAGCAGCAACTGGGGCACCGTACTGATGACGAAGATGCCCAGGGTGTTGACCACGGCGTGCCAGAAGTCGCCGTCGGCCAGCAGCCGGGTGTAGTTGTCCACCCCGATGAAGGTGGGATCGCTGCCGAGCAGGTCCCAGTCGTGCAGGGAAACCCAGAAGGTGTACGCGAGCGGCCAGGCCCCGAAGATCGCGAAGACCACGAAGAACGGGGCGATGTACAGGTAGGGCGAGTATTTCGCGTCGATCCGGCTCAGCCGGCCGGCCCGCGACAGGCGGGATCGGCCCGGTGCCGGCCCGGTCGGCCCTCGCGCGTCGAGCTGCAACGCCATGACCCGTTGACTCCTCTCCACGCCCCACCCCCGCGCCGATCCGGCCGGTCATCGCGTACGCCCGGCGAAGGTGGCGGGCCCGGATCGGCGGCGGGGGTGGCGGCTGTCGGGCCGGTTACTTGGCGGCAGCCTTCTTGGCGTTGGTGACGGCGTCCTGCCAGCCCTGTTCGGGAGTGCGCTGGCCCAGCTCGACCGTGCGGACGGCGTTCTCCACCTCGGTGCGGACCGCCTGGTTCTTCGGGCCCATGTAGACCGGCTTCAGGGTCTTGGCGCCCTCGGCGAAGATCGTCCCGATCGGGGCCCCGGAGAAGTACGCGTTGGTGGCCTCGGCGATCGCCGGGTCGTTCAGGGCCTGCGGTGAGGAGGGCAGCGGGCCCTTGGCCTTGAAGGCACCGATCTGCCCCTGCGGGCTGGTCAGGAACTTGACCAGCTTGATCGCCTCTTCCTTCTGCTTGCCCTGGGCCGGCACGGCCAGGTGGGAGCCACCCCAGTTGCCGCCGTCGCCGGGGACCCGGGCGATGTCCCACTTGCCACTGGCCTCCGTGCCGGCGTTGCCCTCGATCACCCCGGTCATCCAGGCCGGGCAGGCGATGGTGGCGAACTTGGCCTGCTTGAAGGCGGATACCCACTCCTCCGACCAGGAGCCGTACTTGCCGGACAGACCCGCCCCGATGATCTTCATGGTGGTGTCCCAGGCCTGCTTGACCGCCGGGTTGCTGTCCACCACGAGGTTGTCGCTGGTGTCGTAGTAGTGGTAGCCCTGCGCCTTGCCGGCGGTCTGCAACACGATGGTGTTGAAGGTGTTGGTGGCCGCGTCCAGGAAGGAGGCGCCGGTGTTCGCCGCTTTGAACCGCTCGCCGACCGCGATGTAGTCCTCCCAGGTCGGCCAGAGCTTGGAGACCTCGTCACGCTCGGTGGGCAGCCCCGCCTTGGCGAACAGGTCCGTGCGGTAGCACATCGCCATGCCGCCCACGTCGGTGCCGAGCCCGATCAGCTTCTGCCCGTCGGCGGTCAGTCCCTGGTTCCACTTCCACTCCAGGAAGTTGCCCTTGAGTTCGCCGGCGCCGTGGTCCAGCAGGTTGACGAAGTTGTCCGGGTTGGCCTTGTACTCGACCATCAGACCTTCTTCGATGGCGACGATGTCCCCGGCGCCCTTGCCGGCGGCCAGCCACTGGGTCAGCCGGGGCGAGTACTCGTCGAGGTTGCTGCCGGTGCCCCGTTCGACGATCTTCACCCCGGGGTTGGCGTCCATGTACTCCTGGTAGAGCTGGTCGTAGCCGAGCTGTCCGAAGACGTCGACCGTGAGGGTTATCTGGCCGTCGTCGGCCGCGTCCTCGCCGGCGCAGCCGCTGGTGGCGAGTAGTGCACCGATCGTTGCCAGGGCCACCGCCGCGAGGCGGTGGCGGGTGAAGGTGCCCATGGTCTGGTGACCCCTCTCAGGTCCGGGTGGCGGTGCGGGATACGTGAGAGAGCGCTCTCGCGTAGCCTGCGCCTCCCGGTGGAGAGGTGTCAAGAGAGCGCTCTCTCGCCCCGGGTCACAGAACGGCCACGACCCTGCGGTGGTCCGCTTTCGCCGTTACGGCGGAATGGCGGTCACCTGGAGGTCAGGTAACCGCCATTCCGGCGAAACGGTGTTGATCTATGGGTCAGCCGGTGCGTACTCCGTCCAGCAGGGTCGGGTCGCCGCCCACCGTCAGGGATTCGAAGCTGACCCGACCCCAGAGGGCCAGCAGCAGGTCGCTGGCGGTGCCGCTGACATGTACCCGGGCGTGGTGCTCGTCGTGGTCGAGGATGGTGCCGGTGTCCAGCAGGGCCACCCCCTCGCCGCGTAGCCGCAGGTACCACTCCTGCGCGGCGTCGGTCGCGCTGAGGCGCACCACCCCGCGCCACTGGCCTGTCGCCGCCCGCCGACCGGCCGGCAGCCAGGTGTCGAGCACCTCGCTGACCCCGTCGGCCGCCAGCTTGGCCTCGATCGGTTCACCGGCGGCGATGGCGAGCTGGGCGTCCCAGCGGTGCAACGCCGTCTCGTGCGCCATCCGGCGCGGCCAGAAGCCGGCCTTCTTCGGCTGGGGGGCCCAGTTCCAGGCCGGGGCCTCCGGGTCCAGGGTGTCGAAGAGGACCATCAGGTCGTCGTACGCCTGCTGCCACTGTTGCGCGGCCGTGAGCCCCGGGACGGGCGCCGGGCGCTGCGGCCGGGGCTGCTCCGGCGCAGTGGTCCGGCCCGCGCCGGCCACGGTGTGTACCCACTGGTAGATGCCGGTGAGGTGCAGGGCCAGGTCGGTCACCGTCCAGCCGGGGCAGGAGAGCACCGGTGTCTCGGGTGGGGCCTCGGCCACCGCGGCGGCGAACGCCGGGCCCTCCGCCCGGAGCGCGCCGATCCAGAAATCCTTGGAGCCGTGCATTCTGCTCATCGCCATCCTCCCGGGGGTGACCCGGCCACCAGTGGGTGCCGCGGCTGCCTATCAGCCTAGGGTGAAAGCTGTGTCTGACGTCTACGCCCAGCCGACAGCCGCCGCCCAACCCGCTATTCGGGGTGATCTGTCGCAATACACCACATTGTGCCTCGGTGGACCGGCCGCGCGGATCGTCACCGCCGCCACTTCCGACCAGATTGTCACTCAGGTACGCGAGGCCGGCGAGCGCGTACTGCTGCTTGCCGGGGGCAGCAACGTGGTGATCGGCGACGCCGGTTTCCCGGGCACGGTGGTGCTCGTCCGATCCCGGGGTCTGCGGGTGCTGGCCGAGGACGAGCGGACCGTGACCATCCGGGTGGAGGCCGGCGAGCCCTGGGACGACCTGGTCGCCACGACGGTGCGCAACGGCTGGTCCGGGCTGGAATGCCTGTCCGGCATCCCCGGCTCCACCGGCGCCACCCCGATCCAGAACGTCGGGGCGTACGGGCAGGAGGTCGCCGAGACCATCGTCGGTGTGCAGGTGTACGACCGTACCGCCGGGACGGTCCGCCAGGTGCCGGCGGCCGACTGCGGCTTCGGGTACCGGGGCAGCATCTTCAAGTACAGCGAGCGCTGGGTGGTGCTCGGGGTCGACTTCCGGCTGGCCCGCTCGCCGCTGTCCGGCCCGGTCCGGTACGCCGAACTGGCCCGCGCCCTCGGCGTGGAGGTCGGTGACCGGGTGCCGCTGACCCAGGCCCGGGAGACCGTGCTGGGCCTGCGGGCCGGCAAGGGGATGGTGCTGGACCCCTCGGACCCGGACACCCGTTCGGTCGGCTCCTTCTTCACCAACCCGATCCTCGACCCGGCCGGGTACGAGGTGCTGCGGCAGCGCGCCGCCGACCTGGGTGAGCCGCCCGCCTGGCCGGGCGCCGGGGATCTGGTCAAGGTCAGTGCCGCCTGGCTGATCGACAAGGCCGGCTTCGGCAAGGGCTACCCCGGCCCGGAGGGGGTCGCCATCTCCGCCAAGCACACCCTGGCGCTGACCAACCAGAGCGGCACCGCCACCACCGAGGCCCTGCTGACCCTGGCCCGCGAGATCCGCGACGGCGTCCAGGCCCGCTTCGCGGTGACCCTCCACCCCGAACCCGTCCTGATCAACTGCACCCTCTAACCCTGTTCAGCCACCCTCCCCTTGCTGTAGTTGATCAAGAGGTTTGCGTCTCCGAGGCGGTTTTCCAGACGCAAGCCTCTTGATCACCTGGCCCCGGGCGGGGTGGGGGTGCGGGGGGCGATGGGGGGCCAGGGGAGGGTCAGTTCGCCCAGACGCCAGCGGCGGGGGCGGTGGAGGATGGGCCAGCCCTGGGCGCGTACGGCGGCCACCGTGTGCAGCCAGCGCTGGCGGGGACCGTACGGGGCGTAGCCGGCGGCGGCCTGCCAAGCGTCGTCCAGGGCGCGGATCAGGGCGTGGATGGGTTCCCCGGGGATGTTGCGGTGGATCAGGGCCTTGGGCAGGCGTTCGGCCAGTTCGGCCGGGGACTGCATGGTGGACAGCCGGGCCGCCAGGGTCAGCGAGCGCGGGCCGGTGGCATCGAGCAGCACCCAGGAGGCCAGCCGCCCCAACTCGTCGCAGGTGCCCTCGACCAGCAGGCCGCCAGGCGCCAGCCCGGCGGTGAGGCGGGCCCAGGCACCGGCCACCTCCGCTTCGTCGTACTGCCGCAGCACGTTGAAGGCGCGTACCAGCACCGGGCGCAGCCCGGCCAGTTCGAACCCGCCCCGGGCGAAGGTCAGGCCAGGTGGGTCGGCGGCGGCCTGGGCGACGGCCACCCGGCCAGGGTCGATCTCCAGCCCGACCACCCGTACGTCCGGGCGTACCCCGGCGGCCAGCCGGGCGCGTAGCTCCACCACGGTCACCGGGCTGGCGCCGTACCCGAGGTCGACCACGAGGGGGTCCGGTGCGGCGCGCAGCACCTCGCCGCAGGTGTCGACGATCCAGTTGTCCACCCGGCGGAGCCGGTTCGGGTTGGTCGTGCCCCGGGTGATCACCCCGAGCGGCCGGGAGGCCCGCGTCGGCATGGCGCCTTCCTCAGGCTCCGCTCGTGCGGTGCACCTTGTGCTGGGCGGCCTGCGCCAACGGACGGACCACCAGCCGGTCCACATTCACATGCTGGGGTCGGGTGGCGCACCAGGCGATGCAGTCGGCCACATCCTCGGCGACCAGGGGCTCGGCCACCCCGGCGTACACCGACTCCGCCCGATCGCTGTCACCGCCGAAGCGGACCAGGGAGAACTCGTCGGTCTTCACCATGCCCGGGTCGATCTCGATCACCCGGACCGGTCGGCCGCACAACTCCAGCCGCAGGGTGCCGGCGATCGCGGTCTGCGCGTGCTTGGCGGCGGTGTAACCGCCACCGCCCTCGTACACCGTGAAGCCGGCGGTCGAGGAGACGATGACGATCGTGCCGGCGCCAGAGGACTCCAGTGTGGGCAGCAACGCCTGGGTCACCCGCAGGGTGCCCAGCACGTTCACGTCGTACATCCATTGCCAGTCGCCGACCGACCCGGCTTCCACGGGGTCCATGCCGCGTGCCCCACCGGCGTTGTTGACCAGCAGGGTGACCGGCCCGGGCGCCTGCTGCGCGGCCCGGGCCAGGGCCGCCACGGACTCGTCCGAGGTGACGTCACAGGCCACCGCGGTGGCGCTGCCACCTGCGGCGGTGATCCCGGCGACCAGGTCGGCCAACCGGTCGGTACGCCGGGCGGCGGCCAGCACGTGAAATCCCTCGCCGGCCAGTCGGCGTGCGGTGGCGGCCCCGATCCCGCTGGAAGCCCCGGTGACGATGGCGACACGACTCATCCGGTCATTCTCGCCCCTGTCCAGGGGGCGGGCCCGGCTACCCCCGCGATGAGGTCGATCACGCCGGTGGCCCCTGGGCGACGTATTACCAGCCGCCGATCGGGAAGATGGCATCTGGCGCGGAGGTTGACGCAGAGGCACGTCGGTCGTGCAGTACGGCATCAACCCTGGCTTAGGGAGCAGAAGTGGCGGATTTGCACACCGGTGTCGGTCGTCAGCGAGGTGCCCTGCCGTGGCCGCGCCCTCGACGGATCGCAACCCTCTCGGTGCACACCTCGCCCCTGCACCAGCCCGGCACCGGGGACGCGGGCGGCATGAACGTCTACATCCTGGAAATCGCCCGGCGGTTGGCCGAGGCCGACGTGGAGGTGGAGATCTTCACCCGCGCCACCTCGGGTGACCTGCCCCCGGTGGTGGAGGTCGTCCCCGGGGTGCACGTCCGGCATGTGATGGCCGGTCCGCTGGAGGGGCTGACCAAGGAGGAACTGCCCGGTCAGCTCTGCGCCTTCACCGCCGGGGTACTGCGGGCCGAGGCCGCCCGCCCGCCGGGCTACTACGACCTCATCCACTCCCACTACTGGCTTTCCGGCCAGGTCGCCTGGCTGGCCAAGGACCGCTGGGGGGTGCCGCTGGTGCACACCGCGCACACCCTGGCCAAGGTCAAGAACGCCCAGCTGGCCGCCGGGGACCGGCCCGAACCCAAGGCCCGGGTGATCGGCGAGGAACAGGTGGTCGCCGAGGCCGACCGGCTGGTGGCGAACACCCGGGTGGAAGCCGAGGACCTGATCGACCGGTACGCGGCCGACCCGACCCGGGTGGCCGTGGTCGAGCCCGGGGTGGACCTGGACCGCTTCCGCCCACCGGCCGGTGACCGGGACGCCGCCACCCGTACCGCCCGGGCCCGGCTGGGCCTGCCCACCACCGGTCACCTGGTGGCCTTCGTGGGCCGGATCCAGCCCCTGAAGGCCCCGGACGTGCTGATCCGGGCGATCGCGGCACTGCGCCAGCAGGATCCCGCGCTGGCCCGCGAGGTCTCCGTGGTGATCTGCGGTGGGCCCAGCGGCAGCGGACTCGACCGGCCCACCGCCCTGATCGAGTTGGCCGCCTCCCTCGGTGTCGCCGACCGGGTGCACTTCATGCCACCGCGTACCGGGGCCGAGTTGCCCCTGCTGTACCAGGCGGCCGACCTGGTGGCGGTGCCCTCGTACAACGAATCCTTCGGCTTGGTCGCCCTGGAGGCCCAGGCCTGCGGTACCCCGGTGGTGGCCGCCGCCGTCGGCGGCCTGGTGACCGCGGTACGGGACCAGGTCAGCGGGGTGCTGGTGGATAGCCATGATCCGGTCGACTGGGCGCACACCCTGGCGGGTCTGCTGCCGGACCGAGCCCGCCGAGCGCGCCTGGCGGTCGGTGCCGCCCAGCATGCCCGCAACTTCTCCTGGCACCGCACCGCGGAGGGCCTGCTAGCCGTCTACGGTGAGGCCCTGGTGACCCACCGCGCCCGCCTGACCTCCGCCCTGGCGGCCTCCTGCTGAGGCGTCAGTGCGGGGCCCGGCGACGGGCGGTGCCGTCCGGGCGGCCGTAGAGTTGATCGGATGAGTGACCTGGGTGCCCTGATCGAGTCGGTCTGCGCCGAACGGGAACTGCCCTGCGCGGTTACCGGTCCCGGCTCGTACGCGGTGACCCTGCCCGGTACGCACAAGCTCAAGACGATCTGCAACCTGATCGTCGGTGAGCACGCGCTGCGGATCGAGGCGTTCGTGATGCGCCAGCCGGACGAGCGGCGTGAGGAACTCTGGGCCTGGCTGTTGCAGCGCAACGCCCGGATGTACGCGGTGTCGTTCTCCATCGACGCGGTCGGCGACATCTACCTGACCGGCCGGGTCAACCCCGCCGGAGTCGACGCCGACGAGCTGGACCGGCTGCTCGGCGCGGTGCTCAGCTACGCCGACGAGTCCTTCGACACCATGCTGGAGATCGGCTTCGGCAGTTCCATCCGCCGCGAGTGGGAGTGGCGGGTCAAGCGGGGCGAATCGACCGCCAACCTGGCGGCCTTCGCCCATCTTTTCGAGCCCTCGAAGACCACCGGCACCGAACCCGCCGAGACTGCCGGCGACGGCGGGGGGACGGGTCCGAACCGGACCTGACCGGGACTGTCGTACCCGATTCGTGGTTTAGCGGGGTTCTGCTGGGTAAGCCGCAGCGCGCGGTGCGGCTTTGGGACCCGCCGTGCGCCGAGACTCCAGTGTCGAGGAGCGTGAGCGTCCATGGCTCAGCGAAGCAGCACTGGTCGCGGCGGGACCGCGACCAGGACCAAACGACAGACCGGCAACCAGACCCCGAACACACCACGGATCTCCGAATCGGAGATCTCCCGGATGCGGGTGGACGACATCCGGGGCCAGTTGCGTCGGTACGGGGTCTCCGGCATCTCCGCCCTGCGTAAGCCGGAACTGGTGAAGAGGCTCGCCAGTACCCTCCGGTCGGGTGGGGCGGCGCGGGGCAGCAGTGGACCGGCCGGCCGGGCCGGCACCACGAAGAGTGCCGGCACGAAGCAGACCCGTACCACCGCGGGCCGGGCGAAGGCCACGCCCGCCAAGCGGACCGGCCCGGCGCGGACAGCATCGGCAACCGGCACCACCCGACAGACCGGTACCGCCCGCAAGTCGACGGCGACCGCCCGCAAGGCCGGCAGCGCGACTGCGGCGGCGCGTAGGGCCGGCACTGGGGGGACGACGACGACCACCGCCGGGGCCCGGAAGGCTGCCCCGCGCAAGACGACCCCGGCGGCGAAGGCCACCGCTGCCCGCAAGTCGACGCCGGCCCGCAAGGCCGCCACCAAGGCGGGTACGACGACCCGCGCGACCGCCCAGGCATCAACCCGCCCCGCGCGGAAGACGGCGCCGGCCCGCACCACAGCGAAGACAACACCGTCCCGCAGCGCGGCGAAGACGACAGCAGCCCGTGCCACAGCGAGGACGGCCCCGGCCCGCGCCGCGGCCAAGGCGGCATCGGCCGGTGGTGGGGTGCGGACCGGCCGGTCGACGACCCGTTCCGCCCGGTCCTCGCAGGTGATCTCCTCGTTGCAGGACCGGCCGGAGCGTCCGGGCCGGAGCCTGGTCACCACTAACCATGAGGTGATCCAGCGGTGGGCCCGGGAGCGGGGGGCCAAGCCGGCCACGATCAGCGGCACCGAACGGGAGGGCCGGGTCGGGGTGCTGACCTTCAACATCCCGGGTTACCGGGAGGGCGGCCGGATCCGCGAGATCAGCTGGGATGACTGGTTCCACACCTTCGACCTGCGAGGGCTGAACTTGATCTACCAGGAGCAGCTGCGGGACGGTCGGCAGAGCAATTTCTTCCGTACGGAGTCACCCGATCGGGAGGACGGATAGCAGGTTTGCGGGAATCCCGGCCGGGTATGCGCTGTTGGCCGGGAAGGACCAGCCCGTCGGAGGGGGCAGGGTCGCTGTGACGGGCGAGACAGCCCATCAGGTTGAATCCGGCCCACGGGGCGAACTAGCGTTATTGCACCGCACCACGCTTGGAACCGTTCGGGGGAGCGGCAGATCGCGCAGATCTGTGCACCAGGCGAGGTGTTGGAGGACGGGTGGAGCAACACCGTTGGGGGACGGTGTCCACCTGTTTGGACCGGCGGCGCGAGCGGGCGTCGCTTACGGGGGTGAGTGCCGCCCGCCGCCGCCGGTCGTAACGATCGACGATGTGCCCGGTGCCCACGCACCGGGCACATCGCGTCGCCCGCGACTAACCGCCGCTGGGACCGACCGGCTCGGCCGTCTTCAGCGGCGCGGACGGGGCCCCGGCGGTACGCAGGGCCAGGGCCCGCCGTTCCCGGGCCGGCCCGGACACCAGGTGGGCCACCGCCATCACCAGGCCGATGCCGGCGCAGCCGAACCACAGCGCGGCGTTGCCGGCCTGTTCCCGCACCAGACCGCCGAGGATGGGTGCGATGGCGCCGGCCAACTGCCAGGAGAGGGAGAAGGCGCCCTGGTAGCGGCCCCGCAGTTCACTCGGGGACAACTCGGCGATGAGGGTGGCGTTGGAGGGTGAGTTGAGCATCTCGCCGACGGTCCAGATCAACACCGTCAGCCCGTAGAACCAGGCCGCGTCGGCGAAGGCGGTCAGGCCGAAGCCGAGGCCCATCACCACCGCCGCCAGGGCCAGGACGTGTGACCGGCTGCGCCCCCGGATCAGTCGGGGGATGAAGAGTTGGCCGACCACGATCAGGACCCCGTTGAGCGCGATCACCGAGCCGTAGGTGGCCGGGCTCAGTCCGGAGTCGGCCATCGCGATCGGCAGCATCGAGATGTGCTGGAGGAAGACCAGCGCGCCGAGCAGGTTCAACCCCACGAACCACAGGTAGACCCGGTCGTTCAGGATGGCGCGGAAGGCGTTCACCGGGGCGGCGCTGGCTCGGGTGCTGACCGTGATGGTCCGGGTCTCCCGCACCTTGATGAAGATGATCACGGCGGTGACCAGTGTGGTGGCCGCGTTGATCACGAACAGCAGCAGGTAGCCGGCCTGGGCGGCGAAGCCGGCGAGCACCGCGGCGCAGGCGAAGCCCAGGTTGATCGCCCAGTAGTTGAGCGAGAAGGCCCGCAGTCGATCCCGTTCGGGCACGACGTCGATCATCATCGCCCCGAAGGCCGGTCGGGCCGCCTCGGCGAACAGGCCCAGCAGCAGGGCACCCAGCCCGACCGCCCAGAGTTCGTGGGCGAAGCCCAGCGCCAGCATCATCACCGCGCCGCCCAGGTGGGCGGTGAGCAGGGTGGGTCGCCGTCCCCACCGGTCGCTGAGGGTGCCGCCGACGGTGGCGCCGACCGCACCACCGGCTCCCCAGAGACCCAGCACGACCCCGGCCTGGGAGGCGGAGAATCCGCGTTCCTGGGTCAGGTAGATCGCCAGGAAGACGAGGACGAAGGAGCCGAGCCGGTTGATCAGGGTGCCGGTCCACAGGTACCAGAAGATCTTCGGCAGACCACCGGTGGTCTCCTGGAGCCAGCCCTTTGCCGCACGCACGCCGGCGCCCCCGTCCGTAATGAGTGATGAACCAGACAACCCTTACAACCTAGTGGCGCTCCGGAAGCAAGGTCATCCGGTTTTCCACGTGGTGGTCGTCACGACCCTTCCCGCGCGTACGTTCCCGGGTTACGGCAGGATGATCGGCATGACAGCGAGCGAGGGACCCACCGTCGGGACGCTGGTCCTGTTGCGGCACGGCGAGAGCGACTGGAACGCCAAGAACCTCTTCACCGGCTGGGTCGATGTGGACCTGACCGAGAAGGGCGAGAACGAGGCGCGCCGCGGCGGCGAGCTGCTGCGCGAACACGACCTGCTGCCGGACGTGGTGCACACCAGCGTGATGCGCCGCGCCATCCGTACCGCCGAACTGGCGTTGAACGCCGCCGACCGGCACTGGATCGCGGTGCGCCGGTCGTGGCGGCTCAACGAGCGGCACTACGGCGCCTTGCAGGGCAAGAACAAGAAGCAGACCCTGGAGGAGTACGGCGAGGAGCAGTTCATGCTCTGGCGCCGCTCGTACGACACCCCGCCCCCACCCATCGCCGACGATGACGAGTGGTCTCAGGTGGGCGACCCGCGGTACGCACTGCTGCCGACCGAGCTGATGCCCCGTACCGAGTGCCTCAAGGACGTCGTCGAGCGGATGCTGCCGTACTGGTACGACTCGATCGTGCCGGACATCCTGGCCGGTCGGACGGTGCTGGTGGCGGCGCACGGCAACTCGCTGCGCGCCCTGGTCAAGCACCTGGACCAGATCAGCGACGAGGCGATCGCCAAGCTGAACATCCCGACCGGGATTCCGCTGCGCTACGACCTCGACCCGCAGCTGCGTCCGCAGACCCTGGGCGGTACCTACCTGGACCCGGAGGCGGCCAAGGCGGCCGCTGCCGCAGTAGCCAACCAGGGCCGCTGAGCTTTCGCTTGTTAAGAAGGGCCCCCTGCTATACGCGAGGCGTTAACAGGGGGCCCTTCCTTGCAGTTCAGGCGGGTTTGCCGGTGATCAGGTAGACGACGTGTTCCGCGCTGTTGACCGCGTGGTCGGCGAACCGTTCGTAGAAGCGGCCCAGCAGGGTGGCGTCGATGGCGGTCTCCACCCCGTACGGCCAGTCCGCGCCGAGCAGCACCCCGAACAGGCCCCTGTGCAGCTCGTCCATCGCGTCGTCGTCGCTGTCCAGTTCGGCGGCCAGGTCGGCGTCCGGGTGGGCCAGCACCCCTGCGATCTTCTCCGCCATCCGGTCGGCGATGGTCGCCATGTCGGTGAAGACCGGCCGCAGTTCCGCCGGCACGGCGGGGGAGGGGTGGCGGCGCAGGGCGGTCTTGGCCACATGGTCGGCCAGGTCGCCCATCCGCTCCAGGTCGGCGGCCACATGCAGGGCGGTGATCATGGCCCGCAGGTCGGAGGCGACCGGGGCCTGCCGGGCCAGCAGGTCACAGACCCGCTCCTCCACCTGCCGGTACAACTCGTCGATCTGGGCGTCCTGCTCGATGACGGTCTCGGCGGCCCGCCGGTCGGCGGCGAGCAGGGCCCGGGTCGCCTGTCGTAGCGCCGCCCGGACACCCTCGGCCATCTCCACCAGCAGATGGCTGACGGCTTGCAGTTCGGCCCGGAACTCGTCGCGCATGCTCACGTCCTGTCGTTCGTCGGTGCCGGCCGGTCTCGGCCGACGATGCTTTTGCGCAGGTCGGCGCCCAAGTTAGGGCCGCTGGGAGGCCCGGAGGTGAACGCCGGTGAACTGAGCCGGGCGCGAAGGTGAACTTTCCCGGAAGTGAGCGTGCTTCGCCCGTTTTCGTCCGGTAGTCGGGTCAGCATTGACCCTACGATCACCGAGTGATGTGGGCAGTGACGGCGGCAGTGGCCGGGGCGCTGGCGGCCGGAGTGGTCGTCGGGCTCTGGCTGTCCGGACTGCTGCCCGAGGCGCCTGGTCCGGGCGGCTCCCCCCGCCGGGGGTGGGGCCCGCTCCGGTTCGGTAAGGGGAGGGACACGATCGTCGAGGATGTGCAGGTCGGTCTGGGCCGACGAGCGATCGACTCGCTGCGTGCGGGGGTCGTGGTGCTCGACGCCGAGGACCTGCCGGTGCTGGTCAACCCCGCAGCCCGGGCGTTGGGGCTGTTGCGTACCGGGGCCCAGCCGGGTTCGGTCGTCGCGCATCCGTTGGTCCGTACCCTGGCCGGGCAGGTCCGACGCACCGGGGTGCGTCGGGAGATCGAGCTCGACCTGCCCCGTGGCCGCGACAAGGAGAACCCGCTGGGGGTGCACCTGCGGGCGATGGGGCTGGGCAACGGCCATGTGGCCGTGGAGGCGGTCGACGTCACCGAGTCCCACCGCCTGGCCCGGGTCCGCCGGGACTTCGTGGCCAACGTCAGCCACGAGTTGAAGACGCCGATCGGCGCGCTGCAACTGCTGGCCGAGGCCCTGCTCGACGCCACCGAGCCGGCCAGCGCCGGGCCGCCGGACCGCTCCGAGGACCTGGTCGCCGCGCGTCGCTTCGCCGAACGGATCCAGCACGAGTCGACCCGACTGGGCCGGCTGGTGCAGGAGTTGCTGGAGCTGACCCGGTTGCAGGGCGCCGAACCGCAGCCCGCCCCGGAACCGGTCGCGGTGGACTGGGTGATCTCCGAGGTGATAGACCGCACCCGGACCGCGGCCACCGCCCGCCGGATCACCGTGGCGGTAGAGGGGCAGCGTGGGCTGACGGTGTACGGCAGCGACAGCCAGTTGGCCACGGCGGTGGCGAATCTGGTGGAGAACGCGGTCAACTACTCGAGCGCGGACACCACCGTCCTGGTCACCGCCCGGGCCACCGCCGATCATGTCGAGATCGCCGTCACCGACCAGGGCATCGGCATCGCCCCCAACGAGGTGGACCGGGTCTTCGAACGCTTCTACCGGGCCGACCAGGCCCGTTCCCGCGCCACCGGCGGCACCGGGCTCGGGTTGGCGATCGTCAAGCACATCGCCAGCAACCATGGCGGACGGGTCGAGGTGACGAGCACCCTGGGTGGTGGGTCCACCTTCACCCTCCGGCTGCCCGCCCGCCCCCCGGAGGATCTGCTGTCCGCCCTGCCGGGTATCGAGCCCGGTCCGGCCGAGGTCCCGCAGAGTTGAGCACGAATGGAAAGGAAAGGCCGTTGAGCCGGGTACTGGTGGTCGAGGACGAGGAGTCGTTCTCCGACGCCCTGTCGTACATGCTCCGCAAAGAGGGCTTCGAGGTCTCCGTGGCCGCCACGGGCACCGCGGCTCTGACCGAGTTCGACCGCAGCGGCGCCGACATCGTGCTGCTCGACCTGATGCTGCCCGAGATGTCCGGTACCGAGGTCTGCCGTCAGCTACGCCAGCGCTCGCACGTGCCGATCATCATGGTCACCGCCCGGGACAGTGAGATCGACAAGGTGGTGGGCCTGGAGATCGGGGCCGACGACTACGTCACCAAGCCGTACTCCCCCCGGGAGCTGGTGGCCCGGATCCGGGCGGTGCTGCGCCGGCAGAGCGTGGAGACCGTGGAGTCGGGCTCCGCCACCCTGGTCGCCGGGCCGGTCCGAATGGACATCGAGCGGCACGTCGTCACGGTCGCCGGGGCGGCCGTGCAGTTGCCGCTGAAGGAGTTCGAGCTGCTGGAACTGCTGCTGCGCAACGCCGGGCGGGTGCTCACCCGGGGCCAGCTCATCGACCGGGTCTGGGGCGCCGACTACGTGGGCGACACCAAGACCCTGGACGTGCATGTCAAGCGCCTGCGCTCCAAGATCGAACCGGAGCCCTCCTCGCCACGGCACATCGTCACCGTGCGGGGTCTCGGCTACAAGTTCGAGCCCTGATTCGTCGCGGTCAGGCCGGGTCGGCGGGGTGCGGAGCGGTCAGGCCCTGCCGCAGCCGGGTAGCGCACAGCTCGGCTAGCTTCGCGTACGCGGGGGCGCCGATGAGGGCGGTCAACTCCGGGCCGTACGACAGGTACATCGGCTCCGCCCCGACGTGCGCGTCCGTGGAGGAGGTGCACCACCAGTCGAGGTCGTGACCGCCGGCGCCCCAGCCCCGCCGGTCGAACTCGGCGAGGGTGGAGACCAGCACCTTGGTGTTGTCCGGCCGGGTGACCCAGTCCTGATCCCGGCGGATCGGCAACTGCCAGCACACGTCCGGCTTGTACTCCAGCGGATGCACCCCGTCGCGCAGCGCCTGGGCGTGCAGGGCGCAGCCGCCACCGGCCGGGAAGTCCGCGTCGTTGAGGAAGACACAGGGCCCCTCGGCGTCCCGGGTGGCCGTCCGCCGGGCCGGGTTCTTGCCGTCCACGGTGTCGTTCTCGGTCCAGTTCTTGAACCCCCGACGGAAGTGCTGCCAGGTGGCCGGGGTCAGCCGCTTGACCGCCGCCCGGACCCGCTTCTCGTCGTCGGAGTCGGTGAAGAAGGCCCCGTGCGAGCAGCAGCCGTCGGCGGCCCGCCCGGCGATGATGCCGTGGCAGCCCTGACCGAAGATGCACGTCCAGCGGGAGAGCAACCAGGTGAGATCGGCGCGCACCAGGTGCCGCTCGTCCGCCGGGTCGACGAATTCGATCCACTCCCGGGGGAAGTCCAGCGGCACCTCACGGCTGCGCGGGTCCGCCGGGTCGTCCACCAGCACGCGGAGTTCGATCTGCCCTGTCACCCGGCCCAGCGTACGCGGGGTGGGCCGGGTGGGCCGGGCAGTGCCGCGAACGGATTGCCCTAGGGTCGTGCCCATGCGACTGGGTGTCCTGGACGTCGGTTCCAACACGGTGCACCTGCTGGTGGTCGACGCCCAGCGGGGTGGGCATCCCTGGCCGGCGCATTCCGAGAAGGCGGTGCTGCGGCTGGCCGAGCAGTTGGGGCCGGACGGTGCCCTGCCCCCGGCCGGCGTGGACGCCCTGGTCGAGGCGGTCGGCGCGGCCCGCGCCTCGGCCACCGCGCTGAAGGTCGACGAACTGCTCGCCTTCGCCACCTCCGCGGTGCGCGACGCCACCAACGGCGCCGAGGTGCTCGCCCGGGTCCAGGAGACCACCGGCGTACGCCTGGAGGTGCTGCCGGGGGCCGACGAGGCCCGGATGACCTTCCTGGCGGTGCGCCGGTGGTTCGGTTGGTCGGCCGGTCGGCTGCTGGTGCTGGACATCGGGGGTGGCTCGCTGGAGATCGCGGCCGGTGCCGACGAGTACCCCGACCAGGCGGTCTCCCTGCCGCTGGGGGCGGGCCGGCTGACCCGGGACCGGCTGGTGGTGGATCCGCAGAGCCCGGCACCGCCGGGACCCCAGGCGGTCGACGAGCTTCGGGAGTACGTGGAGAGCCTGCTGGAACCCGTGGCCGAGCGGATGGCCGAGGTGGGCTGGGAACGCCCGGTGGCGACCTCCAAGACCTTCCGTACCCTGGCCCGGTTGGCCGGGGCCGCCCCCAGCAGTGCCGGCATCTGGACCCGTCGCCGACTGACCCGCGCCGGGCTGCGCCAGGTGCTCGGCTTCATCCGGCACATCGCCCCCGCCCAGTTGGCCGAGCTGGAGGGGGTCAGCGCCGCTAGGGCGCACCAGTTGCTGGCCGGTGCGGTGGTCGCCGACTCGGTGCTGCGCCGCCTGGGTGTCGACTCCCTGGACATCTGCCCGTGGGCGCTGCGTGAGGGAGTGATCCTAGATCGACTGGATCGGTTGGCGCCAGAGTGACATTCCTCGGCCGGTTTGACCGCATTGCTGAGTTCTCGTCGCATTGGTGCAATCGATGGCGGCTACCCTCGGTGGTGTGACCTCCCGAGTTCCCGTACTCCTGTCCACGTCCTCGGTCTTCCCTGAACGCACCGCGGCGGCCTTCCAACTGGCCGCCGAACTCGGCTACGACGGGATCGAGGTGATGGTCTGGACCGACGCCGTCAGCCAGGACGCCGGGGCGCTACGGGGGCTGGCCGAGCACTACGGGGTGCCGGTGCTCTCCGTGCACGCCCCCTGCCTGCTGGTGACCCAGCGGGTCTGGAGCCCGGACCCCTGGGAGCGGCTGCGCCGCTCGGCCATCCTGGCCGAGACGCTCCAGGCCCCGACCGTGGTGGTGCACCCGCCCTTCACCTGGCAGCGGGACTACGCCCGCACCTTCGCCGACGGGTTGGACGAGGTGGCCGGGGAGTTCGGCGGGATCCACATCGCGGTGGAGAACATGTACCCGGTCCGGATGGCCGGCCGGCAGTTCGTGCCGTACGCCCCCGGCTGGGATCCGACCACGGTCGGCTACGCCTCGTACACCCTGGATCTGTCGCACTGCGCCGCCTCGCACACCGACGCCCTCGGGATGGCCGACCGGATGGGCTCGGGCCTGGCCCATGTGCATCTGGGTGACGGCACCGGGGAGGGCCGGGACGAGCACCTGGTGCCCGGCCGGGGCGGTCAACCCTGCGCCGAACTGCTGCGGTCCCTGGCCGGGCGGGGTTTCACCGGCTCGGTGGCGGTCGAGGTCACCACCCGGGGCGCGAAGAGCCGGCAGGACCGCGAGGCGGACCTGCGTCAGTCCCTGGCCTTCGCCCGCGAGCACCTCAGCGCCACCCCGGTCGAGGCCTGAGCGGCTGAGCGCGGGGCGGCGGTCAGGACACCGGGGTCAGCGGGTCGGTCTGGGTCGGCACGGCCGCCCGCTTGCGGGCCCGATGCGCGGCCACGTGGGAGCGGGTGGCGCACCGCTCCGAGCAGAACCGGCGGCAGCAGTTCGACGAGGTGTCCAGGTAGACGTTGCCGCAGCGGTCGTCCGCACAGACACCGAAACGGGCGCTACCGTACTCGCAGAGCCATACCGACAGCCCCCACACCGCACCGGCGAGGAATTCCGAGCTGACCGAGGAGCCCCGGCTGGTCACATGCATGTGCCAGTCGCTGGAGTCGTGGCCGGAGATGCGCGGCTGCACCGGGAACGCCTCCAGCAGCGAGTTCAACTCGGCCACCGCCTCGGCATCGCGCCCGGAGGTGCCGTACTCGAAGACGTCGCGCAACCGCTTCTGCACCCGCCGGAAGACCGCCAGGTCGCGCTCCACGACCTCGTCTCGCATCCAGGCGTTGTCGTCCGGGAAAATAGCCCGTAGGTCGTCGAGGCCGTCCAGGCGGGCGTTGACAAGGTCAACTCCGGTCCGGGCGTACGCGTCGAAGTTCACCCCTCCAAAGGTAGTCCACTCATCCGCCGCGCGGCGCGTCGATGTAGTGCGGCAGGAATCGCGCATAGCCGTCAGTGATCAGACTCGCGCTCTCCCGCAGCCCCACCCCGGCCGACTCACCGTCGACCGTCCAGCTCCCCAGGACCAGCCGATTTCCGGCGAATTCCGGCAGGGCCCGGAACTCCTGGTAGCAGAAACCCTCGTCGCCGTAGTCACCCGGATTGTTGAACTCCCCGGTGGGGGTGACGATGCGTACCGCCGCACCCTCCCGGCCCAGCAGCGGCTTGGCCACGTACTCCGACATTCCGCGCGGTGAGTCGAGGTAGGCCGGCAGCAGCAGCTCATGGCCGGGGTACAGCTCCCAGAGCACCGCCAGCAGCGCCTTGTTCGACAGCAGCAGCTTCCAGGCCGGCTCGATCCAGGTGGTAGGGGTGCCCGGTTCCAGGGCCAGTGGGCCGTACGGCTCGGCGAGCATCCACTCCCAGGGGTACAGCTTGAAGCAGGTCGTGATCGGCTGGTCGGTCCGGTCGATGAAGCGACGGCCGTCCCAACCGATCTGCTGGATCGGCAGCAGGGTGACCTCCAGCCCGGCCTGGCGGGCGGTCTCGGCCAGGTAGCCGGCGGTCATGTGGTCCTCGCCGGACTCCTCCTCGTTCGACCAGACCACATGCACCCGGCGATCGTGCAACCCGGCACCGATCTTGGCCCAGGCCCCGACCAGTCGCTCGTGCAGGCTGTTCCACTGGTCCAGCTCCGGCCGGGTGTGCTCCAGCCAGAACCACTGGATGATGCTCGCCTCGACCAGGGCGGTGGGGGTGTCGGCGTTGTACTCCAGCATCTTCGGCGGCCAACTGCCGTCGTACCAGAGGTCGAACCGGCCGTAGAGGGTCGGCGGGGACTCCCGCAGGGATCGGGCCACCGCCTCGGCCGCCCACCTGGGGATGCCGAACTCGGCGTACCGGTTGCGGGCCACCACATGCTCGGCGGCGGCCACCGACATCCGGTGCAACTCCTCGGTGGCCTCCTCCAACCGCAGCACCTCGTCCAGGTCGAAGGCGTAGGCGGCGGTCTCGTCCCAGTACGACATCACCTCGCCGTCGGGCAGTTCGGTGTCCACATACACCAGACCCTGCTCCCGGATGGTGCTGTCCCAGTCGGGACGCGGGCTGACCTCTACGCGGCGCATCTCAGCCCCCGCAGGAGGCCTGGTGGGAGCCGAAGCCCCCGCGCTCCGGCACGGCCGAGGCCACCGGCTCCGTCACCGGGCGCCCGACCCCGATCTCGGCGCCGGGTGAGGGGGTACGCACGGCCATCGCCACGGTGTCGCCACCCCCACCCGGGCCCATCGCGCAGTCGTCATCGTCGTCGGAGGTCATGTTGCAGCCGGAGAGAGTGAGGGCCAGGGCGGTGAGGGCGCCGAGTTGCACCGAGGCGGAGCGGAGGCGGCGTCGGGGGAGTTGTTTCACGCCATCGTTGTAACCGATGAACGCCAGGCTCGCCGCCCCGGGCTGGGGTTGAAAGGCGGATGGAAGGCTCCCCTTCTCCCCTCGAAGTGTTGAAAGGGGGCCCTTCCCTACAACGCGGGCGGGGTGGGCTGGGGGCGCAATCTTGGGGCCGGGTGGGCGATACCCTCGGCTCATGCTCCGTTCCGTGATTCTCGCCGCCTCCCGGTCATCCCGGGTCGAGCGGCTCGTCGCGACGGCCCCGTTCTCCCGGGACGTCGTGCGCCGGTTCGTCGCCGGTGCGCAGACCGCCGACGCGTTGCGCGTGACCCGCGAACTCGTCAACGGTGGCCTTGCGGTCACCCTGGACCACCTCGGCGAAGACACTCTCAACCCCGAGCAGGCCATCGCCGTACGCGACGAGTACCTCGCCCTGCTGGGACGGTTGGCCGAGGAGGGGCTGACCCCCGCGGCCGAGGTGAGTGTCAAGCTCTCCGCGCTCGGTCAGGCCTTCGACGAGCAGTTGGCCTACGACAACGCCCGGGCGATCTGCGCCGCCGCCGAGGCCGCGCGGACCACGGTCACCCTGGACATGGAGGACCACACCACCACGGACTCGACTCTCGACATCCTGGCCAAGCTGCGCAAGGACTACCCCTCGACCGGGGCGGTGCTCCAGGCCTACCTGCGGCGTACCGAGTCGGACTGTCGTGACCTGGCCGCCGCCGGGTCCCGGGTGCGGTTGTGCAAGGGGGCCTACAAGGAGCCCGAGTCGGTGGCCTACCAGTCGGCCCGCGAGGTGGACAAGTCCTACGTGCGGTGCATGAACATCCTGATGTCAGGCGACGGCTATCCCATGCTGGCCACCCACGACCCCCGACTGATCGCCATCGGTGAGGACCGGGCCCGCTGGTTCGACCGGGCGCCGGACCGTTTCGAGTTCCAGATGCTGTACGGCATCCGGCCCGAGGAGCAGGACCGGCTGGTCGGCGAGGGCTACATCGTGCGCACCTATGTGCCGTACGGCGACGACTGGTACGGCTACCTGATGCGCCGGCTGGCCGAGCGTCCCGCCAACCTGGCCTTCTTCGCCCGCGCCCTGACCTCCCGCAAGTAACCACCCACCCATCCGAACGGCCTCGGCAGGTTCCACCGGACCCTGCCGTGGTCCCGTCTTGACGTCGGTTGGCTAATGGAATTAGCCTAAGGGCTATGAACACTAGCTTCGCGAAGCGTGGCGACGGACGGATCGCCTACGAGGTGCACGGTCAGGGGCCCTTGGTGGTGCTCTCGCACGGCATGGGGGAGAACCGCCACTCCTACCGGCACCTGATTCCCCTGCTGGTGGCGGCCGGCTACCGGGTGGCCTCGGTCGACGTACGCGGCCACGGGGACTCCACCATCGGGTGGGCCAGCTACGCCCCGGCCGAGGTGGGCGGCGATCTGCTGGCGGTGGTCCGGGAACTCGGCGGCGGGCCGGCCACCCTGGTCGGCAACTCCTCCAGCGCCGCCGCGGTGGTCTTCGCCGCCGCCGAGGAACCGGCCCTGGTCAACGGGATCGTGCTGGTCGGCGCCTTCGTGACGCAGCCGAAGCTCAACCCCGTCATGCGGCTGGGGGTGTGGGCGGTGGTCCGCAGTCCTCGGCTGTTCGGCATGTTCCACCGCACCCTGTTCCCGGTCCATCGCCCGGCCGACGACGCGCGGTACCGCAAGAACCTGGTGACCGCGCTGCGGCGGCCCGGCCGGATGCTGCCGGTCCGTGAGGTGGCCGCCCCGGTCGCGCCACACTGGACCACCCTCGCTCCGCAGGTGCGTCGACCGGTGCTGGTGCTGATGGGCACGAAGGACCCGGACTTCCCCGACCCCGGTGCCGAGGCCCGGGCCGCCCGGCGCCTCTTCCCCCTGGCCGAGGCCCGGATGATCACCGACGCCGGGCACTACCCGCACGCCGACCGTCCTGAGGCGATGGCCGCCGAACTGACCACCTTCATGGCGGTGACCGATCGTGCCTAGGGTCGGGCTCAACCCGCAGATCGTGGTGCGTGAGGCGGCCCTGCTGGCCGACGAGGTCGGCTACCAGCAGCTCACCCTGGCCGCGCTGGCCGGCCGGCTCGGGGTCGCCCTGCCCAGCCTCTACAAGCACATCAAGGGCGCCGAGGCGTTGGCGCAGAAGCTCGCCGCCCTGGCCACGGCCGAACTCGCCGAGGAGATGACCACGGCCGCCGCTGGGCGCAGCCGGGAGGAGGCCCTGCGGGCCGTGGCCACCGCCTACCGGTCGTACGCCCGACGGCATCCCGGCCGCTACCCGATGGCCCAGCGGGTGCCGGATCCGGCCGATCCGGCGCATGTGGCCGCCGGTGAGCGGGCGGTCGGGGTGGTCTACGCCATCCTGCGCGGGTACGGCATCGAGGGCGACAGCGCGGTCGACGGGGTACGCATGTTCCGGGCCGCCGTACACGGCTTCGTGGCCCTGGAGGCGGCCGGTGACTTCGGCCTGCCCCGGGAGGTCGACCGCTCCTTCGAGCAGATGATCACGGCCCTCGATGTGGCCTTCTCCGCCTGGCCGGGCGGCACCGACCTGGACTGACGGCATGGCGGATCGTCGACCGGTCCGCCGGGGCTCGTAGCATGGGCCGGTGCGCCGCCACGACTCGCCGCGGCTGCTCGCAGCCACGCGGCCCCGCCTGTTCACCGCCCTGCTAGCCGTCACCGTGCTGACCCTCACCAGCGCCGCCTCCTGCGGCGAGGACGAGGCACCGATCGCGCTGGCCTCGGCCGTACGGGCAGCGGTGGCGGAGGAGATCGACGCCCCGGCCACGGTCGTCGCCCGGGCGGCGGCCACCCTGACCGCTCCGGCCGACGGCACCCTGCGCAGCCTCCGGGTGGAGCCGGGACAGCGGGTCAGGCGCGGCCAGGTGCTGGCCGTGATCGACTCACCCTCGGCCCGGGAACGCCTGAAGCAGGCCCGGAAGGCGCTGGATGCCGCCAAGCGGGCCGGTGGGGGTGGCGGCGGCAACCTGGTCGGATCCCTGCGGGGCACCGACCGGGCCGCCGCGAAGGCACACGCCGCCGCCCGCGCCGCCGCCGGCAAGATCAGCGACCCGAAGCTGCGCAAGGCACTGCTAGCGCAGGTCGAGTCCGCGCAGCGGCAGTACGCCGCCGCCGCGCGCGCCGCCGACCAGGCGGTACGTGAGGTGCAGCGCGGGGTACGCAGTCTCAACTCCGCAGTCGGGGCCCTGGCCACCGCCCAACGCCTCCAGGCCCAGCAGGCGTACGACCTGGCCAAGGCGACCGTGGACGCGCTGACCCTGCGGGCACCGATCGCCGGGGTGGTCCAGCCCGGCGGGGTCAGCTCCGGGGACGCCTCCGCCAGCGCCCTGGCGGGGCTGCTCGGCGGCGGGGGAGTCCTGCCGCCCGGCCTCGAACCGAGCGCGCTGGGTGCCCCGGCGGCCGGTCCGCCCGCCGGGGTGGACACGGCCGTCCCGGTCGGCGGTCGGGTGACCGCCGGAACCCCGGTGCTGACCGTGGTGGACACCGGCGAACTGGGGCTGCTGGCCGAGGTGGACGAGACCGACGTGCTGCTGGTCCAGGCCGGTCTTTCCGGCACGGTCGAGTTGGACGCCGTCCCCGGTGCCAGCTACCCGGCCACCGTCCGCTCAATCGACGTACTGCCCAGCACCTCGGCCCGGGGCGGGGTCAGTTACCGGGTCCGGCTCTCTCTGGGGGCGGGTCAGTTCGGTGAGGCCGAACCGGCACCGACCCCCCGCCCCGGGATGAACGCGGTGCTGCGGTTGCAGGTCCGCGAGGCCAGCGACGCGGTGACCGTACCCGCCTCCGCGATCTTCTCCGCCGACGGCCGGGACACCGTCTGGGTGGTACGCGAGGGCCGGGTGGGACGGGCCTCGGTCACGGTAGGGGTGCAGGGTCAGGATCTGGTGCAGATCGTCGACGGGGTGCAGCCCGGTGACCGGGTGGTGGTGCGCGGCACCGACCAGGTGCGCGACGGCCAGGAGGTCGGGTGAACCCCGCCATCGAGGCGGTAGAGGTGTCCCGGACGTACCAGCTCGACGGGGTGTCCGTACCGGCCCTGCGGGGGGTGACCCTGACCGTGGCGTCCGGTGACTACGTGGCGTTGATCGGGCCCTCCGGGTCCGGGAAGTCCACCCTGATGCATCTGCTCGGGGGCCTGGACCGGCCGACCGGAGGGCGACTGGTGATCGGTGGGCGGGAGGTGGGGACCCTGTCCGCCCCCGAGTTGGCCCGACTGCGCAACGAGACCATCGGCTTCGTCTTCCAGGCCTTCCACCTGCTGCCGCGTACCACCGCGGTGGACAACGTGGCCCTGCCGCTGGTGTACCGGGGGGTCAGCGCCCGTCAGCGGCGGGCGCGGGCCGCGGCCATGCTGGAACGGGTCGGCCTGGGGCACCGCCTGGACCACCGTCCCAACCAGCTCTCCGGCGGCGAGCAGCAGCGGGTGGCGATCGCCCGTGCCCTGGTCACCGACCCGACCGTGCTGCTGGCCGACGAGCCGACCGGCAACCTGGACAGCACCACCGGGGCCGCCGTACTGGAGCTGCTGGAGCGGCTGAACGCCGAGTCCGGGGTGGCGTTGGTGATGGTCACCCACGACTCGGAGGTGGCCGCCCGGGCCCGCCGCCGGATCACCATGCGCGACGGCGTCGTCGTAGCCGACAGCGCCGTGGCCGGCACTCCCGGTGTCGCCGCGTCGGGTGGGGGCGCCTCGTGAGGCTGGCCGAGGCGTGGCGGGTGGCGGCGGACGCGCTGCGGGCCAACCGGATGCGCAGCCTGCTGACCATGCTAGGGGTGATCATCGGGGTCGCCTCCGTGGTGCTGCTGGTGGCGATCGGCACCGGCACCAAACAGACCGTCGAACAGCAGGTCGAGGGGTTGGGCTCGAACCTGCTGCTGGTCGTACCGGGGCGGCTGGACGTGGGCTCGGCCCCGGCGGTCTCCCCGCTGACCCTGCAGGACGCGGAGGCCGTCGGCCGGGTGGTCGGCGACCCTTCCCGGGTGGCCGTGACGGTGGCCTCCGGGGCCACTGTCCGGGCCGGTGGCCGGCAGGATTTCACCACCGTGCAGGGGGTGCTGGAGACCACCCCGACGGTCTTCGCCCGGGACCTGGCCCGGGGTCGCTACCTGACCCGATCCGACGTGGACACCGGCCGCCGGGTCGCCGTTCTGGGTGACTCCGTCGCCCGGATCCTCTTCCCCGACCGGGAGGCCGTCGGGCAGCAGGTGAACCTGGCCGGGGTGCGGTTCCGGGTGATCGGGGTGTTCACCCCGCTCGGGCAGAGCCTCGGGGTCGACCGGGACGACGAGGTGCACATCCCGGTGACCGCCGCCCAGCGGCTGTACGGCACCCAGCGGGTGGACGCGATCGCGGTGCGGGCACCGGACCGGGACCGGATCGAGGAACTCGGCCAGCGGATCGTGACCGAGTTGAACGGTCGGCACCCGGGTACGGAGTTCAGTGCCGTCACCCAGGAGCAGATCCTCGGCGTCCTCGGCGACATCCTGGGCATCCTGACCGGGGTGCTGGCCGCCATCGCCGGCATCTCGCTGCTGGTCGGCGGGGTGGGGGTCTCCAACATCATGCTCGTCTCGGTACGCGAACGGACCCGGGAGATCGGCCTGCGCAAGGCGGTCGGCGCCCGCCCTCGGGACATCGGGGTGCAGTTCCTGCTGGAGGCGGTGCTGCTCACCTCGATCGGCGGGCTCACCGGAATGGCCCTGGGGGTGGGGGGAGCCCTGCTGGTGGCCGCCGTCTCGCCGATCCCGGCGGCGGTCACCTGGTGGTCGTTGGCGCTGGCCTTCGGCGTCTCGGCGGCGGTGGGGATCATCTTCGGGGTGGTACCCGCCCAACGGGCCGGCCGCCTGGACCCGGTGGTCGCCCTGCGGGCCGAGTGAACCCGCCGTGGCCGAAGATGATCACCGTCGGCAATTCGGGCACACGCCACCCGACCAGGGGTTTTCCACCGACCATCCGGTTCCGGATCGTGATCAGTTGCAGGAAGGGATCGCGCCGGTCACAGCCGTCCCGCTACCGTACTGGTAACACGCGCGTCGCCGGCCGCGCGGGAGGACCCGTGGGGCGGCACGCGCAGGGCATGGGATGGGTCGGGTGAGCCATGGCCGGGTCACCGTCCGACGGTCGGCTGTCGGATGTCAAGTTCCTGACCGTCGCCGAGGTGGCGACCGTCATGCGAGTGTCGAAGATGACGGTCTACCGTCTCGTGCACAGCGGTGAGTTGGCCGCTGTGCGGGTCGGCAGGTCGTTCCGGGTGCCGGAGCACGCCGTGCACGAGTACCTCCGTGGCGCCTTCCAGGAGACCGCCTGATCCGGGTGTCAGACCGTCCGGACAGGGCCCGGTAACCGGCATCGACCGGGGGCGCGTTGGTCCGGATGACGTGGTCCCGCTACGCTGGACAGCGATCGTGACCGTTGGTGCGCCCGCCGCCCACCCCGCCGGTCCGGTCCGTTGTCCGTAAGCGGTCGCCGACGTCACCGGTTCGTGGCGTCTTCCGGTCGCGCCGCATGTTGCATCGAAAGGCTTTCGTATGGGCTCGGTGGTCAAGAAGCGCCGCAAGCGCATGGCTAAGAAGAAGCACCGCAAGCTGCTGCGCAAGACCCGCGTCCAGCGTCGCCGTCTCGGCAAGTGACGGATGCCGGGCGCTGCCCGGCCTTCGCCGCTTGCCAACTGTCGACCCTCGGAGGCCCAGGTGATCAGGCCGTGGCTGTCCCGGCTCGGTCCCAGCCGCCGGGGTAGGTGCGAGACATGACCCCCGGTGGCTCATCGAGCCTCCCGGGGGTCGTCGTCGTGACCGGGGTCAGCCGATACCTCGGTGCCCATGTCGCCGCCCGGCTGGCTGCCGACCCCCGCATCGAGCGGGTCATCGGCATCGACCTGCCCGACCCGAGTCCGGAGGTCGCCGGCCTGCTGGAGCAGGTGGAGCGGATCCGGGTGGACGCGGGTTCGGTGGGTGGACTCCTCGCCGACCTGGATGTCGACACGGTGGTGCATCTGGCCCTGGTCAGCGCCCCGGATCACCAGCAGGGCGGCCGGTCGGCGATGAAGGAACAGAACGTCATCGGCACCATGCAGCTGCTCGCCGCCTGCCAGCGGGCACCCCGGCTACGCAAGCTCGTGGTCCGGTCCTCGACCGCGGCGTACGGGGCCTCCTTCCGGGACCCGGCGGTCTTCACCGAGGAGACCGAGCCCCGTGAGGTGCCGCGCGGCGGCTTCGGCCGGGACATCCTCGACATCGAGGGCTACGTGCGTGGCTTCCGGCGACGGCGGCCCGATGTCACCGCCACGGTGCTGCGGTTCGCCCCGTTCATCGGGTCGACGGCCGACACCACCCTGACCCGCTACTTCTCGCTGCCGGTGGTGCCCACCATCCTCGGCCGGGACGCCCGGTTGCAGTTCCTGCACTTCGACGACGCCCTTGAGGTGATTCACCGCTCGGTGACCGAGGAGCATCCGGGCACGTACAACGTCGCCGGTCCGGGGGTGCTCGCGATGTCCCAGGCGATCCGCCGGGCCGGCCGGCTGGCCGTGCCGATCCTGGAACCGGGCCTGTCCGGGGCCGCGGCCCTGGCCCGGACCATGGGGCTGGGTCGCTACGGCCTGGACCAGGTGGACCTGCTCGTGCACGGCCGAGTGGTGGACACCGCCCGCCTGGAGCGGGAGTACGGCTTCACCCCCCGATCCACCGCGGCCGCCTTCGACGACTTCATCCGGGCCCACCACGGGCGGTCCGTGGTGACGCGCGAGCAACTGGCCGCCGCCGAGCAACTCGTGCTGGAACAGATCCGGCGGGTGCGTGCGGCCGTGCGGGAGCAGCAGTGAGCGAGTTGGAGATGCGCAGCGACGACGAAACGCGCCCGGACAACCCCTCCCCGGCGGTCGACCCTGCCCGGCACAACGGGCACCACCCGGCGCCCCGGCAGCCGGCGGTGCCGGAGAGCCCCGGGGACCTCTGGGACCGGCGGATCGCGGGCGGACTGGCCTTCCTGCGTCGGCGGCTGGCCGGCGACTACGAGGTGGACGAGTTCGGCTTCGATCCGGAGTTGACCGAGGCGGTCTTCCATCCGCTGCTGCGTCGGCTCTACCGGGACTGGTTCCGTACCGAGGTCACCGGCCTGGAGCACATCCCCGCCGAGGGGGCGGGCCTGGTGGTCGGCAACCACTCCGGCACGGTGGCGTTGGACGCCCTGATCCTCTCCACCGCCCTGCACCACGAGCACCCCGCCCACCGCTACCTGCGGCTGCTCGGTGCCGACCTGGTCTTCCGGATGCCGGTGGTCTCCGAGATCGCCCGCAAGACCGGGGGCACCATGGCCTGCAACCCGGACGCCGAACGGCTGCTGCGCGGCGGTGAACTGGTCGGGGTCTTCCCGGAGGGCTTCAAGGGCATCGGCAAGCTGTACGCGGAGCGTTACAAGCTGCAACGCTTCGGCCGAGGGGGTTTCGTCTCGGCGGCCCTGCGTACCGGCACCCCGATCATCCCGGTGGCGATCGTCGGTGGCGAGGAGATCTACCCGATGCTCGCCGACCTGAAGCCTTTGGCCCGGCTGCTGAAGCTGCCCTACTTCCCGGTGACCCCGACCTTCCCCTGGCTGGGACCGCTGGGCATGGTGCCGCTGCCGAGCAAGTGGCTGATCGAGTTCTGCCCGCCGATCCCCACCGCACACCTGGTCGACTCCGCGGACGACCCCCTGGTCGTGTTCAACCTCGCCGACCAGGTACGCGAGACCATCCAGCAGACCCTGCACGAACTCCTCGAACGCCGCCCGGACCCCTTCGGCCCCTAGCCGTCGGCCAGGGTCAGCGGACGGGGCGCCGTTCCCCGGGGCTGCGCTCGCCACGGCGACGGCGCTGCAACGCCATGCCGGCCGTGACCGCTCCGGCCACCAGCCCGGCAGCGGCCGTGGAGGGCACAGCGATCTTGACGGCCCGGCGGCCGGTGCGGAAGTCGCGTACCTCCCAACCGCGCTGGCGTGCCTGACGCAGCAGGGCGGTATCCGGATTGACCGCTACCGCCCGGCCCACCGCCGACAGCATCGGCAGATCGTTGGCCGAGTCGCTGTAGGCGCTGCAGAGGCTGAGGTCCAGCCCTTCCACGGCCGCCAGGGCGGTGACCGCCTCGGCCTTGACCGGCCCGTGCATCAGGTCACCGACCAACCTGCCGGTGTACGCCCCGTCGACCACCTCGGCGACCGTCCCGATCGCCCCGGTCAGGTTCAGTCGGGTGGCGATCACCCGGCCGATCTCCACCGGGGCGGCGCTGACCAGCCAGACCCGTTCACCGGCGTCCAGGTGGCCCTGCGCCAGCCGCCGGGTCCCCGCCCAGATCCGGGGGGCCATCAGCTCGTCGAAGATCTCCTCCGCCAGGCGTTCGATCTCCTCGACCCGCCAGCCCTCGATGAAGGCCAGGGCGGCCTCCTTGGCCTGTGACATGTCCCCGGCGTGCTCGCGGGCCAGCAGCCGGAAGCGGAGCTGTTGCCAGGCGAACCGGGCCAGATCCGCCGTGGTGAAGTAGTTGCGGGCGGCCAGACCGCGGGCGAACCAGTAGATCGAGGCGCCCTGCATCATCGTGTTGTCCACGTCGAAGAAGGCTGCGGCCCGTGGGTCCGGCGCTACCGGGGGAGCCGGCTCGGTCTCGGCCCAACCTGTGGTGTGCCCGTGCACATCCGTGCTGACGGTCACCTTCCGGTTGCGCGCCACCGACGCCCCCTCACCTCGTCCGGATCTCTGCTGCCCTTCCGCGAGGGTAACCGCCGGTCGCGGTGCCGACCGGGGGAGTCGCCCGGCCGGGAGGTGTCACACACTGTTCAGGCGCAGGTGCCGGGCAGGGGGCCCAGGCTGTCGCTGCCGGTGCCGACCGGCTGGCCGCAGGCGATCGTGGTACGCAGGGCCTCGGCGCGTTCGGTCACCGAAGCCAACAGCAGCAGGGACCGGGCGGTCCGCTCCCGGTCGGCACGGGACCCGTTGTCCAGCAGGGCGTTGAGGGCCCGTCGCTGCCGGACCAGGAAGGCGTCCACCGCGTCCAGCGCCGCCGGATCGGAGCGCTGCGCCGCGGCCTCGGTCAGCAGGCGTACGCCCTGCCGGGTGTCGGCGTCCATGTCATCCAGCACCGCGCGGTAACCGGACCGGCTGCCCTCCAGGGCGGAGGCTTCGGCCAGCCGGGTACGGGCGAAGTCCAGGAAGAGCTGCCCCCGGCTGATCTCGGAGCTGGCCAGCGCGAGCTGGGCCCGCTCGGTGCTGCGCTTCATGCCGTACAGTGCGTCGCCGGGCACGGCGTTCTCGCTGGCGGCGGAGATGCCGGAGACCGCGATGGCACCGGCCGCGATGCCGACCAGGATGGCACCCCGGGCGCGAGCCCGACGTGCGGTGACGGCCGGTAGCAGGGCCCGGTTGGTGCTGACCTTCTCGGCCGGGGCGGTGATGCCCTCGCGCTCGGCGGTGGCCACCAACATGGCCCGCAGGCCGGTCCGGAAATCCGGATCCACCTCGGGCGTCGGCGGGTCGGCGCTCAACTGCCGACCCAGCCCCACCAGGGGCGTCAGCTGGTCGTCGAGTCGGGAGCGGACGTGATGGCGTCGGCCACCGTTCGCTTCGTCGAGTAGCTGCGCGAAGCGCTCGGCGCGCCGTCGGGAGAAGAGGGTGTCGTCCACCGCGGCACCTCCTCTCGCTGGGCGCGGCCGGTCGGCCGCGATCGCCACCAGCGACCGATGAGCGCGTGACATCACGGCGAACTCGCCGGCGTCGTTGCCCGTCGTCCGTAGCCCGAGGCCAGGCTGTCACCGGTCGCACCCGGAGAAACGCGCCGTGCCGGGGTGGGGTTACGGGCCGGCCGGAGTCGGAAATCACCCAAAGTGATGGCGGTGAGTCCCGGGTCGGGACCGGCGTCGGCCGGGTGGCCGGCCGGTCTGCGCCGGGCCGGTCACGCCTGGAAACCGTCCGGCAGCAGCCGGGCCAGCGCGCGGACCGCACGGTACTGGAGGGCCTTGATCGCCCCCTCGTTCTTGCCCATCGCCCGAGCCGTCTCGGCCACCGAGAACCCCTGGAGGAAGCGCAGCACTATGCACTCCTGCTGCTCGGGGTTGAGCCGTTTGACGGCGGTCAGCAGGGCGACATTGGTGATGTGTTCCACCACGGCCGCCTCCGGGCTGCCCTCCGGGCCACGATCCTCCCGGTCGGCGTCGAGCACGTCACCGGTGGTCACCTCCAACCGGTACCGACCCGACTTGAAGTGGTCGGCGACCAGGTTGCGGGCGATGGTGACCAGCCAGGCTCCCAGGTCACGGCCCTGCCAGGTGAAGCTGCCGATGCGCTTGAGGGCCCGCAGGAAGGTGTCCGAGGTGAGGTCCTCGGCGAGTTGCCGGTTGCCGACCCGGAAGTAGACGAAGCGGAAGACGGTGTCGACATAGCGGTCGTAGATCAACCCGAAGGCCTCGGCCTCCCCGGCCTGGGCCCGTTCCACCAGGGCCCACACCTCCGTGGCCGGATCGGAGGGATCCGGGCGACTCGGGTACCCGGTGGAGGTGTCCACCGGGGCGGTCACCGCGGGGATCACCGCCGTCTCGGCCGTCGGCAGGTCGGCCACCGGGGTGTCACCGCCGCTGCGCCGGGCCTGGGCCGGCATGGTCGGTCGGCTCGGGGTGGCCACCCCGCCGCCGGCCGGCATCGCGTTGGCCCCGGGCGCCGCTGGTCGGTGTGGTGGTTCGTTCGGGTGTGGTCGGTTGCCGTACCGGCGCGTGGTGCTCTCACCTCGGCTGGCCAGGTTGCCCGTCGTGCTCTGCGGAGCGTGGGCGGCCCCGCGCTCGTTCACCGGGACCCGCGCCGCCGGACCGGTGAGGCCCGTCGGACGGTGCGCGAAACCGAAGGTGGTCATCGGCCCACCTCCATTCCATCGCAGACGAGGACGTCGGCGGTGGCCGGTTGACCGGCCGGATCACCGCCGGACAGGTCGACTCCGGGGCGTGCCGACTTGCGGCAGTACCCCTTGAGGTGCTGGTCCAATGCGCTGACGGGCACGGGGGCCTCCTCGGGCTGAGGGGTGTCGACTCACGGCAAATGGGGTGAGCCGACCCGAGTGATGATAGGGCCAACGTCACCCGCGCGTGGCAAGTCCGTTACACAGGGCCAAAGTATTTCCCGACGTGTCGCACCCCTGCCGGACCGGTTGTCCGTCGAGTGTGGTTGACAATCGCCGGTCCACCTGATCTGAAGCAGTTGTGCAGGTCAGGTCGATGATGGAGGGTGCCGCCAGGCGTTACCGCGGGGGTTGGGTAGGGCCGGTCGGCCTTCCTAGTCCGGGTGAGCTCGACGCCGCTGCGCGTACCCTCGGTGACGTTCACAGGTTCCGTCAACGGGACTGTCGCGCTTGCGGCAACCGGGTCGATGAGTGCACCCGGGGACCGATCGCCGGCCGCGCGCGTAACCTGGCGAGGTTGGCGTGCCCGACCGAGGTCGGACCGAGCAGCCGACATCACCCCGGCACGACGGAGGAGACCGATGCCTGAGCCCCGCCTGATGCTGATCACCCGCCCCGGCTGTCACCTGTGCGAGGACGCCAAAGCAGCGCTGGACCGGGTGGTCGCGGTCACCGGCGACCAGTGGACCGAGCGGGACGTCAGCGGTGACATCGAGCTGGAGCGCGAGTACGGCGACCGGCTGCCGGTGGTGCTGCTCGACGGCAAGGAGCACGGTTACTGGCGGGTCGAGGAGGAACGGTTGCTGCGTGACCTGACCACGCCGCAGCTCTGACGGGGGCCCGACGAGGGGGAGCGCCGATAGAGTGCGGCGATGACCCCTTCGCACCCCCACCTGGTCTGGGACTGGAACGGGACCCTGCTGGACGATCTGAGTCTCGTGGTGGCCTGCACCAATACCGTCTTCACCCGCGAGGGCGGGCCGACGGTGACCGCGGAGGAGCACCGGGTCCGGTTTCGTCGACCGATCGCCGACTACTACGCCGAGGTGCTCGGTAGGGCGGTGGACGACGAGGCCTTCGGCCGACTGGACCGGATCTTCCATGAGGCGTACCGGCGGGGTCTGACCAGCTGTGCCCTCGCCCACGACGCGGTGGACGCGATGGCGGCCTGGCCGGGCAGTCAGTCCCTGCTGTCCATGTGGTTTCACGACGAGCTGGTGCCGACGGTGCAGACCTACGGCCTGACCGGCCGGTTCGCCCGGGTGGACGGCCTGCGGGCCACGGTCGGCGGCGACCGTAAGGCCGAGTCCCTGGTGCGGCACCTGGCCGAACTCGGCGTCGACGGCCGCTCGGTGGTGCTGATCGGCGACTCGCTCGACGACGCCGACGCGGCTCTCGCCGTCGGGGGCCGTGCGGTGCTCTATTCCGGCGGCTTCACGGACCGCTCCCGCCTGATCGCTTCCGGTCATCCGGTGGCCGAGACCCTGACCGAGGCGGTGACCCTCGCCACCACCCTGGCCGCCCCGGCGAGCTGATCATGAATTCCGTACGGCGACAACTACATGATCAACAAATTGGGTTGGGCCGATGGGGCGCGTGTAATTGGTCAGAGAAGTCGGGATTGAGGGATAATCGCGCAGGTGTTCCCGGGAAGCGGGAGCGAGCGTCGATCTTGTTGGGCGGAGGGGCTGGTGGGGACGGGGGGCGGAGCAGCAAGATCGCGATTTGTGCACGTCTTCACAAGCGCCTACTCTGTAATTCCGACGCGCCCTGCTAGCACAGCCGGCAACTCCGGTCGCCAGCGGGAGTCCCAAACGGCCGGCCCGTGGAGTTGGTCAAGGATCGCACCGCACGGAGTCTCATGAGTCAGCACCGTCACCCTGGCGCGCCCGGCCGCGCCGGTGCCGTACCGGCGCTTCCGGATCTTCCCGAGGCGACGGTCGCACGGCTCCCCGAGTACCTTCGTGCCCTGCACAACCTGGCTGAAACCGGTAACGAGACCGTCTCCAGTGAGGGGCTCGCCAACGCCGCCGGGGTCAACTCCGCCAAGCTCCGCAAGGACCTGTCCCACCTGGGCTCGTACGGCACCCGTGGGGTCGGCTACGACGTGGCCCTGCTGATCGAGCAGATCGAGTACGTGCTCGGGCTCACCCAACGTCGGGCGGTCGCCCTGGTCGGGGTGGGTAATCTCGGTCACGCCCTGGCCGGCTACGACGGCTTCGCCAGCCGTGGCTTCCGGATCGCCGCCCTGTTCGACGCCGATCCGGGTCGGGTCGGCGAGGAGATCCACGGGATGGTCGTCCGGCACATCGAGGAACTGCCCCGGGTGGCGGCCGAGGAGTCGATCGCGATCGGGGTCATCGCCACCCCCGCGTCGGCCGCCCAGCGGGTCGCCGACCAACTCGTCGCCGTCGGCGTGACCGGCATCCTGAACTTCGCACCCTGCGTACTCTCGGTGCCGGACGGGGTCGACGTGCGCAAGGTCGACCTCGCCATCGAGCTGCAGATTCTGTCGTTCCACGAGCACCGCAAGGCGTCCTTGACCGGTCTGCCCCGCACGGGGGGATCCGCCCTGACCGCCCTGCCCGGTGGTCTCGCGGTCACCGAGGGCCAGGAGGCGATCGGAACGTGAAGCTTCTCGTCGTGGGTGCCTCCTACCGCACCGCGCCGGTCGCCACCCTGGAGCGGCTGGCGGTCGCCCCGGAGGACCTCACCCGCATCCTGGGCCGCCTGGTCGCCCAGCCGTACGTCAGCGAGGCCGTGCTGGTCTCCACCTGCAACCGGGTGGAGGTCTACGCGGCGGTCTCCGGTTTCCACGGTGGCCTCGGCGACATCTGCGCCGTCCTGGCCGAGCAGGCCGACTGCCAGCCGTCCGCGCTGGCCAACAACCTCTACGTGCACTTCGACTCCGCCGCGGTCGACCACGTCTTCCGGGTCGCCGCCGGGCTGGACTCGATGGTGGTCGGCGAGGCGCAGATCCTCGGCCAGCTCCGGGACGCCTATCACGGTGCCACCAACGCGGACACCGCCGGTCGGCTGCTGCACGAGCTGATGCAGCAGGCCCTGCGGGTGGGCAAGCGGGCCCACTCCGAGACCGGCATCGACCGGGCCGGGCAGAGCGTGGTCACCGCCGCCCTGGGACTGGCCGCCGGTCATCTCGGCGACGAACTCGCCGGTCGACCCGCGCTCATCGTCGGAGCGGGGGCGATGGGCTCGCTGGGGGTGGCGACGCTGTCCCGGCTCGCTGCCGGCCCGTTGACGGTGACCAACCGCAGCGCCGAGCGGGCGGTACGGCTGGCCGAGTCGTACGGCGCCACCGCACGACCGATGGCCGAGCTGGCCGACACGCTTTCCACAGTGGACATCGTAGTGGCCGCCACCGCGGCCACGGAGCCGGTCCTCACCCGGGAGATCGTCGCCGGTGCGGTGGCTGGTCGGGCCCCCGGACGCGGGCCCCTGGTCCTGCTGGACCTGGCCGTACCCCGGGACGTCGGGCCCGGGGTGGCCGAGCTGCCCGGCGTCGAGGTGATCGACATCGACCGGATGGGCGCGCTGCTCGCCGACGGCCCGGCCGCCACGGACGCGGCCGCGGTCGAACGGATCGTGGCCGCCGAGGTCGAATCCTTCCTGACCTGGCTGCGCGGCGCGGACGTGGCCCCCACCGTGGCCGCCCTGCGTGGCCGGGCCGAGGACGTGGTCAGCGCCGAACTGCGCCGGCTGGCCCAGCGCCGTCCCGACCTCACCGACGACCAGCGCGCCGAGGTGGCCCGCACGGTGCACCGGGTGGTGCAGCGGCTGCTGCACCAGCCGACCGTACGGGTCCGTCAGCTCGCCGCCGAGCCCGGCGGTGACCAGTACGCCGCCCTGCTGCGCGAACTGTTCGACCTGGAAGTACCCCAGACCTCCCCGGTGGACACGGTCCCCGACATCACCCCAACCAACGGAGGTGAACGATGAGCCGGCGGAAAACCAGTGACCCGCTGCGTCTCGGCACCCGGGGCAGCAAACTGGCGATGGCCCAGTCCGGACACATCGCCGAGGCCCTGACCGCCCGCACCGGACGCCCGGTGGAGCTGGTCGAGGTGATCACCGCAGGTGACCGGTCCACCGCGCCGGTGCAGCGCCTCGGGGTCGGGGTGTTCGTCTCCGCGCTGCGCGACGCCCTGGTCGCCGGAGAGATCGACTTCGCGGTCCACTCGTACAAGGACCTGCCGACCGCGATGCCGGCCGAGCTGCACATCGCCGCGGTGCCCCCGCGCGAGGATCCGCGTGACGCGCTCGTCGCCCGCGACGGGAAGACGCTGGCCGAACTCGCCCCCGGTGCCCGGATCGGCACCGGGGCGCTGCGCCGGATCGCCCAGTTGCACGCCCTGGGCCTGCAACTGTCGGTCACCCCCATCCGCGGCAACATCGACAGCCGGCTGGCTCGGGTGCTCGACCCGGAGAGCGACCTGGACGCGATCGTCCTGGCTCGGGCGGGGCTGGCCCGAATCGGTCGGCTCGACGCCGTCAGCGAGACCCTCGACCCGATGTTGATGCTGCCGGCTCCCGCCCAGGGTGCGCTGGCGGTGGAGTGCCGTGTCGACGACCCGGAGATGCTCGAACTGCTAGGTACGCTTGACCACGCACCGTCACGCGCCGCTGTCACTGCGGAGCGGGCGATGCTGGCCACCCTGGAGGCCGGGTGCTCCGCCCCGGTCGCCGCCTACGCCGTCGTCGCCGAAGGTGAGCCCACCGGCTCCGGTGACGACGGTGATGTTGTCCAGGAGATCTACCTGCGCGGGGCGGTGATCAGCCCGGACGGCGTCCGCGACATCCGGCTGTCCCGCACCGGAACGCTCGCCGAAGCCACGGAGATCGGTAAGGCACTCGCCGCCGAACTCCTCGACCTCGGCGCCGACTCGATCCTCGGCCCGCAAGGACCCAACGGCCCGGGGACCCAGCAATTTGGGAGCACAGAATGACCCGCACCCGTAAGCCCGTAGGCCGTATCGCGTTCGTCGGGGCTGGACCCGGCGACCCGGGCCTGCTGACCCGCCGGGCGCACGACGCCCTGGTCGACGCCGATCAGGTGGTGTACGACCGGGGAGTCCCCGAGTCGTTGCTCGACGTGGTCCGGGCCGAGGCCAAGGCCGAGACCGAGTTCACCCCGGCCGAAGGGGTGCCGGGTGACGTGGCGAAGGTGCTCATCTCGGCCGCCCGCGCCGGGCAGAACGCGGTGCACCTCGTGGCCGGCGACCCCTTCGGCCACGACTCCGTGGTCAAGGAGGTGCAAGCGGTCGCCCGTACCGCCGCCCACTTCGAGGTGGTGCCCGGGGTCAGCCAGGCCGAGGGGGTGTCCACCTACGCCGGGGTGCCCCTGCCCGGCGTACGCACCACGGCCGACGTGGAGGACGTCAGCACCCTGGACTTCGACGCGCTGGCCTCGGCGGTGCAGCGCGGCTCGCTGGCGCTCGCCGTGGACGCCGGTGACCTGGCCGCGATCCGGGACGGGCTGCTGGCCGCCGGGGTGGACGGCACCACCGCGGTGGGAGTCACCGGTGACGGCACCGGGGAGACCCAGTACACCACCACCTCGACGGTCGACTCGTTCGTCGCGGCGGCACTCGGCTTCACCGGCCGGGTGGTGCTGACCGTGGGCGACGGGGTCAGCCAGCGGGACAAGCTCAGCTGGTGGGAGAACCGCCCGCTGTACGGCTGGAAGGTGCTGGTTCCCCGGACCAAGGAGCAGGCCGGGGTGATGAGTGCCCGGCTGCGGGCGTACGGCGCCATCCCGTGCGAGGTGCCGACCATCGCGGTGGAGCCGCCGCGTACCCCGGCTCAGATGGAGCGGGCGGTCAAGGGCCTGGTCGACGGCCGGTACGCCTGGGTGATCTTCACTTCGGTCAACGCGGTACGCGCGGTCTGGGAGAAGTTCGCCGAGCACGGCCTGGACGCCCGGCACTTCGGCGGCGTGAAGATCGCCTGCATCGGTGAGGCCACCGCCGAGGCGGTCCGCGCCTTCGGCATCCAGCCGGAACTGATCCCCACCGGGGAGCAGTCCTCCGAGGGGCTGCTGGCCGAGTTCTCGCCGCACGACGAGGTGCTCGACCCGGTCGGCCGGGTGCTGCTGCCCCGCGCCGACATCGCCACGGAGACCCTCGCCGCCGGGCTCACCGAGCGTGGCTGGGAGGTCGACGACGTGACCGCCTACCGTACGGTCCGGGCCGCCCCGCCGCCCGCCGAGATCCGGGACGCCATCAAGTCCGGTGGATTCGACGCCGTGCTCTTCACGTCAAGCTCGACGGTGCGCAATCTCGTCGGTATCGCCGGCAAGCCGCACGCGCGTACCGTTGTCGCAGTGATCGGGCCCAAGACCGCGGAGACCGCCACGGAGTTCGGCCTGCGGGTCGACGTCCAGCCGCCGCACGCCTCCGTGCCCGACCTGGTGGAAGCGCTCGCCGGCTACGCCGTCGAGCTGCGGGAGAAGCTCGCCGCCATGCCGGCGAAGCAGCGCCGTGGTTCGAAGGTGCAGGGGCCGACCGCGCTGAGGTTCCGGTAGCCGTTTAGGAGAGCCGCCATGCCGTACCCCGAGCACCGGCCCCGCCGGCTGCGTCGCAACGCAGCCGTGCGGCGGCTGGTCGCCGAGACCCGTCCCGCCCCGGCCGAACTGGTCGTACCGATGTTCGTCAAGGAGGGGCTGACGGAGCCCCGCCCGATCGGCTCGCTGCCGGGTGTGCTCCAGCACACCCGGGACTCCCTGCGCAAGGCCGCGGCGGAGGCGGTCCAGGCCGGGGTCGGCGGGATCATGCTCTTCGGGGTGCCGGCGGCGCGTGACGAGTGCGGGGCCGGCGGCATCGACCCCAACGGCATCCTCAACGTGGCCATCCGGGACGTGGTCTCCGAGGTCGGCGACGCGACCGTGGTGATGAGCGACCTGTGCCTGGACGAGTTCACCTCGCACGGGCACTGTGGGGTGCTCGCCCCCGACGGCTCGGTGGACAACGACGCCACCCTGGCCGCGTACGCCGAGATGGCGGTCGCCCAGGCCGCCGCCGGGGTGTCGGTGGTCGGGCCCTCCGGGATGATGGACGGCCAGGTCGGCGCGGTACGCCGGGCCCTGGACGCGGCCGGGTACACCGACGTGGCGGTCCTGGCCTACGCGGTCAAGTACGCCTCCGCGTTCTACGGCCCCTTCCGGGAGGCGGTCGAGTCGTCGCTGGAGGGGGACCGGCGCACCTACCAGCAGGATCCGGCCAACCTGCGCGAGTCGCTGCGTGAGGTCGAGCTGGATGTGGCCGAGGGCGCCGACATGGTGATGGTCAAGCCGGCCCTGCCCTACCTGGACGTGGTCTCGGCGGTCCGGGCCGCGGTGCAGGTCCCGGTCGCCGCCTACCAGGTCTCCGGGGAGTACGCGATGGTCGAGGCAGCCGCCGCGAACGGCTGGATCGACCGCGAGCAGGTGATGCTGGAGACCCTGACCTCGATCCGGCGCGCGGGCGCCCAGATCATCCTCACCTACTGGGCCGTCGAGGCCGCCGAACTGCTCCGCCAGCGCTACTGAGCCCCGGGCTCAGCGGGAGGCGTCCAGGCGGTGCACCAGCTCGGCGACGTCCACGCTGTACTCACACCACTCGCGGTCCGGCCGGTAGCCCAGCTCGGCGTTGACCTTGAGCATCGCCTCGTTGGCCTGGGCGTTCCAGGTCTGGACCTCCTCCAGTTGCGGCTCGGCCGAGCGCAACTCCAGCAGCATCCGAGCCTTGATCGCCCGGTCGATGCCGTAGCCACGGTGATCCTGCACCACGATGGTGTCGTACTGGTCGGCGCGGGTGGGGTGCTGGGCCGGCACCACCACCTCGGTCAACCCGGCCACCTCCCCGGTCTGCTCGTGCAGGGCGAGCACGATGTACGGCTGCATGCCCCGTCGGTGCAGGCAGTCCAGGCTGTCGCGTAGCCGCTGGGGGTCGTACGAACTCGGCCGCAGCTCGCCGTCCTCGACATCCCGGATCTCGGCCTTGGCCCGCGCGTACGCCTCGATCAGTTCGTCCGGTGGACCACCCGGGTGGAACTGGACGTCATAGCCCGCCCCGAGGCCGGTGGACATCTGGGCCAACTCGGCCCAGTCGACCTCGTTCAGATCGAGCACGCTGCGGGTCTCGACGTACTCCCGGGCGAAGCCCAGGGACTCGTAGAAGGCGATGGCCGGGGTGCCGCCGACGACCTCCACCCCGATCGACTCGAAGCCCTCCTGGTAGACCCGACGGGCCGCGCGTAGCACCAGGTCCCGGCCGAGCCCGCGGCGCCGCACGGAGGGATGCACCAGCACTTCGAGTACGCCGATGCTGCCGAGCAGCAGCACGTGCACATGCCCCAGGATCGGCCCGGGGGTGCCGTCTGCGGCCGGCTCGGCCTGAGCCACCCAGGAAATCCGCCGCTCGCCCGGCATCACCTCGGCGAGATACTCCCGTAGACAGGTCTCACGCCATGGCGGATCCTGCGGGAGATCGGTCGCCAGGATCGCGTTGAGCGTCTCCAGCAGCGATGCGATCTCGGCGGACGACGCGTTCCTGGG
This sequence comes from Micromonospora sp. NPDC048871, assembly GCF_043198155.1. Classification (NCBI taxonomy): domain Bacteria; kingdom Bacillati; phylum Actinomycetota; class Actinomycetes; order Micromonosporales; family Micromonosporaceae; genus Micromonospora; species Micromonospora sp. NPDC048871. The sequence continues at coordinate 45,262 of NZ_JBICUM010000007.1, read as the reverse complement.
GTCCCACTCGCGCACCATCACCCGTCTAGCTTGCCGTCAAGTGCAGCCTGGGGGAAGTGTCCAGTTCTCCAATGTGTGGAAACGATCAATTTAAGTGCGGCTGGCCTGTCCGTACCGGTTGGCGGTGTTGAAGACATCTTGCGCGTATGGCCGGACGTTGTTGTACGACAGGATGGCGTTCCACCAGTCCCCTGGGATCGTCAGGTTGCGATTGCCCCGACACAGGTAGACCCCGGCGGCCAGCGCGGCGTCATGGATGTTGTGCGGGTCCTTGCGGCCGTCGTTGTCGGCATCCGCGCCCACCTCCTGCCAGGTGGTCGGGATGAACTGCATCGGCCCGATCGCCCGGTCGTAGGTGGTGTCCCCGTCCAGTGCACCACGGTCGGTGTCGGCGATCCGCATCCGGCCGCCCTGCCCGTCCAACGGCAGGCCGATGATCTCCGGGATGGCCCGACCGTCCGCCCCCAGGCGGGCGTTGTTGGCCTGCCCGTGCCGTGATTCGACGAAGCCGATCGCGGCCAGGGTCGTCCAGCTCAGACCGCAGCTGCGGTTGGTCTGGGCGAGGACCAGTTCGGCATAGCCGTACGCCTGCATGGCGACCGGGTCGATGCCGGCCTTGGCGCCGACCTCCCGGGCCCAACCGGCCAGGGCGTCGGAGGGGCGCCCACCGACCGGCCCGGCACCGGGCGGCGCCGCCGTGCCCGGCGCGTTCGGCGGGGTCATGCCGGGGGGCAGGGTGGCCAGGGGCGGAAGGGCACCGGGCGGAGGCGCCACCTCGGACGAGGGAGGTGCACCATCCGCCCCGGGCCCGTCGGTGGCGGCGGCCGGCGAAGGCCCGCCGATGGTCGCCGGTACCAGCATCGCGCCGGCCGTGGCGGTCGCGGCCACCAGCGCCAGGAGGAACACCCCGGGCAGGGTCAGCCGCCCACTCGGCCGCTTCGACCAATCCCGGGTAGCCCGAGCCGCCGCCCGAGGACCCGGCACCCGTACGGCGTGCGCGAAGCGGGTCCGACGGCGTCGGGCGACCGGTGCCGCCGAGTCCGGCGTGGACGACGCCGATGCCGTGGCCTCCCCGGCCTTACCGGTCGCTGGGCTGTCACTTCCGGACTCGGTCTTACCGGTCGCTGGGGTGTCGCTCGCGGAGTCGCCCTTACTGGTCGGTGGGGCATCGCCTCCGGACTCGGCTTTGCCGGTCGCTGGGGTGCCGGTTGCGGGGTCGGTCTTGCCGGTCGGTGGGGTGTCGCTTCCGGACTTGTCGGTTCCGGCCGCCGGCTCGGTCGGCGAGCGTTCGCCGGCGGCCTCGGGTGCGGGATCGCCCTTGAGGCCCGACCGGGACTTCCCGGTCGGCTCGGTGGAGCGCAGCCAGGGCCGGCGAGGTCGGGGCAGCCTGCTGATCCGACCCTCCGGCGCGACATCGGAGTCGGCACGCGGAGTGGCCGACCGTAGGGGGCGGTGGGGGGTGTTCTGGTCGCCGTCTGCCACCTGTCGAGTATCACCCATGTTTTCGCGGGCGCCAGGTTCGGTCGTACCCTGATGCCATGCCCCGGTACGAGTTCCGTTGCCGCGCCTGCGGCGACACCTTCGAGGTCAACCGTCCGATGGCCCGGGCCGGTGAGCCGGCGTCCTGCCCCCAGGGGCACTCCGACACAGTCAAGCTGCTCTCCACTGTCGCGGTCACCGGCCGCGGCGCCGGTGCCACCGGTGCTGCTCCGGCGTCCGGGGGTGGATGTTGCGGCGGTGGCTGCGGCTGTTAGGCCGTTCTGCGGGAAAGGCTGATGGCCGTCTTGCCCGGATGCGGGGTCTGATGGCACCTTGGGGCGGAGCCTCGACCGGCCGTTCTCGCGATGCGTGACGATTCGGCTTCGTGGAGTATGGGGTCGAGGCCAGGGGGAGGTGTCGCGCGGGTGTCGTCAAGGATCCACCTCCCGGCCGGCTGGGTGACTTTCGTCTTCACCGACATCGAGGGCTCCACCCGGCTGGCGCAGCTGCTCGGCCCGGGCTACCGGCCGGTGCTCGCCGAACACCGTCGGCTGCTGCGCCGGACCATCGCCGCCACCGAGGGGGCGGAGCTGCTGACCGAGGGCGATTCCTTCTTCCTGGCCTTCGACGACGCCAGCGCGGCCATCACCGCCTGCCTGACCGCCCAACGTGCCCTTCGGGAGCACGAGTGGCCGACCCCGGAGTCGGCGCCCCGGGTGCGGATGGGCCTGCACACCGGTTGGGCCGAGCCGCGCGACGGCGAGTACGCCAGCCCGGAGGTGCATCGGGCCGCGCGGGTGGCCGCCGCCGCGCACGGTGGACAGGTGCTCTGCTCGGCGGCGACCGCCCGGCACGCCGACCCGTTGCCGACCGGGGCATCCCTGCTGGACCTCGGGCTGCACCGGTTGCGGGGGTTCGACGACCGGGAACGCCTCTTCCAACTCGTCGCGCCCGGACTGGAGCGGCAGTTTCCCCGGCCGCGTACCGCCGACGCCGAGGCCCACAACCTGCCCGTCCAGGTGACCTCCTTCGTCGGCCGGCAGGCTGAGCGCGCCGACCTCCGTGAGCTTGTGGTGCGGCATCGGCTGGTCACCGTGCTGGGTGCCGGTGGTGGCGGTAAGACCCGGCTGGCCGTGGAGGTCGCCACCGACCTGGTCGATGAGTACCCGGACGGGGTCTGGTTCGTCGACATCGCCTCGGTCACCGACTCGGGGCTGGTGGCCTTCGCGATCGCCGCGGTGCTCGGGCTGCGTCCCGAGCCCGGACGCCCGATGATCGACACCCTGGTGGAGTACGCGGCCAACCGCCGGATGCTGATCGTGCTGGACACCTGCGACGCCCAGCCGTCGGCCTGCGCGGACGCGGTCACCCGGCTGCTGGCCGGTGGCAGTGGGGTGCGGGTGCTGGCCACCACCCGGGAACCCCTGGCCCTGCCCGGCGAGCTGGTGTGGCGGATCCCGCCGCTGTCGGTCGACCCGCCTGCGGACGGTTCCGAGAGCGACGCGGTCGCCCTGCTGCTGGACCGTACGGCGGCGGCCCGGGGCGGTCGACAGCCCGATCCGGCCGAGTCCGCCGACCTGCGTCGGGTGGTACGGCGGTTGGACGGCCTGCCGTTGGCCATAGAGCTGGCTGCGGCGCGGCTACGGGTGCTCTCGGTAGGGCAGCTCGCCGAACGCCTGGACGACGTGCTCGGCACCCTGGACGCCGGTCGGGACGACCCACCCCAGCCCTCGACCGCCGACACTCCGCGATCTTCGGGCGGGTCGACCGGCGACGAGCAGCCGGAGCTTTCGGTGCGTACGGCAGCCGAACGGCACCTGACCATGCAGGCCACCGTCACCTGGTCGTACCGGACCCTGGGCCCGCGGGCCGCGCGGCTGCTGCGTTGGTTGGCGGTGTTCGCCGGTCCGGTCGACCTGGAGACGGTGGAGTGGCTGCTCGGCGACGATCCACTGGACCCCCTCTCGGTCCTGGTGGACAAGTCCCTGGTCCTGGCCGAGCCGCACGCCTCGGGCTACACCTACCGGATGCTGGATCCGATCCGGGCGTACGCGGCCCGGCGGCTGGCCGAGGCCGGGGAGGAGCGGGACGCCCGCAACCGGCATGTGGCGTGGTCCGCGCACGCCCTCGAACAGGCCCATCTGGGCCCGGACGGGGAGCCGGTGACCCTGTCGTTGTACGCGCTGGATCCCCTGGCCGGGGAGGTGCGGGCCGCCCTGCGGTGGTGCGCCACCGGGGGCAGCGCCCGGATCGGGCTGCGGTTGGCCGGTGGCCTGGAACAGTGGTGGCGTGAGCGGGGGCTGGCGCGGGAGGGCCGACTCTGGCTGTTCCGCCTGTACGGCCGACTGGCGGAGACCGGCGAGGTGGTCCCGGAGGGAGAGCTGGCGGCGGCGTACCACCTGCATTCGCTGCATGCCGGCGCCGACGGCGAGTACGCCGAGGAACTGCGGTACTCGCAGCGGGCGGAGGCCGCTGCCCGGCAGGCCGGTGATGTCGGCCTGCTGGCCCGGGTGCTCGCCGGGCGGGCCGCGCCGCTGGTCGACCTGGGACAGTTCGCCGAGGCGGAGCGGATCTGTCGGGAGGTCATCGACTGGGCGCACGACCAGGGGGTGGACTCCGAGGCCTTGTTCGCCGTGTTCCGGCTGGCCGAGTTGCTGTGGCTGCGGGGTGAGCTGGACGAGGCGGCGGAACTGCTCGGGGCGGCCCGGCCGGTCGAGGCGGCCCGGCCGGTCGAGCGGGGGCGTCGCTCGGTGGACATGCTGCTCGGCATGGTCGCCTTGGCCCGGGGTGATCTGGTGGCGGCGCACGAGCACCTGCTGGCGGCGTTGCGGTCCCGGATGCACCACGGCTTCCACGGCCGCGCCTGCGACACCCTGAACGCCATCGCCGTACGGTGTGCTGTCGGGGGTGCGCCGCTGACCGCGGCCCGGCTGTTCGGTGCGGCCCAGGTGACCCGGGCGACCCTGCGGTCCACCCCCGGCATCTATGACGCCTACTGGATGCAAGAGCAGGCCGCGCTGCGTCGGATCCTCGGCGACACCGCCTTCGACGAGGCGTACGGCGAAGGCGCCGAGCTGGGCCTGGACGAGGCGGTGGCGCTGGCCCTCGGTGTCGAACATCCCGACCTGGCGGCCGACTCGGACCGGTTCGCCGGCCGAGGGGTGTCGTAGCGGGCCCTGTCAGTCCGCTGCCACCGCCGACTGACCCGTTCGCGGGCGCCCCACTGCGGGCCCGGCGACCGTGGCCGGCCGGGCCCGCGGTGGGCTGCGGTGGTCAGGATCGGGCGTATCGCTCGGCTTCGGCCTTCATCCGGGCGGCCCGGTCGATGTCGGCCTGGGACACCGCGGCAACCGAGCCGAAGACGGAAACCGCCTGGTAGTAGGTCCAGGCGAGGCTGGTGCAGGCCGGGCGGACGACGGAGTTGTAGGTGGCGCAGACCCGCTTCAGGTCCTCGTAGAAGGCGCTGTCCAGGCGGGACTTGTTGGCGCTGAACTGGCCGACCGCCTTGTAGTTGCGGTAGCCGAAGTCGTGCCGGAAGCAGGCGTTGGAGAACTTGAATCCCAGCGGGTTGTCCGGGCTGGACGAGCAGTAGTCCGTGGACCAGTCGAACTTGTACTCCGCCCAGGCGGCACGGTTCTGCCGGGCCGAGTTCCAGGCGTTGTAGCTGCTGGCGCTGGTCTGCGTCCAACTGGACAGCACGGACAGCTTCTGTGCCGGGGTCACGGCGGCGGCCGCCGGGGAGGCGGCGGCGACCACGGTGAGCAGCGCGAATACGCCCGAGGCGAGGAGGGTGGCGAGTCGTCTGGGCATTGGGGGAACCTCCGCTGGGGGTGGGGGGCGGTGGGGGTTACCGGCGAGTCACCGGCGTCATCAGTGTCGATCAATGCCTTGGCGGCTCGGTGTTACTCGCGGGAAATATTGATGACCGGTGCTGAAACAGACGAATCCCCGGGAGCCTGAGCTCCCGGGGATTGCGCCAGGTGGCGGCTAGTCGAAGAAACGGGCCAGGTGGGCGGGGGAGGGGGCGGGGTCGTCGGGCCCCAGGGGGGTCAGGTCCGCGAAGATGGAGGCGCCGTCCGTGCCGGCGTGCAGCGGATACCACCGGGGGGTGCCCGGCGGGCGCATCAGGCAGACCCCCTTGATCGTCTGTACGTCCAGCAGTCGCACATGGGTGGGGTCGGCGACCGCGTTCACATGCCCCCACCAGGGGCTCATCACATGCAGTACCCCGCCGGGGCGGAGCACCCGGTGGCACTCGTCCAGCAGCGGCAGGAAGTCGATCAGGTGCTCCAGGATGTGCACCGCGAACAGCACGTCCACGGAGTCGTCGGCCAGCGGGAGGGAACCCGACAGGTCGGCCACCGCATCCACCCCGGGCGCGGGGAAGATGTCCAACCCCAGATTGCCCGGCCACTGCTTGGTGGCCCCACACCCCAGGTCCACCACCACCGGGTCGCGCCCGCCCACCCGTACCCGGCACCAGATGCCGAATACCCCGGCCAGGCGGCCCACCTGGTCGCGTACCAGCCGTAGTTGGGCCGGGTCCGCCACCTCCCCGGTCAGGTGGGCGACCCCCCGGTCGAAGCGGACCTCGACTCCCAGCGGGCGCAGCCGATCGTCGTGCCGGACCTGGTCCGTCCACGCCTCGGTGAGGAACTCGTCCACCGCCCGTAGCCGCTCGCCCGAGGGCGCAGTGCGTGCCAGTGCCACCATCCAGGCCACCTCCGGCGGCCCGTTACCCGGATAGCTGCCCGGTATGCGTCGGTTATCCCAGAAGATGCCTGGCGCCTCGGGTCAGGACTCCACGATCCGCCCGGCGGTAACCTCCAGCCGGCGGTCCAGGCGTACCGCGTCGAGCATCCGCCGATCGTGGGTCACCAGCAGCAAGGTGCCCGGGTAGCTGTCCAGGGCCGACTCCAACTGCTCGATGGCCGGCAGATCCAGATGGTTGGTCGGCTCGTCCAGCACCAGCAGGTTGACCCCCCGCCCCTGCAACAACGCCAAGGCGGCCCGGGTCCGCTCCCCGGGGGACAGGGTCGCGGCCGGACGCAACACATGCTGGGCCCGCAGCCCGAACTTGGCCAGCAGGGTCCGGGCATCGGCGGGGGACAGATCCGGTACGGCCGCCCGGAAGGCGTCCAACAGTGGCGCGTCCCCGAGGAACAGCCCTCGGGCCTGGTCCACCTCGCCGACCACCACCCCCGGGCCCAGAGCGGCCTGTCCGCAGGCCAGCGGCAGCCGGCCGAGCAGGGCACCCAGCAGGGTCGACTTGCCGGACCCGTTCGCCCCGGTCACTGCCACCCGGTCGGCCCAGTCGATCTGCAGGTTCACCGGGCCCAGGGTGAACTCGCCTCGGCGTACCACGGCGTCTCGGAGGGTGGCCACCACGGCGCCGGCGCGAGGTGCGGCGGCGATCTCCATCCGCAGTTCCCACTCCTTGCGGGGCTCCTCGACGACGTCCAGCCGTTCGATCAGCCGCTCCGTCTGCCGGGCCTTGGCGGCCTGCTTCTCGCTGGCCTCGGAGCGGAACTTCCGGCCGATCTTGTCGTTGTCGGTGGCCTTGCGCCGGGCGTTACGGACCCCCTTCTCCATCCACGACCGCTGGGTCCGGGCCCGTGCCTCCAGACCCGCCAGGGTGTCGGCGTACTCCTCGAACTCGGCGCGTGCCTGGCGGCGCGCCACCTCCCGCTCCTCCAGGTACGCCCCGTACCCGCCCCCGAACTGGTTCACCTGCTGCTGGTGCAGGTCCAACTCCAGCACCCGGGTCACCGTCCGGGACAGGAACTCCCGGTCGTGGCTGACCAGCACCGTGCCGGCCCGCAACCCGGTGACGAACTGCTCCAACCGGTGCAGGCCGGCCAGGTCCAGGTCGTTGGTGGGCTCGTCGAGCAGGAACACGTCGTACCGGCTGAGCAGCAGTGAGGCCAGCCCGGCGCGGGCCGCCTGCCCACCGGAGAGGCCGGTCATCTCCTGATCCAGGTCGACGGCGAGGCCCAACTCGGCCGCCACCTCCTCGGCCCGCTCGTCCAGATCCGCCCCGCCCAGTCCGAGCCAGCGCTCCAGGGCGTCCGCGTAGGCGTCGTCCGCCCCCGGCCTGCCGGCCGTCAGGGCCTCGGTCGCCGCGTCTAGGGCGGCCTGCGCGCCGGTCACCCCGGTACGCCGGGCCAGGAAGGCCCGTACCGTCTCGCCGGGTCGCCGCTCCGGCTCCTGGGGCAGATGCCCGATGCTCGCGCCGGGCGGGCTCACCGTGACGCTGCCGCCCTCCACCGGCAACAACCCGGCGAGGGTACGCAGCAGGGTCGACTTGCCTGCCCCGTTCGGCCCGACCAGGCCGATCACGTCCCCCGGGGCCACCACCAGGTCCAACCCGGTGAACAGGGTCCGGTCCCCGTGGCCGGCGGCAAGGTCCTTGACGATCAGCGTGGCGCTCACAAGGAGCCGAGCCTACCCGCGTACCCGTCGGCGGTCTGCGGATTAACCACCCCCTGGTTCCTCGTGCCGGCCGAGCGGCACGAGGCAGACTCAGGTCGTGCAGACCACTCTGGCGATCGACTGCGGTGGCGGTGGGATCAAGGCATCCGTCCTGGACAGCGCGGGCACCATGCGGGCGCAGCCGCTGCGGGTACCCACGCCGTACCCCCTGCCTCCAGAACTGTTCGTCAAGACCCTGCTGGAGCTGGGCGCCCGGCTGCCCTCGGCGGACCGGGTGACGGTCGGGATGCCCGGCATGATCCGGCACGGGGTGGTGGTGGCCACCCCGCACTACGTGACCCGCTCCGGCCCGCGTACCCGGGTGGACCCGGCCCTGCTCGCCGAATGGTCCGGGTACGACGCCCGCAGCGCCCTCGCCGATGCCTTCGGGCTGCCGACCCTGGTGCTCAACGACGCCGAGGTGCACGGTGCCGGGGTGGTCGCCGGCACCGGCTGCGAGCTGGTGCTGACCCTGGGCACCGGGCTGGGCAGCGCCCTGTTCGACGGCGGGGTGCTCGCCCCGCACCTGGAGCTGTCCCACGCCCCGGTGCGCTGGGGCACCACCTACGACACCTACATCGGCGAACCGGAACGCCGTCGGCTGGGCGACGCCTTCTGGTCCCGACGGATCCGCCAGGTGGTGGACGGGCTGCGCCCGGTGTTCCGCTGGGACCGGCTCTACCTGGGCGGCGGCAACTCCCGACTGATCCGCCCGGAACAGCTCGCCCGGATGGGCGACGACGTAGTCGTGGTACCCAACAGCGCCGGCATAGTCGGCGGGGTCCGCGCCTGGGACCTCAAGCTCCGGTGAAAGGAAGGGCACCTTATTAACGCCTCGTGTAGAGGAAGGGCCCCTGCTTAACACCGCTGCCTGCGCGGGGCGGGAGGAGCACGCGGGAACAGTCGCGGTCCGGCCGTTGTTGTGCGAGCGTCAGAACAGCGCTGCGACGGGAGAGGGTGGTCAAGATGGATCTTCTGGCCGAGTACCGACGGGCGAATCTGTTCTTCGAGTCGGGCGACCCCACCGGGGCGGCCCGACTGCTCGAACCGATCATCGAGGCCGAGCCGGACAACGCCGCCGTACGGCAACTGCTGGCCCGGGCGTACTTCCAGTCCGCCCAGCTCGGTCGCGCCGAGGAGCACCTGCGGGAACTGGTCGACCGCAACCCCAGCGACCACTACGCCCACCACGTCCTGGGCCGGACCCTGGAGCGACTGAACCGGCACTCCGACGCGCTGCGCCACCTGCGCATCGCAGCGGCCATGCACGGCGCCAACGACGACTACCGGACCGCCCTGCGCCGGGTCGAGACCCGGCTGGGGACCAGCGCCCGCTGACCATCGGAACCCTCGAAGGGGCAGCCCACCCGGGCTGCCCCTTCGAGGGTTCCGGCCCCGGCAACCACCCTGCCTACCATGGGCACATGGGAGCCGACCGGACGGTGGACGCGCCATGAAGCTGAAGCTGGACCTGCACGACATCTTCAACAAGGGTCACGACATCGACCGGGCGCTGCGCGGGATCATGGACGAGGCGGTCGCGAAGAAGGCCACCCTGGTCGAGATCATCCCCGGCAAGGGCTCCGGCCAGCTCAAGAAGCGGGTGCTGCGCTTCCTGGACCAGAAGGACGTCAAGCAGCTCTACCACCGGGTAGAGAAGGACTCCAAGAACTTCGGCCGCCTCTTCGTCCACTTCCGCTGGAAGTAAGACCCCCACCCTCCCCGCCTCTCCCACCCCACCCCGCCGATCTTGCACTTTCGGTCGCCTTTCTGCGGAGTATGTCCGCTTTGCGGAGACCAAAAGTGCAAGATCGCCGGGGAGGGAGAGGGGAGGGCGAGGGCTAGAGGGGGTAGGTGCGGGCTACGGCGAGCATTTCGGAGGTGTGGGAGCCGACCACGCCTACGTGGGGTGGGCGGGGGCGGAAGCCGGGGATCTGGTCCAGGCCGTCGCTGACGTCTTGGGCGCGCAGGGAGACCTGTGCCGCCCGGGGTTCTACGGTCAGGGTGATCTCGATGCCCTCCGGGGGCGGGGCGTGGAAGACCACCCCGAAGCCCCACCGGCCCTCGCGTGTCTCGATCGGCACCGGCCGGCCGGCCACTGTGGCGCTGCGAACCGTGGCCGTGGAGGTGTCGAGGTGCAGGGTGGCCAGGCGTACCTGTCGTTGGGGGGTCAGCCGCAGGCGCAGGGTGCGCTGCCCGGCCGTGCTGGTGTCGGCCAGCACCTCCAGCCGGGGTGCGGGCAGTGGGGCCGCCTGCGCCGGGCCGCCCAGCAGGTCGGTGTGGGCCAGGCCGGGGAAGTCGTCCGCGATGGAGACCGGCCCCTCGACGTACTGTGCGGTCCAGGGTTGGGGGTCGGTTTCGCGGCTGAGCCAGCGGGCCTGTCCGGTGTCGGCGTCCAGGGCGTACATCAGGTGGGTGGGGGTGGGGTGCGCGGCGTCGAACCGGTCGACGGCCAGCCCGACCCCGGCGAGCACGATCGCGGCCAGGGTGGCGGCCCCGGCGGGCAGCGCGCCGAGCCGCCGGGCCCGCAGGGCCACCAGGCCCCGCTGGCCGCCGGCCTCGGGGTGCAGCAGGTCCACCACCGGCAGGGCGGCCAGGCCGAGCAGGACCGCGAACAGTGCCGCGACACCCCCCATGGTCATGCCCAGCGCCGGGAACAGCAGCACCACCACGGGCAGCAGGACGACCACGGCGACCGCGCCGGCCAGGGTCACCGCGATGACCGGTACCGGGCCCTCGATGCGGGCGGCCACCGCGACCAGCCCGGCCAGGGCGCCGGCCAGGGCGGGCAGGGTCGCCAGGTACGCCCCACCGGGCACCAGCACCGCGAGCAGTACGCCGAGCAGCGCCAGCCAGCCCAGTCCACCGATGGCAAGGGCGGCGGGACCGACCCGTCGACGGGTCAGGGCGTACCAGGTGAACAGCACGGCGGCGGCCAGCGCCAGCACCGCCAGTCGATACCAGGTCGGCCGGTACGGGTCGAGCAGCATCGCGTAGCTGGGCCGGATGGCGGTGATCGCGGCCCAGAGCAACTGCGCGCCCAGCGGGGCTACCACGATCGGCACCAGCGCCAGCCCGAACCCGGCTGCCAGCCGGCCCCCGGTGACCCGACCTCGACGCCGGGCCAGCCAGGCCAGCACGATCACCCCGGCCAGCGCCAGCAGGGCCAGCGGCAGCACCAGCGGCCCGGGGTAGCGGGCCAGGCCGCCGGGGATCGGGAAGTAGGTGGCGTCGTGTCCGGCGTCCAGGTCGGTCAGGTCGATCCGACCGAATTCGCGGGCCATGGCTAGGGTGTTGGCGCCGTGGTGCTGGAGGCTGGCCCGGTCCATCGACCCGGGGGTGTCCAGCGGGGTGTGGTAGATCGCGCCCCCGTCCAGATAGGCCGAGTTCAGCCCGACGAAACCGTGGTCCAGGAAGGCCGTGAAGTCGGTGTCGTTGGGCAGGGCGCGGTAGACCTCCACGGCGAAGGAGGTGCCGACGGGATGCGGCGCGGCCCGACCGAAGACCTCCACCAGCGCGGCGTTCCGCGGCGAGGTCTCGAACATGATCACCGGCCCGGTGCGGCCCCGCGCCTCCAGGTTGAGCACCACCCCCTTCTCGGCGGCCAGCCGATGGTCGGCGGCGAAGGCGGAGGCCCCGCACAGGCAGGCCTCCTCCGCGTCGGTGAGCACGAAGACGACCTCGTTGCGCGGGGCCGGTCCGTTGGTCAGCGCCCGGGCCACCTCCAGGATGGCGGCCACCCCGGCCCCGTTGTCGTTGCCGCCCGGCCCGGTCTGCACGGCGTCGTAGTGGGCCACCAGGAACACCGTGCCGGTCGGGTCGGTGCCGGGCAGCCGGGCCACCACGTTGCGGACCCGGGCCAGGGTGGCGCCGGCGGCGGCTCCGCTGAGCTGACCGGCCTCCTCGGCGACGGTGTCCTGTACCTCCGGAGTCAGGCCCAGTTTGCGGAGTTCGGCCTCCAGGTAGGCGCGGACCTCGTCGTTGGCCGGGCTGCCGGCGACATGCGGCCCACCGGCGACGACAGCCAGATGGGCGTACGCCCGACCGGCGCTGAACTCCTCGGCCGGTGCGTCCGTGGGGCGGGGTGTCGGGGGGCGGATGTCGAGCAGGGCCAGGGTGCCGACGGCGGCCAGCGCGACCAGAGCCGCCAACGCGGCCAGCCCGCGGCGACGGGGTCGGGACAGGGCACGATCGGCAGCGGGGCTGGGGGGTGCGCCCACGGACGGCTCCTCGGGGGATGGGACCTGGGGGGTGCACATCATCCTCTATGCCACGCCAGGGCGCTCCGTCGTGTTGTGTGCGAACGTTGTCTAATACAGGATCAGCGGGGCACTCGGAAGGAGCCCGACATCACCAGCGAACTCCCGCCGGTCACGGCGGTGGCCCGGGCACACCGGGGGACCGGCACGACCGGTCCCTCCGTCGTGTCATGGCCGTACCCGCGAGGTGGCCTGGGAGGTAATCCCAACCTCCCGCCGGGGGAGCGGCTGCGGGTGCTGCTGGTAGAGGACGACGAGGGCGACGCCTTCCTGGTCGGTGAGCTGCTGGCCGAGACGAACTCCGGCATCGACCTGGTGGTCGCCACCAGTCTGCGCGAGGCCCGCCGCCGGATGACCGGGGTGGACTGCGTACTGCTGGATCTGGGTCTGCCGGACGCGCAGGGGCTGGACGGCCTGCGGCAGGTGTTGGAGATGTCCGGCAGCGCGGCCGTCTGTGTGTTGACCGGCCGCAGCGACGAGCACCTGGGCATCGTCGCGGTCGCCGAGGGGGCCCAGGACTACCTGGTCAAGGGCCAGGTCGACGGGGTGCTGCTGACCCGGGCCCTGCGGTACGCGGTGGAGCGTAAGCGCGCCGACGAGAACGCCCGCCGACTGCGCGAGGTGGAGCTGCGGCAGGCCGAGTCGGCCCGGTTGGAGCGGGGTCTGCTGCCCCAGCCACTGATGTCCACCGACAAGATCGCCGTGCACACCTTCTATCGGCCTGGCCGACACGCTGCCCTGATCGGTGGCGATTTCTTCGACGTTGTGCAGACCCGTCCGGATCGGGTCGACCTGATCGTCGGTGACGTGTGCGGGCACGGGGTGGACGAGGCGGCGCTCGGGGTCGAGTTGCGGGTGGCCTGGCGGGCCCTGATCCTGGCCGGGGTGCCGGACGACGAGGTACTGCCCGCCCTGGAGCAGGTGCTGATGAGCGAGCGCCGACTCCAGGAGATCTTCGCCACGGTCGCCACGGTGCGCCTGGACCTCGACGCCAACCGGGGCATCGTACGGCTGGCCGGTCATCCTCCGCCGGTCCTGCTCTCCGGAGGGCGGGTGGCCCCGGTGCCCGCACCGGGTGGCCTGCTGCTCGGGGTACGCCCACGGCGCCCGGTCGCCTTCGATCTGAAGTTCGACACCGAGGACTGGTCTCTGCTGATGTACACCGATGGTCTGATCGAGGGCCGGGTGGGCGAGGGCGACGAACGCCTCGACGTGCCCGGTCTGACCCGACTGTTGCAGGAGCCGGACGGCCGCCGCGTCGCCCTGCCCGAACTGCCGGCCTGGCTGGTCGGGCGGGCTGAGCAGCTCAACGGCGGCCCCTTCGCCGACGACGTGGCGATGCTGCTGGTCACCCGGGGCGGTGGCCGGTGAGCGTAGGGGTCAGCTGGTGGACGCTGCGCCGGCGGGTGCTGGCGCTGCTGGGTGTGGTCGGGGTGCTGCTGCTCAGTGTCGCGGTGGCCGAGGCGGTCGTGGCCTCCAAGAACCGCGAGTACACCGACGTGCTGCTGATGGAGGTCGGCCCGCTGCGGGTGCAGGGCCAGGAGATGCTCAACGCGCTGCTGGACCAGGAGACCGCCGTACGCGGGTACGCGGTGACGGCGGACCCTGAGGACCTGGCCCCGTACGAGCAGGGCCTGGCCCAGGAACGGGCCACCGCGCAGGAGATCCGGCAGCTGTCCGGCAAGTACCCCGAGATCGTGGCGGATCTGCAGGCGGTGGAGCAGCAGGCGGACGAGTGGCGGCGCGCGGTCGCCCAGCCGGTGATCGAGACCACCCGGACCAGCGGCACCGAAGCCGGTCAGGCCCTGCTGACCGACGAGACCCGGCAACGGTTCGACGAGGTACGGGGCGCGGTCGCCGCCCTCCAGGAGGAGATTCTCACCGCCCGGCAGGCCACCGCCCGCAACGTGGAGCAGACCGGCAACCTCCTGGTCATCCTGCTGATCGTCGCCGCCCTAGTGGTGGCCGTGGCGGGTATCGCCCTGCTGCTGGCGCTGGACCGGATGGTGCTGCGGCCGTTGACCGCCCTGGCCGGGCAGGTCAGGGAGGTCGTCACGGGCGACTACACCCATCGGATCGTCGGTGGCGGGCCGCCGGAGTTCCAGCGCCTCGGCGCGGATGTGGACGCCATGCGTCAGCGGATCGCGGCCGACCTGGCCGAGGTACGCGAGGCGCGGGAGCGGATCGAGTGGGTCAACACCCAGTTGCAGAAGCAGGCCGAGGAGTTGACCCGGTCCAACCGTGACCTGGAGCAGTTCGCCTACGTCGCCTCGCACGACCTGCAGGAGCCGCTGCGCAAGGTGGCCAGCTTCTGCCAGTTGCTGCAACGCCGGTACGCGGGCCGCCTCGACGAGCGGGCCGACCAGTACATCGCCTTCGCGGTGGACGGCGCCCAGCGGATGCAGCGGCTGATCAACGACCTGCTGGCCTTCTCCCGGATCGGTCGCCTCACCGCCGGGTTCACCGAGGTCAACATGAACAACCTGATGGCCGAGGTGGCCGCCCAGACCGAGCCGGCCCGGCAGTACGCCGACGCCGAGCTGACCTGGGACGACCTGCCGGTGATCCGGGGCGAGGAACCCCTGCTGACCAACCTGCTGGTGAACCTGGTCAGCAACTCGGTCAAGTTCCGCCGACCCGAGGTGCCGCCGAAGGTGCACATCTCAGCCCGCCTGGTCGGCGAGGAGTGGGAGATCAGCTGCCAGGACAACGGCATCGGCATCGAGCCGGAGTTCGCCGACAAGATCTTCGTGATCTTCCAGCGGCTGCACGCCAAGGACGCCTACCCCGGCACGGGCATCGGGCTGGCCATCGTCAAGAAGATCGTGGAATATCACGGGGGTCGGGTCTGGGTGGACACCGACGTACCCGAGGGCACGGCCATCCGTTTCAC
The DNA here is from genome assembly GCF_043198155.1 of Micromonospora sp. NPDC048871. Taxonomy (NCBI): domain Bacteria; kingdom Bacillati; phylum Actinomycetota; class Actinomycetes; order Micromonosporales; family Micromonosporaceae; genus Micromonospora; species Micromonospora sp. NPDC048871. Next base: position 30,160 of record NZ_JBICUM010000007.1, on the reverse strand, counting down.
CCTGCCGGCCCGACCGGAGGATGTCACGGCCGCCCAGGCCGACCAGCCGGCCGGAGCGGTGGCGCCGGATTCGGACGCGGAAGGCCGCGACGGAGGCGAGCAGCCCGAGGGTGCGGGTACGGTCGGCGCGGACGCTGACCCGGATTCGGTTCCCGAGGCGGACGACCAGGCCGCCGGGGCGCAGCGGAGCGGGGTGGCCCGCCAGGGCGGCTCGCAGGAGGCCGTCGGCGGGGACGCCGGGTCGGGTAGCGGCGAAACAGGTGGGATGAAGGAGGCGGTGAGATGACCGCGCCAGCGGACGGCAACAGCCCGATCGAGGTGCTGCTCGTCGAGGACGACCCGGGCGACGTGCTGATGACGCGGGAGGCGTTCGAGGAGCACAAGCTGCGTAACCGGCTCAATGTCGTCTCCGACGGTGCCGAGGCCCTGGCCTACCTGCGCCGCGAGGGCCAGTACGCGGACGCCGTGCTGCCGGATCTGATCCTGCTCGACCTGAACCTGCCCCGCCGGGACGGCCGGGAGGTGCTGGAGGAGATCAAGAACGACGAGCAGTTCCGCCGCATCCCGGTGGTCGTGCTGACCACCTCCCAGGCCGACGAGGACATCCTGCGCAGCTACCAGTTGCACGCGAACGCCTACGTCACCAAGCCGGTGGACTTCGAGCGGTTCATCTCGGTGGTCCGACAGATCGACGAGTTCTTCGTCAGTGTGGTGAAACTGCCGCCGCGTGGCTGACACCCTGCTCGACGACGTCGCCGGACTGCTGCGGGAGACCGCGGACCGGATCGTACTGCCGTCCTTCCGTCATCTGGACGCCGCCGACGTGATCGAGAAGGCACCCGGTGAGCTGGTCACGGTCGCCGACCGTAGGGCCGAGGAGGCGATCACCGCCGGGCTGCGCCGGCTGCGGCCGAACTCGCTGGTGGTCGGCGAGGAGGCGGTGGCGGAGGATCCGGGCCTGCTGCGCCACCTGCGGTCGGAAGGGGAGGTGTGGCTGGTCGACCCGATCGACGGCACGGCCAACTTCGCGGCCGGTCAACGTCCCTTCGCTCTGATGATCTCGCTGCTCTCCGGCGGTGAGCCGGTGGCCGGCTGGATCTTCGATCCGCTGGCGGAGACCCTGGCCACGGGTTGGCTGGAGACCGGAGTCCACCTCGACGGTCGCCCGCTGCGTCTGCCGACCGAGGCGCCCCCGCTGGGCAGCCTGCGGGGCGCGGCGATGACCAGGTTCCTGCCGCCGGCCTCCCGGCGGACGGTCGAGGCCGGTGGCGCGCGGGTCGGTGAACTGCTGCCGGGTCAGCACTGCGCCGGCCGGGAATATCTGGACCTGCTGACCGGGGCCCAGCAGTTCGTGATCTTCTGGCGCACCCTGCCCTGGGACCACGGTCCGGGCACCCTGCTGGTGCGGGCCGCAGGCGGGGTGGCCCGCCGCTTCGACGGCGCGGACTATCACCCCGCCGACACCGAGCACGGCCTCCTGGTCGCCGTCAACGACCAGGTCTGGCACACAGTCCACGAAACCCTCCTCCCGATCTGACCTCCGTTGAGTTGATCAAGAAGTTTTGGTCTTCCGCAGCCCGGATCAAGACCAAAACTTCTTGATCAGCGAGGCATGAGGGCGGAGGGTGAGGTGGGGGTTGCGGTGGGTTGATGATTGACGGGTGTGGGGGTCGGGGGACTGGTCGGGGGTGCTGGTTCCGGTATTCTGACCGGCGGTTCATCGCCAGCAGGCCGCCGATCGGCGCCGGCGGGGACCGCCGCCGCGCAGTGGATCTCACCAAGGGGGGCCGGCGGACGACGAGAGGATGCTTTCGTGCGCAGGTCCATGCCCGTGCGGCGGCGCTCGCATCGAACGCTGATCGCCCTGCTCGCCGCCGTCATGATGTTGTTCGGCCTCGGCGCCGTGCCGGCGTACGCGGAGCCCAACGAGGGGGGCAGCAAGAAGCTGCGGGACACCCTGGAGGCCACCGCCAAGGCCCACATCGAGGCCAAGCGCAAGCTCGACGGCTCCAAGAAGCGCCAGAAGAAGATGGCCAAGGAGCTGTCCGAGCTGGAGGAGCGGCTGGCCGAGCTGAGCCTGATGGTCGGTGAGGTGGCCGCGCAGTCGTACCGGATCGGTCGGCTCAGCGCCGCCGCAGCCCTGCTGGACAGCGGCACCCCGGAGGCCTTCGTGCAGCGGGCCGCCAGCCTGGACATGATGGCCCAGCGGGACGGCCGTCGGGTCCGCGAGCTGGCCGAGGCCCGTGAGCAGACCCGCCAGGCCAAGCTGGCGATCAACGCCGAGGTGCGCGAGCAGACCAAGCAGCTAGCCGTGATCGCCAAGAAGAAGAAGGAGACCGAGGCGGCCCTGGCCGCGGTCAGTTCGGGCAGCAGCGGCGGCTTCAGCGGCGGCAACTCCACCTCGGCCAAGCCGGCACCACGCAACGCCAACGGCTCCTGGCCGTCGGAGTCCTGCTCGGTGAACGACCCGACCACCTCGGGCTGCATCACCCCGCGCACCCTGCACGCCCTGCAACAGACCCAGGCCGCCGGCTACAAGCGGTACGTCTCCTGCTACCGCAGCGGTGGCTCGGGCGAACACCCCAAGGGCCGGGCCTGCGACTTCTCCGCCGCCACCAACGGCTTCGAGGACCGCACGGCCACCGGCGGGGACAAGGCGTACGGGGACAGTCTGGCCGCCTGGCACGTACGCAACGCCGATCGGCTGGGTGTGCTGTACGTCATCTGGTACCGGCAGATCTGGCACCCGGGCACCGGTTGGCGGTCGTACGGCGGCAGTGGCAGTCCCGCCGCGGACCACACGAACCACGTTCATCTCTCGATGTACTGACCCGGGGCCGTCGCGACGCTGCGTACCATGCCCACGATGAACTCTCCATCGCCTGACCTCGCGGCACCGGCCGCCTCGGCCGATCCGACGACCCCACGGGCCCTGCCCAACGGGCTCGCCGCCTTCCTGGTCTTCTACTCCAGCGGCGCCGTCCTGGTGCTGGAGACCGCGGCGCTGCGCCTGGTCGGGCCGTACGTCGGGGTGACTCTTCAGGTGACCAGTTCGGTCATCGGCATCGCCCTGGCCGCGATCGCCTACGGGGCCTGGGCGGGGGGTTGGCTGGCCGACAAGCGCAATCCGCGTACCCTGCTGGCCCCTGCCCTGGTGCTCTCCGGCATCGCCACCGCGATCACCCTGCCGGCGGTGCGGTACGCCGGTGAGGTGCTCACCGGCGGCACGGCCGGGGCCATCCTGCTGCTGGTGGCGGTCGCCGTGTTCGCCCCGGCGATGCTGCTGTCGGCAGTCACCCCGCTGGTGGTCAAGCTGCAACTGGCCGACCTGCGCCGTACCGGTCAGGTGGTCGGTCGGCTCTCCGGCATCGGCACCCTGGGCGCGGTCACGGCGACTTTGGGCACCGGGTTCGTGCTGGTCGCCGCGCTGCCCAGCACGGTCATCCTGTTCGGGCTGGCCGCCTCCCTGGGGATCACCGGGATCGCCCTGGGGGTTTACCTGCACCGCCAGGACCGGGCCACCCTGCCCGGTCCGGCCCGGGTGAAGGCGGCGCTGGCGGTGCTCGGCCTGGTCGGTGCCGGGCTGACCATGGTCGCCCCGAATCCGTGTGACGTGGAGACGGCGTACCACTGCGCCAAGGTCGAGGCCGATCCCGGCCGGGAGAACGGACGCACCCTGCTGCTCAACTCGGCCCAGCACTCGTACGTGGATCTCGCCGACCCGACCTACCTCCAGTACGCCTACACCCGGTGGATCGGCGCGGTGGCGGACGTGATGGCCCCGGAGGGGCAGCGGCTGGACGCCCTGCACCTGGGCGGGGGCGGCTTCACCATGCCCCGCTACCTGACCGCCACCCGGCCCGGTACGGACAACCTGGTGTTCGAGATCGACGGCGGGCTGGTCGACCTGGGGGAGCGGCTGCTCGGCGTACGCCAGGGGCCGGACCTGCGGGCGGTGGTGGGTGACGCCCGGATGCTGGTGGCCAAGGAGGGCACCGACAGTCGGGACTTCGTGGTCGGGGACGCCTTCGGCCACCTGGTGGTGCCCTGGCATCTGGCCACCCGGGAGATGGCCGCGGACATCCGGCGGGTGACCCGGCCGGGTGGGGTGTACGTGCAGAACGTCATCGACTATCCGCCGCTGCGGTTCATCCGCAGCGAGGTGGCCACCGTGGCGGCCGAGTTCCCGCAGGTGGCCCTGATCGCCCCGCCGGAGGCCCTGGCCGGGGAGCAGGGGGCCAACTTCCTCATCGTCGCCTCCGACGCCCCGCTGCCGCTGGCCGCCATCCGGGCCCGGCTGGACGCCGCCAACGAGCCGGTCAGCCTGCTCAGCGGCGGGGATCTGACGGACTTCGTCGGGGAGGCCCTGGTGCTCACGGACGACTACGCCCCGGTGGATCAACTGCTGGCCACCGCCTGATCGGGTGAATCCGCGACCGAATCCGTTCAGAAAGGTGTAGGCGGGTTCGCATCGGGCAACAAGGCCGACCATGGGTGCAGAGGTACGCAGGGGCGCGCAGCTGCTCGGTGAGCGGTACCGGCTGATCGAGCAACTCGGCACGGGCGGGATGTCCGTGGTCTGGCGCGGCTACGACGAGGTGCTCGGCCGGCAGGTCGCGGTCAAGGTCCTCGCCTCCCGGCTGGCCAGCGACCGGGCCTTCCGCCACCGGATCCGCACCGAGGCCCAGGCCGCGGCCCGGCTCTGCCACCCCAACATCACCAATGTGTACGACTACGGCGAGTCCCAGCAGGTGGGGCTGACCCTGCCGTACGTGGTGATGGAGTTGATCGACGGTGCTCCGCTGACCGCCCGGCTCGCCGGTGTGGGCACCCTGCCCTGGCGGGAGGCGGTGACCATCGCGGCCGAGGTGGCCTCCGCCCTGGCCACCGCGCACGCCCGGGGGGTGGTGCACCGCGACGTCACCCCGGGAAACGTCATGCTCACCCCCACCGGCGTGAAGGTGGTCGACTTCGGTATCTCCGCCCTGGTGGGGGAGAGCGAGAAGGGCACGGACGGCACCCTGCTCGGCACCCCGGCCTACCTGGCCCCGGAACGCCTGGACAACGGCCAGGTCAGCCCGGCCACCGACGTGTACGCGGTGGGACTGCTGCTCTACCGGATGCTGACCGGACGGCTGCCCTGGCAGGTGGAGACCACCACCCAGATGCTGCGGGCGCACATGTACCGCGAACCCGAACCCATGCCCCCGGTGCCGGAGTTGCCGGCCGGGGTGGCCGAGCTGATCCACCGTTGCCTGGCCAAGCGGCCCGCCGACCGGCCCGGCACGGCCGAGGTGGCCCGGACCCTGGCCGAGGTGATCGGGAAGGTGCCCCGGGTGCCGGTGTCCCCGGCCGACCAACCGGCCGATGCGATGTTGCTGGCCAGTGCGGGCACCACCATCCTGCCCTGGTCGGCGGCGACGGATGCCATGCCGCTGATGGGTCTGCGTACCCGGCGGCGGTTGGACCGGCGGCGGCGGGCCGAGGCGGCGGTGGCCGCGGTGGCGCTGATGGCCGTCACCGCAGCGGTGTGGGGGGTGACCTCCCGCAGCCCGGCCAGCGGCGGCATCGACCAGCCCACCCAGGCCCGGATGGGCGGTGAGCAGCGCATCCCGTGCCAGGTCTCGTACGCGCTGCGCAAGGACTCCGGCAAGGAGTTCACGGCCGAGTTGAGCCTGACCAACACCGGGGAGCGGGAACTGCGGGACTGGACGGTCCGCTTCGCCTTCCCCGGTGAGCAGCAGGTGACCGAGGCCAGCCCGGTGCCGGCCCGCCAGCAGGGGCGCGCGGTGGCACTGCTGGCCACCCCGCAGCGTCCCGCCCTGGCTCCCGGTGCCACCGAGAAGCTGAACCTGACCGGCACCTACACCGGCACCAATCCGCTGCCGGTGGAGTTCCGCCTGGGTGACGAGCAGTGCGGGGTGCAGGTGTCCGGCATCGCCGGCAGTGCGCCGACCCCGAAGCCGGTGAAGGCCGCCGCCGGTTCCGGTGGCAAGGCCGGTTCGGGGGGCTCGGGCAGCTCCGGCAAGTCGAAGAGCAAGTCGGAGAAGGCCAAGCCGGAGAAGAAGGACGGCAAGAAGGGTGGCCCCGGCAAGAAGGAGCAGCAGGCCAAGGGCACCCCGGCGAAGGGCAAGCCGGAGAAGAGCAAGGCGGCCAAGCGGGGCAAGTCGCACCGGCCTCCCCGCCGGAAGGGCTGAGGATCTGCGGTACGCCCCAGTCAGAACAGGTCAGGTCGGGTCAGGTCAGGTCAGGTCAGTGAGGCGAAGGCATGGACCTGCTCGATGGTCCCCTCGACGATGACGAGGTCCTCGGGGCCCAGGCGCAGGCTGTCCGAGACGTAGCGGTACCCCTGCTCCTGCGCCGGCTTGATCCCGATGATCCGTACCCCGTGGCGGTCGAGCAGTTGTTCCTCGTTCAGGTGGTGTCCGGCCAGGGCCGCGGGTACCGGCATCTTCGCGATGGCGAAGGCGTCCCCGAACTCCATGAAGTCGAGCATCCGGCTGGCGATCAGGTGCGCCAGCCGTTCGGCGGTCTCCTTCTCGGGGAAGATCACATGGTGCGCCCCGACCGCGGAGAGGATCTTCGCGTGCTGGGTAGAGGTGGCGCGTGCCCAGATCTGCGGCACCCCCAACTCGACGAGCGCCAGCACGGTGAGCACGCTGGACTCCACGGAGGCCCCAATGGCCACCACTACCCGGCTCAGGTCGGTCAACCCGAGTTGGCGCAGGGCCCGGTCGTCCGTGGAGTCGGCCTGGGTCACCTGGTCCAGCAGGTTCGACCACTTCTGCACCCGCTGGGCGTCATGGTCGATGGCGAGGACCTCGTGACCCAGGGCGCTGAGCGATTCGGCCAGGCGGGAGCCGAACCGGCCGAGGCCGATCACGGCGATGGGCCCCGGATCCGGGCGGTTAGCCGACAATGGGTTGCTCCTCTGGATAGCGGTAGAGCCGACGCCGGGTGTTCAGCGCGATCGCCGAGCCGAGGGTCAGCGGCCCGACCCGGCCGATGTACATCAGCACGGTCAGCAGGAGCAGACCCGCGTCGGACAGGGCCGAGGTCACCCCGACGGAGAGGCCGGTGGTGCTGAAGGCCGAGGTGATCTCGAACAAGGCGGCGTCGAACGGCACCTGGTGGGTCATGGCGATCAGCAGGAGGGTGCCCACGGCCACGATCGCGACGCTGAGCAGGGCTACCGTCAGGGCCTGCCGTTGGCTGGCGGTGGCCACCCGACGATGCCCCACGGTGACGTCCGGCTCGCCCCGCATCTCCGCCCAGATGATGAAGGCGAGCAGGAAGAAGGTGGTGACCTTGATGCCGCCGGCGGTGCTGGCGCTGCCGCCACCGATGAACATCAACCCGGTCAGCAGGGGATGGGTCTCCTCCCGCAGGCCGGCGATGGGCACCACCTCGATCCCACCGGTACGCGACAGTGCGATCTGGGTGAAGGCGGCGAGGATCTTGTCGCCGACGGCGTACGGGCCGATGGTCCGGGCGTTGCTCCACTCGATCAGCAGGAGGACCAGGAAGCCGAGGAGGACCAGGGCGAGGCTGCCCCAGATGGTCAGCTTGGTGGCGACCGCCCACCGGATCGGGTGGCGCCACTCGCGGACCGCCTCGAACAGGGCCGGGAAACCGAGCCCGCCGATGATGCTGCCCAGTGCCAGGGGCAGACAGACCCAGGGGTCGCGGGCCAGGGACAGCAGGCCGTGCGGGTAGAGGGAGAAGCCGGAGTTGTTGAAGGCCTGGATGGCGTGGAAACCCGCCGACCACAGGGCTCGTCCGAGCGGATAGTCGTACCCCAGCCAGAGCCGTACGGTGACGATGGCCGTCATCGCCGCCTCGCAGGCCAGCACGGTCGCACCGATGCGCAGCAGCAGGCGACCCAGGTTTCCGATGCCGTACTCCAGGGTCTCGGCCTGCACCAGCATCCGGTTGTGCAGGCCGAGCCGTCGGGAGACCGTCAGGACCACCAGGGCGGCGCCGGTGAGGATGCCCAGCCCGCCGATCTGGGTGAGGACCATGATCACCACCAGGCCGGTGGTGGACCAGAAGGTCGGGGTGTCCACCGAGGTCAGCCCGGTCACCGAGATCGCCGAGGTGGCGGTGAACAGGGCGGTGAGCAGCGGCGCCGGTTCGTGTCGGGGGGCCGTCATCGGGGGCAGCATCAGCAGTCCGGTGCCGATTCCGATCGCCACCAGGAAAGCGAGCGGCACCAGCCGTACGGGGTGACGAAAGAACCGGTGCACCAGACAATCTTCCGATTTCCGGCGATCTCGAACGGAGGGAAATCGGAATCCCGAGGTAGATCTTGGACAGTTGCCGCTACCCGAGAACGGAAACTGTCCAAGATTGCCCGCCCGAGGGGCGGTCGGGCGGGTAGCGGTGGACGACACAGGGTGGGAGGTGGCCGTGGGATATGCGGCCATGGTCTTCCCGGGAGGACGCTGCCGGGTTCTCCTGGCTGTAACCGGAAGCCATCCACCTCGGGCCACTTGTGTGCACAGGCCACATAGCCCGTGGGTGATGTCACTTCTAGCGTGAGCCGACACATAAGGTTTCTCTCCCTCTGAGTCCTCACGTGGAGTGGCAATGACGGTCCGGACGACACGGCGGGCGCTCCTGTCCGCCGCAACGATGTTGGCCGCGGCGATGGCCGCCACGGCCTGTGGTAGCCCGCAGGACACCGCCAACGGTGGTGGCGACAGCGCCGCCCCGGTGAAGGTCGGCCTGGTGTACTCCCAGTCGGGAGCGCTGGCCAGTTACGGAAAGCAGTACATCGAAGGGTTCCGGGCCGGTCTGGACTTCGCCACCGGCGGCACCAACAAGGTCGGTGACCGGGCGATCGAGATCACCGAGGTCGACGACGCCGGTGACCCGGCCAAGGCGGTCTCCGCGGCCAAGGACCTGATCGGCAAGGGCAGCAAGATCATCGCCGGTTCGACGGCGTCCGGTGTGGCGCTTCAGGTCGCCCCGATCGCCGCCCAGAACAAGGTGCTGTTCATCTCCGGCCCGGCCGCCACCGACGCGGTGACCGGCGTGAACAAGTACACCTTCCGCTCCGGGCGGCAGTCGTACCAGGACGTGGTTACCGCCCGGTCCTTCATCGGCGACCCGACCGGCAAGAAGGTAGTGGTGTTCGCCCAGGACGGGGCGTTCGGGGACGCCAACGAGGCCGCCGTCAAGGAGATCATCGGGGGTGCCGGGGCGACCGTCAGCGCGGTCCGGGCACCGGCCAGCGCCACCGAGTTCACCCCCTTCGCCAGCCAGATCAAGTCCGCCAAGCCGGATCTGCTCTTCGTGGCCTGGGCCGGCACCACCGCCCCGGCGATGTGGCAGACCCTGGACCAGCAGGGCGTACTCAGCTCCACCACGGTGGTCACCGGGCTGGACATCCGCGCCTCCTGGCCCACCTTCGGGGCGGCCGGCACCAAGATCTCCTTCCTGTCGCACTACTTCGACGGGGCCAGCGACACCGAGGCGGCCAGGGCCGCGAAGGCGAAGGTGCCCGGCGGCACCCTCGACCTGTTCCACCCGGACGGCTTCGCCGCCGCCCAGATGGTGGTCCGGGCCGTGCAGGAGGGCGGGGACGACGTCGAGAAGATGATCACCGCCCTGGAGGGCTGGAGCTTCGAGGGTGTGAAGGGCACCATGACCATCCGCGCCGAGGACCACGCCCTGCTCCAGCCGATGTACCAGGCGAACCTCACCGGCAGCGGCGACACCTTCACCGCCACCGCCCAGAAGGCGCTGACCGGTGACGAGGCTGCCCCGCCGGTCCAGGCGATGAAGGGCTGAGGATGCTCGCCACCCGCGGTCTGACCTGGCGGATCGGTGAGGTCGCCATCGTCGACTCCGTCGAGATCGACCTGGCACCCGGGGAGTTCCTCGGGGTGATCGGGCCCAACGGCGCCGGCAAGACCTCACTGTTCAACCTGATCACCGGTCTGCGTCGGCCCACCGAAGGCCAGGTCACCCTGGACGGACAGGACATCTCCACCCTGCCGCCGCACCGGCGGGCCCGGCTGGGCCTGGGGCGTACCTTCCAGGCCTCATCGGTCTTCGGGTCGCTGAGCGTACGGGAGAACGTCCGGCTGGCCGTACAGGCACACCGCGGGGGCTCGATGAAGCTGTGGCGGCGGGCGGCGGCCGACCGGGAGGTGGCCGCCGCCGCCGACACGGCGTTGGAGCGGGTCGGCCTGGCCCACCGGGGTACGGCGTTGGCCGGCACCCTGGCCCACGGCGAGAAACGCAAGCTGGAGATCGCCCTGCTGCTGGCCGGCGAACCACGGGTGATGCTGCTCGACGAGCCGATGGCCGGGGTCAGCGCCGAGGACGTCCCGGAACTGGTCCAGGTCATCCGGTCGCTGACCGGAGACAGTGGCCGGTCGGTGCTGATGGTCGAGCACCACATGGACGTGATCCTCGATTTGGCCGACCGGATCGCCGTGATGCACCACGGCGCCCTGCTGGCCTGCGACACCCCGGAGACGGTGATGGCCAACCCGACCGTGCAAGAGGCCTACCTGGGGGAGGAGCTCTGATGGAGCCGATCTTGGCAGTGCAGGACCTGTCGGTACGGATCGCCGGGCTGCACATCCTGCAAGGGGTGTCGTTCACTGTCGCACCGACCGGGGTCACCGTGCTGCTCGGCCGCAACGGGGTCGGCAAGACCACCACGCTGCGGGCCCTGGTCGGGCTCACTCCCCGCAACGGCGAGGTACGCGGCACCGTCCGGATGCAGTCGGCGACGCTGCTAGGTCAACCCACCCACCGGCTGGTTCGGGGTGGGCTCGGCTACGTGCCGGAGGACCGCTGCGTCTTCGCCGGACTCACCGTCGCGGAGAACCTGCGGCTCGCCGAGCGGCGGGGTGGCACGGCGGCGTACGACCGGGTCTTCGCGCTCTTTCCGGAGCTGCAACGGCGGGCCCGGCAGCGGGCCGGTTCCCTCTCCGGCGGGCAGCAGCAGATGCTCGCGATCGGTCGGGTGCTGCTCAACGACAACCGGCTGCTGCTGGTGGACGAGCCGACCAAGGGGTTGGCGCCGAAGGTGGTGACCGAGGTGGCGGAGGTGTTGGCGCGGGTCGCCGAATCCGTGCCGGTGCTGCTGGTGGAGCAGAACCTGGCCGTGGTCCGGCGACTGGCCCGCGACGCCGTGGTGCTGGCCGCCGGCCAGGTGGCCTGGACCGGCGACGCCCAGCGGCTGCTGGCCGAGACCGAGCTGACCCGGTCCCTGCTCGGGGTCGGTTCGGCCGAGGGCCACCACGCCGCGCCCGGCAGCCACCACGCCGCGCCCGGCGCCGGACGGAAGGACGGGCACTGATGGACGCGGTCATCCTGCTGACCCTGACCGGGCTGGGTCTGGCGGCGCTGTACTTCCTGGTGGCCTCCGGCCTGTCACTGGTCTTCGGCCTGGCCGACGTACTCAACTTCGCGCACGGACTGTTCCTCGGAGTCGGGGCGTACGCGACCTGGTGGGCGGCGGGGAACCTGCCCGGTGCCGGCGCGGACGGCTTCGGCTTTGTGGCCGCGGTCGCCTTCGGGGTGGCCGCCGGCACCCTGATGGCGGTGCTGGTGGAACTGGTGCTGATCCGGCCGCTCTACTCCCGCACCATCGAACAGGTGCTGGTCACCGTCGGTCTCTCCCTGGCCGGGGTGGCGTTGTTGCAGGCCACCTGGGGGGCCGACGCCCGGCCCTTCCCGCGTCCGGAGTGGACCCGCCAGGTGACGACCATCCTGGGTGCCCAGGTGCCCAACGGGGGGCTGCTGCTGATCGCCGCCGCGGTGCTGGTGTTGGCCGCGATCCTGGCCTTCCTCCAGTGGACCCGGTATGGCCTGATCATCCGGGCCGGGGTGGAGAACCGGGAGATGGTGACCGCGCTGGGCATCGACGTACGCAAGGCCTTCACCCTGGTCTTCGCCATCGGTGGCGCGGCGGCGGCCCTGGCCGGTGCGCTGGGCAGTGTCTACTTCGGCACGGTCTCGCCCCAGCAGGGCGGCTCCCTGCTGATCTTCGCCTTCATCGTGGTGGTCATCGGCGGCATGGGCTCGGTGATCGGGTCCGCGTACGCGGCCGTGGCGGTAGGGCTGCTGCAACAGTTCGTCAACTACTACGGCACCTCCGGGCTGGGCGACATCTGTGTGGTCGCGCTGCTGGCCGTGGTGCTGCTGCTGCGCCCGCAGGGCATCGCCGGAAAGGTGGCTACGGCATGACCGAGGTCAAGAGTCCCGAGATCCCGGCACCTGTCGCGGAGGTACCGGCCCAGCCGACCGGTGGGTCCCGGCTGCGCCCCTTCCTGCCCCTGGTCGTGCTGGTGGTGGCGCTGATCCTGCCGTACTCGACCCTGCACCTGCCGGGCCTGTTCGAGGGGGCCCTGAACTCGCCCGGCACCCTGCAACTGCTCGCCGTCTGCCTGGTCTTCGGTGGCCTGGCGGCCGGCTACGACCTGCTGTTCGGGCGGACCGGGATGCTCTCCTTCGGGCACGCCCTCTACTTCGCCGCCGGGGTGTACGGCACGGACATCCTGATCACCCGGGCCGGGTTGCCACTGTGGCAGGCCGCGCCGCTGGCGATCGTCGGCGGGACCATCCTGGCCGCGCTGGTCGGGGCGGTGGCCCTGCGTACGGTCGGCATCGCCTTCGCCATGGTCACCCTGGCCTTCGCCCAGGTCGGGGCGATCCTGGTGGCCCGCGACTTCGGTGGGTTGACCGGCGGCGAGGAGGGGCTGCCGCTGGACGTGACCGGGGTGCCCGCCGGGCTGGTCGGGGTGGCCAACACGGTCAACCTGTACTGGCTGGCGTTGGCGTACCTGGTCGTGGTGGTCTTCGTGGTGCACCGGGTCAGCGGTTCTCCGACCGGGCGGGTGCTGGCCGGGGTGCGCGACGACGAGCGGCGCATCGGGGTGCTCGGGCTGGACCCGTACCGGTTCAAGTTGGTCGCCTTCACCCTGGCCGGTGGTCTGGCGGCGGCCGGCGGGGTGGTCTACTGCCTGATCGTCGGCGGCGCCTCCCCGCACATCACCAGCAGTGAGCTGACCCTGTCGTTGCTGGTGATGGTGGTGCTCGGCGGCCCCGGCACCCGCTGGGGCCCGGTGCTGGGCGGCATCCTCTACATGTACCTGGACCACCGCCTGGTCTCGGTCGGCAGCTCCGGTGCGGTGGACGCCCTGCCGGCCTTCCTCAGCCGACCCCTCTCCCAGCCCCTGTTCGTTCTCGGCACGGTCTTCATCCTGGCGGTCTACTTCTTCCCCGGCGGCCTGGCCAGCCTGGCTCCCCGCCTGGCCCTGCTGCGCAACGCCCTGCGCCCGGGCCCGCGTCGGGAGAGCCGAGGCCCGCGTCGGGAGAGTTGACCAGAAGGCCGCTAGCCTTGGCGGCGATCAATGTACCGACGACGACAGGGGACCCGGGGTGGCCGAGCGGTTGGCTGTGGTCAGCGGCGGGGGTACGGGAATCGGGGCGGCCGTGGCGCGGACCCTCGTCGCGGACGGGTGCTCGGTGCTCGTGCTCGGTCGACGGGCGGAGGTGCTGGCGGCGACGGCCGACCGGATCCGGGCGGAGACCGGCCGACCGGAGGCGGTACGCCCGGTGCCGGTCGACCTCACCGACCCCGAGCAGGTCGGCAGGGTGCTGGAGGCGGTCGGGGACCGACCGGTCGACGTGCTGGTCAACAACGCCGGTGCCTTCCACAGCCCGCAGCAGGACTCCCTGACCGGGATCGCCGACTACTGGCGGGCCACCCTGGACACCAATGTGCTGACGGCCGTACTGCTAACCGAGGCGCTGCGGCCCAGGCTGCGTCGTCCCGGCGGACGGGTGATCCTGATCAGCTCGATCGCCGCCCAGCGGGGTGGGGATGAGGCGTACGCGGCGGCGAAGGCGGCACTGCACGGCTGGGCGTACAGTCTCGCGGCCCAACTGGGTCCGGAGCAGATCACGGTCAACGTGGTCAGCCCCGGCTACGTGGCGGAGACGGAACTCTTCGTCGGTCGGATGACCCCCGAGGGGCACGCCAAGCGGGTGGCCGCCACCCTGGTCGGCCGGGCCGGCACCCCGGACGACATCGCCGAATCCATCCGCTACCTGGCCAGCCCCGCCGCCGGCTACGTCACCGGCCAGATCCTGGGCGTGAACGGCGGCTCCGTCCTAGGCCGCTGACGCCCCCTACCGCTGTTGATCAAGAAGTTTGCGTCTCCGATGAGCCCGATCCAGACGCAAACTTCTTGATCAACACAACTGTGGTCAGCCGTTCAGGAGGTCGTAGGCGGAGGTGGGGGCCGGTTCGGCCTCGTCGGGGGTGAAGGCGACGATCTGCGGGGTGCTGCCGAAGTCGGAGTACTCCACCACGTACTCGCTGGCCTTCTTCTTGCCGGCGGGCGGGATCTCCAGGGTGAGCGAGGCCAGGTTGCCGTCCGGGCCGACGACGGCGGTGAACGGGATCGGCTCGGTGCCCTCCCCGAGGGTGACCAGCCCCTCCATGGCCTCCACCAGGTCCGGCTGGGTGGCCAGGTCGATCACCCCGGTGTACGTCCCACCCTCACCGGCCTGGACCTCGCTGGCCGCGCGGATGATCGCCTCGGCGTTGCCGGGATCGGTGCCCTGGTAGGTGGGCAGGGTGTCCGGGATCTCGATCTTCGCCGGGTCCATCTCCATCCACGTGGTGGGCAGCTTCATCAGCTTCTGGATGTCCTTGGAACCCTTGAAGTTGACCTTCATCCAGGTCCGTGAGTCGACCATCCGGAAGGACATCTCCAGGGTGAAGTCCTTGTCCTTGGTGACGGTGTCGATGTCCATGCCCCGGTTCGCCGGATCCACCACCCCGGAGACGTCGCCGGAGGTGTCCCGGGTGACGAAGCGGAAGGCCGGGTCCTCCTCGGTCGGCACCGCGGCCAGCAGCTCCTGCTTCGGGTCCGGCGGAGGTGGGGCCGCCTGCGGCGTGTCGTCGTCGCAGCCGGTCACCATGGCGGCGGTGAGCAGGGCCACCACGGCGACCGCGATCCGCCGGCTCGTGACGGTGGTGCCGGTTGGCTGTGTCATGTCGTCCTCTCTCATCGAACGGCATCGTATGCCAGCAGGTCGGGCCGGGCCGGAGGGACATCACCCCCGCTCCCGCCCGCGCTGGTAGAAAGGCCGGATGAGCCAGGAACGCAGCATGGTCCGGGAGCGCGCCGAACAGGTGCTGCGGCGGTTGGCCGGCGACCACGCCACCCTCCGTGAGGATCAGTGGCGGGCGATCGAGGCGTTGGTGGTCGACCAGCGGCGGGTGCTCTGCGTGCAACGTACCGGCTGGGGCAAGTCGGCGGTCTACTTCGTGGCCACCGCCCTGCTGCGTGACCAGCCCTCTCCCGCCGGGCCTACGGTGATCGTCTCTCCGCTGTTGGCGTTGATGCGGAACCAGGTCGAGGCCGCCGCCCGGGCCGGCATCCGGGCCCGCACCATCAACTCCGCCAATCTGGAGGAGTGGGAGGAGATCACCGCCGAGATCCACGCCGGGACGGTGGACGTGTTGTTGATCAGCCCGGAACGGCTGAACAATCCGGACTTCCGCGACGGTGTGCTGCCGCAGTTGGCCGCCACCACCGGGCTGCTGGTGGTCGACGAGGCGCACTGCGTCTCCGACTGGGGGCACGACTTCCGGCCGGACTACCGCCGGTTGCGTACCTTTCTCGGCAATCTGCCGGCCCACACTCCGGTGCTGGCGACGACGGCCACCGCCAACGCCCGGGTGACCCGGGACGTGGCCGAACAACTCGGCACGGAGGTGGCCGTCCCCGGTCCGGAGGTGCTGGTGCTGCGGGGCAGCCTGGACCGGGAGTCCCTGCGGCTGGGCGTACTCGACCTGCCCACCCCGGCGCACCGGCTCGGCTGGCTCGCCGACCACCTGGACCGGCTGCCCGGGTCCGGCATCATCTACACCCTGACCGTCGCCGCGGCCACGGAGACCGCGGAGTTCCTGCGGGCCCGAGGATGGTCGGTGGCGGCGTACACCGGGCAGGCGGAGGACGCCGACCGGCGCGCCGCCGAACAGGACCTGCTGGACAACAAGATCAAGGCCCTGGTGGCCACCAGCGCTCTCGGCATGGGCTTCGACAAACCGGACCTGGGGTTCGTGGTGCACCTGGGTGCCCCACCCTCCCCGATCGCCTACTACCAGCAGGTCGGCCGGGCCGGCCGGGCCGTCGACCACGCCGAGGTGCTGCTGCTGCCCGGCCGCGAGGACGTGGCCATCTGGCGGTACTTCGCCTCCCTGGCCTTCCCCCCGGAGGACCAGGTCCGTGCGGTGCTCGCCGCCCTGCACACCGACCGGCCGCTCTCCACCCAGGCCCTGGAACCGCTGGTCGACCTGCGCCGGGCCCGCCTGGAGATGATGCTCAAGGTGCTCGACGTCGACGGCGCGGTCCGCCGGGTGCGCGGCGGCTGGCTCGCCACCGGCGAGCCCTGGACCTACGACGCCGAGCGGTTGCGCCGCGTCGCCACCGCCCGCGCCGCCGAGCAACAGGCCATGCTGGAGTACGCCTCGACGCCCGGTTGCCGGTTGCGTTACCTGCGGGAGTGCCTGGACGACGCCGAGGCGACCGACTGTGGCCGCTGCGACCGGTGTGCCGAGCCCCTGTTCACCTCCGAGGTGTCACCGGCGGCATTGACGGCCGCACAGAACTTCCTGGGCCGCCCCGGGGTGCAGATCGTGCCGAAGAAGCTCTGGCCGACCGGGTTGGCGGCGGTCGGCGTACCCCTGAAGGGGCGCATCGCCCCGACGGAGCAGGCGCTGCCCGGTCGGGCCGTGGGCCGGCTCTCCGATCTAGGTTGGGGTGACCGGCTGCGCGGGCTGGTCGGACCGGGTACCCCGGACGGGCCGGTGCCGGACGACGTGGTCGCGGCCGTCATCGAGGTCCTCAAGGCGTGGGCGCACGGGGACGATCCCTGGCCCAGTCGCCCGGTGGGGGTGGTGGCGATGGACTCGACCACTCATCCGCTCCTGATCACCTCACTGGCCGAGCGGATCGCCGCCGTCGGGCGGATGCCCCTGCTGGGTCGGGTGACCGTCGCCACCCCACCGGGTGCCGCCCGCGGAAACAGCGCCCAGCGGGTACGCGCCCTGCACGGCACCCTCACCGTGCCCGCCCCCCTGGCCACCGCCCTGGCCGACCTGACCGGCCCCGTCCTGCTCGTAGACGACCTCGTCGAGACCGGCTGGACCCTGACCCTGGCCGCCCGCGAACTCCGCCGCGCCAACGCCCCCGCCGTCCTCCCCCTAACCCTGGCCCTAACGACCTGACCTGCCCCGCGATCTTGCACTTTCTGTCGGGACATAACGGGTGAATGCCGCATCTCAGCGACAAAAAGTGCAAGATCGCGGGGGAGGTGGGGTGAGGGTGCGGGGGTGGTGGCTACGGTGGGTGGGTGCCGGGGGAGCGAGAAGGGGATGTGGCGGTGCGGGGGGATGACGGAACGGATGGGCAGGTGGGGGTCGGGGAGCTCGGTGTTGGCGGCGGCGAGGGCGGGGTGGACAGGGCCGATCCGGGTACGGTGCGGCTGGCGCTGGTGGTCGGTGGGCTGATCCTGGCCGTACTGCTCGGGTTCGGGCTCGGTCGGATGAACACCGGCGGGGCCCTGGCGGCGGGCGGGGTGCCGCAGAGCGCCCTGACCGGCCACACCCACGCCCCGGGCACCGGTGCCCACTCGCATGAGGCCGGGCAGACGGAGGCGGCCGAGGCGGGTGGCCTGGCGGTCAGCCGGGCCGGGTACACCCTCACCCCGTTGGCCGCCGAGTTCACCCCGGGGCAGGCCGATGAGCTGCGGTTCCAGATCCAGGACGCGCAACGGCGGACGGTCACCCGGTTCGCGGTGGTCCACGACAAGCCGATGCACCTGATCGTGGTACGCCGTGACCTGACCGGATACCAGCACCTGCATCCCAGCATGGCGGCCGACGGCACCTGGTCGGTACCGCTGACCCTGCCGCAGCCCGGCATCTGGCGGGCGTACGCCGACTTCACCGCCCTGGCCGAGGACGGTCGGCAGACCGCGACCACCCTGGGGGTGGACCTGGTGGCCCCCGGTGAGTACGCGCCGCGCCGCCTACCCGCCCCCGCGACCAGCAACCCGGTCGACGGACTGACCGTCAGCTACCAGGGCGACCCGGAGCCCGGCCTGACCGTGCCGGTGAGCTTCCGGGTCACCGCAGCGGACGGCAGCAGCCCGAAACTGGAGCAGTACCTGGGGGCGTACGGCCACCTCGTCGCGCTGCGCGAAGGTGACCTCGGCTACCTGCACGTACACCCGGAACCGGAACTGGTGGACGGGGCGATGCAGTTCTGGCTGACCGCACCCGGACCGGGGCGGTACCGCCTCTACCTGGACTTCGCCACCGGGGGTGAGGTCCGCACGGCCGAGTTCACCGTGCTGGTGCGCTGACCGACCAGTCCCGCGCAGGTCGGCCGGGCTCGCGCAGGTCAGCCGGCGCGGCGGATCGGGCGGCGGGCCAGGTAGCGCAGCAGGTCCCGGATGTGGTGCTTCTCCTCGGCCGGCACGCTCGGGTCGGCCAGCCGTTGCAGGATCACCCGAACGTCCGCCTCGACCGGGCCATCGCTGCCCCGGGGGAGGCTTCCCGAGCCGGTGTCCGGCAGCCCCAGCGCCCGGAAGGCAGCCGCCACCGGGAGGTCCAGGGCGGAGCAGAAGCCCCGCACCTTGGCCAGTTCCGGGTAGTCCTGCCAGTCACCGGCCAGCCAGCGGAAGATGGTGGACCGGCCGACTCCGGTGTGGGCGGCCAGGTCGGTGACGGTCCATCCGCGTTCCTCGCGGGCGTCGTCGATAGCCCGGCGCACGAAGCGCGCGAACGCCATCTGTGGCGATATTTCTGCCGAACCCATCCGGTGGGTCTTCCCTCCCGACGGCACCTGACGGTGCGCTTATCCGAGAGTAGTACGGGTTTCGCCGGAAAATACTGACTGACTGATCAGGCAGGCACGGCTGGCGGCATCGGCTGGGGGTTAAAGAGCCGTTGTGGTCCGGTTGATCAGGGTTTCCAGCCGGGGTGTGATTCGCCACTGCTCGACCAGCTCCGCGTACTCCGCGCGCTGCTCAGCGGTGGGGGCCACATCCGTACGGCGGGCCCGGATGAGCAGGTTGCGGGGGGTGTGGGCGGAATCCACGAACTCGACCACCTCGGCCCGGTAGCCGTGCAGCCGCAGCAGCCCGGCCCGCAGCGCGTCGGTGAGGACGTCCGCGAAGCGCTCCCGCAGGATGCCCTGCCGGGTCAGCAGACCGTACGGGGTGGGTGCCCCACCGGCGCGCAGTTGCGCCGCCACATCGTGATGGCAGCAGGGTGCGGCCAACACCCAGCGGGCCCCCCACCGCACCGCACGGGCCAACGCCTCGTCCGTGGCGGTGTCGCAGGCGTGCAGGGCGAGAACGAGATCAGGCGCCGGCTCGACGACGGCGTCCGCGATGGTGCCGGCCACGAACCGCACCCGATCAGCCCAGCCGAGCCGTTCGGCCAGCTCGGTGTTGCGGCGGCGCTGGTCCTCGCGCACGTCCACCCCGACCAGTTCCACCTCCAGCCCGTGCTGGGAGAGGTACCGGTACGCGGCGAAGGTCAGGTACGCGTTGCCGCACCCTAGATCCACCACCCGCAGCGGGCCGGTCAGCCCGGCGGGCAACGTGGCCACCAGCGCCCGCAGGAAGGCGTCCACCTGCCGACGCTTCGCCGCCGAACCGCCGATCTCGGCGAAAATCGGGTCACCGGGATCGAGCAGGTACTCCTTGGCCCGGTCGTGCCGCACCGCAGCCTGTTGCGCTGCGCTCGGCTGTTCCCCGTCGGCCGGGGCGACCGACCGGCGGTGCACCTGGGCCTCGCCCGACTTGGTGACCCGCAGTTGCAGGACGCTGTCCGTGGTCTCGACATGCCAGTTCCCGAACGGCTCGGCCAGCAGGGCCTCAACCGCCGCATCCGACTCCGGCCCCGGTGCCACATTCCGGGTGTACGGCCGGGCGCCGTCCGAGGTGGCGATCTGCAACCGGGGCCCGGCCTTGAGTACCACCGGCCGTAGCTCGGCCCGGACCACGGAAGGACGCTGACCACGCCGCCGCCCGGCGGCCACGGCCCGGGTCAGCCCGGACCCGAGCAGCATCGAGCGGACCTCGGCCAGGGCAACATCCAACGGTTCGGGCATGACCCCATCTTCCCTCCCGGGCTGCCCAGCCCCGCCGCCAGCCTGCCCGCCCGCTCGCGGCTGCCCCGCCGCAGCCTCCGCTGAAGGTCACGCTCGATGTGGGATCGAGTGGCCTCAGACGCGAACGAGGCCACTCGATCAAAGATCGAGCGTGATCTTGTCGACCCGGCCGGGTGAGGGTGGCCGAACGCACGGCCGCACCGCCCTGGACGGACGGTGCGGCATGGGTGTCGCTGGGGTCAGTCGGTGGCTTCGGCGGCCGTACCGGCGGTGGAGGCGGAGCCACGGCGGCGTCGGCGGCGACGGGGGCGTCCCGCCTCACCTGCGGCGCCCTCGGTGCCGGCGCTGGTCTCGACGGCCGTGGTCGCACCGGCGGTGGCGTTCGCGTCCACACCGGCGATGACCTCGCCGTCCCGGCGACGTCGACGACGCCGGGGGGTACGGCTGCCGCCCTCGGTGACCTCGGTGGTCTCCGGCGCAGCCTCGCCCGCCTGGGCAGAGCGGCCCGCGGAACGTCCACGACCCTCGGCACGCCCGCGATCCTCACCGCGCCCGCTGTCGCTGCGGCCACGGTCCCGGCGGCGTCCGCCGCGCGGCTCGCCTCGGCGGGGCCGGCCGCCACCCAGGTCCTCCTCGACCTCGGCGGAGAGCCCGGCCCGGGTGCGCTCGGCGGTCGGCAGGGTGCCGGTCACGTCGGTCGGGATGTGCAGGTCGGTGTAGAGGTGCGGGGAGGTGTGGTACGTCTCCTGCGGCTCGGGCATGTCCAGCCCGAGGGTCTTGTCGATGATCCGCCAGCGCGGCATGTCGTCCCAGTCGACGAAGGTCACCGCGACACCGCTCGCGCCCGCCCGGCCGGTGCGGCCGATGCGGTGGGTGTAGGTGTCCTGGTCTTCCGGGCAGTCGTAGTTGATCACGTGAGTGACGCCGGTGACGTCGATGCCCCGGGCCGCGACGTCGGTGGCGACCAGGGTGTCGATCTTCCCGGCCCGGAAGGCCCGCAGGGCCCGCTCGCGGGCGCCCTGGCCCAGGTCACCGTGCACGGCGGCGACCGCGAAGCCGCGGAAGTCGAGATCCTCGGCGACCCGGTCGGCGGCGCGCTTGGTCCGGGTGAAGATCATCGTCAGGCCACGGCTCTCCGCCTGGAGGATCCGGGCGACGATCTCGACCTTGTTCATCGAGTGGGTGCGGTAGACCAACTGCTCGGTCTGCGGGGACGGGCCGGTCTCCGCGGTGTGCCCGGCGTGGATCGTGACCGGGTGCCGCAGGAATCGCCGGGACAGGGTCACGATCGGGTCGGGCATGGTCGCCGAGAACAGCATGGTCTGCCGGTCCTCGGGCAGCATCGCCAGGATCCGCTCGACGTCGTCGAGGAAGCCCAGGTCGAGCATCCGGTCGGCCTCGTCCAACACCAGCGCCCGGATGCCGTTCAGGCGCAGGTGCTTCTGCTTGGCCAGGTCGAGCAGGCGGCCGGGCGTACCGACGAGGATCTCCACGCCCTTGCGCAGCGCCTCGACCTGCGGCTCGTACGCCACCCCGCCGTAGATCGGCAGCACGCGTACGCCGCGGGTGCGGCCGGCGGCCGCGATGTCCTTGGCCACCTGGATGCCCAACTCGCGGGTGGGTACCACGACGAGCGCCTGGGGCAGCCCGTCGCCGCTGCCCTCGCCGGGCGCGAAGACCCGCTCCAGCAGCGGTACGCCGAAGCCTAGGGTCTTGCCGGTGCCTGTCGGGGCCTGCCCGATCAGGTCGGCCCCGCGCAGCGCGATCGGCAGGGCGTACTCCTGGATGGCGAAGGCGCGGGTGATGCCGGCCGCGGCCAGCGCCTCGACGGTCTCGTCGCGGGCGCCCAGCTCGGCGAAGGTCGGTGCCTCCGGTCGGACCGGGGCAGTGGGGGCCAGTTCCTGGCCGTCTGTGAGGTCTTGAGTCAGCTCACTCATATGGATTTGGGGGTGCCCTCTCGTGGGTGCGCCCCGTCATGTCCTCAGGGCGCGTTCGGTATGGCGCGGGCCACACGGTCGGCGGCAGAAAGCCGAGCGGACCGGGCCGCACGCGCGCCGTGGGGTCGGACTTCGACTCGGGATCACCTGCGAATCGGGAAGCAATGCCATCCCAGATCCACTGCGATTCCGGCCGGATCGGCGCCTACGGCAACTCCTCCATGCTACCTGAACGGGCCATACGCTGTCCTGATTCCGCGCAAGCAAGCGTCACCGGGCAGGCTCTTACGTGATGTGTATCACCGGCAGCCCGGTCTGTCGACCAGGTCGGGCCTCTCGAAATTTCTGCCCGCAGATCCCGGTGTGTCCCCGTTCGGCGAAAACTGCGGGTTGCCCGTCTCGACCGCACTTCTGCACCGCTGTGGGCTGATCGGGCTCGATGCGCCGGGTGTGCGGCCGGACTCCGACAAGATGCGCCGGGTGTGCGGCCGGACTCCGACAAGATGCGCCGGGCCGAGGGCCGGGCTACGTCGATGGCCGGAAGCGGGCTTCGCCGACCCGGAATAGCCAAGCGGCCGTCGATGGGGGTGGCGGCTGTCCCGGGGGGTGACCGGCGTCGATCGTGGGGCGCTCACCACCTGAATCTGTCAGGGTGAGCAGTCAGGGGGCTTGATCCGGCGGCTGACCGACTCGCGCATCGCGCGGAGGGTCGCCGCCGGACCTACCAACTGGACCGTCAGCGGACGGTGAAACCCACCGCCCGGGGAGATGCCTCCGCGATCTCCACGTAGGCGACCTTGCTGACCGGCACGATGATCCGCCGGCCCTTCTCGTCGGTCAGGGACAGGGTGCCCTCACCCCGGGCGACGGCGTCGGTCACGATCCGCTCGATCTCTGCCGGCGACTGCGCGCTCTCCAGAACCAGTTCGCGGGGCGCGTACTGCACGCCGATCTTGACCTCCACTGTGCCTCCTCCGTCGGGCGAAATGGCCGCCGTGCGAAGGCTATCCGATCACAAGGTGCTAGTTCAGGCTGACTCACCTTGCAGCGGAAAGCTGGCGATGCCCCGCCAGGAGAGCGCCGCCACCAGCGCCTCGGCCTCGGCCTTGGGCACCGGACGGCCCCCGGCCAGCCAAAACTGTGCGGCGGTCTCGGCGGCACCGACCAGGCCGGAGGCGAGCAGTTCGGCGTGGGCCCGGCTCACTCCGGTGTCGGAGATGATGGTGTCGGTGATGGCGGCGATGCAGCCCTGCTCCACCCGCTCGACCCGCTGCCGTACGGCGGGGTCGTTGCGAAGGTCCGACTCGAAGACCAGCCGGAAGGCTTCGCTCTCGTGGTCGACGAAGTCGAAGTAGGCCCGCACGGACGCCCCGACCCGCTCCTTGTTGTCGGTGGTACTGGCCATGGCATCGTGCACCTTGGCGACGATGGCGTCACAGTGCGTGTCGAGCAGGGCCAGGTACAGCTCCATCTTTCCGGGGAAGTGTTGGTACAACACCGGCTTGGAGACTCCCGCCCGCTCGGCGATGTCGTCCATGGCTGCGGCGTGGTAACCCTGCGCGACGAACACCTCCTGAGCTGCGGCGAGCAGCTGCTTACGGCGTGCCGAACGAGGTAGGCGCGTGGGCCGGCCGGCGGTCTGGGCGCCGTTCCCCGTAGCGGTCATCAGAACCTCCGAGGTCGTCGTGCGGACCGGCATTTCTGTCAAACCGACCAGGGCCTGGAGGGCCCCGGGCGGAATTGGCCCGCCGCTGTAACTTATCGCCACTGTCGCCACACGGTAGCCTCAGCGGGGGCGACCAAGGAGCGCGCGGTGAGTGAAACAGGACAGCCCGGTGCCGCCACCCCGGGAGAGCACGGCGACGGTACGGGTCAGCAGGATGACCTGGGCCGTTCCGGCAACGGGTGGGCGCCGCCGACCGGGGGTTGGTCCTGGAGCGCGGAAAGCTCCCAGGAGACCGGGGAACGCTGGCGGGTGATTCCGCCGCCGACCGGCTGGTCCACGGCCTCGCCCCCCTACGCCGACCTGCCGGCCCCACCCGGAGAGCCGGTGCCGCAGCGGTCCGAGGGAGTCAACGGTCAGCAGGTCAACGGCAGGTACCCCGGTGCGAACGAGCCTTCCGCCGACTGGCACGCCCCGGTGAGTGCCCCGCCCGGGTCCCGTGATTCCGGCCACCACCCTGGTCACGAGCGCCTGGTGCTGCCGGCACCGCGCCCCGTACCGGCCAGTGAGCAATCCGCACCCCCCACCGGCCTACCGACCTCCGCGCCACCGGCCGGGGGCCTGTCGGCCCCGGTGCACGCTGCCCCGACCTCGGCCCCGCCGATGACCGGCCTGCCCACCTCTGGGCCGCCGGTCACCGGCCTGCCCACCTCGGCCCCGCCGGTGAGCGGCCCGCCGATCTCCGGGCCACCGATGAGTGGCCTGCCCACTTCAGCGCCGCCGGTCAGTGGCCTGCCCGCCTCCGGGCCACCGGTGAGTGGTCTGCCGACGTCGGCTCCGCCGACGTCGGCTCCGCCGGTGACCGGCCTGCCGACCTCGTCGCCGACCGTGCAGGTGCCGCCGGTCGGCACCGCCGCCTCGGGCTTCGAGATGCCCCCTGGGCTGCACGCGCCCACCGCAGAGCGCCACCGGGAGGAGTCGGCCGGCCCGGCGTCGCACGGGTGGGAGGACTCCAACGGGGCCAACCGGTGGGGGCCCGCCGAGGCCGTTGCCGCCGAGCCGACTGACCCGGCACCGACCGACCAGGCCGGGCTCCGGCTACCGGCGGCCGCCGAGCAGCCGGACTGGGCCCGGTCGACTCCGACCAGCGAATGGGCTCCTTCGTGGGCCCGGGGTGAGGGGGACTCACCAGGTCGACGCTCGCGTGACACTCCGGCTCAGACCTGGGCCCACGAGCCCAGTCGGCCGTACGAGCCGGTGCGCGCCGAGCCGAGCCGTTCCTACGAGCCGGTACCCGTGCAACCAACCCGACCGTACGAGGGATTTCGCTCCTCGGGTCAGGGGCCGGAGCCGACCCCCGGTCAGCCGGAGCAGGCCGTCCCCAGTTGGGCTCAGTCCGACCCCGGCGTGACGGCCGGGCAGAACCCGCCCGGTAGGGCCGAGCAGGATCCCTCCGGCAGGGCTGAGCGCGATCCAGGTGAGCACGACATGCCCGGCAGGACTGAGCAGGATCCGCCTGTCGGAGCTGAACAGGACCTGTCCGGTAGGGCTGAGCCAGAGTTACCCGGGCGGGCTGAGCAGACCTTCTCCGACCGGCCGAGTTGGGCGATGCCGCCGACCAGCACCCCGATGGAGCGACCGACCTGGGCTCCTCGGGCCGCCGACGAACGGCCGGTGACCGGCCCGACCGCGCAGCCGCCGGAGCGTCCGGCCTGGGCCCGCCCGGTCAGCGCCGCGCCGGCCGAGGAGGGGCTGCCCTGGGGCGCCCAGCCGCCGTCGGAGGAGCAGGGGCGCTGGGGCACCCGAGCAGCCCACCCGTCGACGGAGGAGCAGGGGTCCTGGGGCACCCGAGCCCAACCGCCGTCGGAGGAGCAGGCACCCTGGGGCAGCCGAGCAGCTCAGCCGCCGATGGAGGAGCAGGGGCCGTGGGCGCACGGCCCGACCAGCGCCCCACCGGCCAGCGGGTCGACCTACCGGGAGGCACCCGGGGCCCATTTGGCCGCCGCCCCGGAAGCCACGCCGGATCCATGGGCCACCGCTGCGGCCAGATCCGCCGCTGAACTCAGCCCTCCCGCCGACCTCAGGCCGACCACCGACCCGATGCCGACCGCAGACCTCAGGCCGACCTCTGGTGCCGGGCCGGTCGCCGATCACCGGGAGCCGACCGACCTGTCTGTTCACCGACCCTTCCGGCTTCGTCCGGTCTCCGACGAGCCGGCCCCGACTCGTTCCGCGGCTACCCCCGGCCAGCCTGACCCGACTCCGGTTCCCGCCGATGCGCTGACCGGGATGAACGCCGCGGGGGCGGGCCGCCACGAGCAGAGCCATGCCGCCAACGGGTCGACGAACTCGGCCCCTTACGCGGCACGTCGGTCCGCGCCGGAACCCGTACCGCCGGTGGAACCGGGCGGGGGTCGGTCGCCGGACGGCACAGCGGCGGTGTTGCCCCAGCGCGTCCCCGCCGAACCGGACGTGCCCCTCGTTCCGGAGCCGCCTGCCGTGGATCCACCTGCCGAAACGCCGGAACTCGCCCGGATCGCCACCCATCTGCGCCGCGATGACGAGCCGGCACCGCTGCGCGACCGGCCGGAGGGCTTCGACGTCAACGCGATCCTCGACGCGGTCCGAGGGGTCGAGGGGGTACGCGATGCGTCGCTGCGCCGTACCCCGGCGGGTGCCCACAGCCTGCGTCTGGACCTCTCAGACGGTGCCGACCCGGCCGAGGTCAGCCGGCAGGTGGCCCGGCTGCTCCAGGAGCGGATGGGTCTTGCCGCCGCACCGCGCGGCGTGCCGGTGACACCGGCCGCGCCGGTGCGACGTCGGTCCGCGGACAACCGGGGTGGCGACGGCGAGAGCCGGGCCGGCGGCGAGCCTCGACGCCCGACCAACCGACCGGCGGGCGCCCGTACGGAAGGCGTGGCGACCCGCACCGAAGCCGCGCCGGATCAGTTGCGGCGTAGACGTCCGGCACCCTCACCCAACAGTGGCCGGGCCGCCGTGGAGGAGCCCGGCGCGACCGGGAGCCCGGCGACCCTGGGCGCCTCGTACTCCGGTGGGCAGTTGACCACCACGGAGTCCGCGCCGTCGCGGCCGTTGGACACCGGCGGGCGTCCCGGTCCCCGGGTGGTGCTCGACCACGTGCAGGTCAGCACCTTCGGGCTGGACGCCACCGTCGAGGTCCGGCTGGTCGCGGGGGAGCACAGTGCCGCCGGGTACGCCACCGGCCCGGCGGTCGACGGTTACGTGCTGCGGCTCTGTGCGGTAGCGGCCGCGGCCTCGATCGACGAGTTGTTGCGGGGTGCCGGCGGTCCGGTGGAGGGCGGACGGTGCTTCGTCGAACATGCCGCCGTGGTGCCCTTCGGCAACTGTGAGGTGGCCACCGTGGTGGCGTTGCTGGTCTGCGACGGGTGGGTGGAGCAACTGGCCGGGTCCGCCCTGGTCGCCGGTGATCCCCGACAGGCGGTGGTACGCGCCACACTGGCTGCGGTGAATCGTCGGCTGGAGGCCCTGCTGGCCTGAGGGGCACCCGGGCAGACTGGAATGGTGAAGCCTGCTCGTCTCTCCTCCGACCGGCTGCTGCCCGCCCACTCGGTGCCACCACCCTGGCCCGGTCGGGAGGTACGGCTAGACGGCACGGTCACCTACGTGCGCGACACCCCGGCTACCGGGCCGGACGCCGAACCGGCGCTGTACGTGCACGGGCTGGGTGGTTCCTCGCAGAACTGGACCGACCTGGCCGGTCTGCTGGCCGACCGGCTGGACGGTCAGGCCATCGACCTGCCGGGCTTCGGTCGCAGCGAGCCGGGTCTGCGGTACACCGTGCCCTTCTTCGCGCAACGGGTGATCCGCTGGATCGAGCACTCAGGCCGGGGGCCGGTGCACCTGTTCGGCAACTCGCTGGGCGGGGCCATCTCGGTCCGGGTGGCCGCGCTGCGCCCGGACCTGGTCCGTACCTTGACCCTGGTCTCGCCGGCCCTGCCGTTCCTGAACTTCCGCCGGTCGTTGCAGGGCCGGATGCTCCCCGTGCTGGCTGTTCCCCGGGGCGAGCGGCTGGTCGCCTGGCGGCTGGCCCAGATGGCCCCGGAGGTGATGGCGCAGCAGGTGATGGAGTCCTGTGTGGCCGACCTGAGCCGGATCTGCGATCAGCGTCGACAGGAGGCGCTGGAGGAGATCCGGGTGCGCTACCAGGCGGAGCACTACGCCGCAGCCTATGTGCGTACCTTCCGGGGGTTGGTTCACAGCTTCCTACGGTCGTACCTGCCGGGGGCGGACTCGCTGTGGCGGCTGGCCCGTTCCGTGCAGGCGCCGACACTGGTCGTCGGTGGTCGGCGGGACCGGTTGGTCGACGTCCGGGTGGCGCCGCAGACCGCACGGGCCATTCCGGACAGTCGACTGTTGATGCTCGACGGGGTGGGCCATGTGGCCCAACTGGAGGTGCCGCGCCTGGTGGCTCGGGCCGTGGTCGGGCTGCTCACCGAGACGGGGGACGCGAGGTACCGGTCAGACCTGGCAGGATGACCGGGATGGTCACCCCTCGTAGCCACCGCCGGCATCCTGGCCGACACACCAGTCGCGGGGCTTCCTCCGGGCAAGGCGTCGACCGGCGGGCCGGCCACCGGCCCAGGGTCGCCGTCCGGGTGGGGGTGCTGGCGGCGGTGGGTGCCGCGGTGATGCTGGTGGCCGGGGGTACGGGTTGGCTCCCCGGCCCGGCCGACGCCGACGAGGTGCAGGCGGTCCCGCCACCGGTGTCGGCGGTCGTACCGTCACCGGCGACGCCGTCCTCCGCGCCTGCGGTGGCAAGTCCTTCCCCGGCGGCGCCGGTGTTGCAGCAGCCCGGGCGGGTGCCCTCGGCGGGGCGGGGTCGCTTCGACTACGACGAGCGGACCGGCCCGGTGCTGGGGAAGTCCGGTGGGCTTCAGCGGTACCGGGTGGCGGTGGAGTCCGGCGCGAAGGTCGATCCGGGCGAGTTCGGGCTGGTCGTGCAGGAGGCGTTGACCGGGCCGGGCAGCTGGGTGGACAGTGGCCGACTGCGGTTGCGTCAGGTGCCGACCTCGTCCCGGTACGACTTCACCGTCTACCTGGCCACGGCGGCGACGGCGGGCCGGATGTGCGCGGCCGGCGGGGTGGACATCCGGGTAGGTGGGCGGCCCTACACCTCCTGCCGGGCCCCCGGGAAGGTGATCATCAACCTGGAGCGGTGGCGGCGGTCGGTGCCGCACTTCGTCGAGGCGAAGGTGCCCCTGTCGGTCTACCGCACGTACGTGATCAACCATGAGGTCGGGCACCAGTTGGGCAACCGGCACGAGCGTTGCCCGGGGCGGGGCCGACCGGCCCCGGTGATGATGCAGCAGACCCTGTTCCTCAAGGGCTGCAAGGCCAACCCCTGGCCGTACCTCGATGGTCGGCGCTACGCCGGTCCGCCCCTGTGACCGGTCCAAGCTGACCCGAGACATTTCCAGTTTGCGCCGATTCGACCTGACATGGGTGAGACGATCGGGTCATGCCCTCTTCACCCCTTGCTGGGCGCCCGGGCGGTTCGGTTCCCGCAGCGCGGCTGCGACGGCACTGGCTGGCCGTACCCCTGGGTCTGCTGATGCTCGCGGTCGTCGTGCTGGCCGTGCTGGGCCTCAAGGATGACCCGGCGGGGGAGCCGGACGGCCGGAGCCGGCCCGCGCAGGGCCTGGTGCAGCAGCCACCGGAACCGAGCCCGTACCCGAGCGCCGGTAGCGGGCAGTTCCTGGTCGCCGACGCGGAGTCCCCGGTGTACGGGTTGGACGGGCCGCTCGTGCGCTACCGGGTGGCCGTCGAGCAGGAGGCCGGTACGGAGGCGGCCGATTTCGCGGCCGAGGTCGACGGGGTGCTGTCCGATCCGCGTAGCTGGATCGGGTCGGGGGACCTGCGGGTGCAGCGGGTAGCCGAGTTCGACCGGGCCGACTTCACCGTCTACCTGGCCACCCCGCTGACCTCGGAGCGGATGTGCGCCGTCGGCGGCCTGAGCACGGAGGGCTACACCTCCTGCCGGCTCCCCGGCGAGGTGATCATCAATCTGGCGCGGTGGCGGGAGGCGGTGCCGGACTACGGGGCACCGCTGGCGGTCTACCGGGCCTACGTGATCAACCACGAGGTGGGGCACGAGTTCGGTGAGTGGCACGCGGAGTGCCCGGGGCCGGGACTGCCGGCCCCGGTCATGCAACAGCAGACGTACGGCCTGGCCGGTTGCCTGGCCAACGGTTGGCCCTACCCCGACGGCCCCCGGTACGCCGATGACCTGATCCCCTAATGGGAGCTACCGGGTCAGCCGTTGGCAGACTCGGTGCCTGGTAGCCGCGGGCGGGTGAGCACTTTCATCCCCTGGACCGATGTCGAGTCCTAGGGTCAGACCGTGCCCCCGCTCG